>NZ_MLYP01000033.1 GCF_001866645.1 Streptomyces colonosanans
GGCGCCGGGGTGGGGGGCGTGGCGACCGGGGGCGGGGCGGGCTGCGGCTGCTGCGGGACGGGCGTGGCCGGAGCGGGAGCGAGCTGCGGAACTGGAGCGGGCTCGGCCGGGGCGGGCGCAGGCGCGGCCGGGGCGGCGAACGCGGGCGGCGCGGCGGCCTGGGTCGGCGGGGCGAACCCCGGGGCGGCGGTCGGCGGCTGCTGCGGAGCGGGGGCCTCCTCCTCGAGGACCTGACCGCCGAAGTTCTTCAGCAGCGCTTCGAGTCCGCCGTCGAAGCCCTGGCCGACCGCGGCGAACCGCCAGACGTCCTTCAGGTAGAAGTCGCCCAGCATGACGGCGCGTTCGGTGGTGAACTCCGCGCCGTTGAACGGATAGCGGGCCACTTCCTCGCCGCCCGCGACGATGCGCAGATATCCGAAACCGACCTGCGACATCTGCCCGGCGCCGTCGATCGTCGCCGTGAACGACAGTTTCTGGATCTGCGGCGGGATCCTGGTGAGCGTGACCCGGAAGGACTCCGTGTCACCCGCCTGCGGACCGAGCAGCTGAACAGCCTCCTCGGGCGTCTTCGGCTGGTTGAAGAAGACGAAGTACCGGTCATCCGAGAGTCGTTCGTCGGCGTCCAGACCGAAGCAGCTGATGTCGAAGGTCAGTCCGGGCGCGGAGATCTGCACGCCCACGTACAGATCCGTACCCGCGGTGAGGTCACTGATCCTGGCCTTGTGGCCGCGCTGGAATTCCCTGGCCATGCGTAACGACCGTCCCCCATCCCGAATGCGAGTGCGTCGCGCCAGGCTAACGGCAAAATCCCGAAGGGGACGGAGCCGGTACAAACCCGGTACACAACCGCCTCTGCACGCTCCGGTGGCGTCCGCCCGGCGCGCGGTGCGCGCCGGTGCGAGCGGTTGCGAACGGTCCGCGCGCGGCAGGGCCGGTGCGCTGCGGCCGCCTCTACTCAGCGCGCTGCGCGGGCTGATGGGGCAGCCGGCCGGCCGCGACCACCCCTTCGAGATAGCCACGGGCGCGTTCCGTGCGTGGATACGCCTCCAGCAGCCGCCAGAAGCGCGGCCCGTGCCCCGGTACGAGCAGATGCGCGAGCTCGTGCAGGAGGACGTAGTCGACGACGTACTCGGGCATGCCCTGCAATCGGTGCGACAGACGGATGCTGCCCTCGGCCGGGGTGCACGAGCCCCAGCGCGTGTTCTGGTTGGTGACCCAGCGGACCGAGACGGGCCGCGCCCGCCCGCCGAAGTACTGCGCCGACAGCCGCTCGGCCCGCTCGGCCAACTCGGCGTCGCCGATGGACCGCTTGCTCTCCTGGGCGGCCAGCTTGTCGAGCATGACGGTCACCCAGCGCTGCTCCTCCGCCTCGGACATCCGAGCCGGGATGAGCACAATGGTGCGATCACCCTCGCGGTATGCGGAGACCGTTCTGCGGCGTCGCGTGCTCCTGCGCACCTCGATCGGGCTCGCCTCCGAGCCGCTCGGCGGCTGGCTCGTCGTGCTGCGCTGTGTCTTTCCGGCGCGGTGCAGTGGGTCGGCGGGCACGCCCCGACGTTACCCGCTGCGCTCGGAAGAAGTCCTGCCTCTGGGACACTTCCCTGCCGATCGGCACCCCGAGCGCTGGATTCGTACGACGAACACCCGCGCCTGTGGACAACTCTCGGCACGCTCCCACCAGACCCCGGCATGCTGGCAAGCGTCGACGGACCGGAAGATCCGCTGACCGACAGGAACATACTTCGCACTACGGGGAGCCGGTCATGCATCCGATGGTGAAGCCCGCGCTGCGGCGCGGCTGGCGGGATCTGAACACCGTGCAGTTCGGCATGGCACCCGCACACGCGATGGTGCTGGGTCCTGTGGACACGGCGACGGGCAGCTTCCTCGCGCTGCTCGACGGCACCCGCGGGATGCCGCTGCTGCGCGAGGAGGCCCGCGGCATGGGGCTGCCAGACGGCCACGTTGACGCACTGGTGGACAACCTGTCCGGCTCGGGTCTGCTGGACGATGCGACGGGCGGTGGCCCCCAGGCCGATGCCCTCCGTGCCGATGCGGCCGTCCTGGACCGCCTTCGCCCCGACCTCGCGTCGCTGTCCCTGGTCGCCCGCGCGCCGGGTGAGCCCGCCCGACGCCTGGCCGCCCGACGCTCCCTTCGGGTCCAGGTCCGGGGGGCGGGCCGGGTGGGGGTCGTCCTCGCCTCGCTGTTGGCGGGCGCGGGCGTCGGCGAGGTCGATGTGCGCGACACTGGCCGCGTCGAGCCGTGGGACGTGGCACCGGGCGGTCTGCCGGCCGACTCTATCGGCGAGCGCAGAGAGGAGGCGGCCCGCCGTACGGTGCGAGCGGCCGCATCCGGCCGGCCACCGCGCCGCGAGCGCGCCTCGCGGCGCTCCTCCCGCGGTGACGCCGAACTCGGCTACTCCCTGGTGATCCTCGCCTCGCGCGACGGCCTCCACGTCCACGCGCCCGACCCCCTGGCCGCCGCACCGCTGATCGTCTCCGGTACGCCTCATCTGTACGCCGGTGTCGTGGAGGGCACGGGAGTCGTGGGCCCCTTCGTCCTGCCGGGCGACACAGGCTGCGCGGGCTGCCTCGACCGGGGGCGCGCCGACCGGGACGAGACTTGGGCGCGGCTGGTCACCCAGTGGCGCTCCGGGCGCCCGCAGCCAGTCCAGGCGTGCGATCTCGCTCTGTCGACCGCCGTAGCAGGTGTCGCCGCCGGGCACGCACTCGCCTTCCTCGACGGCGAGGTGCCCTCCAGCGCGGGCGCACGCTGGGAAGCCTCCGTGCCCCGGCTCGACTGGCACGCGCGACTGGTGTGGGCGCATCCCGCATGCGGGTGCGGCGCCGCGGAGAAAAGTAAGGGAGAACACACCTCAAAGGACGGGGGCGCACACGAGACAATGGTGGAGCAACAGCCATTGAGGAACTTGTCCCGCAAGGCACACGCGGCACGGCAGTCTGCGACTTGGAGGGCGCATGTCTGATCTTCCCCGGAAGGCGGTCACCCGAACCGCCAAGCTCGCCGCACTCCCGCTCGGCTTCGCCGGGCGGGCGACCTGGGGGCTAGGCAAACGGATCGTCGGCGAGTCCGCGGAGATCGTCGGCCGCGAACTCCAACAGCGCACGGCGGAGCAGCTGTTCAAGGTGCTCGGCGAGCTCAAGGGCGGCGCGATGAAGTTCGGGCAGGCCCTGTCCGTCTTCGAATCGGCACTCCCGGAGGAGGTCGCCGGGCCGTACCGTGCCGCTCTGACGAAGCTCCAGGAGGCGGCCCCGCCGATGCCTACGCGCACGGTGCACGCGGTACTGGAGGAGCGCCTCGGCGCGAACTGGCGGGAACTGTTCCTGGAGTTCGAGGACAAGCCGTCGGCGGCCGCCTCGATCGGCCAAGTGCACCGCGGGGTATGGCACGACGGCCGCGAGGTGGCGGTCAAGGTGCAGTACCCGGGCGCGGGCGAGGCACTGCTCTCCGACCTGAACCAACTCAGCCGTTTCGCCCGTCTGCTGGGCCCCCTGATCCCGGGTATGGACATCAAGCCGCTGATCGCGGAGCTGCGCGACCGGGTCTCCGAGGAGCTGGACTACGGCCTGGAGGCGCAGGCGCAGCAGGCGCACGCGGAGGAGTTCGCGAACGACCCGGACGTCATGGTGCCGGCGGTGGTGCACCAGTGCGAGCAGATCCTGGTGACCGAGTGGATCGACGGCATACCGCTGTCGGAGGTGATCGCCGAGGGGTCCCCGGAACAACGGGACCGCGCCGGCCAACTGCTGGCTCGTTTCCTTTTCTCAGGCCCGGCCCGTACGGGCCTTCTTCACGCCGACCCGCACCCGGGCAACTTCCGCCTCCTGCCCGGCCCGGACGGTGCGACCCAGAAGGACAGCTGGCGCCTGGGCGTCCTGGATTTCGGCACGGTCGATCGCCTGCCAGGAGGCCTGCCGACCCCGATCGGCCACTCCTTGCGCATGACCCTGGAGGGCGACGCCCAGTCGGTCTACGAACTCCTTTGCGAGGAGGGCTTCGTCAAGGAATCCATCGAACTCGACCCGGATGCGGTCCTCGACTATCTCCTCCCGATCATCGAACCGGCCCGGGCCGGCGAGTTCACCTTCACTCGCGGCTGGATGCGCAGCCAGGCGGCCCGTATCTCCGACCCGCGCTCCCCCGCGTACCAGCTGGGCAAACGGCTGAACCTGCCGCCGGCCTACCTCCTCATACATCGCGTGACCTTGAGCACAATCGGCGTGCTGTGCCAACTGGGCGCCACGGTCCGCCTGCGCGACGAACTGGAGGAGTGGCTGCCGGGCTTCCTGCTGGAGGAGGAACCTGCGGCGGAGGCCTGAGCGGACTACCACCAGACCGAATCCGGCCGCCGCTCGATCACCCTGATGCGGGCGCGGGCTCAGTCGTCGCATAAGGAGTGCCAGGCGCGGTTCTCCCTGGGGCAGGTCCGGGGAACGGGGTGTCGTCGGCCGGGGCGCCGCCGCGAGCGCACACGAGGTAATGGGCCTCTGCGGTGCCGCGCGAGCGCACGGAGCCACGGTCGTCACCGTCGCCGGGAAGACTCGTCACCCCGGTGGCGATATACCCCGCGGGCGCGGTTCGGCTATCGCAACGCACCGCGGGGGCCGGTCCGAGCGGACCGGCCCCCGCGAAGGGTTCGTGCTGGTGATGGCCACCAGCTACTGCATAACGGCCATGGCGAGCGCACGGCGGGCGCGCAGCGACGCGCGCTCGGCCCGGCGCTGCATCCGGCGGGCCACCACCAGGCGCACGGCCTGGCGCTCCCGATCGGCCTCATGCAGCCGCTCGCGCATATGCGCGCGAGCCAAGGCTTCTGGGATGAGTTGCATCTCACGAGTCCTGTTCTGACGCGAGGCGTTCGCGCCGGAGGTGGTGAAGTCTGGGGTCGCGGAGCCTGTGGGCTCGCTGGTGGACGGCTTCATCGGGGCCTGCTTCTCGGGGTCGTGCGTGAGGGGGCGGTCGATCGTTCCTGCGGTGTTCATGCCGTGACCGGGTTCTTGCGCGGGCGACCACGCGGCCGCTTCCGGGCGACAACGACACCCTGGACGAAGAGTTCGCCACCCCAGACGCCCCAGGGCTCACGCCGTTCCTTGGCGCCGGCGAGGCAGGCCTCGATCAGCGGGCAGGTACGGCAGAGGGACTTGGCGTACTCGACGTCGGCCGGCGACTCGGCGAAGAAGACCTCCGGGTCGTAGGAGCGGCAGGGGACGGGTACGCCCAGGTTCTCGATGGCGTCGTCGAGCGCGGTGAGCGTGGTGAGCGGAGTCAAGGTGGAGTCCTCCGTGAGGCCGGGCGGGGAGATCGTTTCGGAAGGCGGTACGGACGGGGCGTGCGCTTCGAGTTGCACGGTTCGTCTTCCTCGTCTGGTCGTTCCGGTCCGGTGGGACCGGGTGGCGGCTTTGGTACCGGGTTCTTTTCTTGTCCCGAGGCCCCTTCGTTCTGCCGTCCCCGTTCAGGGAAAACAGAAGGGCCGCGGATCCCGGATGGGGTTCCGCGGCCCTGAAGGCGCCGGCCTGATCGGCGATCAGGCTGGATCACTCCAGGGTTCTGGCCCACGGAAGGCCCACATCAGGTGGTGCTGCGTTGCCTGCTTCCGGAATCCGGCACCGGCTGCCGCAAAGGCATAGGCCTGCGCCTGTGCCGCTACTGCTTCCAGTGCCTTGGTCGGTCGCTCATTGCGCTCACGGATGGGAAGACCCGCGAGAGACAGAGAGGACGCCGGACGCACGGCACGAATGCCGGACAGACCAGTGCCCAGGTTCGAGACGCCGAGCATGCACGTGGAGACGACCGAGCGATCGGTCATTTTGACGGTGCAGGTGGAGCTGGTGTTGATGCTGATCACTGGAATCGCCTCCTCTCGGCGCCTTGGGGGGACTGGGGTGAGCCAGTCCGGCGGATAGGTAAGTACAGCACGAAAACAGGGCCTTCGAGAAGGCCTCTGCTCCCGTGGCTAAGAACCTATGGGGATTGCTGGGGCATGCGCAAACTATTTTTTCGACGAGTTCGTATCAGCCGTCTTCGTCTTCTCCTGCACCGTCCCGGCCTGCGCAGATGGCCAGTACGTCGGTGCCGTAGCGGTTGAGCTTGCGGACTCCTACCCCTGAGATGCGTGCCAGCTCGCCCGCGTCGCCGGGAACCGCTTCGGCGATCGCGATCAGCGTTCTGTCGGTGAAGACGCAGAACGCGGGCTGCCCGCTGCGGTTCGCCTGCACTGCCCGCCACTCGCGCAGCCGCTCGTAGAGGCCCTCGTCCATGTCGGAGGGGCAGTCGTCGCAGCGCATCAACTTCATCTCACCGGGGTCGGACAGCGTGCGCCCGCAGACTCGGCAACGGGCCGGGGTCCTGCTGGTACGGCGTGACAGGACGGCCGGGGCGGCGGTGCTGAAGCCGCGAACGACGCCTCCGGCACCGGGCGCGGCCGTGCGGCCCGTCGCGGCGGTGGAGCCGGGGCGCAGTCCGTCGAGGAAGCGGCTGGGCCGTCTACCGGGGCGACCGCCGGGTGAGCGGGACAGGGCCCAGGAGACATGGAGGTGTTCCCTCGCGCGGGTGATGCCTACATAGAGGAGACGGCGTTCTTCCTCGATCTGCTCGTCGGTCTTTGCGTAGGCGATCGGCATCATGCCCTCGGCGACACCGACGAGGAAGACGACGTCCCATTCCAAGCCCTTGGCCGAGTGCAGAGAGGCGAGGGTGACGCCCTGCACCGTCGGGGCGTGCTGGGCGTTCGCCCGCTCGTCGAGCTCCGCCACGAGGTCGGCGAGGGTGGCGCCGGGTTTGGTCGCGGCGAAGTCCTGGGCGAGGTTCACCAGCGCGGCCAAGGACTCCCAGCGCTCTCTGACGGCTCCGGAGCCCGCCGGCGGGGTGGGGGTCCAGCCTTCGCCCGAGAGCACGGCGCGCACCTGGGAGGGGAGGTCCACGGCGTCGTCGAGGAGGGAGTCATTGGCTCCGAAGCGGGCCGCGCCACGCAGGGCGATACCTGCCTTGCGCACCTCGGGGCGGTCGAAGAACCTTTCAGCGCCACGGAGTTGGTAGGGGACTCCGACATCCGCGAGGGCCTGTTCGTAGATCTCGGACTGGGAGTTGGTGCGGAACAGGATCGCGATCTCGGCCGCGGGCACGCCGGTGGCGATCAGGTCACGGATGCGGCGGGCGGCGCCTTCGGCTTCGGCGGGCTCGTCTGTGTATTCGGCGAAGACGGGCTCGGGGCCGGGGGCACGCTGGGAGATCAGTTCGAGACGGTGTTCGGCGGCGCGGCCGCGGGCTTGGGAGAGGAGACCGTTGGCCAGGCGGACGACCTGGGGTGAGGAGCGGTAGTCGCGGACGAGTTTGACAACGGTGGCTCCGGGGTGACGGGTGCGGAAGTCGAGGAGGTGGTCGGGGGTGGCACCGGTGAAGGAGTAGATCGTCTGGCTGGCGTCGCCGACGACGCACAGGCTGTCCCGGTCACCGAGCCACAACTCCAGCAGGCGCTGCTGGAGAGGGCTGACGTCCTGGTACTCGTCGACGACGAAGTGCTGGTACTGGGCGCGGACCTCCTCCGCGATGTCATGCCGGTCCTGAAGGATGCCGACGGTGAGGAGGAGGACATCCTCGAAGTCGATGACGGCGCGGTCACGCTTGAGGTCTTCGTAGGTCGCGTAGAGCTGGGCGATCTCGGCGGCATCGCGGGGGGCTTCGCGGCCCGCTCTGGCGGCTGCGGCGGCGTAGTCGGCGGGGACGGTCCGGGTGACCTTGGACCATTCGATTTCGGCGGTGACGTCCCGCAGCTCGTTGCGGTCGAGGCGGATACGACAGGCCGCGGCGGCGTCCGCAATGGTCTGGATCTTGCGGTCGATGATCCTGGGGAGGCCGCCGCCCACGGCCTTCGGCCAGAAGTACTGAAGTTGGCGCAGGGCGGCGGAGTGGAACGTACGGGCCTGGACGCCGGCGGCGCCGAGCTGACGGAGACGGCCGCGCATCTCACCCGCGGCGCGGTTGGTGAAGGTGACGGCGAGCACACTGGAGGGCTGAAGGATGCCGGCCCGGACTCCGTAGGCGATGCGGTGGGTGATGGCGCGCGTCTTGCCCGTGCCGGCGCCTGCCAGCACGCACACCGGACCGTGCAGGGCGGTCGCCACCTCGCGCTGCTCGGGATCGAGCCCTTCGAGCACCGCGTCGGCCGAGTCAGGAACCTGCGGGAAGAGGGTGGAGTGCGTTGCTGCTGTCACCCTGCCATGCTGCCAGGTCGGCGGAGACGGGTGCGGCGGTTGTCCACAGGGGGGCATGCGCAGTCGTACCAATGCGGCAGGCGTCGCCCGTGACGGGCCGCACCCGCCCGCACCGGCGGGAACGGGAATGGTGGAAGGTTCACGTACGTTTGCCTTTTCAGCGAGCACGCACTCGCCAAGCCGTAAAGGAGCGCAACCGACATGCCGGGCACTGTGACGATGTACAGCACTACGTGGTGTGGCTACTGCCGTCGGCTCAAGAGCCAGATGGACCGCGAGGGCATCGCGTACAACGAGATCAACATCGAGCAGGACCCGGAGTCCGCGGCCTTCGTGGAGAAGGCGAACGGCGGAAACCAGACGGTTCCCACGGTTCGGGTGATCCCCACCCAGGGTGGCTCTGAGGTCGTCATGACCAACCCGAGCCTTGCCCAGGTGAAGCAGGCGCTCGGCGCCTGACTCGTCTCCCGGGAGGCAGCCCTCGTCCCTGCACGGACGGGGGCTGCTTCTCGCATACACAGGCTGTCGTCGACGCGAGCGTGGTCGAGTGCTGTCCGCCGCTCCGGCCAGTGTCCTCGTCCGACGCCCAAGGGGGCGCTGCCGAGCCCCCAAGCCGTGAGCGCGTGCCGGTGTCAGCTACTCCTCGCCGGCAGCGGCTTGCCGTACCACAGTTCGATCAGGCGGGCGGCGATGGAGATGCCGTACGGGGGCAGCACCTCGCCGGACTCGAAGGCGGCGCGCAATTCCTCGCGGGAGAACCAGCGGGCCTCATGGATCTCGTCGCCGTCGACGTGGATGTCGGTGGTGGTGGCGCGGGCGAGGAAGCCGAGCATCAGGCTGGAAGGGAAGGGCCAAGGCTGGCTGGCGATGTACTCGACCTCGCCGACGGTGATGCCCACCTCCTCGAAGGCCTCACGGCACACCGACTGCTCGATGGACTCGCCGGGCTCGACGAAGCCGGCGAGGGTCGAGAAGCGGCCTTCGGGCCAGTGCACCTGGCGGCCCAGCAGGATGCGGTCCTTCTCGTCGATGACGGCCATGATCACCGCGGGGTCGGTGCGCGGGTAGTGCTCGGCACCGCAGGCCGGGCAACGGCGGATGTGACCGGCGGCCGCGATGACCGTCCGTTCGCCGCAGCGCGAGCAGAAGCGGTGCATACGCTGCCAGTTCTCCAGGGCGACCGCGTGCACCATCAGGCCCGCGTCGCGCGGGGACAGCAGTAGTCCGGCCTCGCGCAGACCGGCCGGGCGCGCGGACTGGTCCATGCGGCCCGGGAGCGCGTCCTTCTGGAGTGCGAAGTAGCTCACACCGGCCTCGTCCGTGCCCAGGAAGTACCGGTGGGCCTCCGTGAGGGGTGCCTCGAAGGAGGGAGTCATGACGAGTTCGGTCCGGCCGTCGGGTGTCTCGTCGATGAGGACCTGGCCACCGGAGACCACGAAGCAGCGGGTCGTGGGGTGGCTCCACGCCGCGGCGAGCCAGGCCTCGTCGAGCCGGTGGTGGGCGGCCCGGTCAATGTCGCTCGGTGCGGTGAGCGAGATGGGCCGGTCGGCGGTGTGGTCGGTCCAGGTGGTCACGAGTGCTTCCAACTCCCCCGGTGCAGCGGTTGGTTCGGCGGGCGGTTCAGCGGGACATACGGCTGGAGAGGACGGGGGTCGGCGGGCCTTGGCCGTGCGGGGCGGTCCTTCCAGTGTGCCCCGCCCCGCGGCCCGCCCGGGCGGCCGTGCGCCCCGTGAGTTCGTCAGTCCGCATGGCGCCAGTTCTCCCCCAGGTCGCCCCACAGGTAGGCGGCGGTCTCGACGCCCTTGAGGAGCAGGTCGAGTTCGACCTTCTCGTTCGGGGCGTGCCAGCCGTCGGACGGGATGGAGATGCCGAGGAAGAGGACGGGGGCGCCGAGGACTTCCTGGAGGTCTGCGGCGGGTCCGGAGCCGCCTTCGCGGGTGAAGCGCACCGGCTGCTCGAAGGCGCGGCCCATGGCGCGGACGACCGACTGCAGCGCGGGGTGGTCGAGGGGCGTCAGGCAGGGGCGGGTGGCCGCGCCGAACGTGACCTCGTGCCGGATCCCGGCGGGCAGCCGGTCGGCGGCCCAGGCGCGGACGGCCTCTTCGATGTGGTCGGGATCCTGGCCGGCGACGAGCCGGAAGGAGAGTTTGACCATGGCCGAGGACGGGATGATCGTCTTGCTGCCGGGGCCTTGATAGCCGCCACCGATGCCGTTGACCTCGGCGGTGGGGCGGGCCCAGATGCGCTCCAGGGTGGTGTGTCCCGCCTCACCGTGCGTGGCGGCCGACTTGGCGGTCCGCAGCCACTGCGCCTCCTCGAAGGGCAGTTCGGCGAAGAGTTCCCGTTCGCGGTCGGTGAGTGCGGTGACGCCGTCGTAGAAGCCGGGGATCGCCACGCGCGCGTGCTCGTCGTGCAGGGCGGCGACCAGGCGTGCGGCCGCGGTGGCGGGGTTGGGTACGGCACCGCCGAAGGAGCCGGAGTGGATGTCCTGCTCGGGCCCGTGCAGGGTGATCTCGCACTCGGCGAGGCCGCGCATGCCCGTGCACACCGTGGGGGTGTCCGCGGACCACATGCCGGTGTCGGAGATGATCACCGTGTCGGCGGCGAGCCGGTCCGCGTGCTTCTCGACGAGGGCGCGGAAGTGCGGGGAGCCGGACTCCTCCTCGCCCTCGATCAGCAGCTTCAGATGGACCGCGGGGGCGCTGCGGCCGGTGGCGGCGAGGTGGGCGCGGACGCCGAGTGTGTGGAAGTACACCTGGCCCTTGTCGTCGGCGGCCCCGCGCGCGTAGAGGCGTCCCTCGCGGATCACGGGCTCGAAGGGGTCGCCGGCCCAGCCGTCCTCGCGGGCGGCGGGCTGTACATCGTGGTGGCCGTAGACGAGGACGGTGGGCGCCTGGGCGTCCTCGGAGGGCCATTCGGCGAAGACGGCGGGGGCGCCGTCCGTCGGCCACACCTCGACGGTGGGGAAGCCGGTCTCGCTGAGCTTGGCGGCGAGCCAGTCCGCACTGTGGCACACGTCCGCCGCGTGCTCGGGCTGCGCGGACACCGACGGGATGCGCAGCCACTCCATGAGGTCGTCGAGGAAGGCGGCGCGGTGGTCGTCGATGTAGGTACGGACGGCACTGTCCGGGGTCTCGCTCATGGCCACGAGCCTATCGGCCCGCGCCCACGCCTTGGTCCGCCGGTTCCCTGCCGGAAGGCCCCTCCTGCAGCAGCCGCTCCAGTGCGGCCCGGTCCAAAAGCCCTTCGGGGTGTACGACCTCGCCGGTGCGGACGTACAGGAACGCGGCCCTGACGGCCTCCAGGGGCACGCCCTGCTGTTCCGCCCAGGCAAGCCGGTACAGGGCGAGCTGGAGCGGGTCTCCGGTGCGAGTGCGGCCGGTTTTCCAGTCGACGATCTCGTACACCGTCCCGTCGCCGTCGTCCACGCGGTAGACGGCGTCGATACGGCCGCGTACGACACGTCCGGCGAGAGCGAGTTGGAAGGGGGCCTCGACCCGGTAGGGGGTGCGGTGCGCGTAGGGGGTTCGCTCAAAGGCGTCCTTGAGGGTCTCCAGGTCACGCTCGTCGGCGATCTCGGCGTCGGTTCCGGGCAGCTCCTCCGGCTCCAGCATGGGCAGCATCAGTTCCTCGAAGCGTGCCTCGACCCATGCGTGGAAGCGGGTGCCGCGGCGCGCGGCCGGTTGCGGAGGACGTGGCATGGGGCGCGCGAGTTCCTGCGCGAACCCGTCGGGGTCGGCGGCCAGACGCAACACCTGGGACGCGGTCAGCGACGGCGGCAGAGGGACGTCGGTGACACGCGCGCGGGCGCGCTGCAGCTCTCCGGTGAGGGCGTCCAGGTCACGGTCCCAGGAGGCGACGGCGTGGGCCTCCTCCGGGGTGAACACGGGGGCGTCCTCGGCAAGGTGCTGCCGCCTGGCGCGAGGGATGGCCGGGGTGTCGTCACCACCCGGTACGCGCGCGTGGGGCGGGTCCGCCGGGCGGTCGGCGGTCCAGGAATCCCAGTCGGAGGCGTCCTCCTCGGGCGACCCGCCGGGGAGGACGTCGTAGGGGCCTTCCTCCTCGTAACGATCTTCCTCGTAGAGGTCTTCGTCTTCCGGTGGCGGAGGCCATTCCGGGTCGTCATACGCGGAGGGGTCGTGGGTGGCCGCGCGATGCGCGCCGTCGTGCGACGTCATCCGCTCCAGGTGGGCCAGTACGGTCTCGGCGGCGGCCCGGCGGCGGGCAAGGGCCGCCTCGTCCAGCGGAAGCGGCCAGGCGTGGTCGGTGGCGTCCTCGCGCAGCGCCGGGTTCTCCTCGTCCTCGGCCGGCTGCTCGGCCCAGGCCTCGATCTCGCCGTATCCGGCGGCGCAGTGATCGTGGAGGGCCTGAAGGAAGTCCGAGGGGCCGCGGGGGCGCTTCTGGGCGGGGCCCCACCAGTGACCGGAGCCGAGCAGCAGGGAGCGCGGGCGGGTGAAGGTGACGTAGCCGAGGCGCAGCTCCTCGGTGAGCTGGTGCTCCTTCATGGCCTCGTGGAAGGACTTCAGACCCCGGGAGTCCCACGTCTCGACGTCGGGCAGAGTGTCGGCGTCGCCGCGCAGGGCGTGTGGCAGCACCTTGCCCTGGGCGGTCCACTTCTCGCGGCCCTGGGTGCTCGGGAAGGTGCCGGTGACCAGTCCGGGGACGGCGACGACATCCCACTCCAGACCCTTGGACTTGTGCGCGGTGAGCACCTTGACGGTGTTCTCGCCGCCGGGCAGGGCGTTGTCGAGGCCTTTCTCGTACTGGGCGGCGGTGCGCAGGAAGCCGAGGAACGCCAGGAGGGTGGTGCCCGGTTCGTTGGCGGCGAAGGTGGCGGCGATGTCGAGGAAGTTCGACAGGGTCTCGCGGCGGCGGGCGGCCAGCGCGTGCGGTGACGCGGACAGCTCCACCTCGAGGCCGGTGACGGCGAGCACCCGGTGCAGGACGTCCATCAGCGGGTCGGCGAGACAGCGGCGCAGCTCGCGCAGCTCGGCGGCGAGGCGGGCGAAGCGCACACGCGCGTCGGGCGAGAAAGGCAGCCTGTCGTCCTCCCGCTCGGCCTCCATCGGCAGTTCGAGGAATGTGTCGAGGGCGTCCGCGAGCGACATCACCTCGGACGGGTCGACGCCCTCGACGGCCGCGGCGAGCCGCCGGTCCGGGTCGTCGTCGGCGCCCACGCGCGCGTGCGGCACGAGCAGCCTGGCGCGCCGTCCCAGGAGAGCAAGGTCACGGGGACCGATGCGCCAGCGCGGGCCGGTGAGGAGGCGGACCAGGGAGGCGTTGGCACCAGGGTCCTGGAGGACCTCGCAGACGGCGACGAGGTCGGCGACCTCGGGCAGATGCAACAGCCCGGACAGGCCCACGACCTCCACCGGGATGTCGCGGGCGACGAGGGCGCCCTGGATTTCCGCGAAGTCGGTCGCCGTGCGGCACAGGACCGCGATCTCGCCGGGCGCCGTGCCGGTGTCCACGAGGTGGGCGATGGAGTCGGCGATCCAGCCGATCTCCTCGGCGTGAGTGCGCAGCAGCGCGCAGCGGACCTGTCCGTCGCGTTCGGCGCCGGGGGCGGGGCGCAGCGCCTCCACGCCCGCGTGCATCGCGCGCAGTGGCTCGGCGAGGCCGTTGGCGAGGTCGAGGAGGCGGCCACCGCTGCGGCGATTCTCACTGAGCGCCTGCCGTGTGGCGGGGCGGCCGTCGGCGTGCGGGAAGTGCTCGGGGAAGTCGTCGAGGTTGGCGACGGAGGCACCGCGCCAGCCGTAGATCGCCTGGCACGGGTCTCCCACGGCGGTCACGGGATGGCCGGTGCCGTCGCCGAACAGCCCGGCGAGCAGGACGCGCTGCGCCACCGAGGTGTCCTGGTACTCGTCGAGCAGGACCACGCGGAACTCGTCACGCAGGACGCGGCCCACCTCGGGAAGCCCGGCGAGGGTCGCCGACAGGGCGATCTGGTCGCCGAAGTCGAGGAGGTCCCGCTCCCGTTTCGCCGCGCGGTAGCGGTCGACCAGCTCGGCCAGTTCACGACGGGCGGCGGCGGTCTCGGGGACCTTGCGCAGGTCGGCGTTGGTGAGCTTGACGCCGTCCAGGGTGCGCAGCAGTTCGGCGTCGTGGGCGCGCAGGTCCTCCGGTCGTACGAGGTGCTCGGCCAGCTCGGAGTCGAGGGCGAGCAGGTCGCTGACGAGGTCCGGGAAGGAACGGGTCAGCGCCGGGTAGGGGCCGGGGGCCTCGCGCAGCACGCGCGCGGCGAGCTGGTAGCGCGTGGCGTCGGCGAGCAGGCGGGAGGTCGGTTCGAGCCCGACACGCAGGCCGTGGTCGGTCAGCAGGCGGCCCGCGAAGGCGTGGTACGTGGAGATCACCGGCTCGCCCGGCGGGTTGTCCGGGTCGATCACGTCCGGATCGGTGACTCCCGCCTTGACGAGCGCCTTGCGGACGCGCTCGGCGAGTTCACCGGCCGCCTTGTTGGTGAACGTCAGGCCGAGGACCTGCTCGGGAGCGACCTGACCGGTGCCCACCAGCCACACCACGCGGGCCGCCATCACCGTGGTCTTGCCCGACCCGGCTCCGGCCACGATCACCTGCGGGGCGGGCGGTGCGGTGATGCAGGCCGTCTGCTCCGGGGTGAACGGAATGCCGAGGAGCTCCTTGAGCTGCTCGGGGTCGGTGATACGGGCGGGCACATCGGAGAGGCTAGCGGCGGCCACCGACAGCGGGGTCCGGATCCCCCGTCGGACTCGAAGAAGTGCTGGTCAGAACAGATGGTGTGGTACATCACACGGGCGTTCTCACTCCACCACGTGACGGCCTTCCGGCCGCGCGCTGCACGAGGCCCGGAACGCGCAGTGAGTGCAGTGCTGCCCCGTGGTCGGCGAAAAGCGTTCGTCGAGGACCTTGCCCGCGGCGGTGGCCAGCAGCTCGCCGATCCACTCGCCTTCCAGGGGCTCCTGGGCCTGCACCTTGGGCAGGCTCTCGCCGCCGTCCTTCTTGGCGGCCCCCTGGCGCAACTGGACGAGTTCGGCGCCGCCCGGCTCGGGGCGCAGGCCGTCGAAGGCCTCGTCGACGGCGCCCTCGCGCACCGCGAGCTGGTAGACGGCGAGCTGCGGATGCCGGGAGACCTCGGCGGCGCTGGGCGCCTGTTTGCCGGTCTTGAAGTCGACCACGTAGGCGCGGCCCTCGCCGTCCGCCTCGACGCGGTCCATGGAGCCGCGGATACGCACTGCGTAGTCGCCCGCTTCAAGGGTGACGTCGAAGTCATGCTCGCTCACCAGCGGCGTGCGCCCGGCGCGGTCCATCACATGCCACTTCAGGAAGCGTTCGAGCGCCACGCGCGCGTTGTCCTTCTCCTGCGCGGACTTCCACGGCGCGTCGAAGGCGAGCGCGTTCCACACGGAGTCGAGGCGCTCCATGAGGACGGCCAGGTCGGCGGGAGTGTGTCCGGAGGCGACCTCGTCGGCGAGGACGTGCACCACGTTGCCGAAGCCCTGGGCGGCGGTCGCGGGCGCGTCGGCTTTCACCTCGCGGCCCAGGAACCACTGCAGAGCGCAGGTGCCGGCGAGCTGGTCCAGGGCGCTCCCGGAGAGCACGACGGGCCGGTCGCGGTCGCGCAGCGGCACCTGGCTCTCGGTCGGGTCCCACATGCCCCACCAGCGGTAGGGGTGCGCGGACGGCACCAGGGGCCGCCCGTCCTCGTCGGCGAGTGCGGCGAGCCGGGCGAGCCGGAGGGCCGCGGCCTTTCTGAGGATGTCGGACGCGCTCGGGTCGACGGTCGTGGCACGCAGCTCGGCGACGAGCGCGGCGACGGACAGCGGGCGGCGCGGGCGGCCGGCGACGTCCATGGGTTCGACACCGAGTTCGGCGAGGAAGCGGGAGGGCTGGTCGCCGTCGTCGGCGGGGGCCTTCACCGCGGTGACGATCAGGCGTTCACGCGCGCGTGTGCAGGCCACGTAGAACAGCCGTCGTTCCTCGGCCAGCAGTGCGCCGGGGGTGAGTGGTTCGGCAAGCCCGTCACCTCCGATGCGGTCGGCCTCCAGCAGGGAGCCGCGGCGGCGCAGGTCGGGCCACAGGCCCTCCTGGACGCCCGCGACGACGACCAGACGCCACTGCAGGCCCTTGGAGCGGTGCGCGGTCATCAGACGCACGGCGTCGGGGCGCACCGCCCGCCGGGTGAGCGTGTCCGCGGCGATGTCCTGGGCCTCGATCTCCTCCAGGAAGTTGAGGGCGCCCCGCCCGCCGGTGCGCTCCTCCGCGCGCGCGGCGGTCGCGAACAGGGCGCACACGGCGTCGAGGTCGCGGTCGGCGTTACGGCCGGCCGCACCACCGCGTCGAGAGGCACCCTCCAGGCGCCTGGCCCAGGGTGTGCCGTCCCACAGGTCCCACAGCGCCTCCTCGGCCGTACCGCCGCCCGCGAGCCGCTCGCGGGCCTTCCTGAGCAGCTCGCCGAGGCGCTGCGCCCCCCGCGTGTACGCCGGGTCGTGTGCCACCAGGCGTTCCGGCTCGGCCAGCGCACGCGCGAGCAACTCGCCGGAGGGCGGCGGTACGGGGTTGCCTGCGGCCCGCTCCTCCTCGCGCAGGGCGCGGCCCAGGCGGCGCACGTCAGCGGCGTCCATACCCGCGAGTGGGGAGGCCAGGAGAGTGAGCGCGGTCTCGGTGTCGAGCCAGACTTCCGGTTCCGTCTCCTCCTGTGCCGCCTGCTCGGTGTCCGTGCCGCCCGCTGCCGCCCTCGCCACCGCCCGCAGCGCCGTCAGCAGCGGGGTCACCGCCGGTTCGTGGCGCAACGGCAGGTCGTCGCCGTCGATGTCCAGCGGAACCCCGGCTGCCGTCAGGGCACGGCGGACCATCGGGATCGCGCGGGCTCCGGCACGCACCAGCACGGCCATATCGCCCCACGGAACGCCGTCCTCCAGGTGGGCGCGGCGCAGGATGTCGGCGATGTTGTCCATCTCCGTACCAGGCGTCGGATACGTGTAGACCTCGACGCGGCCCCCGTCCCGCACCGCGGCGAGCTCCCGGTGCGCGCGCACCTTCTGAGCCGGAAGGCGGGTCAGCGGCATGCGCTGGGTCAACAGCCGCGTGGCAGCCAGGAGGGCGGCGCCGGAACGGCGGGACGTCCCGAGGACCTCCACGGGCGCCGGTGCGCCGTCCGCGCGCGGGAAGGCATAGGGGAATTCCAGGATGCCGCCCACGTCCGCGCCTCGGAACGCGTAGATCGACTGGTCGGGGTCGCCGAAGGCCACCAGGGTCCGGCCGCTGCCCGCCAAGGCGTGCAGGAGGCGCACCTGAGCCGGATCGGTGTCCTGGTACTCGTCCACGTAGACCGCGTCGTACCGGGCGGCCAGCCGCTCGGCGACCCGGGGGCGGCGAGCGAGCAGCACCGCGCGGTGGACGAGTTCCGCGTAGTCGATCACTCCCTGGAGGTCCAGGACGTCCAGGTACTCGGCGAGGAAGGCGGCCGCGGCCTGCCAGTCGGGGCGGCCGATGCGCTCGGCGAAGCGGCGCAGGGCCTCCGGGCCGAGTCCGAGCTCACGGCTGCGGGCCAGCACGGCGCGGACCTCGTCGGCGAAGCCGCGCGTGGTCAGGCAGGCGCGCAGTTCGCCCGGCCAGCGCACGTGGGCCAGGCCCAGGCGCTCCAACTCGGGCTGGCCGGCGAGCAGCTCGCGCACGGCCACGTCCTGTTCGGGGCCGGACAGCAGCCGCAGGGGCTCGACGAAGAGATCGCTGTCCTGGTGGGCGCGGACCAGGGCGTAGCAGAACGAGTGGAACGTGGTGGCCTGCGGGGCATGTGCCGCCCCTGTGCGCAGCGCCATCCGGTCGCGCAGGTCGACGGCGGCCCTGCGGCTGAACGTCAGCACCAGAATGCGTTCCGGGTCGTCTCCGCGGGCGATCCGGGCGGCCACGGACTCGACGAGCGTGGTCGTCTTGCCGGTGCCCGGGCCGGCGAGAACGAGCAGCGGACCGGCCTCGTGGTCAACCACCGCGCGTTGTCCTGCGTCCAGTCGAGGGGGGTCAACCCGGTCCGGCAGGGTACGCACCAGTCGGTAAGCGCCACGGTTCCCCTGCTGCACGGGGTGCGGCAGGCGCCTGGTCAAGGAAGAGGAGCTCACGTGGTTCGCCGGTCCTGGTGGTCGTGCCATTGGTCACTGCCGGCGCGGAGCGCCGTCGTCGAGGGGTGGTTGTCGGGCTGGGGGCGCCTCCCAGCGGTAGCTGGGGGAGGGTGGAAGGGTCATCGCGCGTGACGGGCGGTGACCGCTGGGTGAGGCGGGAGCGCGCCATCGACGCTACGCCCGGGCGCGCTGCGGAAGCAGGGCTTCCCCCCGTTCCGGCGTGCCCGTCGAGTCACTCGCGTCTCCCCTTGCACGAACATAAGGCATGTCACGGGGGTGCCCTGCTTCCCTCGTACGGGGCACGGATTCCCTTCCGGCCCGTCCGATGCCGGAAGCTGTCAGATGTGACCTTCCGCGCGTTCGTCGCCCTGCCAGCGCGCCCGCTTCATGTCGACGCGCGGCAGATGCCCGTCGGAGGCGCGGCCGGCTGCGCGCAGCGGGGTGCCCTCCTCGCGGTAGTGGCCCAGCGCGTCCAGCTCATGGCCCGGGAGGAGCACTCCGTCCGCGCGGATGACCCGCCACCAGGGGACCGCCCCACCGTAGAGGGCCATCACGCGGCCCACCTGGCGCGGACCGCCCACCCGTCTCCCACCAACGCCCTTGCCGGAGAGCGCTTCGCGCTCGCCCTCCTCTTGCTCGAGCCACTCGGCCACGTCCCCGTACGTCATGACGCGTCCCGGCGGGATGCGTTCGGTGACGTCAAGGACCCGTTCCGCGTAGTCCGGCAGGGCGTCCGCCGGAAGGCTTTCCTCGCTCACCCGCCCCATCCTGCCCCACCCCACCGACAATGGAACGGACAGCGGCCGAACACAGTCCTCGCCTCGGCGCAGCGCTTCGGGCAGACTGTGCGCCCCCGCATTTGCGCCCTGATGCCCCTGTGCGTCGGGTGGGCATGCCACCATCGTGCGGGCGGAGACTGGTGATACGAGATCAAGAAGAGACGATGAATCAGCAGGGCGTGCACCCCGATGACGCGGAGGGCACCTCTGAGGTCTCGTCGCGCCCGGCCACCGCTGCCGCGGACCGCAGCGCCGACAACGACACCGCCGAGAAGACGTCCCGCGCACAAGACGCGCACAAGAAGACGCGCGACAGCGAGCACCACCCGGACAAGGGGGCGCACGAGAGCAAGCCTCCCCGGGCGACGGACGCCGAGCGGCGGACCGCGCCGGACGAGGGCTGTGGCGACATCGGCAACGACGAGGTCGAGGGCGACGAACCACTGCTCCCCGCGCGCGTGCACCGCCCTTCCGATCTGATGCGCCTCCTGGTGGGCGTACTCGCGATCATCGTGCTGCTCGCCGTCGCCGCCTTCGCTCACGGCACCACCTCGGGGCTCGAACAGGACATCAACAAGGGCACGGGGCAGGCGCCCGATCAGCTGATCAAGTTTGCGGGTCTGGCGTCGAGCATCGCGATCCTCCTGGTGCCGGTCGCCTTCGCGATCGAGCGGCTGATCAAGCGGGACGGGCTGCGCATCGCCGACGGCGTCCTCGCGGCGGTCCTCGCGCACGGTGTAACTCTCACCACAGACCTGTGGGTCGCCAGGGCCGCCCCGCTCTCCATCCAGGAGGCGCTCACCCAGCCCTCCCCCAGCGACATCCACGTCCTGACCGACCCGGTGCACGGCTACCTCGCACCTGTCATCGCCTATATGACAGCCGTGGGCATGTCACGCAGACCGCGCTGGCGCGCCGTGCTGTGGGTGGTGCTGCTGCTCGACGCCTTCTCGATGCTGGTCACCGGCTACACCACGCCGTTCTCGATCATCTTGACGGTGCTGATCGGCTGGAGCGTCGCGGCGGGGACGCTGTACGCGGTCGGCTCACCGAACGTGCGGCCCACCGGGCGGACCTTGATGGCGGGCCTGCGCACCGTGGGATTCCGCCCCGTGAGCGCGGCCCGCAGGGACGCGTACGACACGGCGGACAACGGCGACCGCGGACGGCGCTACTTCGTCACGCTGGAGGACGGCCCGCCCCTCGACGTCACGGTCGTCGACCGTGAGCAGCAGGCCCAGGGCTTCTTCTACCGGCTGTGGCAGCGGCTGACGCTGCGCGGGATCACCACCCGCCGCAGCCTGCAGTCGCTGCGCCAGGCGCTGGAACAGGAGGCGCTCCTCGCGTACGCGGCCATCGCGGCGGGCGCCCACGCACCCCGGCTGATCGCGACCTCCGAGCTGGGCCCGGACGCCGTGATGCTCATCTACGAGCACACCGGCGGCCGCACCCTCGACCAGCTGGCCGACGAGGAGATCACCGACGAGCTGCTGCATGACACCTGGCACCAGGTGCGTTCGCTGCAGTCGCGGCGCATCGCGCACCGTCGACTCGCCGGCGACGCCATCGTGGTGGACCGTTCTGGCACCGTCGTCCTGACGGATCTGCGCAGCGGCGAGATCGCGGCCGGCGACCTGGTGCTGCGGATGGACATCGCGCAGCTGCTGACCACGCTCGGGCTGCGGGTCGGTGCCGAACGGGCGGTGGCGGCCGCGGTCGGCGTGCTCGGCCCGGACGCGGTCGCCGACTGTCTGCCCCTGCTGCAGCCGATCGCGCTGACGCGCTCCACGCGCGCAACGCTCAGGAAACTGGCCCGGGAGCGGGCCCACCGCGAACGGGAAGCGGTCCTGGAGGCATCCCGGCAGGCCAAGCCGGCCCGTCTGGACGAGGCCCGTGAGACCAGCAGCAGGGTCGCCCCCGACAAGCCCGACAAGAAGGCGGTACGCGCCGAGCAGCGGGCCGAGAAGCGGGCGATCGACGAGGCGATCGACGAAGCGCGCGAGGAGGATCTACTCACCCAGATCCGCCACCAGGTGCTCCGGATCCGGCCGCAGGCGCCCGTCCAGCCGGCCCGCCTTGAACGGGTACGGCCACGCACACTGATCAGCTTCATCGCCGGTGCCATCGGCGCGTACTTCCTGTTGACGCAGCTCACCCACATCGAGTTCGGCACACTGTTCGCCAACGCCAAGTGGGGCTGGGTGGCGGCGGCCGTGTTCTTCTCCGCGCTCAGCTACGTCGCGGCGGCGATGGCGCTGCTGGGGTTCGTGCCCGAGCGGGTGCCGTTCCCGCGCACCGTGGCCGCGCAGGTCGCCGGATCGTTCGTGAAGATCGTGGCGCCCCCGGCGGTCGGTGGTGTCGCCCTGAACACACGCTTCCTGCAGCGGGCCGGCGTGCGGCCGGGGCTCGCGGTGGCGAGCGTTGGCGCGTCGCAGCTGTTCGGGCTCGGCTGCCACATCCTGATGCTGCTGTCGTTCGGCTATCTCACGGGCACCGAGAAGACACCGTCCCTGTCGCCGTCCCGCACGGTCATCGCCGGCCTGCTGACGGCCGCGGTGCTCGTCCTGGTGGTCACGTCCGTGCCGTTCTTGCGGAAATTCGTCGTCACGCGCGTGAGGTCGCTGTTCGCGGGTGTCGTGCCGCGCATGCTCGACGTACTGCAGCGCCCGCAGAAGCTGGTCACCGGCATCGGCGGCATGCTGCTGCTGACCGCGTCCTTCGTCATGTGCCTGGACGCCTCCATCCGGGCGTTCGGATACGAGGAGAAGGCGACGCTGAGCCTGGCCAGCGTCGCGGTCGTCTTCCTCGCGGGCAACGCGCTCGGCTCGGCGGCCCCGACCCCGGGTGGCGTGGGCGCGGTCGAGGCGACGCTGACGGTCGGCCTCATCGCCGTCGGCCTGCCCAAGGAGGTCGCGGCGCCCGCGGTGCTGCTGTACCGGCTCCTGACGCTGTGGCTGCCGGTGCTGCCGGGATGGCTGTTCTTCAATCACCTGACACGCAAGGGCGCGCTCTAGCCAGCTCGCGGCGTCCGGTGCTGGGGGCACCTCCCTCGCCCTTCAGGCAGTGGGGGAGCATCGCAAGGCGGAGCACATCACCCGCGTACTGGATGTACTCGGGTGATGCGACAACGCGGCGGTGGGGGCCCCTCCCGCGCTGGGGGTCCCCCCGCTCGAGCGGAGCCGAGAGTGGGGGAGAAGCCGAGCGTGGGGGAGAAGCCGAGCGTGGGGGAGAAGCCGAGCGTGGGGGAGCCGTGCCGGGCGTCGCGAGCCGGTGAACCCTTCCGTTCACAGCACTAGGCCCTGCACGGGGTACCGAGCTGGCGCGCCCTCACGCGTACGGGCGTGTGTGCGCCCCGGGAACGGAACTCACCCGCACGGGCTCGCGCCCCGAGCGTCCCGCCCTGTGTGGCCACACGATGGGACCATGCCGAACCCTCCCCGGATCCGCGCCACCGCTCTGACCGCCGCCGCCGTCCTTCTGCCCGCACTCATCACCGGCTGCGCCCGTGACCCTGGCCTCGTGCAAGGGGGTCTGCTGGGGCAGATGCTGAACTGGAAGGACTGTCCGGTGCCTTCCCAGTCCGAGGGCGGCGGCAACGCCCCCTCTCCGCTGCCGAACGGCAGCCGGTGGCAGTGCGCGACCATGAAGGCACCCCTGAACTGGGACGACCCCAAGAGCGGCACCATCGACATCGCTCTGATCCGGGTGAAGGCCAGCGGGGCCCCGAGTCGGCGGATCGGCTCCCTCGTGTTCAACTTCGGTGGCCCCGGCGGCTCCGGCGTCACCGCGCTGCCCGCCTTCGCACCGGCCTACGCGGCCCTGCGCACCCGCTACGACCTGGTGAGCTTCGACCCGCGCGGGGTCGGCCGCAGCGCGGGTGTGAAGTGCAAGGACGATCAGCAGCTCGACGCGTTCTTCCAGCAGGACGCGATGCCCAGGACAGCAACCGCGCGGCAGGCGTTCCTGAACAGCACCGAGCAGTTCAACAAGGCCTGCCAGCTGCACTCCGGCAGGTTGCTGCCCTACCTGCGCACCACCGACACGGCCCGCGACATGGACCTGATGCGCGAACTTCTCGGCGACCGGAAGCTGTACTACTTCGGTATCTCGTACGGCACCGAACTCGGTGGCGTCTACGCGCACTTGTTCCCCAAGAACGTCGGACGGGCGGTGCTCGACGCGGTTGTCGACCCGACGCTGACGCCGGAACAGGCCTCGCTCGCACAAGCCGGAGGCTTCCAACTGGCGCTCGGCAACTACGCCCGGGACTGCACCGCGAAGAGCGCGGGATGCCCGGTCGGCAGCACCCCGAAGGACGTCGAGAACCGGATCGCCAAACTGCTGAACGACCTCGACCGCAAGCCGATTCCCGGCATCTTCCCCCGTCGGCTGACCCGGACCGCAGCGACCAATGGCGTCCTGGAGGCCCTGTACTCCAAGGACTTCTGGCCCTACCTCACCGAGGGTCTGCAGTTGGCGTACGCAGGCGACGGCAGGCTGCTGATGCTGCTGTCGGACTCGTTGAACGAGCGCAACGAGAAAGGCCATTACAGCAACCTCACCGCCGCGAACGTCGCCATCAGCTGCGCGGACGACAAGCCGCGGTACACCGCCGCCGACGTGAAGGCGAAGCTGCCGCAGTTCCGGGCCGTCTCCCCGCTGTTCGGCGACCTCCTGGCCTGGGGTCTGATCAGCTGCACCAACTGGCCGGTGAGGGGAGCCGTCTACCACCCGGACGTGCACGCGCCCGGTGCCGGGCCGGTCCTCGTGATCGGCAACACCGGTGACCCTGCCACCCCGTACAAAGGCGCGGAACGGATGGTGAACGCGCTGGGCAAGGGGGTCGGCGTCAAGCTGACGTACAAGGGCCAGGGGCACGGTGCGTACAACAGCAAGAACAAGTGCGTGCAGAGCGCGGTGAACCGCTATCTGCTGGAGGGAAACGCCCCGGCGGCCGGCACCGTCTGCTCCTGACCCCGGGCGACCCGGATCCCGACGACGCGACAGGCGCAGCAAAAGGCACAGGTCAGACGGTTATCCACAGGCCATCATGGGCTTGATCCGATCCGCCTACTATGGCCTCACCGCTCTCCGCGGCTCCGTGCGGAGAGCAAATGAGGGGGGTGCGCATGTGGCCTTGCGTGAAATGGACGGCCGCGGGAGTCGCCGCCATGCTGCTGGCGGTCGGCTGCAGCAGCGGTTCGTCCGGCGGGGACCAGGACGAGGGAAAGGGCGGGTCCCGCTCATCGGCGGTGTCACCGCCCGCCGCGTCCTCGGGGCAGCCCGCTTCGCTCACCTCGCAGAAGCTCGACTGGGGCCGCTGCAAGGGCAGGTCGGCGCCGGGGGGCGACTGGCAATGCGCCACGATGAAGGTGCCGCTGGACTGGACGAAGCCGGACGGCGAGACGATCGGCCTGGCACTGATCCGGTCCAGGGCGACCGGAGGCAGCCGTATCGGCTCGCTCCTGTTCAACTTCGGTGGTCCCGGCGGCTCCGGCATCGAGATGATGCCGTCGTATACGAGCACGGTCGCCAAGCTCCTTAAGCGGTACGACCTGGTGAGCTGGGATCCGCGCGGCGTCGGCGCGAGCGAGGGGATCCGCTGCCGCAGCGACAAGGCGATCCAGGCCGCGGAGACGATCGATGCGACACCGGACAACGCGGCAGAGGAGAAGGCCTACCTCGACGACGCCACGGATTTCGGCAAGGGCTGCGCGAAGGCCGCCGCGAAGCTGCTCTCGCACGTCTCGACGACCGACACCGCCCGCGACATGGACCTGATGCGCCAGGTCCTCGGTGATCGGACGATGCACTACTTCGGCATCTCGTAGGCACCGAACTGGGCGGTGTCTACGCCCACCTGTTCCCGAAGAATGTGGGGCGCCTGGTGCTGGACGCCGTCGTCGACCCGACCGCCGACAGCGTGGACCAGGCGAAGAACCAGGCACGAGGCTTCCAGCGGGCGCTGGACGACTACCTCACATCGACGGGTCAGGACCCGAAGCAGGGCTCCCGAAAGATCGCGGATCTGTTGAAGCGGATCGACGCGAAGCCGCTGCCGACGGCGTCCGGCCGCGAGCTCTCCCAGACCCTGGCCCTCACCGGCATTGTGCTGCCGCTCTACAGCAAGGAGGGCTGGCCCATGCTCACCAGCGCGCTCAACGCGGCCGAGACCGGGGACGGTTCCGAGCTGCTTGCGCTCGCCGACCAGTACAACGAGCGCGACGACTCGGGGCGTTACGGCACAACGACGCATGCGCAACGGGCCATATCGTGTCTGGACGACAAGCAGCGGCCGACGCCCGAGGAGACGAAGAAGCTGCTTCCGGAGTTCGAGAAGATCTCACCCGTGTTCGGCAGCTTCCTGGGCTGGGACATGGCGGGCTGGTGCCACGACTGGCCGGTGGCCGGGCAGTTCGAACACCCGGAGGTCAGTGCGCCGGGAGCCGCACCGGTCCTGCTGGTGGGCAACACCGGGGATCCGGCGACGCCGTACGAGGGTGCCCGGAAGATGGCCGATGGACTGGGCAAGGGCGTCGGTGTGGAGCTCACCTGGAAGGGCGAGGGCCACGGGGCGTACGGGAGCGGAAGCGACTGCGTGGACTCGACGGTGAACGCGTATCTGTTGGACGGCACGGTTCCGAAGGACGGCACGGTGTGCTCATGACGCCGACGGGGGCTTCCGGCACCCGCGGTGTCCAAAGCCCCCGCTCGGGCCGTGGGGATCCTCCCGCCCTGTTGATCAAAGGGGGACTGTCACCCTTGACGTCCTCTCCTGCCCGAGGGCAGGAGATTGCGGTCCGCACTGCTACGCGGTGCCACCTCGGGTTCCTGCTTCACCGGCCCTTGCCGCTCTCCGGGGAGATCGGTCTTACAGGGGCCTGCACAGGCGTCACTTTCCGCCCGTCCGGCGGTAGATCCGACAACTCCGTCATCGGATGACGCAATCGTAGCCATGCCGCTGCGGCCCTCCGGGCCGCAAGGGACAAGGGCCTTCACCTCCACCCTGAAGGGTGGAGCAATGGGCAAATGTTCGGTAGCCGAATGCAGTCGCGGCCGAGTGGCCCGGGGCGGCGGGAGTCATCAGGACGCCGGCACCAGGCGCAGAAGGCTTGCGTCCGCGCGTTGGCCTCCCAGCACTCCCGCACTCCGTCGGTGAGGCCGCCCGCGTGCAACTGCCGCACGAACGCCTCGTGCAGCAGGCTGCCGACACCGCGTCCCCAGCCGTTCGGTTCGACACCGATCTGCTGGGCCGTACGAGGCAAGCCGACGCCGGCCAATGCCGACGGAGAACGACAGAAGCCCACGGCGTCTGAGCTGGTCAGAGCCGTGGGCTTCTTCAGGCCCGCTGGTCGGCGGAACGACCGATCAGTAGACCGGCTTGTGCGGCTCGATCTGGTTCACCCAGCCGATCACGCCGCCGCCCACGTGGACCGCGTCCGCGAAGCCCGCCGACTTCAGGACGGCGAGGACTTCCGCACTGCGGACACCCGTCTTGCAGTGCAAGACGATCTTCTTGTCCTGCGGGAGGCTCCCCAGGGCCGCACCCATGAGGAACTCGTTCTTCGGGATCAGCCGGGCGCCCGGGATGGAGACGATCTCGAACTCGTTCGGCTCGCGGACGTCGATGATCTCGATGTTCTCGCCGTCGTCGATCCACTCCTTGAGCTGCTTGGGAGTGATGGTCGAGTCGGCGGCCGCCGCCTGAGCCTCCTCGGAGACGACGCCGCAGAAGGCCTCGTAGTCGATGAGCTCGGTGACGGTCGGGCTCTCGCCGCAGACCGCGCAGTTCGGGTCCTTGCGGACCTTGACCTGGCGGTACTGCATCTCCAGGGCGTCGTAGATCATCAGCCGGCCGACCAGCGGCTCGCCGGTGCCGGTAAGGACCTTGATCGCCTCGGTGACCTGGATGGAGCCGATGGACGCGCACAGCACGCCGAGAACACCGCCCTCGGCGCAGGACGGAACCATGCCGGGCGGCGGGGGCTCCGGGTACAGGCAGCGGTAGCAGGGGCCGTGCTCGGACCAGAAGACGGATGCCTGGCCGTCGAAGCGGTAGATCGAACCCCACACGTAGGGCTTGTTCAGCAGCACGCAGGCGTCGTTGACCAGGTAGCGGGTCGCGAAGTTGTCCGTGCCGTCGACGATCAGGTCGTACTGGCTGAAGATGTCCATCACGTTGTCGGCCTCGAGCCGCTCCTCGTGAAGGATCACGTTCACGTACGGGTTGATGCCCTTGACGGTGTCACGCGCCGACTCTGCCTTGGAGCGGCCGATGTCGGACTGGCTGTGGATGATCTGCCGCTGCAGGTTCGACTCATCCACCTCGTCGAACTCCACGACGCCAAGCGTGCCCACGCCGGCGGCGGCGAGGTACATCAGCGCCGGCGAGCCCAGACCGCCGGCGCCCACACACAGCACCTTGGCGTTCTTCAGCCGCTTCTGCCCGTCCATCCCGACATCCGGGATGATCAGGTGGCGGGAGTACCTGCGGACCTCGTCTACGGTGAGCTCGGTAGCGGGCTCGACCAGGGGTGGCAGCGACACGGGGACTCCGTTGGTCGGTCAATCACTACAGTGGTTCTTCCTGTAACACTGCCACGCCCTTCTTCATTCCGAGACACCCGTTCCGATCCGCGAGACGATTTCGTCCCAGTAGCCGGGCATGGCCGCCCAGGGGTCGGCGCGGCCGCCGCGATCCGCGCGATCGGTGAACCAGATCGTCGCGGCGCCCTGCCAGCGGGCGATGCGCAACGCCTCTTCAAGATGGCCGCGGGGTACGCCGTGCACAAAGTGGCAGAACCGCTCGGGCGAGTGATCGGCGGTCCACTCCGCCACCTGCGACCAGCGGTAGTCGCTCCAGGAGCCGGAGAAGGTGACCAGTTGGTCGGCGTCCTCTGCGTATCCGGGATACGGGTGGGTGCCGTGACCCAGCACGATATGCCCCGGAACGAGAAGTGCACGCAGCGTGGTGACCGTGCGGCGGACCTCGGGGAGCGCGACGCGCTCCGCGGGGCATCGGTCCAGGAGGAAGCCGTCGACCTGGTACCAGTCGAGATACCGGTGCGCCTCGGAGATCAGCTCGCCGAAAGTGCGCGCGCCGTAGGCGAGGTCGAGGTGACCGAGAACGCGTATGCCCGCGGTGTGCAGCTGTCCCACGGCCTGCCTGCAGTGCGGGTCGGACCGTGTGCCGGGGCCTCCGCTCACGTTGAGGACGACCCAGTGGAGTGGGGTGCCCGGGCGGGCGAGAGTGTCCCATTCCTGAGGGGCGACGAGAGGGTGTGCGAGGCCGGGGATGCCGAGCCCCGGGCTCAGACCGGTGCTGGCGGTGCCCGCCGTGGTAGCGGTCAGATGCGGCATGCCGCCTCCATCCAGATGTCGGCGAGGGACTCCTCCAGATTGATCCGGGGCCTCCAGCCGAGCCGGTCGCGTGCGGTGCGCACGTCGGCCTGCTGCCAGCTCCCGCAGCCGTCCGGGTAGGGGTACGCGATCGGGGGTGCGTCCGGTTCGCTGCGGGGGTGGGCGATGGGGGGCCGCACCGCGCCGGGAGGTCCGTCGAGTTCGTGCACGGTGCCGCCGTAGCCGGCGACGCGGGCGAGAACGACGGCCGCGTCACGCAGGCGTACGGCGCGGCCCGAGCCGATGTTGATCACGCCCTGGGCGGCGGAGAGGGCGGCCGCGTGGACGGCACGGGCGACATCGCGTACGTCGACGAAGTCGCGTTGGACGCCGAGGCCGCCGAGTTTGAGTTCGCTGTCGCCGGACTGCATGGCGCGGCGCATGGCCTCGGCCAGGCGGCCGAGCGGGGATCCGGCGGGGGTGCCGGGCCCGGCGGGCGAGAACACCCGGAGCACGACCGCGTCGAGCCCCGAGCCGAGGACCAGCTCGGTGGCGGCGAGCTTGCTGACGCCGTAGGGGCCTCCGGGGCGTGGGACCGCGTCCTCGGCCGTGGAGGAGCCGGGCTGGCTGGGGCCGTACTCGGCGCTGCAGCCGATCTGCACCAGGCGGGCCCCGCAGCCGCTGCGCCGCAGGGCCTCGCAGACGGTGGCGACGGCGACGGTGTTGTGCCGGGTGAGTTCGCGGGCGCCGCCACGGATGGCTCCGGCGCAGTTGATGACGACCCCGGGGTGCACGGCGTCCAGGAAGCGGGTGAGCGCACCGGGGCTGCCGGACGCGAGGTCGAAGCGTACGTCGGCGTCGTCGCCGCGGCCGAGCGCGGTGAGCTGCACGGCCGGGTCGGCGAGCAGGCGGTCGGCGACGAAACGGCCGAGGTATCCGTTGGCTCCGATCAGCAGGACCCTCATCGGGCGGCTCCCGGGGCGGCGTCTCCGGTTCGGGAGGTGATCATCTGGCGTTCTCCTTCAAGGGTGGTGCCGTGGGATGAGAGGGACCCGCGGTGTTGGTTCGCGGGAGCGGTGCGCTCGGGACGTGGACCCGGCCCGGGCAGCGGTTGCGGCTCATGGCGCCGGAGGTGGGGCATGGTCCGCGGCTCAGGGTGATCCGGGCGGCAGGGCATGGGCCGAGGCACGGGTCAGGGTGCGGGTCGCATGGATCAGCAGGGTCAGGGCGGCCAGGGCGCAGACGGCCGTGGGGACGGCGTCAGCGCCCCAGGCATCGGCCAGGGTCTCGACCGGGGTGGCCAGGAACGAGCAGCCGGGGAGGCGGCCGGCGAAGACCGTGGCCAGGGCGGTCGCCTCGATGGCGGCCGCGGCCCCGAGGACGGCAGCCGGAGCGCGCCCGAAGCCATGCACGGTGAGCAGCCGGGCGAGCAGCAGGAGCGCGCCGAGGGCGCCGGTTCCGGCGTACGCGGCGGGCTCGCCGAGCACTGCCCCACACAGCACGAGCAGCGCGCCCAAAGCGCACAGGAAGAGCCCGAACGCGCCCAGCAGCAGCGGTGTGACCGAGGACGCGAACTCCTCCAGGCCGCGGCTGGCGGCGAGTCGGCGGCGGGCGCGTACGGCGAGGAGGCGGGCGCACCAGGCGGCCGGGCCGCAGGCCAGGGCGAGGGCCAGCACGGATGTGGTGGCCGGGGGCCAGAGTCCGTCGGGGCCGCCTTCGAGCGCGGCGCGCAGCAGACCGTCGCCGAGGAGGGCGTAGGCGAGCAGCCAGCACGTCGTCGCGCGGGTGGCGGCCGGCGTGACGTGGGAGGGGACGCGCAGTGGTCCGCGGCCGAGTGCCGTGCGCAGACCGAGCACGACGGCAAGGGCGCCGAGCACAGCGACAGCGAGGCGTACCCGGCCCTCGGTGAGCCGCAGCGCAACGACGGTGGCCGTGCACAGCGCGCCCGGCAGCAGGACGAGGACGGCCCACGCCCAGTGCTCGCGCGGGGCGTCCGCGGGGGCGGGCCGCGGTGGGGACTGGTCCCCGGCACGCGGTACGCGCGCGTACATCTCCTCGGCGAGCGAAAACACGTCCCGGTGGCGAAAGCGTGCGGCGGCCCGGTCGGTCAGGCCGTGGGCCTCCAGGCCGACCGCGATCTCCAGCGGGTCGACGGCCCGCTCGCACAGTTCGTGGTGCCGGTGCATGAGCGCCTTGACCGGGTCGGCGGCGCCGCGGCGGGCCGGCGTCCTGCGGGCACCGTCGTCGGGGTGGTCGGTGGACGCGTACCTCGCGGCGGCGACGCTACGGGGCGCGGGCGTCGTGGAGTCCGCGCCCGCCTCCCAGAGCGGCTCACCGAGCGCGTCCCCCTGCGCGACCTGCACATCCTCCGGCGCCTCGTCCGTATCTGCGCCCGTCGTCGCATGCTCTGCCCGCGTGCTCGTCTCGCCCATCCCCATGAGCCATTCCTCCGAGCGTGCGTCCCAGGCACCGGGGCTGCCCGGGGTGCCGGGGCGGTCCAGTTCTCCCACGTCGCTCATCGCGCGCCCTCCGCCGCCGGGACGGGTTCGTGATGTGACTGATGTGACCCGGTGGTGCGTGCGGGTGCCGTGGCGTGCTCCGGCTCCTCCGCCCAGCGTGGTCTCCCGGTCGGATGGTGCGGCCCGGTCCAGCGGCCGGGCAGGTGCGCCTCCGCCGGCACGCCGAAGGGCAGCGGTTCCCCCGAGTCGTCGACGGGCATCCGCCGTACCGGTGTGTGGGAGACGACCTCCAGGTAAATGCCGTGAAACGCCGCGACGTTCTGCTCGACGGTGAACAGTTCGAGGGCTCGCGCGCGGGCGGCCGCGCCGAGGCGCTCACGGCGCTCGGGGTCGCGCAGCAGCGCCAGGCACGCCTCCGCGAGCGCCCGCGGGTTGCGCGGTGGGACCACGAGCCCCGTACCCCCGATGACCTCGACCACCGCGCCGACGTCCGTGGACACCGTGGCCCGCCCGCAGAGCATGGCCTCCACCAGGCTGATCGGAAAGCCTTCGACGACACTCGAGAGGACGACGACCGCCCCGGCCCCATAGGCCTCCGCCGGGTCGGGCACCGCCGGGCCGCCGATGTCCTCGAAGGACACAGGGTTGTCGCCGACGGCGTGCATGCCTTCGGCCTCGTCGGGGAAGAGCTGCGCGGCCAGTGCTCTGCAGTGCCCGAGGTAGGCGGTGTCCTCGGCGCCGGAGGCGGCCCCGACGATCCGCAGCCGCGCGGTCGGCTCGTGCGTGCGGATCCGTGCGAAGGCGTGGAGCAGGGAGACCAGGTCCTTGGCGGGTTCGATGCGCCCGACCCAGACCAGCGTGTACGGGTCCGCGCCGTCGGGTGACTCGCCGACCTCCGCGAAGCGGGACGTCTCCAGGCCGGGATAGACCGTGCGCAGCTTGGCGCGGTCGGCGCCGCACCGTTCCTGCCACCGGCGAGCGTGGGTGTTGCCGGGCGTGATGCACGCGGCCCGCCGGTACACCTCGGCGGCCAGCCCGCGATGGAAGGCGGCGCGCAAGGTGCGCACCGCGGAGGACGCTTCGCCCGGCACCCCCAGGTAGTACGCCCGCAGCCGGACGCCGTACTCGGTGACGAGCAGCGGAACGCCGGCGAAATGCCCGGCGAGGAGCCCGGGCAGGGCCGCGGCGCCACCCGTCGTGGCATGGCAGAGGTCGACCGCGCCGAGCCCGTCGTCCTCGTACCAGTCGAGCGAGAGGGGGCGCAGCGCGCGTTCGATGTGCGCTGCCACATCGAGCAGATCGGGGACGCGGGCCGTGCGTGCCGCGCGCACGGCGCCCGGCGCACGACTGGCGCTCTCCAGGGCGCGCACAGCGGTCTCGGAACGCAGTGCGCCGATCAGTCCGCCCTCGTCGCGGGCGAGTTCGGCGAGTGCGTAGAGGGCGTTGCCGAAACGGTCCGCCTCGGGGTCGACCGGTACGGACACGCTCCGTGCTGCTGCCGCCTCCGGGGCCGTGCACAGCGCAGCGGCCAATTCCCCGTACGCCTCGGCGAACCGCCGTCGCGTACGGCGCCCGTAGACGACCCCGTCATCGTCCGCGGTCCACAGAGGTGCCGTCCGTACCCGGCTGACCTGCGGCGGCAGCGGGACCCAGCCCTCGGCCTCCTGCCGCTCACTGTGGCTGAACGCGTAGACGTCGAACTCGTGCTGCCCGAGCCCCTGTACGAGGCGGTCGCACCAGAGCCTGGCGTCACCGTCCACATACGGATAACCACCCTCCGTAAGCAGTCCGACGCGCACGAACGCACCCCCGATCTCCCGTGTGAGGAGCCGCCGTTGCGCCGGCGGCTCGCAGCGGGACGAACGTATGCGGACAGGGCGGTGGCGCGACGGACGGTTGTCCATCGCGCCACCAGAAGGGGTGAACGACCGTAACTTTCCTGCGCGGTCCGCGTTTGACCGCGCTAGGAGATCAAGCAGTCACGTTTCGTCCGGGGCGACGGCAGAACTTTCGACGCTTGTCCATGTGATGACCGCGAAGAGAACGGCACCCGTCAACTGCGGGGATACGGCCAGGGGTTGGGCAGGCAGTGGATTCCGTCGTGGTCGAGGAACTTGGTCTGCTGCTGCATGACCGGGGCCAACTCGCCGTTCTTGTCGCAGGTGACGTGGCCGTAGCCGAGGCGGTGGCCGACCTCGTGATTGATCAGCATCTGGCGGTAGGCGTGGATCTTGTCACCGTACGTCGTCGAGCCCTGCGCCCAGCGATACGCGTTGATCATCACGCGCTCGGTGGAGGCCGAGTCGCAGGAGACGTTGTCCTGCGTGGTGTCCAGGCCCGACCTGGCGCACCAGGCGGCGGTGGTGCCGGGGCTGGCCAGGGTGATCACGAAGTCGGGCTTGCCGGAGGAGATGCGCTCGAAGACGCGTGACTCCTTGTGGGCCCAGCTGCGCTTGTCGTTGAGGGTCCTCTGCACGGCCCGCGCGAAGAGTTCGCCGTCCAGGCCGAGCCCCTTCTCCACGTCCACGCGGTAGGTGTACTTCGCCTCCCCCTGGCCTGGCACCTTGTCGACGCCGGGGACCACGTCGAACGCGCCCGGCCCCTTCAACGTGGCGGCGAGCGGGTACGTGCGCCCCATCGCCTGCTCATACGTCAGCGGGGCCACGCTCGGCGCGCCGGGAGAAGTTGCGTCGCCGGAGGCGGTGGAGTCATGGGTGTCGCGTTCCCGGTCGGTGGCGGGCTGCGACCGCCCGGCGGTGCCGCTGTGCCCGTCGGCGACCTGACCCGCCACGACGACCGCCAGCACCGTGGTGACGGCCGCGGCGGCGATCCCGGTGAACGTACGCCCCTTGCCGCTCTCCTTGGTCGCCGCCCCGCCGGTCTCACTCACCGGCAGGTCGTCGGCCGCGGTCTCCTTCTCGGTGTCGCCGTTGCCGGTGAGGGGGGCGTGAGGGGCGCCACCGGGGCGACGAGGCGTGAAGACATCGTCGTCCTCGTCGAAGGCGTCGAGGTACTCCTGGCGCGGGCCGGACTGCGACCGCTGGGACGGTATGCGGGGCCCGGGGCGCCTGGGCGGCGCCGCCTGCCGAGCCCCCGCGGGCACGGCCCCTCCCCCGAACTCGCCCCATCCGCCGCCGGGTTCACGCTGCTGGGGATGACCACGGAGGACCTGGCCATAGGCCGGCATACCGTCCGCCGCGCGCGGCCTGCCACGCGCGGGCGTGTCGTCCGGGTAACGCGGGACACCGCGGGCCGGCGTACCGTCCGCAGAATGCGGAGCACCCCCGGTCGGCGCCCCCTGCGTGAACCGCGGGACGCCTCGCGCGGGCGTCCCGTCGGTCCGGTACGGAACCCCCCGGAGCGGCGTAGCGCTCATCGACTCCTGTCGCCCGACGGCCGCCCCCGGCTCCGCGGTCGTGGACGCCTGCGCGTCCCAGGCCGACGACTCCGTCGCCGATATACCCGGCACCGCGCCCGTGTCCGCACGCGTCCCGTTGTCCCTGCTCTTGCGGCTGTGCCGTCCCACGCCGCGCCTCAGCTCCCCGTGTCGGCGATACCTGACTCGCCCGTGGCCTCGAGGAGTTGGCGAAACGCGGCCGCCACCTGGTCCGGGTACTCCATCATCGCGACGTGCCCCGCGTCCGGCAGGGTCAGCAACCGGGAGTCCCGGAAGGAGCGCGCCGCTCGCCGGGCCGTGCGGAACGACACCAGCTGGTCCCGGCCGCCGTACACGAGCAGCGTCGGCGCGAGCACCCGCTCCGCCTGACGCCACAGCCCGTGCTGCCCGCCGAGCGTGTACGCGTTCACGATCCCGCGCGCCGAACGCGCCATCGCATCCCAGAAGTACGGCAGCCGCAGCCGCCGCTCCATCTCCTCGACCGCGTTGCGGAATCCCTCCGGAGTGACACGACCGGGGTCGCCGTAGCACAGCGCCATGACCCCGCGGACGCGCTGCTCGGCCGTCCAGTCCTTGGTGTACCGGGTGAACAGGGAGGCGACCCCGGGCACCGCGAGCAGCCCCGTCGGGATCGCGCCACGCTGGACGAAGACCTCCGGGAGCGCGGGCGAGACAAGGGAGAGCGTACGGACGAGATCGGGACGTACGGCCGCCACACGCGTAGCGACGGCGCCACCCAGCGAATTGCCGAACAGGTGCACGGGGCCGCGCTCGGCCGCGTCGAGATAACGAATGACCGCGCGCGCGTGCCCGGTGACCGAGTAGTCGCCGTCGTCCGGAGGCGGCGAGTCACCGAAGCCCGGCAGGTCGACCGCCTCACCGTCGACGAGCCCGTCGAGCAGCGGCATCAGCGCCGACCAGTTCTGGGAGGAACCGCCGAGTCCGTGCACGTACAGCGCGGGCGGCAGACCCTCGCGCCCCGACGGCCTGGACCGCACCGCCAGTGTGACCCCCGAGAGCCTCACCGACCTGAGCCGCTCGCCGTCCTCGCCCCTGACGGGCGACACCTTCGGGAGCACGTTGGTGGCCGGGACGGGCGGCAGCTCGGTCGAAGACATGCGGCAATGTTACGAGACGATCACACAGTGGATCGTGTGTTCGCTATCACACGCAGCCGGCTCGGCACCCACCGTCGCCCGAGCGACCCCGCACAGCACCCCCGCCCCACACATAGCGTCCTGATACATAGCGTCCCGATCGGGTGTCTCCTAGGCTCGTAGCTGGGTACCCGCATGTGGCCCCCGCCTCTTTCAGGAACGTTCCAGTAGTTCAGGGAAGGGAGCCCACCATGGCCGTTGACCCCACTGATCCCGAGATCTTCGAGGAACAGGGGACCGACACCGTCGAACTCGGCGTGGAGGCCCCGGAGCACACTGCCGCGGAGCGGTTCGCGGAGATCACCGCGGAGCAGGACGAACCCCTGACCGAAGAGGAGACCCTGCGCGCCAACGAGGCGGACCTCGTGGAGCAGAAACGCGTCATCAAACTCGACGAGGACGACTACCGGTGAGGATCGGTGAGGTACGAGGACGATCACGTCAGGCAAGAGGGCGACCGCGCAATCCAAGGCCGCGTGCGCCTGTCCGCCCGCCCTGCCCCTGTTTGAAGGGCTCCGCGCGGCTTTCGCCGCTGTCCGGTCCGTGAAATTCTGCGCCCGCACCGCGCACACCACGGTTACCGAAAAGTACGATGGCCGGGCGGCGCACACCGCATGTGGACGATTTTGGGAGGCGGCGTGACAGCCATCGAGCAGACAGAGGCGGCACGCCCGCGAGGCACGCGCCTGCCGCGCCGTGCCCGACGGAACCAGTTGCTGGGCGCCGCGCAGGAAGTCTTCGTGGCGCAGGGCTACCACGCGGCCGCCATGGACGACATCGCCGAGCGCGCCGGCGTCAGCAAGCCGGTGCTCTACCAGCACTTCCCGGGCAAGCTCGATCTGTACCTGGCCCTGCTGGACCAGCACTGTGAAGCCCTGCTGCAGGCCGTACGGACCGCGCTCGCGTCGACGACCGACAACAAGCAGCGCGTACGGGCCACGATGGACGCGTACTTCGCGTACGTGGAGGACGACGGCGGTGCCTTCCGCCTGGTGTTCGAGTCCGACCTGACGAACGAGCCCGCCGTGCGCGAGCGCGTCGACAAGGTGACGACCGAGTGCGCGGAAGCGATCTGCGACGTCATCGCCGAGGACACCGGCCTCTCGCGGGCCGAGTCGATGCTGCTGGCCTCGGGTCTGGGCGGCCTCGCCCAGGTCGTGGCACGCTCCTGGCTGCACAGCGACCGCAGCGTGCCGCGTGACCAGGCGGTCCAGCTGCTCGCCTCGCTGGCCTGGCGGGGTATCGCGGGATTCCCGCTGCACGGCACCGACCAGCACCACTGAGCGAACGCCCTGTGGACCGTACGGCGGTTTTGTTCCCGTCGGCTGTTCGCTCCTGGCGTGCCGGGGCGGAGCGTGCGCGTCCCCTCACCGGGCTAATGTGTGCGGGTACGGCGCGGACGGCCGCGCACATCACTGACCGTCGGAGGGACAAAGCCGTGGAGGTCAAGATCGGCGTGCAGCACGCGCCCCGCGAGATCGTTCTGGAGAGCGGTCAGAGCGCCGAAGAGGTCGAGCGCGTCGTGGCCGACGCGCTTGCCGGCAAGTCGCAGCTGCTGAGCCTCGTGGACGAGCACGGCCGCAAGCTCCTGGTGCCGGCCGACCGTCTCGCGTACGTCGAGATCGGCGAGCAGGCCCCGCGCAAGGTGGGCTTCGGCGCGCTGTAGTTCCCGACAGAGCGCGAGGGGCCCGGTGGCTTGTGCCACCGGGCCCCTTCTGCTTTGCCTGCCCTGTCCCGGCATGGCCCGCGAGGTGGCTTACACCGATGGAGCACATGATCCGCACAGAGGATTGCGTCCCGAACGCCACGGGTAAGACCGGCTACGACCGTTGTGCCCTGGCAGCAGCCGTGTGGGAGGGAAGTTCGTCATGCTCTTGGAAACGCTCGGCTCCGCCGTCCTCGGACTCGCCCTGGCCTGGGCGGCCGCGCACCGGCTGCCGCACCGGCTGCCGGCCCGTGCACTGGTGCTGTCGACCGGTGTGGCGGGTGCTCTGTTCGGTGCGTTCGTCACCCACAGCGCGCTGGGCTCGGCCCGTCTTCTGGTGATCCTCGTCGGGGCACTGGCCCTCTCCGCGGCCTCACTGTCGCTGCTGCTGCGGCCCGCGGAAAGATTTCGCCGCCGGTCGGCGACGGCCTGAGGCCGTCCGCCGGGCCCGGCGGCGATGGCGGCCCGGACGACCGACAGGATGGCTTGGGCGTCGGCCGCAGTGACGCGCACGGTGACGCTGCCGCGCGACCGCCGCGGGCACCACACGCGGCCGCGGCGGCCCGCCCGAGCGGAGTCGGGCGAGCACCCCCGTGACTCACATCAGGCCATGATGATCAGGCGGCCAGGCCCAGTGCCGCCATCCGCTTGGTGTGCGCCTCGGTGATCCGCGTGAACATCTTGCCGACCTCGGCGAGATCGAAACCGTCAGCGACGCCGCCGACGAGCATCGTCGAGAGCGCGTCCCGCTCGGCGACCACGCGCTGCGACTGCGAGAGGGCCTCGCCCATCAGCCGCCGCGCCCACAGCGCGAGCCGCCCGCCCACGCGCGGGTCGGCGTCGATCGCGGCGCGCACCTTCTCGACGGCGAAGCTGGCGTGCCCCGTGTCGTCGAGCACGGCGAGCACGAGCCCGCGCGTGTCGGCGTCAAGCCGGGATGCGACCTCGCGGTAGAAGTCGCTGGCGATGGAGTCGCCCACGTACGCCTTGACCAGCCCCTCCAGCCAGTCCGAGGGCGCGGTCTGCCGGTGGAAGCTGTCGTACGCCGCGACGAACGGCTCCATCGCCTCCGTCGGCTCCGTGCCGATCTCGGCGAGCCTGTCCCTGAGCCGCTCGAAGTGGTGGAACTCGGCGGACGCCATCTTCGCCAGCTCCGCCTTGTCCGTGAGCGTCGGCGCGAGCTTCGCGTCCTCCGCGAGCCGCTCGAACGCCGCCAGCTCCCCGTACGCGAGCGCGCCGAGCAGGTCCACGACAGCGGCACGGTACTGGGGGTCGACGGAGGCCTTCGCCCAGTCCTGGGCTGCGACCGAGGTGGGTTCGGCGGATGCGTCGGGAGCGTTGTCAGGCGTCGTCATGAAGCGCACAATAGCCGCCCTACCGCCCCATGGAAGTTCCTGGTCAGTCAGTGTGACGACGGCTACGTGACGGAACCGGCCACCGTATGTGCGCGATTCCGGGGTATGGTGGTAATGCGCCTGCCGAGTATTCGACGGGCCGCACGTATGAGGATGCCCGGTCGGTGGCCCGATCGGCTCCGACCCGACAGCCCTCCCTGCCAGTAGGCACCGTGCGTACAGCATCCGGAGGGACCCTCAGCGGTACGAGCGCTGGAGCGTCGGCGTGGTCCCGTGCCACAGGCCCGTCCCCCAAGCAGGCCGACGCCATCCGGCACGGTCACGACCCCCGCGCTCGCCTCGCACCGCGCTCACAGAAGAGGCAGCACCCTGACTACCACCTTTCGAGAACTCGGAATCCTTCCCGAGACGGCCGAGGCCCTGGAAGCCGTCGGCATCACCCACCCCTTCCCCATCCAGGAGATGACGCTCCCCGTAGCGCTCTCCGGCACCGACATCATCGGCCAGGCCAAGACCGGCACGGGCAAGACGCTGGGCTTCGGCCTCCCGCTCCTCGAGCGCGTCACCGTCCCCGCCGACGTCGAGGCGGGCCGCGCGAAGCCCGAGGCCCTCACCGACACCCCGCAGGCGCTCGTCGTCGTCCCCACACGCGAGCTGTGCACGCAGGTCACCAACGACCTGCTGACCGCGGGCAAGGTGCGCAACGTACGCGTCCTCGCGATCTACGGCGGCCGGGCCTACGAACCCCAGGTGGAGGCCCTGAAGAACGGCGTCGACGTGGTCGTCGGCACCCCGGGCCGTCTGCTGGACCTCGCCGGTCAGAAGAAGCTGAACCTGAAGCACGTCAAGTGCCTGGTCCTCGACGAGGCCGACGAGATGCTCGACCTGGGCTTCCTGCCCGACGTCGAGAAGATCATCGACATGCTGCCGACGAAGCGCCAGACCATGCTGTTCTCGGCGACCATGCCGGGTGCGGTCATCGGCCTGGCCCGCCGCTACATGTCGCAGCCCACGCACATCCGCGCCACCGCGCCGGACGACGAGGGCGCGACCGTCGCGAACATCGCGCAGTTCGTCTACCGCGCGCACTCCATGGACAAGCCGGAGATGGTCGCGCGCATACTGCAGGCCGAGGGCCGCGGGCTGGCGATGATCTTCTGCCGTACGAAGCGGACGGCGGCCGACATCGCCGAGCAGCTCCAGCGGCGCGGCTTCGCGTCGGGCGCGGTCCACGGCGACCTGGGCCAGGGCGCGCGCGAGCAGGCTCTGCGCGCCTTCCGCAACGGCAAGGTGGACGTGCTCGTCTGCACCGACGTGGCCGCGCGCGGCATCGACGTCGAGGGCGTGACACACGTCATCAACTACCAGTCCCCCGAGGACGAGAAGACGTACCTGCACCGCATCGGCCGTACGGGTCGCGCGGGCGCGTCGGGTACGGCGATCACGTTCGTCGACTGGGACGACATCCCGCGCTGGCAGCTGATCAACAAGGCGCTGGAGCTGGACTTCAACGACCCCGTGGAGACGTACTCCACTTCCCCGCACCTCTTCGCCGACCTCAGCATCCCCGAGGGCACGAAGGGTGTCCTGCCGCGCTCGGAGCGCACGCGCGCCGGGCTCGCGGCGGAGGAACTGGAGGACCTGGGCGAGACGGGCGGCCGGGGGCCGCGCGGGCGCCGTTCCTCCGCTGAGCCCGCCGAACGCGAGCGTCCGGCGCGTACGCCGCGGCGCCGGCGTCGTACGCGGGGCGGGGCGCCGGTGGAGACTCCGGCCGCCACCCCCACGGACACCGCGGAGACGGCCGAGGCCGTGGAGCCGCACATGCCGCGCCGACGCCGCCGTACGCGCGGTGGGGTGTCGGCGGAGCTGGTCTCCGCCGCGACGGTGACGCAGGCGGAGACGGAGGCGGCCCAGCCGGAGGCGGCCCAGCCGGAGGCGGCCCAGCCGGAGGCGGCCCAGCCGGAGGCGGCCCAGCCGGAGGCGGCCCAGCCGGAGGCGGCGCAGACGGCCGTCGAGACGGCGGAGGGTGCCGAGCCTGCGAAGCCGCGCCGTCGTCGGACCCGCAAGACGGTGGAGACGGCTGTGGCCGCTGCCCCGGAGGCGGCTCCGGCTGTGGCCGAGGCCATCGCGGACACCGCAGAGGCCGCAGAAGCCAAGCCCCGACGGCGTACCCGCAAGGCCGCGGAGACGGCCCCCGCTGCCGCCGAGGACGCGGTGGCCACCGTCGAGGTGGTGGAGACCAAGCCGCGACGCACCCGCAAGACCGCGGCCGCCGCCGAGGCCGAGGCGACCACCGAAGCCGAGACCCCCGCCAAGCCGCGCCGACGCACCCGCAAGGCCACGGCCGCGGAAGCCACCGCCGACACGGCAGAAGGCACCACGGCGGAAACGGAAACCCCGGCCAAGCCGCGACGCACCCGCAAGACCGCGGCCGCCGCCGAAACCGAGGCGACCACCGAAGCCGAAACCCCCGCCAAGCCGCGCCGACGCACCCGCAAGGCCACGGCCGCGGAAACCACCGCCGACACGGCAGAAGGCACCACGGCGGAAACGGAAACCCCGGCCAAGCCGCGACGCACCCGCAAGACCGCGGCCGCTGAAGCCGAGACGGTGATCCCCGCGCAGGCGGACGAGGTTCCGGCGAAGCCGCGGCGCCGTACACGCAAGGCGGTGGCCGCCGAGGCGGAGATTCCGGCGCAGGCAGACGAGGTTCCCGCGAAGCCGCGCCGGCGTACCCGCAAGGCCGCGGAGCCCGCGGAGAGCTGACGCGACAGCTGCCCGATGGCCCGTTCCCACACCTTGTGGGGGCGGGCCATCGGCGTTGCGGTGGCCGCATACAGCGCGTGTCACCCCGCCCCGCCACGCCCCAACCGCCCGGTAACCTCAGCCCCATGAGCCGTCCCCCGACTTTCACCCCGCCGCCCGGTGTCCGGGCGTACCAGCTGGCCACGGAGCGGGGGGAGTTCGCCGTGCTGGAGGCCGGCGCGGCGACGACACGGGTCAAGGGGACCGCTCTCCTGCTGCCGGGGTTCACCGGGAGCAAGGAGGACTTCATCCTCCTGCAGCCGCTGCTCGCGACGGCCGGGTACCGGACCATCGCCGTCGACGGGCGGGGGCAGTACGAGTCCCCCGGCCCCCGGGACGACGAAGCACCGTACGCTCAAGGCGAGTTGGCACGGGACGTCATCGCGCAGGTACACGCCGTCGGGGCGCCCGTGCATCTCCTCGGGCACTCGCTGGGCGGTCAGATCGCCCGTGCCGCCGTCCTCCTCGACGCCTCCCCGTTCGCCTCGCTCACCCTCATGTCCTCCGGCCCTGCCCAGATCTCCGTCCCCCAACAGCAGCGAGTCAAGCTGCTGCGCGACGCCCTTGCCGTCATGGGCATGGCCGAGGTCTGGGAGGCCATTCAGGCCATGGAGCCGGCACAGCAGGCCGACGCCGGCGACGTCGACGAGGGGCTCTCCGACGGTGACGACCTGCGCCGCCGCTGGCTCCGCAACAGCCCCGCACAGCTCCTGGCCACGGGCCGGCAGCTGTGCGAGGAACCCGACCGGGTGGCCGAACTGGCCGCCGCCGGCCTGCCCGTACACGTGCTGTCCGGGGACCGCGACGACGCCTGGTCCCTCCCGCTCCTGGACGACATGGCCACCCGGCTCGGAGCCCGCCGCACCGTCGTACCGCGTGCGGAGCACTCTCCCAACACCGACCGGCCCGACCAGACGGCCGGCGCCCTCGCCGCCTTCTGGGACCGGCTCTCCCGTTAGTCCCAGCTCCTGTCAGCCCCTGGTCCCGCCGAGTGCCTTGAGCGCCGCGCGTGTTGGGGCATCAGTACTGCGCCTGCAGATGCTCCCAGAAGCCGTCCCGCAGCGTGCGTCGCAGATCCGACTGGCCGCGCAGCGAGTACTGCAGCAGGCCCTCCGCCTCCACCAGCAGGTCCTGGTCGACGGATCCAGGCAGATACGGATGTCCGGGCAGCAGCTCCGCCAGCGCCTCCCGGCCCCGCTCGGCCAGCCACTTCGCCGCGATCCGGGCGCCCACGAAACGGACGTCCTCGCGCGTGGGGCGGGCCACCGTCGGCACGTCGTACGTCACGGCCGTCCGCCGCGCCACGTACGGCTTGAAGAAATCGAGTTCGAGGGTGCGCTGGCTGTCGACCTCCCACAGCAGCGGGTCCGCCTGGTTGCGGCCCTCGGGCGCCTCGATGCCCCACAGGTGCACCCGCGCGCCGTACCCCTGTGCCGCCTCGACCGCCGACACCAGGTCCTCGTCGCCCCCGATGAGCGCCGCGTCGCTGATGGCGCGATGCCGGGCCAGTGACTCCAGGTCGGACCGGATGAGGGAGTCGACGCCCTTCTGCTGGTTGTTGGCGTTGAGGTTGCCGAGCCGTACCTTCACGTCCGGGAGTTCGGCGATGGACTGCTGTTCCGCCGTGTGGATGCGGCGTCGCGCACCGTCGTACCAGTACACGCGCAGGAGTCGGCTGTCCGCGAAGATCGTGCGCGCCATGTCGATGAGCGCCTCGATCAACCCCTCGGCGTCGACGTCGAAGGCCCGGCGGTCCTCGGTACCGGCGACGAGTCGTCCCGCGGCCGCATACAGATAGCCGGCGTCGACGAAGATCGCATGGGTCGAGGGTGTCTTCGCCACCTCGGCGAGCATGCGCTGGAGCAACTCGTTCGTACGGTCGATGCGGGCGCCGAGCGCCGCCAGGTCGTCGTTCATATGCCTCCATTGTCCCGGCGGTCACGCTGCGAACACAACCGGCCCCGATGAGTGGATCACCACCGACGCCATAGACGTCCGCTTCGGCTCCTCACCGGCCGATGATTAGGGATTCGAAAAATTTCCTTAGCGTAGGGAATCTTTTGAGCGGGTGTCTCGTTGACTCGTACTGGGACGGGGGCAACGCCGCCCTGGGCCCGCTCACCAGTAGTTCTCCTCAGGAGGATGACCAGACGAAGGGAGAAGCCCCTATGCGCTTCGAAATCATGCGACTCGACGACGTCGACGGTACGCCCGTGGACACCACCGTCGTGGACGCCGCCTCCGTCAAGCAGATCGTTCAGCATGCCGCGGCCATCGGGCAGCGACTGTGGATCCGCCCGGCCGACACGTCCGCCTCGTAATCGCTCGCCCGGCGACGTCAGACTTCGAAGCCCCGTACGGCAGATGCCGTACGGGGCTTCGTGTACTGAGGGGGCGCAGGCGGCGTCAGCCTCCGCGGATGATCTGGGTGATCCCGTTGATGATCTGCTGCACGGCGATCGCGGAGAGCATCATGCCCGCCAGCCGGGTCACCAGGACCACGCCGCCGTCCTTGATCACGCGAATGATCAGCAGCGAGTAGCGCATGACCAGCCACAGCACGATGTGGATCGCGAGGATGGCCGTCCACACGGACACCTGGCTCCCCACGGTGTCGGCCTTCTGCACAGCCAGGATCACGGACACGATCGCACCCGGCCCGGCCAGCAGCGGCATGCCAAGGGGCACGAGAGCGACATTGACGTCCTTGGTCTGCTGCGGCTCGTCGGTCTTGCCGGTCAGCAGGTCGAGGGCGATCAGCAGGAGCAGCAGCCCGCCGGCGATCATCAGCGCGGGCACGGAGACATGCAGGTAGTTGAGGATCTGATGGCCGAGCACGCCGAACACGGTGATGACACCGCCGGCCACGCAGACGGCCTGGAAGGCCATCCGCTTCTGCACCTTGGTGGCGCGCCCGGCGGTGAGCGCGAGAAAGATCGGGATGATCCCCGGGGGATCCATGATCACAAAGAGAGTGAAGAAGAGGGAACCGAAGACTGCGACGTCGAACATGGAGGCCTTGCGAAGAGATGAAGAGATACGGACGAGCATGCGGCGGCGGGCAGGCCACTGCCGCTGGGACTGGGACAGTGATCGCGGCCGAAGGCGCGCGACGGTGGGGCACCGCGGCGGGAGCCGGTGCCTCGAAAGCGGAGGGAACGGACTACGCCAGGGTCAGGCGCCCCGGCGTCCACCGGCGCCCGGCACCGGGAACGCCCCGGTGGCTCGGCGGATGATCTCCCCGTACACCTCGGGGTCGGTGGTGAACTCCCCGAGCGCGCACGTCTTGTGACTGCCGTGATAGTCGGAGGAGCCGGTGGCGAGGAGCCCCAGCTCGTCCGCAAGGCCGTGCAGCCGCGCACGGGTCGCCGGGTCGTGGTCCATGTGGTCGACCTCGATGCCGTCGAGTCCGGCTGCGGCGAGGTCCGCGATGGCGGACTCCGGCACCGTCCGCCCGCGCTTCGCGGCGGCCGGGTGCGCGAAGACGGTGACCCCGCCCGCGGCCTTGACCAGCCGGATCACCTCGAAGGGGTCACTCTCGTGCTTCTCGACGTACGCGCGTCCGCCGTCGGCCAGCCACTCGGGCGTGAACGCGTCCGAGACGCTGTCCACGACACCGAGGCCGACCAGCGCGGAGGCGATGTGCGGCCGCCCGACGGAGCCGCCACCGGCGATGCGTGCCACCTGCTCCCAGGTGATCGGCACGCCCAGCTCCCGCAGCTTGGCGATCATGGCGTGGGCCCGCGGCACCCGGTCGTCGCGCACCAGCTCGCGCTCGGCGAGCAGCCCGGGCTCCTCGGGATCGAAGAGATAGGCCAGCATGTGCACGCTGACGCCGTTCAGCCGGCAGGAAAGTTCGGCACCGGTGACGAGGGTCAGCCCCACGGGCAGCGCGACGATCGCTTCCTCGTGGCCGCGGGTGGTGTCGTGATCGGTGAGGGCGACGATGTCCAGTCCGGCGGCCGCGGCGCCCTGCACCAGCTCGGCCGGGGTGTCCGTACCGTCGGAGGCGGTGGAGTGGGTGTGCAGATCGATGCGCACGACACAGACTCCAAGCGGTGACGGGACAAAAGGGGGACGCTCAAGGATAACGGGAGTTCCAGCCCTCTTGTTACACCCGCAGTGCGGATACGCCCCCTACACACGCAGGAGCGTGTTCCGCCCAGGAGGCCGCCCGGGAGAGGGCGCCGCCGCAACCCCGGCCACGCCCGGTCACGGCTCCAGCAGGCGCGGTGACAGCGCCCCGCACGGCAGCAGGTCCATCTCGGCCCCCGCGTCCCGCAGATCCGTCAGCACCAGCTCGTCGTACATCAGCATCCCCGTCTGCTCCGGCCAGACCACCGCCCACAGCCACAGCCCACGCGCCTCGCCCGCGAAGACCGCGCGGTCGTCAGGGGTGCCCGAGAGGTGCCACAGCGGAGTGGGACGACCCGCGGCCAGCACCTTCGCCTGGGGCGGTTTCTCGACATCGAGGTACGGGCCGGGGTCCGGGCCGTCGATGCCCGCGTATCTGGCGCCGAGGCCGACCCCCAGTTCCTCGGCGACGAGGATCAGCTCTCCCACACCGCCCAGCGGGCCGGGACCGGAGCACGCCACGGCCGTGGCACGGCCCCCGCTGCGGTCGTCGCCCGCACAGGCCACACCCGTGAACAGCCAGCCGACCGGCAGCGGCCACGGCATCCAGACCGGCACCTTGGCGCGGTGCACCACCACACCGAGGGCCTCGACGCTGGGCGGGATCACAGGCTGCAGCGGATACACGGTCCCGTGCACATCGCACTGCCAGGAGTCGGAAAAGAGTCCGGGAGCCCTGACCCGGCCACCGCACTTCGGGCAACTGGGTTCGCCCCTCATAGGGCCCCACGGTCCTCCCCGTCCAGCGCCGCGTCAAGGACGATCACCCGTCCGACGTAGGCGCCCCACGGCCGTCTCACCAGCCAAAATTAGATGCATGTTGCATCCATTAGGTCTCCTAACTTAATATGTGTATAAGTCAACGATCTCGTCGGAAAGATGCAAGGACACACATGAGCAGCAGTACAGGGGGAGCCGCCACAGGTTCAGCGGCCGAGACAGGCCGGACGGACGCGTTCGACGCTGGAGGCGGCGGCATTCTGCGTCAGCCGAAGGCCGTCTGGGCGACCGCGGGAGCGTCCGTCGTCGCCTTCATGGGCATCGGGCTCGTCGACCCGATCCTGCCCTCCATCGCCAAGGGCCTGAACGCCACGCCCAGCCAGGTCTCCCTGCTCTTCACCTCGTACTTCCTCATCACCGCCGTCGCGATGCTGGTCACCGGCTTCGTCTCCAGCCGCATCGGCGGCCGCAAGACGCTTCTACTCGGCCTCGCGTTCGTCGTGGTCTTCGCCGGTCTCGCGGGCACCTCGAACTCGGTCGACCAGCTCGTCGGCTTCCGGGCCGGCTGGGGACTCGGCAATGCGCTGTTCGTCTCCACGGCCCTCGCCGTCATCGTCGGAGCGGCGGCCGGGGGCAGTGCCGCGGCGATCCTGCTGTACGAGTCGGCGCTCGGCCTCGGTATGGCGTGTGGTCCGCTGCTGGGTGCGCTGCTCGGCAACGCAAGCTGGCGCTACCCGTTCTTCGGCACCGCGTTCCTGATGGCGGTCGGATTCCTGTGCATCACGGCGTTCCTGAAGGAGCAGCCCAAGCCCGCACGCAAGACGTCACTGCTGGACCCGATCAAGGCGCTCGGCCACGGCGGACTGGCCTCCGCGGCGGCCTCGGCGTTCTTCTACAACTACACGTTCTTCACCGTGCTGGCCTTCACCCCGTTCGTGCTGAACATGACCCCGTACAAGTCGGGGGCCGTGTTCTTCGCCTGGGGTGTGCTGCTCGCCATCTCCTCGGTGCTCGTGGCGCCACGCATGCAGGAACGATTCGGCTCGCTGAAGGTGCTGGGTGGCTCGCTGGTGCTGCTCGCAGCCGACGTCCTCGTGCTCGGCTACGGCGACCACTCCACCGCCGTCGTCTGCACGATCCTGTCCGGCGTCTTCATCGGCGTGAACAACACCGTGTACACCGAACTGGCGCTGGGGGTCTCGGACGCGCCGCGCCCGGTGGCGAGCGCGGGCTACAACTTCGTGCGCTGGTTCGCCGCCGCGGCGGCGCCCTACCTCGCCCCGAAGCTCGCGGAGTGGAGCGACATCCATATGCCGTTCGTGGTCGCGGCGTTCACGGCGCTGGCCGGCGCGGTCGTGGTCGCCGTACGGCGCAAGGCGCTGAACGGGGAGGCGGAAGAGCTTCGGGCGCGGCACGCCACGGAGGACGGAGTCTCGGCCTTCGCCGGCTGACATCCGCCGACGGTGAGATCGGTCACTCCAGAGGGACGGACCTGCGGGACGGATCCCGTAGGTCCGTGCCGTTCGTGAGCCAGCGCTCCTGGAGGGCCTGCGCACCGTGCACCCGTTTCCAGGCGGACTCGTTGGGGGTCATGGGAAGCAGCGGCAGGAACCGTACGGGGTCGAGGGGCCCGTCGAGTTCGAGGTCTTCCACCAAGCCGCCCGGCTCGGCGACCAGGACCGAGGTGAAGGGGGCACCGGGCCACAGCGGGCCGCCGACGTCGAGCGAGGCGCCGGGAGCCACGACCACGCCTTCGACCTGCGGAAAGGCGGCGAGCACGGCAAGCGGCCGAAGTGCCTTGTCGGTGTCGGCCAGACCGCCGCGAACGGAGAGGATCAGCTCGGCGCGCGGGCCCTTGACCGGGTCGGCGAGCATCGCCGTGGGGTCCGTCATGGGCTGGGCGGACATGCCGAGCGTGGCGTAACGGACGACGTCCCCCTCGTGGAAGCGCAGCACCTCGATACGGTCCGTGCCCAGGAAGGTGACCGCGGCACGCGCGTCCGGCTCGCCCAGTGCGGTGCGCAACCGGGCCTCGACCAGAGGAAGAACATCAGCCATGCGGTGAGCATAGAACTCGTCAGCACCAGGCAAAGCGGCACCTTGACACTTCAGTCGGCTGATACTCTTGCCCGGGTGTTCGGGCAGCACGCAGAAGCGTCGCGTTCGGGTCCCGACGCCGATGAGACTCCCCACAGGGGACCGGCCGGAGGAGGTGGGACTGCGATGGACCGAAGTCGACCGTGCAGTACCACCCGCTCTTCCGGTCGCTGATGTAGCTGCTCTGGCTCTAGCTGGCTGCCACCTCTCGCATGCGCACCACCACGGAAGAGCGTTTCGTTCCGTTCTGCCTGATCTGACTCAGCAGCGAAACCCGCCACCGCGACGGTGCGGTGCTCCCCGCTTTGTGGACGTGCCAAACATCCGCGTTCAGGACGTCCTCATTCCGGTCAGTTCCAACCGTCCTCGGCGCCTCTCGCTGCTCGTTGCGAAGGAGCCCGCCATGTCGATGATTCGTGACCTGCGCGCCGCCGTGGTCCGCCCGTCCCGCCCCACGCCGCGCAACAACGACCACACCTACGAGACCACGCGCGGCCCCGGGACGGTGTCTGCCATCGTCGACTGCGCCGTCTACCGCGACGGCGTCCGCGTCGAGTCGCCCCAGCCGCTGTCCCCGCACGAGGCGATGCGACAGGTGCGCCGCGACGGGGACTTCGTGTGGATAGGCCTGCACGAGCCGACCGAGGCCGAATTCGCCGGTATCGCAAGCGAGTTCGGACTGCACCCGCTGGCGGTCGAGGACGCGGTGCAGGCGCACCAGCGTCCGAAGCTGGAACGGTACGACGAGTCGCTCTTCACCGTCTTCAAGACCATCCACTACGTCGACCACGACGAGCTGACCGCCAACAGCGAGCTCGTCGAGACCGGCGAGGTCATGTGCTTCACCGGACGGAACTTCTTCATCACCGTCCGGCACGGCGGACAGGGCTCGCTGCGCGCGCTGCGGCACCGGCTGCAGGACGACCCCGAGCTGCTGGCCAAGGGCCCGTCGGCCGTGCTGCACGCCATCGCCGACCACGTCGTCGACGGGTACATCGCGGTGGCGGACGCGGTGCAGGACGACATCGACGAGGTGGAGACGGAGGTGTTCTCGCCCGGCCGGAAGGGGACGCCCCGGGGTACGGACGCCGGCCGTATCTACCAACTCAAGCGCGAGGTACTGGAGTTCAAGCGAGCGGTGGCGCCGCTGCTGCGGCCGATGCAGCTGCTGAGCGAGCGGCCGATGCGGCTGATCGACCCGGACATCCAGAAGTACTTCCGCGATGTCGCCGACCACGTCGCCCGGGTGCACGAGCAGGTGGTGGGCTTCGACGAGCTGCTGAACTCGATCCTCCAGGCCAACCTGGCGCAGGCGTCCGTCGCGCAGAACGAGGACATGCGCAAGATCACGGCATGGGCGGCGATCATCGCCGTGCCGACGATGGTGTGCGGGGTGTACGGCATGAACTTCAAGCACATGCCAGAGCTGCAGTGGACGTACGGCTACCCGGTGATCCTGGGCATCACGGCGGCCATCTGTCTGGGCATCCACCGCACGCTGAAGCGCAACGGCTGGCTGTGACGGTGGAGCACTAGCGGCAGGCAACGTTTGCCCGTTAAGGAGCGGCGTCGTGGGGGCACCTCCCGCTCTGGGGGTCCCCCCGCTCGAGCGGAGTCGAGAGTGGGGGAGAAGCCGAGAGTGGGGGAGCGTGCTCTGGGGGTCCCCCCTGCTCGAAGAGCTTGAGGGAGTGCCGGCCGGAAGCCCTCGTACTGGACGTACT
>NZ_MLYP01000034.1 GCF_001866645.1 Streptomyces colonosanans
CTGTGGGCCGCGCTGAAGGCCGACCGCACCATCGACGGCAAGGACGCGAGCGGCAAGAAGCAGACCGACGCAGGGCCCTCCCCGTCCGCCTCCCCGAGCCCCGACGCCACGATCGGCGCCGGTCTGCGTGTCTCCGTCTACAACGGCACCGCGGTCCCGGGCCTCGCCGCCGGCGCCGCGAGAACGCTCACCGCCCACGGGTTCACGGTCACCGGCACCACCACCGCACGCTCCCAGGACCATACGACCACGCGCGTCGAGTACGGCCCCGGCCAGAAGTCCGCGGCCGAGACGACAGCCCTCCTGTTCCCCGGCGCCGAACTGGCACCCGTGACGGCACCGGGCGTCAGCGTGGTCGTCGGCCAGGCGTACGCGGACCATCCCTCTGCCGCCCCCGTGCCGACCGCGATCCCGAGCAGAGTGGCGGACGACGCCCGCTCCGCGGACGACGACCCCTGCTCGAACCTCAGCTACGGCTGACCCGGGCGAGGGCTCTGGCGGCCCTCGCCCCACCGCCGTTCATAGCCCGCCCTGCCCGCCCACAGGGCGATCGCGTACAGGGCGAGGACGGCGGAGAGCAGCAGGTAGTACTTCAGCGGCAGGGCGATCATGCCGAGCAGGGTGCCGAGCGGGGTGAGGGGCAACAGCAGGCCGACGCCGGCAAGGACGGCCGCGGCCCGGCCCACCGGTCCGCGGCCCTCGGCGATGCTCCGGCCGGACCGCAGGAGCAGCATCACCAGGGCCTGGGTGAGCAGGTTCTCGATGAACCACGCCGAGTGGAACACCGTTTCGTCCTCGAGTGTGTCGGGGCCGTACAGCGTGAGCGCGAGCACGCCGAACGTGGCGAGGTCGGCGATGGCATTGAGCGCACCGAACCAGGTGATGAAGCGCAGGAAGTCCCGTGGGCGCAGCACCGTGGGGCGCGCGAGCACACCGGCTGCCGGCCGGTCGTGGGCGAAGGCGAGTTGTGCCGCGTCGAAGCAGAGGTTCTGGGCGAGGACCTGGGCCGGGAACATCGGCAGGAAGGGCAGGAGGAGGCCGGCGGCGAGCATCGCGGCGACATTGCCGAGGTTCGAGGAGAGCGTGACCCGTAGATACGTGGCGATGTTGCCGCTGCTGTGACGGCCGGCGGTGACGGCGTGGTCGATCGCGGTGAGGTCCTTGTGCGCGAGGACCACGTCCGCGCTCTCACGGGCCACGTCGACGGCGTCGCGCGGGGCGATGCCCACATCGGCGGCATGCAGCGCGGGCACGTCGTTGACACCGTCGCCGAGGAAGCCGACGGTGTGCCCGGCCGTGCGCAATGCGGTGACGATCCGCGCCTTGTCCTCGGGGGTGCAGCGTGCGACGACGGTCGCGGTGAGGTCGTCCGTGGCGCGGGCGGTCCGCACGTCGCCGGGGTCGAGCCCGAGATCGCGGCAGGCGCGGGCCGCGGTGCCGGAGTGGTCGCCGGTGAGGATCCTGACGGCGACGCCGTGCGCGGCGAGATCACGTAGGGCCTGCGCGGCGGTCGGGGCGAGGGCGTCCCGGAAGGTGACGAAGCCGCGGAAGGTCAGGCCGCGTTCGTCGGCCGGGGTGTACGGGGCGATGCGGACGGGGCGGTCGGCGGTGGCGACCGCGAGCAGCCGCAGACCGTCCTCCGCCTCATGGGCGGCCCGCGTCAGCAGCCGCTCCCGTTCCGCGGGATCGAGCGCGCAGCGCTCCAGTACGTCCTCGGGTGCGCCCTTGACGACGAGGGTGTGTGTGCCGAGGCTGCCGCGGACCACCGCGGTGGCGAGGCGGCGGACCGGATCGAACGGCAGGGCCGCGACGCCCTCGTGGGATTCCCCGGCGCCCTCGGCCGCGTCCAGGAGCGCCTCGTCGAGGACGTCCGGCTCGGGCAGGTCGGCGAGTTGGAGGGTCCACCAGGCGCCCGTGGCCGCCCAGTGCAGGACGTCGGGCGCGTCGTTCCCGTCCGCGTCCAGCGCCCGTTCGACGACCGGCCGGTCCTGGGTGAGGGTGCCGGTCTTGTCGAGGCACAGGACGTCGATGGCGCCGAGGTCGTGCAGGGCGGGCAGGCGTTTGACGATCACACCGTGGCCGCGGGCGAGGAGCGATGCGCCGCGGGCCAGACAGGTGGTGACGATGACCGGCAGCATCTCGGGGGTGAGGCCGACGGCGACTGCGACGGCGAAGGGCAGCGTCTCCAGGCCCCGGCCGCGCAGCGCCACGTTGGCCATGAGGACCAGCGGCGGGGTGAGCAGCATGAACCGGATCAGCACCCAGGAGATGCCGTGCACGGACCGGTCGAAGGCGCTCGCCCCCCGCCGGGCAGGCCGGGTCTGGGCCCGGGCGAACCGGGTCCGGGCTCCCGTCCGCAGGACGAGCGCGGTGGCACCGCCGGAGGCGACGCTGCTGCCCTGGAAGCAGAGGTAGGGCTGCCCGAAAGGGCCGGCGCCGGGCGGGCCGGGCACGTCGAGTGCGTACTTCGCCACGGGCTCCGACTCACCCGTCAGCGCCGCCTGGTGCACGGTGAGGCCGCTCGCGCGCAGCAGCCGTACGTCGGCGGGCACGAGGTCCCCGGGAGCGAGCCGGATCACATCGCCCGGCACCAGTTCCGCGGAGGGTATCTCCCGCTCTGTCGGCGGCCGGTCACCGTCCGGGCGGCGCAGCACGGTCGCGGTGGCGGCGACCAGATCGCGCAACGCGGCCATCGAGCGGTCGGCCCGGTGCTCGCCGGTGGCGCGCAGCACGCAGCTGACCACGACGAGGGAGAGGATCACACCGGCGGTGCCCCAGGCGGTGACGGTCGCCGAGACCAGGCCGAGGCAGAGCAGGACCGTGGTGAACGGGTCGCGCAGACCGCGGACGAAGAGGCGGGCCCAGGAGGGCGTACGGGCCTCGGGCAGCGTGTTCTCCCCGATGTCCGCGAGCCGTGCCTCCGCCTCCTCGTCGGTGAGCCCGCGAAGGCTGCTCTCGAGCCGGCGCAGTTCCTGGAGGGACGTGGGCTCCCGGGTGTGTGTGCCGGTGTCGGGCGGGGGCGCCGACGGTGCGGCGGTCTCAGAGGCCACGGAGCCGGCGAACCGGGGCGCTGGCCTTCGCGGCGCGGTCGGTGAGCTGGCCGACCATCAGGCGCACCACGGTCACGACATCCGCGTCGTCGACGAAGTACACCTGGCGGCGGCCCTCGCGGCGGGAGCGGACGAGCCCGGCGAGCTTGAGCTTGGTCAGGTGCTGGCTCACGGCCGGCAGTGCGCCGCCGACGCGTTCGGCGAGTCCGGTCACGTCGCTCTCGCCCTGGGCGAGCGCCCAGACGATGTGCAGCCGGGCCGGCGAGGCCAGCAGCCCGAAGGCAGCGGCCGCCTCCGTCAGTACCTCCGCGGACGGATCCTCGAAGCCACCGCCACCTGCCGCCACCGTCGTCCTCCTCTGCGCACCGGGACTTCCGGTCATCTCGTACGAGTCGTCCCAGTCTAGGGGGCCATGGCCGGGACCCCACCGGCCCGAAGGCGCCGCCAGGTGTCCGCGCAGGCCCGGCGCGGCGCCCGGTCCGCCGCCCGCCACCGGCCCACCACCCGTGACCACCCGAACTACGGTGCTGTAGAAGTCTCTCGGGAAGCATGATCACCGAACAGGCCCGACCATCGCCCCGGTCGGCGGCCCCGTGCGGTACGGAGGGACGGACGAGAACGATGACGGACGTGACCGCCGGGCGGCTCTCCGCCCGCGAGACGCTGGCGCGGCGATGCCGTGCCCTCATCGGGAGGCGCTGGTTCGCCGTCACCGTCTTCACCCTGATCCTGGTGAACGCCGGGCTCCTCGGACTGGAGACGTACAGCGGTGTGGCCGAGGACTGGCACCGCTGGTTACGTCTCGCCGAGCACCTCTGCGTCGCCGCGTTCACCGTGGAGATCCTGCTGCGGCTCGCGGCCCACGCGGACCGTCCGGCGGACTTCTTCCGCGACCCGTGGAACCTGTTCGACCTCGCCGTCGTGGTGAGCGCGTTCCTGCCGGTGGTCCGCGAGAACACCACGGTCCTGCGGCTCCTGCGGCTGGCCCGCGTCCTGCGCACCGCCCGTTTCCTGCCCCAGTTGCGCATCATCATGGTGGCCGTCGTCCGCAGCCTCCCCGGCACCCTGAGCTTCCTGCTGGTCGGAGCCCTGCTGCTGTACGTGTACGCCATGATCGGCTGGGTCTTCTTCGCCCGTGCCGACCCCGAGCATTTCGGCTCCATAGGCCGCGCCGTCCTCACCCTGTTCCTGCTGATGACCCTGGACGGCATCGGCGACGCGGTCCACGGGGGCCTGGAGGTCTCGCGCTGGAGCATCGTCTACTACGCCTCGTACGTCCTGTTCGCCTCCTTCGTCCTCGTCAACGTCCTGATCGGTGTCGTCATCACCTCCCTCGACGAGGCCCGCGACCTGGAGAAGGCGCAGCAGGGCGGGCCGGAACAGCCGTCGTCCGCCCTGCGCGACCGCATCGCCACCGCCCGCCGCGCGCTGGACGACCTGGAACGCGAACTCGACCTGCGGCACCCGCCCGAATCCGGGCAGCCGATGTAGCCACCGGTGCTCCGGGTGCGTCGGGTCGAGCCGTTGTGACCCCTGCCCTGGTCAGCGGTGCGGGCGGGCTGGCAGGATCGCGCTCATGCTCCAGGCAGTCCCTCGTATCGGCAGGCGCCGCGCGCTGCTGCTCTCCGCGGCCGTGTGTGCGGTCCTCGGGCTGCTGCTGTGGTGGCTGCTGCCGATCGGCGCGCGTTCCCCGAGCGGCACGGTCACCTTCAGCACGGGCACCCCGACCGGCGTCTACCAGAAGTACGGCACCCTGCTGCGGACCGCGATCGCCAAGGACCTGCCGGAGCTGGACGTACGCCTGCTGAACAGCGACGGGTCGCAGGAGAACGTCCAGCGGGTCGCCACCGGCAAGGCCGACTTCACGATCGCCGCGGCCGACGCGGTGGAGGCGTACATGCTGGAGGACAAGCCGGGCACCGCCCGACTGCGCGGCTGCGCACGGTTGTACGACGACTATGTGCATCTGGTGGTGCCGCGCTCGTCGCCGGTGCAGTCCGTGGCGGACCTGAAGGGCCGCGCCGTCGCCGTCGGACCCGGCGGGTCGGGGGTGCGGCTGATCGCCGACCATGTACTCACGGCGGCCGGACTCGACCCGAAGAAGGACATCGAACCGCTGTCCGCCGGCATCGGGACCATGCCCGGCCTGCTGAAGCAGCACCGGATCGAGGCGTTCTTCTGGTCGGGCGGGCTGCCCACCGGCGCGATCACTCAGCTGTCGAACGACTTCGCGATCCGGCTGGTGCCGATCGGCAGCGATCTGGTGGCGAAACTGCACGCGCAGGGCGGTGCCTCACGCTACTACCGGGCCGCGGTGATGCCCGCCGACGCCTATCCGTTGGCCGAGAACGGCTCGTCCGTGCAGACCGTGGCCGTCGCGAACATCCTGGTGACCCGCGAGGACATGAACGCGGACCTCACCGAGAGGCTCACCCACAAGGTGATCGACAGCCGCGACCGCATCGGTGCCCAGGTCCACGCGGCCCAGCTGGTGGACCTGCGCTCGGCGATCTACACGGATCCGCTGGAGCTGCACGAGGGCGCACGGCGGTACTACCAGTCGGTGAAACCGTAGCTTCGGGGGCCGGGACGCACCGGGACGGCGGGAGCGTTCTCACACGCCGTCCTGGCCGGCGTGCCTGACCGTCCGCGGAACCGTCACCGTCACCTTCAGCCCGTGCGGTTCGTGGTGCGCGTACGAGATCGACCCGTTGCCCGCCGCCAGCAGCGCCCGCGAGATCGACAGCCCGAGCCCCGATCCCTTGATGTTCTGGTGCGCCGGGCTGCGCCAGAACCGGTCGCCGACGCGGGCCAGTTCTTCCTCGCCGAGGCCCGGACCGCCGTCGGTGACCACGACTGTGGCGGTCTCGCCGCCCGCCTCGACCCGTACCTCGACGCACCGTTCCCCGGGCGTGAACTTCACCGCGTTGTCGATGACCGCGTCCAGCGCGCTGGACAGCGTGACCGGGTCGGCCCAGGCGGTGGTGGCCGGGCAGTTCCCGGTCAGCCGTACGCCCTTGGCCTGTGCGGCCGGCCCCCAGGCCGCGACGCGCTCGGCGGCCAGCGCGCCGATGTCGGTGATCTGGAGGTCCACCTCGGCGTGCTCGGCGAGCGCCAGGTCGAGCAGGTCGTCCAGGACCTCTGCGAGGCGCTTGCCCTCCATGCGGACCGAGGCGACCTCCTCGTTGCCCTCGGGCAGTTCGAGGGCGAGCAGCTCGATGCGCAGCAGCAGCGCGGACAGCGGATTGCGCAACTGGTGGGAGGCATCGGCGACGAACGCGCGCTGCTGCTCCAGGACGCTTTCGACGTTGTCCGCCATCTCGTTGAACGACCGGGCCAGACGCCGCAGTTCCGGCGGCCCGCCGGCCGCCGCGACCCGCGACTTCAGGCTGCCGGTCGCGATGTCGTGGGTCGTGGCGTCCAGGATCCGTACGGGCCGGAGCACCCAGCCGGTCAGCCGCAGCGCCGCCCCCACGGCGAGCAGCATCGCGGCGGCCTCACCGGCCCCGATGAGCAGCCAGCCGCGCAGGATCCTCGAACGCATCTGCCCCGTGGGCGAGTCGGTGACGACGACGGCGACGACGTCGCCGTCGCGGATGACCGGGGAGGCGACCACCAGCCCGTTGCGCTGCCACGGCCAGACCTGCTCGGGGTCGTGACTGCGGCGCCCGAGCAGGGCTTCGTTGAAGGCGTCACGGCCCTCGCCGACCCCGGGCAGGTACCAGTTCTCGGGCGCGTTGGCCATCGGCACGTCGTCCCGGTAATAGACCCCGGCACGGATGCCGTACACGCTGTAGTACATGGCGAGTTCCTTGCGCAGGGTCTCGCCGCGCTCGTCCGTGACGGTCGTCCGGGAGCCGGTGGGCCGGTCGGTGACGAACTGCGCGAGGGCCGCGAAGCGGGCCGTGTCGTCGATGCGGTCGACGACGACACGCTGCTGCTCCGCCGCCGCGAGGCTCACCGCGAGCGGGACGCCGAGCGCGAGCAGCACCGCCGCCATGAGGACGATGAGCAGCGGAAGCAGTCGGGCGCGCACCCGTACCCGCTAAGCGGCCGGGGCGACGAGCCGGTACCCGACGCCGCGCACGGTCTCGATCAGCGCGGGCATGCGCAGCTTGGAGCGCAGGGAGGCGACGTGCACCTCCAGGGTGCGCCCGGTCCCCTCCCAACTGGTGCGCCACACCTCGCTGATGATCTGCTCACGGCGGAACACCACGCCGGGGCGCTGGGCGAGCAGGGCGAGCAGGTCGAACTCCTTGCGGGTCAGCTGGATCGCCGAACCGTCCACGCTGACCTGACGGGTGGGGAGTTCGATGCACACGGGGCCGAGGTGAAGCGCGGTCCGGGTGGATCCGGTGTCGTCCTGGTGCGGGATGCGCCGGCTGACGGCATGGATCCGGGCGAGCAGTTCCCCGGTGTCGTACGGCTTGACCACATAGTCGTCGGCACCGAGGTTGAGGCCGTGGATCCGGGAGCGGACGTCGGAGCGCGCGGTGACCATGATCACCGGGGTGCTGGTGCGCTTGCGGATCTTGCCGCACACCTCGTAACCGTCCTGGTCGGGCAGGCCCAGGTCGAGCAGGACGACGCCGAAGCCGGCCCCCTCGGGGACCAGCGCCTGAAGGGCCTCCTCGCCGCTGCGGGCATGCGTGACGTCGAAGCCGTGCCGGGCGAGCACCGCGGACAGGGCGGCCGCGACGTGGTTGTCGTCCTCGACGAGGAGCAATCTCATGCCGGCCTCCCCCGGTCCCTCGGCTGTACGGCCCCTGGTCGCTCCCAGCCCGTACCCCGGCCTGCTGTTGTCTTCGCTGCCATACGTCCTGGATGCGAACGCGTACACAGACGCGCGTGCACGATGGCAGTCACGCTGATGAACGAGGACGGCGTCAAGAGGCTTCCGGTTGCAAACGGCATCCGTTATCCAGCCGGTACGCACCAATAGAGCGACAGCTACACCATGCGTCCGTTCGATGCCGGATTGTGATGCTCAGATCTCCCTCAGATGTGATGACGCTGGTGGTGCGGACTTATTACTCTCCTCCGAAACCGATTGAGGACGGAGCCAGTCAGCAATGACCGAAGCATCGATGGTCAAGGACTCGGTGGCCACGACCGACGAACTGGTCGTCCTGAAGAGCATCAACAAGCACTTCGGCGCGTTGCACGTGCTCCAGGACATCGACCTGACCATCGCTCGGGGCGAGGTCGTCGTGGTCATCGGCCCCTCGGGGTCGGGCAAGTCCACCCTGTGCCGCACGATCAACCGCCTGGAGACCATAGATTCAGGCGAGATCCTGATCGACGGCAGGCCGCTGCCCCAGGAGGGCAAGGAGCTGGCCCGGCTGCGCGCCGACGTCGGCATGGTCTTCCAGTCCTTCAATCTCTTCGCGCACAAGACGGTGCTCGAGAACGTGATGCTGGGCCAGATCAAGGTCCGCCGGACGGACAAGCAGAAGGCCGAGGAGAAGGCGCGAGCCCTGCTCGACCGGGTCGGGGTGGGCGCGCAGGCCGACAAGTACCCCGCGCAGCTGTCCGGTGGCCAACAGCAGCGCGTCGCGATCGCTCGCGCGCTGGCGATGGACCCCAAGGTCATGCTCTTCGACGAGCCGACGTCGGCCCTGGACCCCGAGATGATCAACGAGGTCCTGGAGGTCATGCAGCAGCTCGCCCGAGACGGCATGACCATGGTCGTCGTCACCCATGAGATGGGCTTCGCCCGTTCGGCCGCCAACCGGGTGGTCTTCATGGCCGACGGCCGCATCGTCGAAGAGGCCGCGCCGGAGCAGTTCTTCAGCAACCCGCGCAGCGACCGGGCGAAGGACTTCCTGTCGAAGATCCTTCACCACTGACGGCCCGCACCCCGTCACCGGCGATCCACGTCACCGGCCGCCGACGGCCCGCTTCACGGGCCGCCGGCGGTCCGCTTCACGGACCTCGGTCCGCATCTCTTCACCACGCAAAGGATGTTCACCATGAAGCTCCGCAAGGTCACCGCGGCCACGGCCGTCGTCCTCGCCCTCGCCGTCTCCGCCACTGCCTGCGGCAAGGACGACAAGAAGGACGGCGGTTCCTCCGGCGGCAAGAAGATCAAGATCGGCATCAAGTTCGACCAGCCCGGTCTCGGTCAGAAGACGCCGCAGGGGTACACCGGCTTCGACGTGGACGTCGCCACCTACGTCGCCAAGGAGCTCGGCTACAACGCGGACCAGATCGAGTGGAAGGAGTCGAAGAGCATGGACCGCGAGACCATGCTGCAGCGCGGTGACGTCGACTTCATCGCCGCCACGTACTCGATCAATGACGAGCGCGAGAAGAAGGTCGACTTCGCCGGCCCGTACCTTCTCGCCCACCAGGACGTGCTGGTTCGCGCCGACGACAACAGCATCAAGTCGCCCGAGGACCTGAACTCCAAGAAGCTGTGCTCGGTGACGGGCTCCACCTCGGCGCAGAACGTCCACGACAAGCTCGCCCCGAAGGCCAACCTCCAGGAGTACCCGACGTACTCGGCCTGTCTGACGGGTCTGCAGAACAAGGCCATCGACGCGCTCACCACCGACGACTCGATCCTCGCCGGCTACGCCTCGCAGGCCGCCTTCAAGGGCAAGTTCAAGCTCGGCGGCCTCAAGATGACCAACGAAAACTACGGCATCGGCGTCAAGAAGGGCAGCGACCTCAAGGCGAAGATCAACACCGCCCTGGAGAAGATGGTCGCGGACAAGTCGTGGCAGCAGGCCGTGGACAAGAACCTCGGCCCCGCGAACTACAAGAACGAGCCCGCGCCGAAGATCGGCAACATCGTCAAGTAATCCGGGCCTGACATGGTGCGCCGCCCCTTGGGGGGCGGCGCACCGGGCCTGTCCGACACGCGGAAGCGCGGGACCTCATGTTCGACTTTCTTGATCACTACGACCTGCTGGGAGCGTTCTGGACGACGGTGCAGCTCACCGTCCTCTCCGCGATCGGCTCCCTGATCTGGGGCACGGTGCTGGCCGCCATGCGGGTCGGCCCGGTGCCGGTGATGCGCGGTTTCGGGGCCGCCTACGTGAACATCGTGCGGAACACCCCGCTGACCGTGATCATCCTGTTCACCTCGCTGGGACTCAACCAGACCCTGGGCATCAGCCTCGGCGCGACCAACTTCGACATCATCAACTTCCGGCTCGCGATACTCGGTCTGACCGCCTACACCGCGGCGTTCGTGTGCGAGGCGCTGCGGGCAGGCATCAACACCGTGCCCGTCGGACAGGCGGAGGCGGCCCGTGCGCTGGGGCTGAGCTTCCCCCAGGTGCTCTCGCTGGTGGTGCTGCCGCAGGCGTTCCGCTCGGTCGTGGGTCCGCTGACGAACGTGCTGATCGCGCTCACCAAGAACACCACGGTGGCGGCGGCGATCGGTGTCGCCGAGGCGGCCTTGCTGATGAAGAAGATGATCGAGAACGAGGCCCAGCTCCTGCTGATCTCCGCGGTGATCGCCTTCGGGTTCGTGTGTCTGACGCTGCCGACTGGCCTGATCCTCGGCTGGGTGGGCAAGAAGGTGGCGGTGAAGCGATGAGTTCCGTCCTGTACGACGCCCAGGGCCCCAGGGCCAAGCGGCGCAACGTCCTCTACACGGTGGGGTTCCTGCTCGCCGCGGCCGCCGTGCTGTGGTGGGTGATCACCGGCCTCAACGACAAGGACCAGCTCACCTGGGACAAGTGGAAGCCGTTCCTCGGCGGCACGGAGGCGTGGTCGACGTACATCTGGCCGGGGCTGCAGAACACCCTCAAGGCGGCGGCCCTGTCGATGCTCATCGCGCTGCCGCTGGGTGCGGTCCTCGGCATCGCACGGCTCTCGGAGCATGCCTGGGTACGGGTTCCGGCCGCGATCGTGGTGGAGTTCTTCCGGGCCATCCCGGTGCTCGTCCTGATGATCTTCGGCCTCGCCCTGTTCGCCCAGTACACGAACGTCAGCTCGGACGACCGTCCGCTGTACGCCGTGGTCACGGGCCTGGTCCTCTACAACGCCTCGGTCCTCGCGGAGATCGTCCGGGCGGGCATCCTGTCCCTGCCGAAGGGCCAGGGCGAGGCCGCGCTGGCGATCGGTCTGCGCAAGAACCAGGTGATGCGGTTCATCCTGCTGCCGCAGGCGGTCACCGCGATGCTGCCGGCGATCGTCAGCCAGCTCGTCGTGATCGTGAAGGACACGGCGCTCGGTGGCGCGGTGCTCACCTTCCCCGAAATGCTGGCGTCCGTCTCGCCGATGAGCTCGTACTACGGTGCCAACACCATCGCCAGCTTCACGATCGTGGCCGTCATCTACATCGCCATCAACTTCGCCCTGACGAGCTTCGCCGGCTGGCTGGAGAAGCGGCTGCGCCGGGGCAAGAAGTCGACCGGAGCGGTGCTGCCCCCTGCGGCGGTCGCGGGAACGGCGTCGACCGGAGCGTCCGTCTGACGACTGTTCAGTCCTGTTGCTCTACGGGGGCAGTGGTGTGATCGCCGCTGCCCCCGTCGCTTGACGCGGGCAGCGGCAGTGGGTTGCATACGTTCTGTGATCGTGCACCCCGCTCCAACTGCCTGTTCCCTTGTGTTCCTCCGGAAGTCCGTGTTCCTCAGGACGTCGCTCAGGGCAGGGGGCGCCGCGCCGTGGACCCGGTGATCATCGTCGGAGCGGGGCCCGTGGGGCTGTCGCTCGCGCTGGCGCTGGCACGCCAGGAGGTGCCGTCCGTGGTCCTCGACGAGGGCCCGGGCAAGGATGAACAGCGGGCCGCGCGCACCGTCGTGCTACGCGAGGACACCGCCGCCCTGATGGAACGGCTGAGCGGGGTGCCGCTCGCCGGGGCGGGACTGCGCTGGAGCGGCTGGCGGTCGATGCGGCGCAAACAGGTGACGCGGGAGGTCGTCTTCGATGCTGTCGATGCCGCGCAGGAGCACGAGGGCCGCAAGGACGCCGCCGATGCGCCCGACGCCGCCGAGGGGCCGGCCCCGCTGCACATCGCCCAGCACGTCCTCACGGGTGCCCTGCGCCAGGCCGTCGCCGGACAGCGGCTGGTCAAGGTCGCGGTGGAGAGCCGGCTGGACTCCCTCGAGCAGGAACCGTCCGGCGTCACGGCCCACACCCGCGGCCCCCGGGGCACGTGGTGGCGCGGTAGTTACCTGGTCGGCTGCGACGGATCGCGTTCGACGGTGCGCAAGTTGCTCGACATCCGCTTCCCGGGCCGTACGGCCGTGGAGCGGCACGCCGTGGCGGCCCTGCGCACCGAACTGCCCCGGCCCGGCGAGGCGTTGCTGCACCGGATGCCGCCGTGGCGGACACCGGGCCCCGCGGTCGGCGAGGTCATGGCACGCCCACTGCCCGATGACGTATGGCGCCTGGACTGGTTGCTGCCGCCGGGCAAGGACCTGGTCACACCCGATCTGCTGCTGACCCTCGTCCGGGAGACCCTCGCGGGCTGGAGCGGGGGCACCACCCCGGCGTACGACCTGCTGGACACGGGGGTCCACCTCGTCCACCACCGGCTCGCCCGCCGTTGGCGCGCCGACCGGGTCTTCCTCGCCGGGGACGCCGCCCATCTGCTCGGCGCTCTCGGCACACAGGGCCTGGACGAGGGCCTCAGAGACATCGGCAACCTCGCGTGGAAGCTGGCGCTGGCCTGGCACCACGGCCCGCACGAGGCGCTGCTCGACAGCTACCAGGCGGAGCGCCGCGCCGTGGTCGCGGCCCGGCTGCGCGCCGCCGACCAGGCCCTTCCGGCACTGCGCGGCGGCGGGGGCCTGCGTTCGTACATGCCCGGGTCCGCCCGCGGCCATGACGCCCTGCTCGCGGACGGCCATCTGGGGCGCGGAGCGCTGGGCGCGCCGGAGACGTACACGGCCTCACCGCTCGCGCCGCCGCGCACCGAGTCGGCGGTATCTCCGGCCACCGAGCCCGGGGCCCAGGTCGTGGACGTACGGGTGACGGCCGAGGACGGCTCCTTCGTGCGGCTGCGGGACCGGCTGGGGCGCGGCACGCTGCTGGTGGTGCTGGTCGCCCCGGGCACGGGCGTGTGGGAGCGCAAACACTGGGTGTCGGCCGGGATCATGCCCCGGCTGGCGGCGGCGGTGACGGCCCTGCCGCACCCCGCGGAACTGCTGGTCGCCGAAAGCTACCCGGGCGCGGCGGCCCACACCGTCCTGCTGATCCGCCCGGACGGCCATCTGGTCGCGGCACTGAGCGGAGTCCGTCCCGCAGAGCTGTACCAGGCCACGGAGGCGACGCTGGGCGGCCCGGCGAAGACGGAGGCCACGGAGGCCACGGCGGGCGCGAGCTGACCGGGGCGGGCCGGCTCAGGGGGGTGTGAGCTGCCTGGTCCGGCGTCTTCAGCGGGGATTGACCCCACCTTGGGATGCGGGAAGCGGATCGTGGGGTTGGGGGCCGGATCAGGACCCTGGAGCACGTCCTAGCCGCCGGACTCGGTCGGCGCCCCCGCGCGTCCACCGTGCCCGGGGCCCGCGTCCGATGCGCCCAGTCCCCACCGAGCCCTGGTGCAATGCCGTGCCGCCGGGGGTGGCGGCGCCGGTTCATTGACGTCCTCTCCTGCCCGAGGGCAGGAGATTGCGGTCCGCACCGCTACGCGGTGCCATCTCGGGTTCCTGCTTCACCGGCCCTTGCCGCTCTCCGGGGAGATCGGTCTTACAGGGGCCTGCACAGGCGTCACTTTCCGCCCGTCCGGCGGTAGATCCGACAACTCCGTCATCGGATGACGCAAGCGTAGCCTTGCCGCTGTGGCCCTCCGGGCCGCAAGGGACCGGATGCCCTTCACCTCCACCCTGAAGGGTGGAGCACTGGGCAAGTGTTCAGTAGCGCTCGTCCAGCCCCTCCGTGTCCTCCCCCTCCTCCGCCAGGGCCTGGCGGACCACGCGCAGGGCCATCCCCTCGGAGTAGCCCTTGCGGGCGAGCATGCCCGCGAGGCGGCGCAGGCGCTTGTCGCGGTCGAGTCCTCGCGTGGCGCGCAGCTTGCGGGCGACGAGCTCGCGCGCGGTCGCCTCCTCCTGCTCCGCGTCGAGCTGCTCCACCGCTTCGTCGATCAAGGCGGAGTCCACGCCCTTTGTCCGCAACTCCCGCGCGAGCGCCCGGCGGGCCAGGCCCCGGCCGTGGTGCCGGGACTCCACCCAGGCGTCCGCGAAGGCACCGTCATCGATCAGGCCGACCTCCTCGAACCGCGACAGCACCTCGTCCGCCACGTCCTCGGGGATCTCCCGCTTGCGCAGGGCGTCCGCGAGCTGCTTGCGCGTGCGCGGGGTCCCGGTGAGCAGACGCAGACAGATCGCCCGCGCCCGTTCGGCCGGGTCCCCGGAGGACTCCCCCTCCTCGGCCCTCGACGAGGAGGGGGAGCCTCCGTCCTGTGGGCCGCCGGCCGCTTCCCCGACGCCGCGCCGCCGGCCCCTTCGGCGCCCCCCGCGCGCACCGTCGTAGCCACCTGGGAAGCCCTCGTACGCACCGCCGTCGCCGCGTAGCGTGCCGTACGGTCCATCGCCGTCCCCGACGGCCCCCCCGTCGCCCCGGCTCCACCGCCGCTGCGCGGCGCCGGGGTGGGCGTCCTCGGCCCAGTCGGTTCGTCGTGTCATGGGCTAGTTCTTGGCTGCCGAAGCCTTGGACTTGGTGGCCTTGGCCGCGGGCGCCGTCTTGGCGGAGTCCCCGGCCGCGGGGGTGGCACCCGCCGCGTCCGCGCCCGGCTCGGTGGCGGGAGCCTCCGGGTGCACGCCGACGCCCAGCTTCTCCTTGATCTTCTTCTCGATCTCGTTGGCCAGGTCGGGGTTGTCCTTCAGGAAGTTGCGCGCGTTCTCCTTGCCCTGGCCGAGTTGGTCGCCCTCGTACGTGTACCAGGCGCCGGCCTTGCGGACGAAGCCGTGCTCGACGCCCATGTCGATCAGGCCGCCCTCGCGGCTGATGCCCTGCCCGTAGAGGATGTCGAACTCGGCCTGCTTGAAGGGCGGGGCGACCTTGTTCTTGACGACCTTGCAACGCGTGCGGTTACCGACGGCCTCCGTGCCGTCCTTCAGGGTCTCGATGCGGCGGATGTCGATACGCACCGAGGCGTAGAACTTCAGCGCCCGGCCACCCGTCGTGGTCTCCGGGGAGCCGAACATCACGCCGATCTTCTCGCGCAGCTGGTTGATGAAGATCGCGGTGGTCTTGGACTGGTTGAGCGCGCTGGTGATCTTCCGGAGGGCCTGGCTCATCAGGCGGGCCTGCAGACCCACATGGCTGTCGCCCATCTCACCCTCGATCTCCGCACGCGGGACGAGCGCGGCGACGGAGTCGATGACGATGAGGTCGAGCGCGCCGGAGCGGACCAGCATGTCCACGATCTCCAGCGCCTGTTCGCCGTTGTCCGGCTGGGAGAGGATCAGGTTGTCGACGTCGACGCCCAGCTTGCGCGCGTACTCGGGGTCGAGGGCGTGCTCCGCGTCGACGAACGCGACCTGGCCACCTGCCTTCTGCGCGTTCGCCACCGCGTGCAGGGTCAGGGTCGTCTTACCGGAGGACTCCGGTCCGTAGATCTCCACCACGCGGCCGCGCGGCAGGCCACCGACGCCGAGAGCCACGTCGAGCGCGGTCGACCCGGTCGGGATGACCTCGATGGGCTCCTTCGACCGCTCGCCCATGCGCATGACCGCGCCCTTGCCGAATTGCCGTTCAATCTGTGCGAGCGCGGCGTCCAGGGCCTTCTCGCGGTCGGTTCCTGCCATGGGTTCCACCCGGTTTGCTTGAGTCGATCGCTTCACGTCAAAGACGCTAACGCCTGCCACTGACAATGCGCCCCGACGCCTGTCCGGCCTGTGGATAACTCGGGCGCTTCCCCAGAAATCGTGAAGAAATCCCCGCCGAGAACCCCACCGGAGCCTCCATAAGAATGGATGTTCGATTTTTGTGTCAAGCGCCTGCCGGGCCGCTCCGGCACGCGCACACGGACTGAAAACGCGCCTGTTCCTCAGCCCCCGAGCCCCTGCTTCCCAGGGCATACGGGACCCGTGCCGGTACTTGCCCGCGTCGGCCCGACTGCCGTCCCCGGAGCCCTTCAGCGCTTTTCGTGCGGCACGCCCATGGCCGTGCACACCGCGCGCCACACGTCCTTGGCCTCCCAGCCGGCGTCCAGCGCCTGGTGCACCGTGCGCCCGTCGAGTTCCGACATCACGTGATCGCGCGCGAAGGAGTCGGCGTACCCCTCGCCGAAATGATCCGCCATCCGCTGCCAGAAGACCGTCAACCGCATGACTCCAGTATCCCGCCTCCGAGAGCGGGTCCGGGCCGGTACCGCTCGCCCTCCGGGCACCGCCCTGGAGTGCCGCCTGCTCGTGGCCAACGAGGCGCTGCGCACCCTGCGGGCACAGGGGACCCTCCGCTGACCGCGCAACCACGCGCGCGTGCCACCGGGCCGTCCACTCAGCCCGTCATCGCCCGCACCCCCGCCGTCACCACGACGGCCGCGGCGACGACCAACAGGAAGGGGGCGCGCAGCAGCAGAGCCACAGCGGCCGCCGCGAGTCCCGCGGCCCTGGCGTCCAGCACGAGGCCGCGGCCGTCGGCGAAGGTCTGCTGGGCAGTGAGAGCGGCCAGCAGGGCCACCGGCAGCAGGGCTGCGAGCCGCTGCACGAGCGGGCGCTCCAGGACTCCGGCGGGGACCAGCAGGCCGATGAGTTTGGCGGCGTAGCAGCCGACGGCGGTCACACCGATCGCGATCCAGATGTTCAACGGTCTTCCCTCGGTGCGTCGTTCTGTGCGTCGTTCCTGTCGCCGTTCTGCACGTCGTCCCCGGCTGTCCCCTTGCCGTGGTCCTTCCGCCGGCCCTCCGCGTAGAGGACGGCCGGGGCCGCCAGTGCCGCCACCAGGACCGGAACGCCTGCGGGCAGGACCGGCAGCAGGCCGAGCCCGAGCACCACGGCCGCGCCCGCCACGGCGCGCTCGGTGGTGGTCTTCAGCATCGGCGCGAGCAGCGCGAGAAACACCGCGGGCCCCGCGGCGTCCAGGCCCCACGCGTCCGTATTGCCGACGGCCTGCGCCCCGACCGCCCCGAGGAGCGTGGTCAGATTCCACAGCACGTAGAGGGTGAGCCCGGTGACGGTGAAGCCGATGCGGACGCTGCGCCGCGACGGCTGGGCGAGCGCGACCGCGGTGGTCTCGTCGATGACCCACTGGGCGGCGAACGGCCGCACCGCGCGCCGCAGGGCCAGCAACTGTGACAGGCGCAGCCCGTAGAAGGCGTTGCGCACGCCCAGGAAGAAGGCGCCCGCGGCCGCCGTGAACGGGTTGCCCCCGGCGGCGAGCGCGCCCACGAGGGCGAACTGCGAGGCTCCGGTGAACACCAGGAGGCTGAGCGCGCAGGTCTGCACAGGCGTGAGCCCGCTGCCGGCCGAGGTCACCCCGAAGGCAAAGCCGGACAGCCCTACGGCGACCCCGACTCCGAGGGCGTCCCGGACGACGGCGGCGTCCGGCTTTCCGCCGTCTTCCCTGCGTATGTCTGCGCGAGCGGTCTGTTCTGCCACGCTCGGGACGCTACGAGCGGCCGCTCCCGCGGGTCTTGTACGTTCTTGCGCTCGGGGCGCGCCGGCCCTCGCACTCGCGTTCCCGTTGGTACGCCCCGGGAGGCACACCCACGATGCGGGTGAAGTGGCGGTTGAGGTGCGGCTGGTCGGTGAACCCGACGGCGACGGCCGCCTGGGCGGGTGCGGTGCCGACGTCCAGGAGGTGGCGGGCCCGGCGGACACGGGCGTCGGTCAGCCAGGCGTGCGGCGGCATGCCGTAGGTGTCACGGAAGGCACGCAGCAGTGCGAACGGGCTGGTGCCGAGATCGGCCGCGAGCCGCTCCAGGGTCGGCGGCTCGGCCATCCGCTCCTCGAGTACGGCACGCGCGCATGCGGCGGCGCGGGCGCCCGCGGTACGCACGGCGCGCTGCGGCATCGGCCCGCCGTTCAGGCGGAGCAGCCGGGTCACGGCAACCCGCAGCAGGGTGTCGGCAGCGAGCGCATTGCCCTCGTCCGCGGCCCGAAGCACCTCGTGGACCAGACCGACGGCGTACGAGTCCTCCAGCACCGGGCAGGCGAAGCCCGGGGTGCCGCGGAGGGTGGTTGTCTCGGCGGCGATCTCGGCCACCAAGTCCGGCGACGGGTAGACGGCCCCGTATTGCCAGCCCTCGGGTCCGCCGGCCCGGCCCGTGTGCGGGGTATCGGGGTTGACCAGTGCCAAGGCGCCCGGCCCCGCGTACTGGTCGGCGCCACCGTGGTGGAAGATCTCGACGCCGTCGGCGATGGCCGCGATCACGAAGTTCTCGTGGGTGTGCCGCAGGAAGGTCTTGCGGATGTAGCGGGCCCGCAGCAGGTCGACACCGGGCAGTTCCTCGTACCGCCAGTGCCGCGCACGCTCCCCGGAACCCGCCATGGACCCCATTCTGCGTCACCGCCGGGCGGCCCGTGACCACTCCCCGGTGTCCTCGCGAGGACATTCACGCAGGTCAGGGGCTTTGTCAGCGGGCGGGTGCAGGATGGATCCATGGTCAGTTCCGCACACCGAGCCCTGGACGGCTTCTCGCCCGCGACCCGCGGCTGGTTCACGGGGGCGTTCTCCGCGCCCACCGCGGCCCAGGCCGGGGCATGGCGCGCCATCGCCGAGGGATCGGACGTGCTCGTGGTCGCCCCGACCGGCTCCGGCAAGACACTGGCCGCGTTCCTCGCCGCGCTCGACCAGCTGGCGTCCGTCCCACCGCCGGCCGATCCCAAGAAGCGCTGCCGGGTGCTGTACGTGTCCCCGCTGAAGGCCCTCGCGGTGGACGTGGAGCGGAATCTGCGCAGTCCGCTCACGGGCATCCGCCACGAGTCGGTGCGGCTCGGCCTGCCCGAGCCGGAGGTGAAGGTGGGAATCCGCTCCGGCGACACCCCGGCCGCCGAGCGCCGCGCCCTGGCCACCCGCCCACCGGACATCCTGATCACCACGCCGGAATCGCTGTTCCTGATGCTGACGTCGGCCACGCGCGACGCGCTGACGGGCGTGGAGACGGTGATCCTGGACGAGGTGCACGCGGTGGCGGGCACCAAGCGGGGCGCGCATCTGACGCTCTCCCTGGAGCGGCTCGACGAACTGCTGCCGAGGCCCGCGCGCCGCATCGGCCTGTCCGCCACCGTGCGCCCGGTGGACGAGGTGGCCCGCTTCCTCTCCCCGCGCCGCAAGGTGGAGATCGTCCAGCCCGAGTCCGGGAAGGAGTTCGATCTCTCCGTGGTCGTCCCCGTCGAGGACCTCGGCGAGCTGGGCGGCTCCCCGGTCGCCGACGCGGCCGAGGGCGGGGAGCGCCCCTCCATCTGGCCGCATGTGGAGGAGCGGATCGCCGATCTGGTCCAGGCCCACCGCTCCACGATCGTGTTCGCCAACTCGCGCCGTCTCGCGGAGCGGCTGTGCAACCGGCTCAACGAGATCGCATACGAGAGGGCCACCGGCGAGACGCTCGCGGAGCACCACGCGCCCGCCGAGCTGATGGGCGGTTCGGGCGCGGCCCAGGGCGCGCCTCCGGTGCTCGCCCGCGCCCACCACGGCTCGGTCTCCAAGGAGCAGCGCGCCCTGGTGGAGGAGGACCTCAAGGCGGGCCGGCTGCCCGCCGTGGTCGCCACCTCCAGCCTGGAGCTGGGCATCGACATGGGTGCGGTGGACCTCGTCGTCCAGGTCGAGTCGCCGCCGTCCGTGGCCTCCGGGCTGCAGCGCGTGGGCCGCGCCGGGCACCAGGTCGGCGCGGTCTCCACGGGCGTGGTCTTCCCCAAGTACCGCGGCGACCTCGTGCAGTCCGCCGTGGTCACCGAGCGGATGCGCACCGGAGCGATCGAGTCGCTGAAGGTTCCGGCGAACCCGCTGGACGTACTCGCGCAGCAGCTCGTCGCCATGACCGCGCTCGACACCTGGCAGTTCGACGACCTCCTCGCCACGGTCCGCCGGGCGGCCCCCTTCGCCTCTCTCCCCGAATCGGCGTTCACGGCGGTACTGGACATGCTCGCCGGCCGCTATCCCTCCGACGCCTTCGCGGAGCTGCGCCCGCGGGTGGTGTGGGACCGGCTCGCCGGCACGATCACCGGCCGCCCGGGCGCCCAGCGACTGGCCGTCACCTCCGGGGGCACGATCCCGGACCGCGGGCTGTTCGGCGTCTTCCTTGCCGGGGCCGATCCCAAGAAGGGGGGCGGCCGGGTCGGCGAGCTGGACGAGGAGATGGTGTACGAGTCCCGGGTCGGGGACGTGTTCACGCTGGGCACCAGCTCCTGGCGGATCGAGGACATCACACGCGACCGCGTCCTGGTCTCCCCCGCACCCGGCGTCCCCGGCCGGCTGCCCTTCTGGAAAGGTGACCAGCTGGGCCGCCCGCTCGAACTGGGCCGTGCGGTGGGCGCGTTCCTGCGCGAGGTGGGCTCGCTGCCCGCGCAGGACGCGCGGCTGAGGCTGCTGGCAGCGGGACTCGACGCCTGGGCCGCGGACAACGTGCTGTCGTACCTGGACGAACAGCGCGAGGCCTGCGGCCATGTGCCCGACGACCGCACGATTGTCGTCGAGCGGTTCCGCGACGAGCTGGGCGACTGGCGGGTCGTCGTGCACTCCCCCTTCGGCGCCCAGGTCCATGCCCCGTGGGCTCTCGCGCTGGGCGCCCGGCTGGCCGAGCGATACGGCATGGACGCCCAGGTCATGCACGCCGACGACGGCATCGTGCTGCGCCTGCCCGACATCGATCTGATGAGCCTGGATCTGCTCGACCAGGAGCCACCGAGGGGCACCCCTTGGGACAAGGCGGCCGGCGCCGAACAGGCGCCCGTCGGCGCAGCGGACGTCGTCTTCGACAAGGGCGAGGTCGACCAGATCGTCACCGACCAGGTCGGCGGCTCTGCCCTGTTCGCGTCCCGGTTCCGGGAGTGCGCCGCCCGCGCGCTGCTGCTGCCGCGCCGCAGTCCCGGCAAGCGCACCCCGCTGTGGCAGCAGCGCCAGCGCGCCGCCCAACTCCTCCAAGTTGCCAGCGAGTTCGGCTCGTTTCCCATCGTCCTGGAAGCCGTCCGCGAATGCCTCCAGGACGTCTTCGACGTCCCCGGACTCGCGGAGCTGATGGGCGACATCGAATCCCGCAAGGTGCGGCTGGTCGAGGTCACCACGCCGGAGCCGTCACCCTTCGCCCGCTCACTCCTGTTCGGGTACGTCGCGCAGTTCCTCTACGAGGGGGACTCGCCGCTTGCCGAGCGGCGCGCCGCCGCGCTGTCGCTGGACTCCCGGCTGCTGGCCGAGTTGCTGGGCCAGGCGGAGCTGCGCGAGCTGCTCGACGCCGAGGTCCTGACCGAGCTGGAGCGTGAGCTGCAGTGGCTCGCCGAGGACCGGCGCGTCAAGGACATCGAAGGCGTCGCGGACGTCCTGCGGCTGCTGGGACCGCTCACCGACGCGGAACTCGCGGAGCGTGGCGCCGAGTCACACTGGGCCCGGGAGCTGGGCGCCGCCCGCCGTGCCATCAAGGTCCGCATCGCGGGCATGGACCACTGGGCGGCGATCGAGGACGCGGGCCGGCTGCGCGACGCGCTCGGCACAGCACTGCCGGTGGGCGTCCCGGAAGCCTTCACGGAGCCGGTCAAGGACCCGCTCGGCGACCTCCTCGCACGGTACGCGCGCACGCACGGCCCCTTCACCTCGGCCACCGCGGCCGCGCGGTTCGGACTCGGCGTGGCCGTCACGGAGGGCGCGTTGCAGCGGCTCGCGGCGTCCGGCCGGATCGTGCAGGGGGAGTTCCATCCGGCGGGCATCGGCCAGGAGTGGTGCGACGCGGCGGTGCTGCGCAGGCTGCGGCGCCGTTCGCTGGCCGCGCTGCGGCACGAGCTGGAGCCGGTGGCGCCGGCCGCGCTGGCGCAGTTCCTGCCGCAGTGGCAGCACATCGGCGGCGGACACGAACTGCGGGGCGTCGACGGACTGGTGCGGGCGATCGAGCAGTTGCAGGGTGCGTCCGTGCCCGCGTCCGCCCTGGAGAAGCTCGTCCTGCCGTCCCGTGTGTCGCACTACACGCCCGGAATGCTGGACGAGCTCACGGCCGCCGGCGAGGTGGTGTGGGCAGGCGCGGGCGCGCTGCCCGGCAAGGACGGCTGGGTCTCGCTGTATCTGGCGGACGCGGCCCCGCTGCTCCTGCCCGCTCCGCACCCGCTGGAGCTGACCGCCCTCCACCAGTCGGTCCTGGATGCCCTCTTGGGGGGTTACGGCCTGTTCTTCCGCCAGATCGCCGACCGGGTCCGTGCCACGACGCACCCGGACGTCACGGACCCGCAACTGGCCGACGCGATCTGGGACCTGGCCTGGTCGGGGCTGCTGACGAACGACACGCTCGCGCCGATGCGGTCGCTGCTCGGCTCGGGCCGCACCGCGGGCTCCACCGCCCACCGAGCCAAGCGCGCGGTCCCGCGCGGGCGGTACGGCTCTTTGACGGCCGCCGCCCGCCCCCAGTCCCGTACGGGCCCGCCGACCGTCGCGGGCCGCTGGTCGTTGCTCCCCGCCATCGAGGCCGACCCCACCGTCCGTGCCCACGCCCTGGCCCGGGCCCTGCTGGACCGGCACGGCGTGGTGACCCGGGGCGCGGTGGCCTCGGAGGGGGTGGAGGGCGGCTTCTCAGCGACCTACCGAGTCCTGTCCGCCTTCGAGGAGAGCGGTCAGGCACGGCGCGGCTATGTAGTCGAGGGGCTCGGCGCGGCACAGTTCGCGATGGACGGCGCGGTGGACCGGCTGCGCGCGGTGGCGAACGCACGCGAGCGGTGCGAGCCGCTGCCGGCCCCGGGCGCAGCAGCAGGACCCGGCGCCGGAATCGGCTCCCCGAACGGACCCACCGGGGGTGGCGGATACCCCTTCGCCCCGGCCGGTACTCCCGGCACCGGGCACGGCGCGCCCGGCGGCCCGGACACCGCCTCCGGCTACTACTACCGCCCGGACGGCCCGGCAGACGCCGCTCCCCACGACGATCTCGCGGATTCGTTCGCCACCGGCGCCGCCGACGTCTTCGACACTGGCCGGGCGCTCCCGGACCCGCTGTCGGCCCCGGGTTCCGGAGGCCCGCGATCGGACTCCGGCTTCTCCGCCGCGGACGCCGGGGCCCGCTCCCCTTACGGACAGGGCCTGCCGCCGAACCGCACCCGCTCCACCGGTTCTCCCCGGGCCGTCGTGCTCGCCGCTGCCGACCCGGCGAACGCGTACGGCTCGGCGCTGCCCTGGCCCGAGCCGCCGACGGGCGCGGGGCACAAACCGGGCCGCAAGGCGGGCTCGCTGGTGGTCCTGGTCGACGGCGACCTGGTCCTCTACATGGAGCGCGGCGGCAAGACCCTGCTGGCCTGGCCCTCCGCCCCGCAGGCGGGGCCGATGGAGGACGACCGTCTGAGCACGGCCACCGAGGCCCTCGCGGCAGCCGCACGGGCGGGCTCCCTCGGCACGGTCACGGTGGAGCGGGTCAATGGCGCCTCCGCCCTCTCGTCCCCGTTCGGCATCGTCCTGGAGGGCGCGGGCTTCATAGCGACCCCGCGAGGGCTGCGTATCCGCGCGTGAGCCCGCGGCGCGCTCCGGCGCGAGAAACAGCGTCGTCCCAGCGCTCCTGCGCCACCCCCGCGGACGGTGCAGGACCGGGCACGGCCCAGCTCGGGCGCGGGCGCACCACCGGTCGGCGTCCCCCGGCATGTCACGCTTGACCCATGCCCGAAGGTGACACCGTCCACCAAGCCGCGAAGCGTCTGCACGGGGCGCTGGCGGGCAAGGTGCTGACCCGTTCCGACCTCCGGGTGCCCAAGTACGCCACCACCGACCTCACCGGGCGTACCGTGCTGGACGTCACCCCGCGCGGCAAGCACCTGCTCACCCGTATCGAGGGCGGGCTCACGCTGCACTCGCACCTGAAGATGGACGGCGCGTGGAAGGTCTACGCGCCGGGGCAGCGCTGGAGCGGCGGCCCCGCCCATCAGATCCGGGCCATCCTCGGCACCACCGACCGTACGGCCGTCGGTTACCGCCTGCCCGTCCTGGAACTCCTGCGCACCGCCGACGAGCACCGTGCCGTGGGCCACCTCGGCCCCGACCTTCTGGGCCCCGACTGGGACCCCGGCCGGGTGCTGGAGAACCTGCTGCGGGACCCCTCCCGCCCGCTCGGCGAGGCCCTCCTCGACCAGCGCAACCTGGCCGGCATCGGCAATGTCTACAAGAGCGAGCTGTGCTTCCTGCTGGGCGCGAACCCCTGGCTCCCCATCGGCGACCTCCGCGCCGAGCGCGCCGCCCGTCTGCCCGCCCTCGCCAAGAGGCTCCTGGAGGCGAACCGCGACAGCCCTGCGCGCAGCACCACCGGACGGCGCGAGCAGAGACTCTTCGTGTACGGCCGCGCTTCCCGCCCCTGCCTGCGCTGCGGGACCCCGGTCCGGGTGGCCGAACAGGGCGACGGCTCCCGTGAGCGCCCCACCTACTGGTGCCCGGCCTGCCAGTCGGGCCCGGCCCCGGACACCACGGACCGGATCGACACCCGCCCCTCCAGACGCATTTGACGGCCCATCAGGTGCATCTCGGCGATCGGGTAGCGCGCGGTGTTCTCCAACGCCAAGCAGCCGCAGGGCGCGGTCGACCCGATCGCCGCCGCCCTGATGCGGGCGCTGTACCGGGCGGGCCGCCAGTCGGACGCCATCGACCAGTACCACCGCACCCGCGGCCTCCTCGCCGACGAGCTGGGCGTCGACCCGGGGCCCGCGCTGCGCGAGGCGTACGCGGAGGCATTCAGCGGTGGCCGCTCCGCCCCGCACTCGGCCATCCCCGGAGCGGCACCCGCATCCGCCGGGCGAGGAACTCCATCGCCTCGCCCGGCCCTCCGATCGCCCGAACGGGTTACGCGACAGGGGCGCACCACCGCTTGCGGCAGGTGACACGTGGACACCCGGGACACCGCTCACCCCGTGTGCGCGCCCCTTTCAGGCCCCCCGCGCGGCCTGCCACCGCCGCCGGGGCCGCACCCGTCGGTCCGGCCCGGCCGCCCCCACGGCCCGTGCCTTGGGAACGCAGTGCACCGGCAGCAGGCTCAGCCCCCACCCCCCGGTCACGACGGCCCCCTCCAGCACCCCGGCGTCGGGCGCCAGCACGAGCCGGAGCAACCCCCACC
>NZ_MLYP01000035.1 GCF_001866645.1 Streptomyces colonosanans
CGGCGTGCCGGCCGGAAGCCCTCGTACTGGACGTACTTGGGCTTTCGGTCGGTGCGGCGAGTGGGGGTACCCCCTGCTCGAAGAGCTTGGGGGAGGCGTGCCGGGCGTCGCGACGGGGCAAACGTTGCCTGTTGCGGCACTAGGCCCGCGGGTACCGCGCGAGCCATCCCGGCGCGGCCCCCGTAGGGCTGTGCAGTGCGGCGCCCTGTGTCGTCTCCATCGCGAAGTCGTCCGCGAGGACCAGCATCGTGGGGCGGCCCTCCAACTCGGCCAGCCAGGCGGGCGGGAGGGCCGTCTCGCCGTGCAACGCCCCCAGCAGCCCACCGGTCAGCGCGCCCGCGGCCCCCGAAGGCCCGCCGTGGTTCACGGCCAGGCACAGCCCGTGCCGGACGTCCTCCCCCACCAGTGCGCAGTACACGGCGACCGCCAGTACGCGCTCCGCCGTACCGCTTCCCGCCAGTTCCTCGATCCCCTCGGGTGTGGGCATCCCCTGCCGCACGGCGCCGAGCGCATGCTGCAACGCGTCGGCGACCGGCTGCTGTCCCGGCCGCGGGGCGAGCAGCGCAAGGGCCCGCTGCACGGCCGCTTCCAGGCTCTCGCCGCGCGCCAGCGCGTGCATGATGACCGCGTACGCGCCCGCCGCGAGGTACGCCGTGGGGTGCCCGTGCGTCTGCGTGGCGCACTCGATGGCGAGTTGCAGCACCAGTTGCGGCTCCCAGCCGACGAGCAGCCCGAACGGCGCGGAGCGCGCGGCCGCCTCAGGCCCGGGCTCGCCGGGGTTCTTGGGCGCGTCCAGCGTGCCCATGATGTCGTCGCCGAGGCCGCGCAGACAGGCGCGGTCCGGGGAACGCCGGGCGTACAGCCACTCCTCGCGGGCCAGCCAGCCGTCGTCCTTGCGGCGCTCGTCGGGTCCCCAGTCCCGCTGGGTGGCCGCCCAGCGCAGATACGCCCGGTGCAGATCGGTCGGCGGATGCCAGACGCCGGTGTCCCGGCGGACCTGGGCGCGGACGAGCCCGTCGACGGAGAACAGGGTGAGCTGGGTGCGATGGGTGATGGCACCGCGCCGACCGTGCCCGAACGCGAGATCGCCGAGCCCCTCGGGTCCGTACACCTGACGGATCTCCTCCAGGGTGAGCCCGTCCAGCGGCGCGCCGAGGGCATCGCCGACGGCCGCGCCGAGCAGCGTCCCGCGCACCCGGCTACGGAAGTCCTGCTGCTCGGTCCGGCCCCAGACGGCACGGGTCGTCGCACTCACCCAGGCCTCCTCACGGCACTGTCCGCACGTCCGACGCGCAGCACTGTAACGGAACCAGAACGCTGGGTACGGATGGTGCACGAGTCCGCGCGTGTGGCCCGAGTGGCGCCACGTGGTCAGTTCCGGGCGGTTCTGTCGATGAGCACCTGGACTCCGTCGAGGAGGCGGTCGAGCCCGAAAGCGAGGGGATCGAAGTCCGTGGCGGCGAACGCGCCCTCGGCAACGGCCCTGGTCAGGGCGGGGAAACGGTCGGCGTGCCGGTCGAGCAGTTCTCCGGTGAGGCGATTCCACTCGCGGTCGTGCTCCTCGTCGAAGTCGACCAGCTGCTGAGCGAGGTTGCGGACGAGACCGATGGCCAGCAGGAAGGCCTGGTGGCGTTGGGCGGCGGTGAGGCCGGTCGGTTCCAGCACCGCCAAGGTCAGAGTGGTCGGGTCGTGGCGAGCATGCGTCCCGCATGGTCCATCACGGAGATGGATCGGATGTCGGGAAGGTGCAGGGCACTCGCCCCCGTCACGGCGGCGCTGCCGTTGGGAGTGATCGCCCAGGTGGCCGCCTGCTCCTTGCGGCCGTCCACCGAGGAGACCTGGAGGATGAAGGGTCCTGATCCTCCTGCGGGCAGGTCGGCCAGGGTGACGCTCACCGCAGTGCCCCAGGGCTTGGCCGTGAGCGTGGCGCGGCCGGACACGGAGTACCCGGCGGCCGAGGTGAAGGCCGTGGACGGTCCGGTCGACTGCCGGAACGGCAGCATCAGCCCCAGTCCGAGCCCGGCAACCACGATCAGGGCCGCAGCCACTGCCAGCCACTGCCGACGAGCCCGGCGCCTGCGCGCCACAGCGGTGGCGCGGACCTGCTCCAGCAGGCGGTCGATCCCGGCCGACGAAGCCGGTGGCGCCGCATCGATGGCGGCCTCGCGCATGACCTGGGGGCGGGCCGCGGACATGTCCGGGGCGCGGCGGAGCAGTCCAGCCAGCGGGGCCGAGCGCGCGAGCTCGTCACGGCATTCCTGACACGCGGGCAGGTGGGACTCCAGGACACGGCGGTCGGTCTCGCTGAGACCGCCCAGCACATACGCGCCGATCAGCATGCGCACGTCATCGTGGTCGGTGCTCACCGTAGAACTCCCATTTCTTCAAAGGCTGCGCGCAGGTTGCGTACGGCGTAGTAGGCGCGGGACTTGACCGTTCCCTCTGGGATCGTGAGCCGTGATGCGGACTCGGCGGTGGTCAGCCCCTCGAAGTACAGCGCCTGGATCACTTCACGATGCTCGCTGGACAAGCGTTCCAACGCTGTGGCAATCACGTGCCCCTGCAGAGCCGCCTCCACATCATCGGCAGAAGGTACAGCCGCGAGTGCCTCGTTGTCGTAGAGCGGTTCCGGACGCCGCTGCTCAGCACGCCAGCTGTCGGTGAGCACATTGCGGGCGATCGTGAAGAGATAGGAGCGGATGCTGACGTGACGCGGCTCGATCTTGGTGATGCTGCGCCACGCGCGCAGCAGTGTCTCCTGCACGACGTCCTCCGCCTGCTCAGGGCTGCGCACGTACCTGCGCACGAAGGAGAGCAGCACATCGTGGTGCTCGGTGTACAGCGCAGTCATCAACTGCTCGTCCGTCGTCACGCTCGATGTCCTCGTCTCGCAGGCTGGGGTCGCTCGGAGCATCGCCGGACCCGAACTGCAGGCGGTGGACAGTCCGCGCCCTGGGGAGGCGCGGAACCGGGTCCGATCCATCCGACTCACTTCCAGACATGACCGCGCCGGCTGCACCGTCTTCGAGGACGGCTGCGACATGCGGTTCTTGTGTCCTGAGGCACTGGTCGCGTGCCCTTGCGGCTACGTGTACGACGAGCTGGGGGTTCAAGTTCACCCGCGACACGGGTCGGGCGTCGAGACCGCGGGCGCGCCGGACGGCGTCCTCGTCCCCACAGCCTCGACGGGCGCCCGACGATCCGGCCCTGTGCGCCCTGGTCGGCCTGCGGGCTGAACCGGGCGCCGCAGTTGGTCGTACACATGGCCGCAAGCCTCCCAACACTCAGGAGAACAAGTCATGAGGAAGAAGCTCAGCTGCGCCCTCGGTGCGGGTACGGCCGTGATCCTCGGCCTGGGCGCCGCGGCCTCCGGGCTGTCCACCGCGAACGCCTCGAGCCTGGACAAGTCCGCCTCCACCGCACGGCACCCGGTCAAGGTGGAGGTCCTCGCACCCAAGCGCGGGGACAACGCGGGTGTGGAGGGCAAGGGCTGGATCGTGGACCTGAAGCTCTCCTTCCGGGGCAAGACCCCGGCCCAGACCGGCTACAACGGGCTCCAGCTCACAGGCCCGGCCGCACACAACAACATCGCCCCCTTCCCCGGCACGTTCTCCACCGGCCAGGACGACAAGATCCCTGGACTGGTCGTGCTGGACTCCACCACCAACAGCACCCTCCCCGGCTTCTCCGGGCCCGGCACCAACCTGGCCAACCTGTTCAACCTCTCCGGCGTCACCAACCGCACCCCGCACAAGACCGAACTGTGGGACACCTGGATCGTCGGCGCGCCCATCGTGGGGCAGAACGTCGACACCACCCTGACCGTGGCCGTCGTCGACGACCTCAACCACGACGGCGTCTACAACGACGCACCCGACGTCGTGAAGGACCTCGACGGCGATGGGAAGATCGGCGCCAAGGACCTGGTTCTGATGGGCGTCGCCTCCGACATCGTCACCGTCCCCTTCCATATCAACGCCGACCCCGCCTGAGACGCCCGGCCACGCCGAAGACCGCCCCCGTCTGCAGCGGCATCCCCGCACGGCACCGTGCTCCGCAGTTCCCGGGCCAAGGCCCCACGGCTTCGTCCGCGAACTGCTGCGACCAGTGCACGGTCCTCCATTCTCCGGGTCCCGTCGCACATGACTGACGGACGGACGGGCCGACACCCGGCCCCCCACCCCACTATGAGGAGCTGTTTCCATGAACTCCCTGAAGACCCGTGCGGCCATGGTGGCCTCCACGGCACTGCTGGTCGCCTCCGGCGCGGCGCCGAGCGTCGCCGCCGCCCCTGAGCCTGGGCACGGTCGCACCTCCGTGGCGCTCGCCTGGTACGACACCACGGCCGACACGATCGCGGCGGCCGGCTCATCGCTCCCTCCGGTGACCAACAGCCGTACCTGGGCGGTCAGTTGGATCGCCGCGGCACGGGCCTTGCAACACGTGCCGGCTGGGGTCGACCGTCGGGCCTACCAGGACGCGGCGCTGGCCTCCGCGGTGCACCGCACCCTGGTCGAGCTGGTGCCCACCCGTGCCCCGGAGCTGGATGCCGCCCTGCAGCAGACCCTGGATCAGTCCCCCGACGGCCTGGCCGAGACCTTGGGGGCAGCAGCCGGCGAGCGCCAGGCGCTGGAGGTCCTGCACGACCGTGAGGGAGACGGCTTCGACGCGGCCTCGGTGAACGCCCCATTCACCGTGCCGCCGGCCGCGCCAGGCGTCTGGCAACCCACCCCGCCCGCCTTCGCCCCCGCCATCCAGAACGGCACCCGGTTCGCCCGGCCCTTCCTGCTGAAAAGCGCCGGCCAGTTCCGACTGCCCGCGCCTCCCGCTCCGACGTCCAAGCGGTACCAGACCGATCTGAAGGAGGTTCGAGACTTCGGCGAGCTGAACAGCACGGTGCGCACCGCACGGCAGACCGACACGGCCAACTTCTGGTTCGACTCCTCGCTGACCCTGTGGACCAAGCCGATTCGCGTCGCGCTCGCCGCCACCTCCCACCAGCCGCTGCGCAAGCAGGCCGAACTCGTCGCCCTGGCCAACGCCACGCTGGTGGACACCCAGATCGCCACCTCCGACAGCAAGTACACCTACCCGCTGTGGCGCCCCGTCACCGCGATCCGAACAGGCGTCGGCGAGGTCCCTGCCGACCCGTCATGGACCCCGCTGCACACCACCCCGGCGCACCCGGACTACCCCAGCGGCCACAACACCTACGCAGGCGCGGCGGAAACCGTTCTCACCGCCCTCGCAGGACCGCGCACGGCCCCGTTCACCCTGACCAGCGGCACCGCACCAGGCGTCGTCCGTACCTACACCGCATGGCACCAGCTCACGCTGGAGAACATGGACGCGCGGGTCTGGCTGGGCATCCACACCCGGCTCGCGGACGAGGCCGGGGTCGCACTGGGTACCGATGTCGCCAGGTACAGCCTGAACCACGCACAGGCGCTGTTCCGGGAGCACTGAATCGGCCAGGCGAACACCGCCTCGCCCAGAGGTGCCTCGCCGATCGAGCGTGGTGGAAGCACAGGAACTCCCACCATCGCAGGTCAGCAGGCACCTCTCGCTGTTCCGTCCTCCGCAGGCCGAACGTCACGCCGTGGATCGAGGTTGAGCCGGGCCAGGGCATCCAGCACCCAGGTGTAATTCGGCCGCAGCTCGACCGCGCGGTTCAGGTCTGCCAGGGCCTCCTCGTCGCGGCCGAGGTTGGCCAGTGACACGCCTCGGCTCGCATACGCCGACGCGTACCCGGGATCGAGGGCGAGCGCGATGTCGTAGTCGGCGAGGGCCTCCTCGTCGCGGCCGGCCACGCGGAGGGCGTCGCCGCGTTCGCAGCGGCCCCACGCCCACTCCGGTTGCAGGTCGAGGGCCCGGTTCAGGTCGGCCAGTTGTTGCGCAAAATCGCCGAGTCCTCGCCATACCCGGGCACGGCGGGCGAGAGCCCATGCGTAGTCCGGCTTGAGGTCCAGCGCCTGGTTCAGGTCTGCGAGCGCCGCGTCGCGGTCGCCGTCGCGCTCGTGCGTGGCGCCACGGGACGCCCAGGCGAAAGCGCTCGCCGGGTTGCGTCGGATCCCCTCGCTCAGATCGCGGATCGCCTCCTCACCATGGCGCAGCAGGCGATGGAGTTCACCGCGCAGGATGACGTTCCAGGGGTTGTGCGGCTCCAGTTCCAGTGTCCGATCGAGGACGGCGAGCGCGCCCTCGTGGTCGCCCGTCGCGCTCAGGGTGACCGCCTTCGCGCGGTGGGCCCGTACCAGGTCGGGGTCGAGGGCCAGAGCCTTGTCGTAGTCCTCCAGCGCACGGGCGTGCGCGCCGTCCCGCGCGAGAGCCTCGCCGCGCAGCAGCCATGCCTTTGCCCGCCACGGCTCGTCGCCCCGGGCATGAGTGAGCAGCAGCCGTAGCGCCTCGGCGGGCCCGCCCTCCGTGAGCGCCTCAAAGAGTGCCGTGCCCCAACGTCCGTACGGCCTCCGTGTTCGTGTCCTCGCCCGCCTCGGTCAGCAACCGCACCCAGCGCCGAAGCGCCTCGTCCCCCAAGGTGCCCGCGTCGACGAGGTCGCCCAGCGCGCCGGGCAGCGCGGCGCGGGGCGACGCGCACAACGCGTGATAGGTCTCGGCGAGCCGCAGTTCGCCCCAGCGCTCGTCCGGCCACCGTTCCCCCTCCGCGAGACCGGCTTCGGCTTCCTCCCGCCACCGGCCGAAGGCCTCGGCGAGCCGCCGGTGGTGGTCGGCCCATGCCCGGGGCGACCGCCTCCGCAACAGCCGCAGCATCGGTGCCCGTACGACGTCGTGGTACCGCACCCGTGCCCCGCGCTCGCCGGTGAACGGCAGGTCCCTCAACCACGCGTACAGCGGGTCGAGTTCGCTCTCCTCGACCTCGGCCACGACCCGGAACACATCCGCGTCCAGCCACCGAGGCAGTGCACACGCCAGCGCGACCCCTCGTCGTACCGGATCCTGCTCCCACTTCAGGAACCGCTCCACGGCCGTCGCGCTCGGGTCGCCCACGTCGCCCGGATCCGCGGGCCGGGCCTCGGCGAGGGTCGAGACCAGCACGGGCAGTCCGCCGGTAAGCCGCAGCACCTCCCCGACGACGGGCTCGTCCACCACGCCCTTGCCCGCGAGCAGCCCGCGCGCCTCGGCCTCGGTGAACGGTTCGAGCGGCAGGTCGTGGACGAAGTCCGCGAAGCCGCCCCAACGGGCCGTGTCCAGCGGAAGCTGGCCGGCGGTGACCACGACCACGGTCGCGGGCAGGGCGCCGTGCCGGTCCGTCGTCATGACCTCGTGGAGCCAGCCGTCCAGGAACGGCCCGGTCCGCTCGTACGTGTCGAAGAACAGGACGGTCCACGGCGCCTGGGCCGCCGCGTTCGACAGTTCGCCGAGCAGCACGGGAGTGAGCACCCGCTCGGGCGAGAGGACCAGCTGCACGTCCTCCTGGTTGCGCAGGCGCGCGCCGATCCCGGCCCGCAGCCGGTCCGCCTGCCGGGCGAGCCGGTCCGCGTCGAGCGCCCCGGCGAAGGCACCGACCCCCGGCACCATCCCCAGCCCGACCAGTCCGGCCCGCGCCGCCGCCAAACTGCCGGTCGAGGGCCCCTCCGGCTCGGATTCGAGCGTGGCGACCACCGCCGCCTCCGCCTCGTGCCGCCGCTCCCGGTGCGCGGCCAGCAGCCGCTCCAGGCCCTTGAAGCGGTGCCCCTGCGCAGCGAACCGGTGACTGATCGCCGCCATCGCCTCCGGCACGCTGCCGACGCTTTCGTCGATGTACGCCGTCACCGCGCCGTGTTCGCGTGCGATCTGCTCCAACTCACGGACCAGGAAGGTCTTTCCGACGCCCGCGTTGCCGTGCACGTGGAAGAGGAAGCGGTGCCGCTCGTCCTGCGGTGGAAGTGCGAAGTTGGCGCGGAAGGCGTGCCGTTCGGTGCCGCGCCCCACGAATCCGGCACGGCTGCGCTGCCGGATCAGTTCCTGCATCGACGGTCGCGCCTGCGTCACCCGTCCGCCCTCTCGTCCCACCCGTACCAGAGCCCGCGCGCACCATTCTGGCTCAGTGCGCGCGGGACCGGTACTTCACGAGGGTGGCCCGCCTCAGCTCTCCAACACCGGGAGCAGCTCCGGCAGCTGGCCGTCGGATGCCGCCGCCGTACGCCGCCGTTCCTCCGGGACCTCGCCGTACAGCGTCGTGCGGGGCTTCGCCGGACGGCCGGCCGCCTGAGCCACCGCGACCAGGTCCTTGACCGACTTGTACGAGCCGTAGGACGAGCCCGCCATGCGGGAGATGGTCTCCTCCATGAGGGTGCCGCCCAGGTCGTTGGCGCCGGAGCGGAGCATCTCCGCCGCGCCCTCCGTGCCCAGTTTCACCCAGCTGGTCTGGATGTTGGGGATCCACGGGTGCAGCAGGAGCCGCGCCATCGCCGTGACCGCACGGTTGTCGCGCATCGTCGGGCCGGGGCGTGAGATGCCCGCCAGGTACACCGGGGCGTTGGTGTGGATGAAGGGGAGCGTCACGAACTCCGTGAAGCCGCCGGTCTGTTGCTGGATGCGGGCGAGGGTGCGGAAGTGGCCGAGCCAGTGCCGGGGCTGGTCGACGTGGCCGTACATCATCGTGGACGAGGAACGGATGCCCAGTTCGTGCGCCGTCGTCACCACCTCGATCCAGGTGGCCGTCGGCAGCTTGCCCTTGGTCAGGATCCAGCGGACCTCGTCGTCCAGGATCTCGGCCGCCGTGCCGGGGATCGTGTCGAGGCCCGCCTCCTTCGCCGCCGTCAGCCATTCGCGGATCGACATGCCGGTGCGCGTCGCGCCGTTGACCACCTCCATGGGTGAGAAGGCGTGGACGTGCATGCCGGGGACCCGCTCCTTCACCGCCTTCGCGATGTCGAAGTAGGCGGTCCCGGGCAGGTCCGGGTGGATGCCGCCCTGCATGCAGACCTCGACCGCGCCCACGTCCCACGCCTGCTGGGCGCGGTCGGCGACCTGCTCCAGGGAGAGCGTGTAGGCGTCGGCGTCCGTGCGGCGCTGGGCGAACGCGCAGAAGCGGCAGCCGGTGTAGCAGACGTTCGTGAAGTTGATGTTCCGGGTGACGATGTAGGTGACGTCGTCGCCGGCCACCGAGCGGCGTACGTCGTCCGCCACCCGGCACAGCGCGTCGAGCGCCGGGCCGTCCGCGTGCAGCAGGGCCAGCGCCTCGTCTTCGGTCAGCTTCGTCGGGTCGTCTGCGGCCGTGCGCAGCGCCCCCCGCACGTCCGCGTCGATGCGCTGCGGAGCCATCCCGGGGGCCGCCGCCTCGCGCAGCGCCTCCCAGTCGCCGTACACGTCGTCGAAGTCGTCCCGGCGGTCGCCCGTACGACCGTCCGTGTCGATGCTGCGGTGCAGATCCGTACGACCAAAGGAGACGAACACCTCCTCCGGTTCCTGCCACGGATGCCCCTCGACCACCGCGTCCGCGCGTGCCAGGCCGGTCTCCGGGTCCGCGAGCGCGCGGACGTGCGGCAGCAGCCGCGGGTCCAGCCACGGCTCGCCGCGCCGCACGAACTCCGGGTAGACGCAGAGGCGTTCACGCAGCTCGAAGCCCGCCGCCGCGGAGCGCTCCCGCAGCTGCTCGAGCTGCGGCCAGGGGCGCTCGGGGTTCACATGGTCGATGGTCAGCGGCGAGACGCCGCCCCAGTCGTCGATGCCCGCGCCGATGAGCCGCTCGTAGTCTTCGTCGACCAGGTTCGGCGGCGCCTGAAGGCAGGCGCTCGGGCCCATGATGTGCCGGGCCACGGCCACCGTGGCGACCAGCTCGTCCAGCTCCGCGTCCGGCATGCCGCGCATCGCCGTGTCCGGCTTGGCGCGGAAGTTCTGGATGATCAGCTCCTGGATGCCGTGGTACGCCCGCGCCACCTTCCTGAGCGCGAACAGCGACTCGGCGCGCTCCTCGTAGGTCTCGCCGATGCCGATCAGCAGCCCGCTGGTGAACGGGACCGAGGAGCGGCCGGCGTCCTCCAGGACGCGCAGCCGGACCGCCGGTTCCTTGTCCGGGGAGCCGTAGTGGGGGCCGCCCGGCTCGGACCACAGACGGGTCGCCGTGGTCTCCAGCATCATGCCCATCGACGGGGCGACGGGCTTAAGGCGCTGGAAGTCGGTCCAGGACATCACCCCGGGGTTGAGGTGGGGCAGCAGGCCCGTCTCCTCCAGGATGCGGATGGAGATCGCCCGGACGTAGGCGATGGTGTCGTCGTAGCCGTGCGCATCCAGCCACTCGCGGGCCTCGGGCCAGCGGTCCTCCGGCTTGTCACCGAGGGTGATCAAGGCTTCCTTGCAGCCGAGGGCCGCGCCCTTGCGGGCGATGTCGAGGACCTCGTCCGGGGACATGAACATCCCGTGCCCGGCGCGGCGCAGTTTGCCCGGGACCGTGACGAAGGTGCAGTAGTGGCACTTGTCGCGGCACAGGCGGGTGAGCGGGACGAAGACGCTCTTCGAGTAGGTGATGACACCGGCGCGGCCCGCGGCCTGAAGGCCCGCGTCGCGCACCCGGGCGGCCGAGGCGGTCAGGTCGTCGAGGTCCGCGCCACGGGCCTGGAGGAGTACGGCGGCCTCGGTGACGTCGAGCGCGACACCGTCACGGGCACGTTTGAGAGCGCGACGCATGGAGTTCTCGGTGGGGCCGGTTCCGGAGGTCGCGGAAGTCGTCATCCCCCGAGCATACGTTTGCGGTGATCAGCCCATTGCAGGGCTGCACGTGGGCCGGTGGGACGGTTCGGCCGTCACAGGGCGGCACCGGCCACGGCGGCCACCCGCTGTTGCGCCGGCACATGGCTGCCGATCGACTTCCCTTGCACCAAAGTTCACGGCTGAATACGAGAGTGGTACGCGCCACCTCCGCACCATCCCTGCACCATCCCTGTCATCCGACACGTTGGGAGCACCGGCATGTGCGAGAACGACCACGGCATCGGCAGACGCACGCTGTTCGTGACGGGTGCCGCCGCCGCGCTTACGTTGGGAGCCGTGAACTTCCCCAACGGCGCCGCCGCGGCGGCGGGCAATCCGGAGACGAAGACCGTGCGCGGCACACTGCCGACCGGCTCCCCCGACTTCGTCTACCTTCCCGTCGAGGTCCCCGCGGGCGTGAAGGAGATCAAGGTCGCCTACACCTACGACAGGCCGTCCGTCCCGGCCGGCACCCAGGGCAACGCCCTCGACATCGGCATCTTCGACGAGCGCGGCACCGCACTGGGCGGCAAGGGGTTCCGCGGCTGGTCCGGCGGCGCACGCACCGAGTTCTTCCTCCGCGCGGACGACGCCACCCCGGGCTACATCGCGGGCCTGGTGCGCCCCGGCACCTGGCACATCGCGCTGGGCCCTTACACGGTGGCGCCGCAGGGTCTCGCCTACGAGGTGACGATCACGCTCACGTACGGCGAGCCCGGCCGTACGCCGAAGCCCGTGTACCCGCCCTCCCGGGCGACGGGTCGAGGCCGCGCCTGGTACCGGGGCGACTGCCATCTGCACTCCTGGCACTCGGACGGTCGCCGGACGCCCGCGGAGATCGCGGCGCTGGCCCGGGCCGCCGGCCTCGACTTCATCAACACCTCGGACCACAACACCCACTCCTCGCACCCGCACTGGGCCGACCAGGCGGGTGAGGACCTGCTGATCATGCTGGGCGAGGAGGTGACAACACGCAACGGCCACGTGGTGGCGCTGGGCACCGACCCCGACACGTTCATCGACTGGCGCTACCGGGCGCGCGACAACCGCTTCGGCCGGTTCGCCCGGGAGATCCGCCAGGCGGGCGGACTGGTCGTCCCCGCCCATCCGCACGCCACCTGCGTCGGCTGCGGCTGGAAGTTCGGCTTCGCCGAGGCGGACGCGGTCGAGGTGTGGAACGGCGCGTACACGCCGGACGACGAGGTGACGCTCGCGGAGTGGGACAACACCCTGGTGACCGCTGTCCGGGAGGGGCACGGCAACTGGCTCCCGGCGATGGGCAACAGCGACGCCCACCGCGACCCCGACGCGGTGGGCAGCCCGCAGACGGTGGTCCTCGCCGACGACCTGTCCCGTCAGGCGATCCAGGAGGGCATCCGCGCGGGCCGCTCGTACGTCGCCGAGTCCAAGAACGTGTCGCTGACCTTCACGGCCGCCGGGGGCCGCGGTGCACACGCGGGCATCGGCGAGCGGTTGCGGGTGGACGGGGACACGCCGGTCACGGTCCGGCTCGAGGCGCAGGGCGCGCCGCGCTGCACGGTCCGGCTGGTCACCGACCAGGGGGTGCTGTTCACCAGCGATCCGCTGCCGGTGTCCGGGGCGGGCACGGTCGAGTGGCGCACGACGCCCGCGTACGCGGCGTACGTACGGGCGGAGCTGCGGCACGAGGCGGCGGCGGGGCCGCTGCCGGGGGCGCTGGCCGCGTTCACGAACCCGATCTTCCTCGGCGGGGCGTGAGGCGCGGTCCGGGTGACCGCTTCGTCGGTGGCCGGCCGCGGGTCGGCCGCCGGGCGTGGCCGCACCGCACCGCGTCTTACCGCACACAGAAGCGTCACGATCCGGCGACGTGTCGGCGTTCCCCGGCCGGGAGGCCGCACGGCAAGCTGGGCACCGTAGTGCCCCTGGGGTGACACATCGCGCGGTGAGGAGAGCAAGGAGCCATGTCAGACCACGTCGATCGCAAGTACCGGACGGTCACGGCATTTCAGCGCCGGATCAACCCGGTCCTGCGCCGCCTGCCGCTCCAGACGGTCCTGGAGACGACGGGCCGCGTCTCGGGCCTGCCGCGCCGGACCCCCGTGGGCGGGCGCCGCGTCGGCGACTCGTTCTGGCTGGTCTCCGAGTACGGCGAGAGGTCCCAGTACATCCGCAACATCCGGGCGGATCCGCGCGTCCGCATCCGCATCCAGGGGCGCTGGCACACGGGCACCGCCCATCCGCTCCCGGACGACGACCCGCGGGCCCGGCTCAGGACGCTGCCGCGCATGAACAGCATGGCGGTACGGGCCTTCGGGGCGGATCTGCTGACGGTGCGGGTGGACCTGGACGGCTAGCAGGCCCGTGCGGACGACGGTTCGTCACCTATGGTGCGGGGCTCTACAACCCGCCGCGCGCGGGTAGATCATGTGTGGGCCTTGTGATGTACCGCGCTGTGGCCTGTGATCGCTGTCTCGCACAGCTGACGCATCCGCCATGAACAAGGCAAACTGGCCTCTTGGTCATGAACGGTTCGGCAGGAATGCCAGGGGGCGGGAATGGACGGTGTACCGCGGGTTCCGGAGCAACAGGCTCCCGAGGAATCGGCGGCGCTGCGCTTCGGTGTGCTCGGACCGGTGCGTGCCTGGCACGGGGACGAGCTACTGGCCACGGGCTCACCGCAACAGCGCGCGTTGCTGGCCGCGTTGCTGCTGCGCGAGGGCCGTACGGCGACGGCGTCCGAGCTGATCGACGCACTGTGGGGCGACGACCCGCCGCCGCGGGCGCTGGCAGCCGTACGGACGTACGCCTCCCGGCTGCGGAAGGTCCTCTCCCCCGGAGCGCTGGTCAGCGAGTCGGGCGGATACGCACTGCGCGTCGGTGATCCGCACTCCCTGGACCTCGTGGCGGCCCAGGTGTTGGCCGCGGAGGCGGAGAAGGCGAAGGGCTCCGCGGACCTGTGCCGCGCCCGGCAACTCCTGAACGAGGCGCTGGCGCTGTGGGACGGTGAACCGCTGGCCGGCGTCCCGGGCCCGTACGCGGACACGCAGCGGACCCGCCTGGAGGAGTGGCGCCTCCAACTCCTGGAGTCCCGCCTCGACATGGACCTGGAGCAGGGCTGCCACGCGGAGGCGGTCTCCGAACTGACCGCGCTGACCGCGGCGCACCCGCTGCGCGAGCGGCTGCGGGAACTGCTGATGCTGGCGCTGTACCGGTCGGGTCGGCAGGCGGAGGCCCTGGCCGTGTACGCGGACACGCGCCGTCTGCTGGCCGACGAACTCGGGGTGGACCCGCGGCCGGGCCTGAAGGACCTCCAGCAGCGGATCCTGCAGGCCGACCCGGGCCTGGCGGAACCGTCGGCACCAGCGCCTGAGCCGACCACGGCTCCCGTACGCCCGGCCCAACTTCCGGCGACCGTACCCGACTTCACGGGTCGCGCGTCCTTCGTCACCGAGCTGAGCGAAGTGCTGGCGTCGGCGGAGGGCCGGGTGATGGCGGTCTCGGCACTGGCAGGCATCGGCGGAGTGGGCAAGACGACCCTCGCCGTCCATGTGGCGCACCAGGCCCGCGCGTTCTTCCCCGACGGCCAGTTGTACGTGGACCTGCAGGGCGCGGGGCAGCGGGCGGCGGAGCCGGAGACGGTCCTGGGGTCGTTCCTGCGCGCCCTGGGCACCGCGGACTCGGCGATCCCGGACTCGCTGGAGGAGCGGGCGGCTCTGTACCGCTCGGTGCTGGACGGCCGGCGGGTGCTGGTCCTGCTGGACAACGCCAAGGACGCGGCTCAGGTACGCCCGCTGCTGCCGGGCACGGACGGCTGTGCGGCCCTGGTGACCTCCCGGGTGCGCATGGTCGGCCTGGCGGGTGCCCACCTGGTGGACCTGGACGTGATGTCACCGGACGAGGCGTTGGCGCTGTTCACGAAGATCGTGGGCGAGGAGCGGGTGGCGTCGGAGCGGGAGGCGGCGCTCGACGTGGTCGCGGCCTGCGGCTTCCTCCCCCTGGCGATCCGCATCGCCGCGTCCCGCCTGGCGTCGCGCCGCACCTGGACGGTCTCGGTCCTGGCGACGAAGCTCGCGGACGAACGCCGCCGCCTGGACGAACTCCAGGCGGGCGACCTGGCGGTGAAGGCCACCTTCGAGCTGGGCTACGGCCAACTGGAGCCGGCCCAGGCCCGCGCGTTCCGCCTGCTGGGCCTGGCGGACGGCCCGGACATCTCCCTGGCGGCGGCCGCGGCGGTCCTGGACCTGCCGGCGGAGGACACCGAGGACCTACTGGAGTCCCTGGTGGACACGTCCCTGCTGGAGTCGGCGGCCCCGGGTCGGTACCGATACCACGACTTGGTCCGGCTCTACGCGCGTGCATGCGCGGAACGTGACGAACAGCCGCCGGGCGAGCGGGATGCGGCCATGTCGCGGTTGCTGGACTTCTATCTGGCCACTGTCGCGGGGGTCTACCTGATCGAACGGCCCGAAGACCGGCTGGTGGACCACCTGGAGCGCACGGAGTATCCGGGGCTTACCTTCTCGGACCGGCGCGCAGCACAGGACTGGCTGTATTCGGAGGCTGTTTCCCTGCTCGCGTGCGTACGACAGTCCGCGCAGCAGCCACATAGGCTGCGGCGCGCCGTGGACGTGCTGTGGGCGGCGGTCGACCTCGCCGAGTCCGGCGCCAACTCCAAGGAGTACGAGGCGGTTGGGGCATTGTTGCGGAAGGCGTCGCAGGAGGCCGGGGACGGCCGGACCGAGGCACGGGCTCTGACGACGCTGGCCTATGCACACCACATCTCCGGCAGCAGGTTCGACGTGGCTGTCCAGGAGGCGCAGATGGCAACGGAGCTGGCGCGTGCGGCCGACGACCCGCTCACCGGCTGCTGGTCGTCCAACATCAGCGGTGTGGTCGCGCTGTACCAGAACCGGCACGAGGAGGGCGCGGAGCACTTCACCCACGCCATCAAGAATTTCCGGACCCTTGAGGACCGTCCCGGCGAGGCGAGCGCCTTGTGCAACCTGTCTCGCATCCACCTGGCGACAGGGCGTACGGAGAGCGCGGTGGCGTTGGCCCGGCAGGGCACGGCGATGTACGACGACATGGAGCATGCTCTGAAGGGGGCCAACGGCCGGTATGCGCTGGGCCTTGCCCTCACCCAAAGCGGCAAACTCGCCGAGGCCACGGAGTGTCTGCTCCAGGCCCTGCAGGTGTTCCGGGACAGCCGCCAGCGCCTGTGGGAGGGCATGACGCTCTTCCGCCTGGCCGAACTCGATCTGGCAGCCGGACGGCCCGCTCAGGCCGCGCCGAACGCCGAGACGGCACTGGCGCTGCTGCGCGGCATCGGCGGGGAATGGCGTCGTGGCAATGTCCTCACCGTGCTCGGACGCGCTTTGAACGGGATAGGCCAGCTCGACCGAGCCCAGGTGTGCTGGACCGAGGCGCTTCAGATCTTCGAGTCGTTGGGCGCACCGGAAGCAGACGAAGTGAGGGGATTGCTGAAGCCGACCGCCGTGGCCTGACCAGGCGATCTGCCATACGAAGGCACGCGTTCATCATTCGTTTATCGCCGCTTGGCACTCTCAACTGTGTCGAGCCGTCGCTTCGGGGGGCAGACGGAACGGCGAGCGGTCGGCCCTCTAAGGTGAACCGGCCTAGCAGGGTCCGCCCGGCAACCACGGGGGAGTTGCCAGGCGGATCCTGCCAACACATCGCACAACACTGTCAGGGGAGCCAGCGAGATGAGCGACCAGAACACCACCGACAACGTCCACGCCACGAGTGAGCCGGCCGGCGACGCCACGACGGACAACGTCCACGCCACGAGTGAGCCGGTCACGATCAAGAACGTGCACGCCACCAACGAGCCGTTCAAGCCGGCCAGCGGGGACACCGGCACGGCCACAACGGACAACGTCCACGCCACGGACGAGAAGGCCTGACCAGACTCATCTTCACACGGGGGATCGGCCGCGGCGGCGCGGAGGGGGAGCCGCCGCGGCCGAGGTGTGTCCAGAACAGAGTTCTAGTCAACTCCTGGCGTGAACCGTTCGATCCACTCGAACAATCGCCCCCCTGACACTAGCTTCACTCCTCACACGGACGTCGCCGCTATTCCTGAGGAGTTGGGATGACCCGCACCAAGAAGATTCTCGTCACTGCCCCCATCGCGGTCGCCGCAGTGGGCGGAACCTCGGCCTCAGCGTTCGCCAACGCGCACATCACCGACACGCCGGACAACGTCCACATCAGCGGCACCCCCGACGCCAGCACGGACAACGTCCACATCAGCGGCACCCCCGACGCCAGCACGGACAACGTCCACATCAGCGGCACCCCCGACGCCAGCACGGACAACGTCCACATCAGCTGATCGGGAACCCGACTCTCACTAGTGGGGCCGAGCCTATGCTCGGCCCCACCGCCGTATCCGCAAGTCGGCGTCACACCCACAAGCTCTTCAGCAGCTCCGCTCCACCTCGCACCACACCGTCTTGTCCGCCGCCCCCTGCTCCACACCCCACCGAACCGCCACCGCGTCGAGGAGAGCCAAGCCACGGCCGGACTCGTCGTCTTGTGCCGCACGCAGGAGGACGGGAAGCGCGCGAGGGTCCGGGTCGGTGACCTCTACGCGAATCCGGCCATCAGCAAGCGCGATGCGCACCCGCACCAGGGTGCCCTCCCCCACGTGTCCGATGACGTTGGCGACCAGCTCGGTGACGCACAACTCGACGTCGGCGCACGGCCCGCCCAGGTACTCCCGCACCGCACAGCGCAGCTCCCGCACGGCCTTGGGCAAGGCGAGCAGGTCGAGCCGGAGATCCGGAAGTGCGGGGGCGTTCAACGCTCGGCCGCCTTCCGGAGGACCTCCGCCAGCTTCCGCCCGGTGGCGGTGTTGCAGTTGCCGAGCGCGATCAGTCCGGCGGGAGGACGGTACGCCGCCGCGAAGCTCGGCAGGTCCACGCGGAGGGAGGGGAGGGTGATGCCGTGGACGGCGAGGGCATCACGTAGCTCCTCCACGCAGAGGGTCATGTCGTCCGCCGTGGGACGGTCGGAGGCCGAAGCCTGGGGCGGTTGCATCGACGTACACCTTTCCGTGCGCTCTGTGGTGAATCAGTCACACACTGACGTCGCGCCCCCTATCGTGAAAGGGGTTTGACTTCCCGGCCGCGAACGGCGGAACCGGGCACAGCTGTTGTTGAACGGCGGCAGGGCATGGCGCGACGCAAGGACATCGACGGGTCGGAAAGCGTGCCGAGCTTCTACGGCAAGGAGTTGCGGTGGAAGCGAGAGCAGGCAGGGCTGACACTTCAGCAGTTGGCGGAGGGCAGCTTCTACGGCCTCAGCCATTTGAGCGAGATCGAACGTGGGGAGCGGCGTATGCCACGCGACCTCGCGGAGCATGTGGATCGGGCCCTGGAGACGGACGGATTCTTCGCGCGACGGTGCGAGGACGTGGGGAAGGCTCGGCGGAGGGGGCACGCCAAGTACTTTGAGCGGATTCTTGAAGCCGAACGGCACGCGGAGACCATCGAGGAGTGGTGCCCGACCCTCTTCCCCGGGCTGCTCCAGACCGAGCCGTACATCCGCGCCGTCATCCGGGCCACGCATCCGATGGAGTCACGCGAGGAGACGGAAGAGAAGGTCCACGCTCGCCTGAGTCGGGCTCGCTTCTTCGACGACGACCCGACGAATCCGGAGTACTGGATCATCTTCCACGAGTCCCTGCTGCGGCTTCCAGCCCTTCCTCCGGCAGACATGGCCGAGCAGCTCGACCGTGTCGCAGCGTTGGCCCGACGTCCTCGGATCACTCCACAGGTGCTTCCGTGGAATTGCGGAGCGCATCCTCTGATGCAGGGATCCGCCAAGGTCATGACCTTCCCCGATGCCCCACCTCTCGTGTACACGGAGTCTCCGTACAGTGGCGCCACGATCGACGAACCGGCCCTCGTGAAGCAGTACCGCAAGGCATACGATCGGCTCAGGGCCGCCGCTCTGCCGCCGGAGGCGTCCCTCGCCATGATCGAGGAAGCGGCTGAGGACTACCGAAATGGCAAGCACCGCCTTTGACTTGAGCACGGCCCGCTGGAGGAAGAGTAGCTACAGCAACGGAGACGGCGGAGACTGCGTCGAGGTCGCCCCGGGCCTCCCCGACGTAGTCCCCGTCCGCGACTCCAAGCAGGCCGAGGAAGGCCCCGTCCTCTTCTTCAAAGCAGCAACTTGGACCTCTTTCCTCACCTCCTTCAAACGCTGACCGCTCATCAGTCGGGACCGATTGGCAGATCTGTGCCACCTCCGCACCCTTCTCCCCCAGTAATCCACGGCCGTTGCTGGAACAGATCCGCCAATCTCCCCCTTCCCTAGTCCGGGTGGGCTGGTTGTCCACAGGGGGCGGAGGGGTGGGGCGTATCTGCGGGACAGTAGGGGCGTGCAGCGCAAGGACTTGGGAGCGCTCGTCGACGGAGGCGTGTTGCTCACCTCGCGGGCGCTGGAAGCCGGGTGGCCTCGGGCTTCTCTCTTTCGGCGACTGGACTCGGAGGGATGGACCCGGGTCCAGGGCGGTGCGTGGGTCGAGCCCGGGAGGAGTGTCGACCTCCTCGTTCGATTGAGAGCCGCCCAGCTCCTCAGTCCGAGGCTCGTCGTGAGCCACCGCTCGGCTGCTTACCTCTGGGGAATCGAGACGCTGACGGCAGATTCCCCGGACGCCCTGGATGCCGCAGAGTTCACCGATCCCACACTCAGCCTCCGGCGGCGCCTCCCCAGCGTACGGGTGCATCGCATCCCCCTCTCCGAAACCGAAGTTGTCCAGCGGTGGGGACTGCGCGTTACCGAGGTCCCTCGAACCCTCACCGACCTTCTCCGGGCCGGCCCCAGGGATGACGCGCTCGTCGCCGTGGAGTCGGCGCTCAGCCGCCGCACCGTCGGCAACGCACGCCGCGCCCCGCTCACCACCCCGGCCGCCCTCGCCGTCGCTCTCGAAGCCCCTCTCCTCGGTGCTACCAGGGCCCGGAACTGGCTGGCGCTGGTCGATCCCCGCTCCGGTTCACCTGCGGAGACGATCGCCCGCCTACGCATGCTCGACGCCCGTCTCCACCCCGAGCCCCAGGCCGAGGTGCACACCCCGGACGGCCGCCGCCGTTACCTCGATTTCCTCTTCCGCGCCGAGGGGCTCGCGGTCGAGATCGAGGGCTACGCCTACCACGGCACCCGGGAGTCCCACCGGCGCGACGTCGCCCGTTTCAACCAGGTCCTTCAGTGCCCCGAGGTACGAAACCTGCTCCGCTTCACCGCTGAGGATGTGTTCCACCGCCCGGCGTGGATGATCCGGGAGGTCAGAGCCGCGCTGACTGCGACTGCTCCTGAACTCACGGGCGGGGGCGGGGGGCACCGGGGCAGGCTTTGGCTCCCCGGTGGTTGAGGAGTGGCTGCTGGGACGCCCGCTTCATTGCCAGTGTCGTGCTTCCGTGGGCCGAGTAAAGGGCGCTTCGCGTCGGCTTCGCCGATCGGCCTCCGGCCGACCCTTGACTCGGCCCACTCCAGCACGGGTGAGAAGCGAGCAGGCGGCCGGGGGTGGAGCGGGGGTCCTACCGGGGTTTGCGGCGGGGTTGGCTGGCGAGTGGCCCGGCAGCGGACGGCGCACTCGCGCCTCGCCTGCGCGCCGGGCCGGCTTAGCGGCGATCGGTGGGTGGGGCCGCTGATGGCTAATTGGAGGGTTTGTGCCAGCGGGCGAGGGCAAAACCGCAGGTGGGAGGCGAGGGCAGTGACACAAACCCTCCAATCGCGCACCGCTACTTGCCCCCACGGGCACAACTCCCCCGCCCCCTCGTCGGCCGAACGCCGCCGAACCCACCGGCATGCCCCGCCCAGCGAACGCGACCCCACCCACCGGCGGATTGCCGCTGAACCGACCCGGCGTGCAGGCGAGACGCGTCCGCGCACCACCCGCCCGCCGATCGCCGCTAAACCCACCCGGCGTGCAGGCGAGGCGCTTATGCGCCCCCGCCTCCGAGTGGCTCCGCAACCGCCCTTTCCCTCGGCCTACCTGGGGACCCCGCTCTTCCGGGCCCGCCCGCTCGCTTCTTACCCGTGCTGGAGCGGGCCGGGTCAAGGGTCGGCCGGAGGCCGATCGGCGAAGCCGACGCGAAGCGCCCTTGACGCGGCCTGCGAAAGCACGACACTGGCAATGAAGCGGGCGGCCCAACAGCCACTCCTCAACCACCCTTACGACAACTCCCCCCGAGTGGCCTCGGTTCAGGCGGTCCGGGCCGTCCCCGTTCCCTTCTCCGCGTCCAGGGCGTAGACGCAGTGGTCCTTGCTGCACGCGTACACCACGCCGTCCCGCACCACCGGCGGGCCGGTGATCTCGCCGCCGGTCGCCAGTTTCCAGCGCAGTCGGCCGTCGTCGGCCTTCAGTGTGTACAGCAGGTGGTCCATGGAGCCGAAGTGGATTCGGCCCTCCGCCACCGCCGGGGAGCCCACGATGTCGCCACCCGCCTGGAAGCGCCACTTGGGGGTGCCGGTGACCGCGTCCAGGGTGTAGAGGCCCTTGCCGCTACCGACGTGGACCTGACCCTGGGCCACCAGCACCGGCTCGATGGCCGACCGCGACTCCGTGGCGATGCGCCAGCGGTCGCGACCGTCCGTCGCGTCCAGGGCGTAGACCGTGCCGAGGTAGTCGGCTAGATAGATGCCGCCGCCGGTCACCGCCGGCCCCGGGACGAAGGTCGGCGGGCACAGGAACACCGCCGGCGCCTCGAAGTGCCAGCGCACCATGCCGGTCGACACCTCGATGGCCAGGACCCGGGTGCCGGCCGAGACGTAGACGTAGCCGTCGGGTGCCTGCGTCAGGCGCACGGGTACGCCGCCGCAGGACGCCGCGTCCCCGATCGGGTAGGACCAGCGCTCCTCGCCCGTACGTGCCTCCAGGGCCCGCAGCCGGGCGTCCTGCCACACGTACACCGTGCCGTCCTGGACCACCGGCCCGGCCTCGGGTGTCTCGAAGTCCGACTGCGCCCCGGTGATCTCCCACAGCTTCTGGCCGTTCGACGCCTCCCAGGCCTGGACGCCGCCGCCGCGGATCCCGGTGACGACCGTGCCGCGGTCGGCCTTGAGCGAGTACACCCAGCCGTCCGTGGACAACCGCCACAGGTCCGTGCCCTCACGGGCGTCCAGGGCGAAGAGCATCGGCCCGTCGGAGGCGTGGATACGGCCGTCCGCGACCGACATCGACCAGGCCACGTCCCGTGTCTTGAAGCGGCGGCGGCCCGTCGCCACGTCCAGGGCGTGCACCTCGAAGGAGGTGACGTAGACGAGGTCGCCGGCGACCGAGGGCGTGCCCCAGACGTCGTTCGACATACGGAAGCGCCACGGGCGCCAGCCGGCCACCCCCGGTGCGGGCGCGGCGGAGGAATGGGGAGCGGGCGGCGCGGCCGTGGGCACGGCTCCGGCCGCGCCGTTGACGCCGCCGCGCGGCCGGGACCAGGACGCGGCGAGACCCGCCTCCGGGGGAGGCGCCTTCACCGCGGCGGCGCGGGCGTCGGCGACCCGCGGCCCGGGCCCGATCGGCACGGGCGCGCCCGCGAGCCGCACCGGCCCGGAGTCGGGCGTGCCAGCCTGCGCGGGCACGGGCTCGCGCGACGCCGGGGCCGGTACGACCGGCCGCGCGCCGTCGCCGCCACGGCTGCCGGAGGAGGACGGCCTGGCCGGCGCGCGTCCGCCGCGCCGCGCCTCGATCAGGCCGACCGCCTTCTCGGGCAGCCACGCCGACGCCGTACCGCTGTCGTCGGAGCCCGAACCGAAGAGATGGGGCGCCAACTGGGCCTGGAGGTCGGCCGGGTTCGGGCGGCCGGTGGCCTCCATCTGCATGCAGGAGTCGATGAGCGGGCGCAGCTCGTCCGGCAGGCCCGACAGGTCCGGACCCTCGCGCAGCAGCATGAAGACGGTCTCGACGGGGTTGGCGCCGTGGAAGGGAGGATGTCCGGTGGCTGCGAAGACGAGCATCGAGCCGAGCGAGAAGACGTCGCTGGCGCCGGTCACGCTGCGCGAGTCCTTCGCCTGCTCGGGGGACATGTAGGCGGGCGTACCGACGGCGACGTTCGTCAACGTCAAACGCGTGTTCGACACGCCGGAGGCGATGCCGAAGTCGATCACCCGCGGACCGTCCTCGACGACGAGGACGTTGGAGGGCTTCAGGTCCCGGTGGACGAGGCCCGCCCCGTGGATGGACTGCAGCGCCTCGGCCACACCCGCGGCCAGCCAGCGCACCGCCTGGGCCGGCAGCGGCCCGCACTCGGCCACTATCTCCTCGAGGGAGGGCGCGGGCACATACGCGGTGGCGAGCCACGGCACGGCCGCGCGCGGGTCGGCGTCGACCACGGCCGCCGTGTAGAAGCCGGAGACCGCCCGCGCGGCCTCGACCTCGCGCGTGAAGCGCACCCGGAACAACTGGTCCTCGGCGAGTTCGGTGCGCACCGTCTTGATCGCCACTCGCCGGCCGGACGCCGAGCGCGCGAGATAGACCAGCCCCATGCCGCCGGCACCCAGCCGCCCCAGCACCTCGAACGGCCCGATCCGCCGCGGATCGTGCTGCGTCAGCTGATCCACCACTTGCCTGCCACCTCCCCGTACGGGTCGCGTCATCCGCCTTGTGAACGCAACCCCGTGCAGCGTCTCACCAGCGCACCGCCATGGCGGCACGCACCCTGATTCTTCCTGCCCGGGCCATCTGTTGCGAACCCAGGAGCAGATCGGGATGTCCTGGCACAAAACCATGCCGGAGCACCCTTCGGGAAGCGGGCGCCCGCAGAGGCGGAACGCCCGTCCGCCCTCGCCGTGCCGCCTTCGGGGGCATCGGGCCGCCCCGGCTACCGCTGGAGCAGTGCGAAGGAGGCGCCCTGATCGTCTGTGACGACCGCCACCCTTCCGTACGGGGTCTCGAACGGCGGTACCTGCACGCGACCGCCCAGTCGGCCCACCGCGGCGAGCGCCGCCGCGCCGTCGCGGACGCCGAAGTGGACGAGGAAGTGCGGCGGCATCTCGGTGGGGAAGACATCCTCGAGCGGAGCGCGCCCGAAGTCGGGGACGGCGTCGGGCCCGAGGAGGGCGTCGTGGAAGAGGCGCGTGTAGAAGGTGTTCGCGGTGACGGTGTTCCGGGCGTACAGCTGGGCCCAGGTGAAGGAGCCGGGTTCGTGCCGCTTGCCGAAGCCCGCGTGCGTGCCGGCCTGCCACAGGCCGAAGACGGCGCCCTCGGGGTCGGCGGCCAGCGCCGCGGTGCCCAGGGTGTCCACGGGGGTCGGCGGGATGACGACCTGGCCGCCACCCGCCCGGATCCGCCCGGTGAGCGCGGCCACGTCGGGCGCCGCGAAGTACACCGTCCAGACCGTGGGCATCCGCCCGTCCCGCTTGGGCACCAGCGCGGCCACAACCCTGTCGCCGAGGTACGCCCACACGGAGGAGCCGTGCGCCTCCTCAAAGGTCCACCCGAAGAGCTCACCGTAGAACCGCCGGCCCGCCTCCACGTCGGGTAGTTGCACATCGATCCAGCAGGGGACGCCCTCGGGGAAGGCGGTGCCCTCCGGAGCGCTGGGCGCGGGGCCGCTCCCCCGGCCCGGCGCGGCACCATTCCCGGCCTTTTGCGAAGCGCCGTTTCCGCGGGGCGTCGGCGATGGCGGATTTTCGGCCATACCATCCAAGCTAACGGCCTTTCACGCCGGTCGCGCGTTGACGTACTCCCACCTCACAGGCCCGAAAGCGCGCCCACGCCTCCCGCACTCCCCATTTGCAGTCGGCCGAATCGCGCTCCGATCACCCCTCGGTAAGCTGACGGCATGACAGGACAAGTGCGCACCGTCGACGGCCGCGTGGCCGGTCGGCGAGGGCAGGCGACCAGGCAGAAACTGCTCGACTGCCTCAGTGAGATGCTCAGCTCCTCGCCGTACCGGGACGTCAAGGTCATTGACGTCGCCCGGAAGGCAGGGACGTCGCCCGCGACCTTCTACCAGTACTTCCCGGACGTCGAAGGCGCCGTTCTGGAGATCGCCGACCACACGGCCGCGGGCGCCGCGGAGTTGACCGTGCTGCTCGAGGGCCGCTCGTGGGTCGGCAAGGCGGGCTGGCAGACCGCGCAGGAACTCGTGGACGGCTTCCTGGACTTCTGGCGCAGGAACGACGCCATTCTGCGAGTCGTCGATCTGGGTGCGGCCGAGGGCGACAAGCGCTTCTACAAGATCCGCATGAAGATCCTGAACTCCGTGAGCAGCCCTCTCACGGACGCGATCGCCGAACTCCAGTCCAAGAGGCGGGTCGACAAGGACGTGAGCCCGGCGGCCGTGGCCGGTTCGCTGGTGGCGATGCTCGCGTCGGTGACCTCGCACCAGAAGGCCTTCCAGACCTGGGGTGTGAAGCAGGCCGAACTCAGGCCGAATCTGGCTCTGTTGGTGTATCTGGGTGTAACGGGGAAGAAACCGACGAAGTAGCACGCGATGTGATGAGTGACGCGGTGCGCGTTGAAGCGCGCCGGTCCGGTCGGCCGTTCAAGGCCCACGTTCTGTCATGCGGGCGGCGGTCCACTCCGGTGGACCGCCGCCCGTTGCTCATGTCCGCACACCGAGGCAGGGTGGTGGGGCGGAGGGTGATACTCGGCCCATGGGAACGGATCTTCACGAACTGCTCAGGTCTCTGCGGGTCTGGGCCCCCGAGACCACCGAACTGCCCGCCTTCGCCCCGTCGGCGGCGCCCGCGGAGCCACTGGAGCTGTTCACGGAGTGGTTCGCGCAGGCGGTGGCGGCGGGCCAGACCGAGCCGCACACGATGTCGCTGGCGACCGCGGACGCGGACGGCATGCCCGACGTCCGGATCGTGATGCTGCACGGCGCGGACGCCGACGGCTGGGTGTTCGCGACGCACGCGGGAAGCCGCAAGGGCGGACAGTTGGCGGCCCGGCCGTATGCCGCCCTCGGCTTCTACTGGTCCGCCCAGGGCCGGCAGATCCGGCTGCGCGGCCCGGTCACGTCCGGACCCCCGGAGGAAGGGCAGGCGGATCTGCACGCCCGCTCCACCGGTGCGCTGGCGGCGGCGCTGACCGGCCACCAGAGCGAAGTGCTCGGTTCCACCGAGGAGTTGGCGCGGGCTTCGGCGGCGGCCTGGGAGCGGGCACGGCGCGAGCCGGACGCCCCGGTCCCGTCCTGGACTCTCTACCGCCTCCAGCCGGAGGAGGTGGAGTTCTTCCAGGGGGACGCGGAGCGCCGGCACGTACGGCTCGTCTACCGGCGCACGCAGGGAGGGTGGACCAGGGAACTCCTGTGGCCCTGACCGGCCCGGCCTGATCCGCACAGGGGCGCCGGCGGCGCCCCTACGCCGAGAACTCGTGCACCGCGTAGTCCGCCACCGCCTCGTACCCGAGCCGCTGGTACAGGCCGTTGCTCGTGGGGTTCGCGAGGTCGGTGAAGAGCAGGACCTCCTCGGCGCCGGAGTCGAGCGCGGCCCTGGTGACCGAGGCGGTGGCGGCGCCCGCGTAGCCGCGGCCACGCAGCGGGGCGGGGGTGAAGACGGGAGCCACCCGGACCTGCCCGGCGACCTCGGGCGTGGCACCCGCCATCGCGACGGGCGTGCCGTCCGGCGTCTCCCACAGCGTGATCCCGCCGTACGCGATACGGCTTTCGGCCCAGCGGTCCGGGTCCTGCCCGGCAGGCTCTTCGACGTCCACGTGGAACTGGGCGTACCAGCGCGCGACCAGCCCGTGGTCGTCGGCGCCGGCGACCCGGGCGCTTCCGGGCGGCGCGGGCTCTGGCGGGGTGAACGTGCCGAGCCGGTAAAGGCGCTGCCGCATCGCGAGCCGGGCGGCGGCTCCGGTGCCGCGCTCCCAGGCGGCGGCAAAGGCGGCGACCGTCTCGGCCGGTCCGCCCGCCGACGGAATCACCCGCCCGTCCAGCGCGAGCCGCGCCGCCAGAGCGTCGGCGGCCCCTGCGGTGAGGGAGGTGAGGTTGAGCTGGTACGGGGGCGTGCGCAGGACCGTGGCCCGTACGGTGCCGTCCTCGTCCGCGAGCCAGCCGAAGTACGGCGGCTTCCCGCCCATCGCCGACAGCCCTTCCGTCCGCAGCTTGTCGGCGACCGTCAACTGCACGGTGTGCAGAGCGGGCTGGGACCGCAAAAAGGACCCGGCCCGCCCGAGGAACTCCTCCAGGTCGCCGGTGAACCGCCAGTCGTACGTGCCTGAATCCATGCAGACCAAGATCTCGCGAACAAGCGCGTCCTGCACACGGATTTACGCCCGCCCGCTCACGGAAGCGTGGGCTCGGGGTCGCCCGCGATCCGTCCGTGCAGATGCACGTCCCGGAACACGTCCTGGCGCTCCGCCTCGAACATCGCGCCGCGCAGCGTCCCCTCGTACGGAAAGCCGCACCGCTCCGCGATACGGCAGGACGCCTCGTGGCCGAGGGCGTGGCCCAGTTCCAGGCGGTTCAGGCCGAGATCGGTCAGGGCCCAGCGGCCGACGAGGGCCAGGGCGCGGGTGGCGACGCCCCCGCCGCGGGCCTCGGGCAGCACCCAGTAGCCGACGCGGGCCGTCCGGAAGACATGGTCGATGAGGTTGACGCCGACCTGCCCCAACGTCCTGCCGTCGGCCGCATCCGTGACCCGGAACGTCGCGTCCAGGCCCTCCGCCGCACGGAGCGCCTTGGACCGCAGCGACTCCCGCGCATCATCCCTGTCCCGCACGATCCTGAGCGGTGTGTTCCAGCGCAGGAAGTCGGGGTCCGTCAGCCCCCGGAACCAGTCGTCCACCTGGGCTTCCACATCAGGGTCCCAGTCGCTCAGCCGCAGGCCGTGGCCATGCAGCTCCGGGAAGGGGTGAGAGCGCGAGTCATCACGTATGTCGGCCATCGGGCCATTCAATCAAGGGTCCGTGGCGCAGAACGGCGGTCCACTCCCCGCCGGTAAGTCGGATCACACCCCTCACGGTGTCCAACTCCCCACTGACTCCCTTTTCTTGCTATTGCGTCAGGTCTTTCAGCGAATCCCCGCACCCCACCCACTCGCAACGCTCCGCACGCCGATTCCCCCCCAACCGGTCGTTCCGCGCCACCGGCCCCACCCCTTTCCTTCACCCGGTCGCGGGGCGCCTGCGGATCACCAGCGCCATCAGGGCGGCCGCCGCGCACAGCGCGCCCGACGCGTACCAGACGACGTCGTGCGAACCGAACGCGTCCCGTGCCACACCACCGAGGAAGGCCACCAGGGCGGCTCCGACCTGGTGAGAGGCGAGGACCCAGCCGAAGACGATGGCACTGTCCTCGCCGTACTGCTCGCGGCACAGCGCCAGGGTGGGCGGGACGGTGGCGACCCAGTCCAGACCGTAGAAGACGATGAAGAAGATCATCGGCGGGTGGACGGCGGGGGCCAGCAGTACGGGCAGGAAGAGGAGCGAGATGCCGCGCAGGGCGTAGTACACCGCGAGCAGGCGGCGCGGTTCGAAGCGGTCGGTGAACCAGCCCGAGGCGATCGTGCCCGCCACATCGAAGACACCGATGACCGCGAGGAGCGAGGCCGCCGCCGTGATCGGCATGCCGTGGTCGTGGGCCGCCGGGACGAAATGCGTCTGGATCAGGCCGTTGGTGGAGGCGCCGCAGATCGCGAAGGTGCCGGCCAGCAGCCAGAACGGGCCCGTGCGCACCGCCGAGAGGAGCACGGTGACGGCACGCCGGGCGGCCCCGGACACCGGTTCCGGCTTCGGTACGAACTCCCGTGCACCGTACGGCTTCAGGCCCACGTCCGCCGGGTGGTCCCGCAGCAGCAGCCAGACGAAGGGGATGACCGCGAGGGCGGCGAGGGCCACCGTCACGGCGGCGGGGCGCCAGCCGTGGTTCTCGACCGTCCAGGACAGTGCGGGAAGGAAGATCAGCTGTCCGGAGGCGGAGGCGGCGGTGAGGATGCCGCTCACCAGACCGCGCCGCTCGGTGAACCAGCGGTTGGTGACCGTCGCCGCGAATGCCAGCGCCATCGAGCCCGTGCCCAGGCCGACCAGCAGGCCCCAGCACAGCAGCAGTTGCCAGGCCGTGCTCATCCACACGGTCACGCCCGAGCCGAGCGAGATGAGCGCGAGGGCCACGGCGACGACCCTGCGGACACTGAAGCGGTCCATCAGGGCGGCGGCGAAGGGTGCGGTCAGGCCGTAGAGGGCGAGGTTGATGGACACGGCCGCGCCGATCGTGCCGCGCGACCAGTGGAACTCCTGATGCAGCGGGTCGATCAGCAGGCCCGGCAACGTACGGAAGGCCGCCGCCCCGATGATCGTCACGAAGGTGACGGCGGCGACGAACCAAGCGCGGTGGATGCGGGTCGGGCGGCTGGGCCGCGTCTCCCCGGCCGTTGCTGCGGCAGCGGTTGTCTGGGTCACGCCATAGAGCATCCGGTCTGCGGCGCCCCGCAAACGAGTGGCCCGAAGGACAGTGTTCGCTAGGATCGGGCCATGACCGTTGCCGAAGGCGTTCGCCGCCACCGCGTCGTCGTCCTCGCCCTCGACGGGCTGCTGCCCTTCGAACTGGGCATCCCGCAGAGGATCTTCCGGCTCGCCAGGGACGCACAGGGACGACGGCTGTACGACGTCGTCACCTGCTCGGTCCGGCCGCCGGGCCCGGTGCAGACCGACGCGGACTTCGCCGTCCTCGTCGAGAACGGCCCGGAGATCCTCGCCACCGCCGACACCGTGGTCGTGCCGGCCTCGTACGAGCTGGGGCCGGTGTACGAAGAGGGCGTGCTCGGCGAGGAGTTGGCCGCCGTCTTCGCCCGTATCCGGCCCGGCACCCGGCTCGTCGCCATCTGTACCGGTGGTTATGTCCTGGCCGCGGCCGGCTGCCTCGACGGCCGTCCGGCGACCACGCACTGGTCGTCCGCCGAGCACTTCCAGCGGCTCTTCCCGAGGATCAGGGTCGACGCGGACGTGCTGTTCGTCGACGACGGTGATGTCCTGACCTCTGCCGGGGTCGCGGCCGGCATCGACCTGTGCCTGCACATCGTGCGCCGCGACCACGGCACCGCCATCGCCAACGACGTGGCCCGCCGCACCGTGGTCCCGCCGCACCGCGACGGCGGCCAGGCGCAGTACATCCAGCGCCCGATGCCCGAGCCGCAGCAGGCGACCACGACCGCCGCCCGTGCCTGGGCGCTCGGCCGGCTCCACGAGCCCATCCAGTTGCGCGACATGGCGGAGCAGGAGTCCATGTCCGTGCGCACCTTCACTCGGCGCTTTCGCGAGGAGGTCGGCATCAGCCCCGGACAGTGGCTGACCCAGCAGCGCGTCGAACGGGCCCGCCATCTGCTGGAGTCCACCGATCTGTCGGTCGACCAGGTGGCGCGGGACGCCGGCTTCGGCACGGCCCAGTCGATGCGACAGCACCTACAGGGGGCGCTCGGGGTCACTCCCACCGCGTACCGGCGCACGTTCCGCACCGGTGGCGGGAGTGGCCTCGTCGGCGACAACGTTCTTTCCGCCGACGGCAGATGACGCCGGGCGCCGTACGCGCTCGCCCAGAGCGCCCGCCAGCGTGAGCGTCAGGGTCAGGGCGACGCCGGCCAGGATCGCCGTCGACGGCGCGACGAAGTGGAGCAGGGCGCCCGCGAGGGAGCCCGTGGCCGCATAGCCGACGCCCACCGCCGCGTACATCACCGAATAGCCCGCCGCCAGGGCGCTCTCCGGGACGGCCTCCCGCAGCGAAAGGTTGCGGGTGATCATCGCGCCCGCCTGCAACACGCCCGCGGCGACCAGGGCGACGGCGATCCAGGCCGTGCCCGGTATCAACGCGGCCAGCGTCACACACGACGAGAGGCCGAACATCAGCACCACGCTCCGAGCGCCCAGCCCGCCCGGCCACGAGCGCAGCCCGTACACGAACGCTCCCACCGCCGAACCCACGGCGAGACCCGTCAGCAGTGGCCCCGACCAGCCGACGGCCGCGCCGCGCTGTTCGAGCAGGGCTGGCAGGACGAGTTCGGCGAGGGAGAGCAGGGACAGGCTGGCCGCGCCCGTCACGTACACCGGCCAGGCGCGGGCGAGCAGCCGGAACATCGACGCGCCTTCCTGGTCCGCGGGGTCGGTGTCCCAGCCGGGCGGCAGCAGCCACAGGCCGGCCACCGACGCGGCCATCAGGGCGGCCCCCAGCAGCAACGGCACCCGGGGCGCCGCACCGAGGGCGAGACCGGTGACCGCCGCCGGGGCGACGGCCCAGATACCGGACATCAGCATCGACTCGGCGGACAGGGCCTGGGCGACGGCCCTCCGCGGGACCAGGGCGGTGAGCAGGGCGCGCAGACCACCGGGGGCGGCGGCCGGGGCGCCGCCGGCCAGAACCGCGAAGCCGGCGAGGACCACAGGATGCGCGGCCGGGAACGCGCCGAGGCCCGCGAAGCCGACGGCCCCGACCGCCAGACCCGCGGCCATGTGGGGGCGGGCGGGGTCGGGGCGCATGCGCATACCGAGGAGAGGGGCGCCGAGAATCTCGCCGATCACGTAGGCCGCGGCCAGCGTCGCGCCCAGGGTGTAGCCGCCGGGGCGGTCACGGGCGAGGAAGACCAGGGCGAGGGGGGCCATGGCGACCGGCATCCGGGCACCGACGGCCACCACGGCCCAGGTCAGGACCTGTCGGGAGGCCACGTCGCGGTATGTCATGCGTCGAAGATAGGGGACATGTCTGACAGCGGCCCCCTGCGTGTCCGGGCCTGTGGACAACCGCGCGATGACACCCGCGTGGTGACGGCCGAGCAGCGGAACTCAGAGCATCGGCACGGCCGTTGACCCCTTCTCCGTGTGTGCGTCCGCGGCAGCCTCCTCGTACGCCTCCACGGCTCTTCCCCCCGGTAAGAGACGATATGCGGCACCCGGACACGCGCTCGATCCGGTGGAGACGGGATACGCAAGGCCCGACTTGGAATCCCGAAGAGTTATCCACAGCCTGTGGAGAAGAAGGAGCCACGCCTTCCGGCTGTCGGCGAACCCGGCCCCTTCGGCGGCGGCGCCGACGGAGGTCGGCCGGCGGCGCGACTCACCCGCTCTCGACTGCGCTCGAAGGAAAGACGCCCCGCCTCGCCCCGAACGCGGCATCGCGCGCCGCCATCCGGTCCGACGCTCCCACCCTGGCCCTCGGACAGCCTCCCCCGAGGCCGTCCGGCCGCGTAAGGAGCCGACGCCGCATCGCGACCCGCACTCGCCTAGGCCCCCCGCCGCCGAAGCCCTCGACGTCCCCTCGCGGCGAATCGCTGGATCCCGGCGTGATCACACGGGCACGTCGCGTCAACTCCCGGCCGCGGATTCACCACTTATGCCCTGATAGTGACGGCGCGCCCGGAAGCACGACCCGGCGCACCCGACAGTGACTCAGCTCAAGGGACCGTCACCCGTGGGCCGCGTGCCCAGGCGTGTACGTCCCTGCCCCGAGCGCCGGAGCGCACCCGGTCACACAGCGCCGTACGCGAACTCCGGCATGGGTGCCGGCACCCCGCACACCGCCGCCCGGTCCGCGGCACCCGCGCCACAGCGGTCCACCTCGCACCAGATGCGCTTGCCGAGACCCTCCGGGTCCCAGCCCCAGCGGTCGGCGAGGCCGTCGACGAGTTCCAGCCCGCGACCGCCCGTCTCGTCGCCGCGAGCGTGCCGGGGCGACGGCGGACAGGCGCTGGCGTCCGCCACTTCGAGCCGGACGGTGCCGGCCGGGGCGCCCGAGGGGTCGTCACGCACACCCGTGAGCAGCAGCCGCAGGACGGCGGGACAGCCGGTGTGCACGACGGCATTGGTGACCAGTTCGGAGACGAGCAGGATCAGCGTCTCCGCGAGCGGCTCGTCCGCCCCTATCCCGGACCCGGCGAGCCGCGAACGAGCCCACTGCCGGGCCCGCCCCACCTCCGCGGGGTCGGGCCGGATCTCCAGCTGCACTTGAAGCACCTGCACCGCTCACACCATCCGAACCGGCGGACACATCGCCTCGCGCCTCACAAGGGCCACGATCGTGGTCATCGACTGCATGGCAGGAACCAGGATCACGCACCGTGATTCCCTTGCACAACAGCATGGTTGACGTACAGTCACCCCAACAAGCGCTTCGGGCATATTCCAGCGCGAAGGAGTACGCGTACGGCATACTGTGCGACGCTTGCCACGGTGAGTCGAACAGACAGGCACGATGGACCGTCCTGCCCCGCGAGCGGCGCGCATCACCGAACCCGGCGCCGCCGCAGAGGCCACACCGGAGTGGATCGGGCTCGAAACCGCTCGCATCCCACACAAGGTACCGGAGCCCCGCGCCGACTCCGGTCCGTGACAAGTCACGCGTAGGACACAACCCTGTATCAACGCTCCGTAACCCTCAATTGCCACAATCGGTGACATCAGCGGGCCCCACCTCGAAGAGCGCCTGCACAGCGCCCGCCGGACCGCTTCAGGCGGCAGGGCGAGAACCTGCCAAGGATGCTCGAGTACACGCTGCGCGAACGCTACTCGGGCACGGTGAAGTAGCGGGCGAACGCGGCCACGACTTCCGTCTCGCCGACCCTGCCGTCGCCATCCGCGTCGAGCGCCGCCGCAGCCGTCGCGGCGATGTCCTCGCGTACTCCGAGGGCCCTCAGGACGCGGACGGTCTCCTCGACGGTGGCCACTCCGTCGCCGTCGCCGTCCGCCACGGCGAGCGCCGCGTGCAGGAAGGGGCGGGCGATCTCCGCGAACCGGCCGGGGGTGTCACGCAGCCGCTTGACGGCGCTGCCGACGAACTCCTCGCGGGTGATGCGCTGGTCGCCGTCCCCGTCCGCGATCCCGGCCATGCCCTGCCAGAGCGCCTCGGCGCCCGCGTACAGGGCCTGCCCTCGCTCGGACCGGGCCGCGGTGCCGAACTCGGTGAGAACCGCCTTGGCCGCCGCGCTGAAGTCCTCGCGGTCGATGGAGCCGTTGCCGTCCTGGTCGAAGGTGGCGAACCGGGCGGCGATCCTGCGCTCGTACTCGGTGCTGACCATGTGTTCTCGGCCGCCTTACATGACGTCGGGGGTACATCCGGCACGGAGCGTACGATGTCGGGCGCCTGCGGGGAGCGGGAATCGGCGCTTGTACCAAGACCGCAGGAATACCGGGACACCAGTGTGGCCGTCCGGCGGGGTCGCCTTCACCGTGCCGTGGCCCCGGGCTCACGCCGACAGGGGGCTCGGATCCTCGCCGGTGGCCGAGCCGAGGTCCGGGTGGACGTCGAAGAGGCGGCGTACACCGAGGGTGGCGAGGACCCGGTTGACGTGCGCTCCTCCCCCGCCGCCGGTCCCGCCCGGCGGGGAGGTGCCCGCGACGTCGCCGGGCCCGGGCAGGATCAGCCTGAGCCGGCCCCGGCAGGAGCGGAGCAGCCGCCGGGCTGCGATCAGCACGCCGACGCCGCTGGAGTCGCAGAGGACGACCTCGGAGAGGTCGAGGACGATGCGGTGACGGCCGTCGGCCACCGCATCGTGCACCCGCCGGCGCAGCACCGGTGACGTGGCCAGGTCCAGTTCGCCCGCCACCCGGAGCACGACCCACTCGCCGCACTCCCCGTAGGTCACCCTGAACGTCACCGCCATGCCTCCCGCTCGCCCGCGCCCGGCCTGAAACGAAAGCGGTTCCCACGCTTCCTTCAGTGCGGCTGCCCCCGCACTTCTCTCGGAAACACCGAACTATCTATCGAAAATGTGAGATAGATGAGCCAATTCAATCGGTATCGGATCTCGTTCATTCACACCTGATCAGCGACGTCGGAGGAGAGACGGGCGCCCGAACCAGCGGTCCGCGGCCGGCCGCCTCTACCACCCTCGGCCCGTCAAGGGGTGCACATTGCCGCAAAGGGGCGTACGTCGTCCCATGTGGCGACTACATTCAAGGCTGGAAGCACAGGCTGAACCGGAGCAGGACATCTGCACGATCAGGGCACGACCAGGGGGTGAGGGGGCTGCATGGCGAAGAAGGACGCACCGCCCCGGTGGGACCGCAGGATGCAGCAGCGGCTCGCCCGCGGTGAGGCGGCCGCGCTGGGCGAGTTCTACGACCGCTTCGCCTCGCTCGTGCACGGTCTCGCCCACCGCGTACTCGGGGACGAGGAGGCCGCCGACGGCGTCACACGCGAGGTGTTCACCCACGTCTGGGAGAACCCCGACTCGTACGACCCGGGGCAGGGCCCGCTGCGCTCCTGGGTCGCCACGCTGACCCACCGGCTCGCCGTGCAGCGACTGCGCGCCGCCGAGACCGCCGCGCTCCCCCAGGACGGCCGGGGCACCTCGGAGGAGCTGGAGCGCAAGGTGCGCCACGCCTCGGTCGCGGCCCGCGCGGACTACATCGTCTCCTCGATGCCGGTGCCGCTGCGCGCCGCGCTGGAGCGCGCGTACTTCCAGCGCCGGGACTACCGCCAGACCGCCGCCGACCTCGGCATCACCGAGGACGAGGCCCGCCGCCGCCTCCGGCTCGGGCTCCAGTTGGTGTCCACGGCCCACGAGGCGGGGCCCTTCGGCGCCCCTCCCGAACCGGAGGCCGCGTGGTGACGGAGGCGGAACACTTCGAGAAGTACGGGCAGTCCGCAGCGTACGGCGCCCACCGCGGCCCGGGACCGAGGAACGCCGACGGGGGCCGGGCGCGAAAGCCCGAGGCGCCGGGGCACGGCGGCCCCGGCAGCCCGCAGGTGTCCGGTGCGCACGGGCACGACGTCACCGACGGGGCCGGCGATCCCCCGCTCGAGCTCGAACACCAGGTGCTGAAGTCGCTGCTCGGGGCGTGGGCGCTCGCCGCCTGCTCGCCGGAGGAGACGGCGGCCATGGAGGAGCACCTGGGCGACTGCGGCCCGTGCGCCGACGAGGCCCGGCGGCTGCGCGAGGCCGTGGGATTGCTGCACCCCGCCGAGACCCTCGACCTCGATCCCGGGCTGCGCACGCGCGTTCTCGAGAGCTGCCTGCAGCAGCGGCCCCCGCGTATCCCGGTACCGCAGTGGGCAACTCCCTATGAGGCGGAAGCCGCGCGCCTGGACGCCCTGCTGCAGGACATAGGCGACGCCGAGTGGCATGCGCCGGTGCGGCTGCGCTGGTTCGGCGGGACCGGACCGACGAGCCGTCGTACGACCGTCGCCGGGGTCATCGCCCATCTGCTCTCCGTCGACGGGCTGGTGGCGGTGGCGTTGGGACTCGATGATCCGCTCGGCAGCGCGACCGCGAAGACCGGGACACCGCAGGAGCGCACGGAGGCGTACTGGCGCGCCTCGTACTTCCCGCCGACCCGTTCCGTCCGGATGCCGTGGCGGGAGCAGAGCCACAGCCTGGTGCGGACCGTGTCCTTCACCGGCCAGGGCTCCAGGAAGCTCTCGGTGCCCTACGGCGGGTTCGAACTGCCGCTGCGCGACGCGATGCTGGACCGCGCCTTCGAGTGCTGGGTGCACGCGGAGGACATCGCGAACGCGGTCGACTATCCGTACGAGCCGCCGGCGCCACGTCATCTGAGCAGGATGATCGACCTGGCCGCACGGATGCTGCCGGCGGCGCTGGCGGCCCGGCGGCAGGCCCTTCGGGGCTCGTCCGGCCGCACCCGGCATCTGGCCGCGGTCGGTCGGCCCGGACGCTGTCTGCGGCTGGAGATCGAGGGCCAGGGCGGCGGCGAGTGGCTGATACCGCTGGACTCTCCCCCGCTCCCGGCTTCTCTGCAACCGGTGAAGCCCCGCGGCGCGGTGGGCTCCGCCGAGCACGAGGTGGCGCATGTGGCGCTCGACGGGGTGGAGTTCTGCCGCCTGGCTGCGGGCCATGTGCCGCCGGAGGAGGCCGCCGCGGGTCAGCTCGGGGACCGGGAGGCGATCAGGGATGTTTTGTTCGCGGTGGCGTCGCTGAGCCGGATGTAGACCGGCTCCCGATCAGGCGAAGACGACCGTCCGCCGCCCGTTCAGCAGGATCCGCCGCTCCGCGTGCCACTTCACCGCGCGGGCCAGCGCCTGGCACTCCACGTCGCGGCCGATCGCCACCAGCTGGTCCGGGGTCACGCCGTGGCCCACCCGCTCGACCTCCTGCTCGATGATCGGGCCCTCGTCGAGGTCGGCCGTGACGTAGTGCGCGGTGGCGCCGATCAGCTTCACCCCGCGCGCGTGTGCCTGGTGGTACGGCTTGGCGCCCTTGAAACTCGGCAGGAAGGAGTGGTGGATGTTGATGATCCGGCCGCTGAGCCGCTTGCACAGGTCGTCCGAGAGCACCTGCATATAGCGGGCGAGGACCACCAGCTCGACGTCCAGTTCGCGGACCAGTTCCAGCAGCCGTGCCTCGGCCTCCGGCCTGGTCTCCTTCGTCACCGGGATGTGGTGGAAGGGGATGTTGTACGAGCCCACCAGCTCCGAGAAGTCGGTGTGGTTGGACACCACGGCCGCGATCTCTACGGGCAGCGCACCGATCCGGGCGCGGAAGAGCAGGTCGTTCAGGCAGTGGCCGAACTTGCTGACCATCAGGACGATGCGCATCTTCTCGTCGGCCCGGTGGATCTGCCAGTCCATCTGGCAGGAGTCACCGATCGCCGCGAAACTCGCCCGCAGCTTGTCCACCGTCACCGGAGCCTCCGCCGAGAAGTGGACCCGCATGAAGAACAGTCCCGTGTCGTGGTCCCCGAACTGCTGGCTGTCCTCGATGTTGCAGCCGGTCATGAACAGATAGCTCGACACGGCGTGCACGATCCCCTGCTTGTCCGGGCAGGAGAGGGTGAGGACGTACTGATCGGCGGAGGCCGAGGGCCGGGTGGACAGCTCGTTCATGCACGCCAGGGTCTCACGTCCGCCGGGCGGCGCGGAGTCTCGTCCTGCCACCCGGACGCGCCGAGGGACCGGACTACGCGGTCCGTGTGAGGATCCGCAGCACCTCGAGCGTGCGCGGCGGAACGTCCGGGTCCTCGCCGTCGCTCGCCGCGAGCCGCACATGCGCGTCGCGTGCCGCCTGCACCGCCTCCGGCCACTGCTGGTGGTCGAGGTAGGCCTCCACCAGCGCGTCCGGCCCGACCTGGTGCATGATCCGCAGCACGCGCAGCACCGCGGTGTCGACGAGGGCCGCCTCCTGCGAGTCGCGGAAGATCGAGCCGACGTATTTCTCGGCCGACCAGTTGTCCAGCCAGGTGTCCTCGACCAGGCGGTACACGGCGTCGGTGACGTCGCCGTACCCGTCAACACGGGCCAGCCAGACGTCCCGCTGGAACACCGGGTCGGAGAGCATGTGCAGCGCGGAACGCACATTGCTGCGCCAGCGCCACCACGGCATGTCGTTGAGTGGCATGCCGCCCATGGTGGATGAGCGACGGCCGCGACGGGAAGACCTCTCCGAACCTTGCACGGTCATCGATCGTACGTTCCCCGTGAAATCCGGATCATCGGCCCCCTCAATTCACCTCCACGTCACCTGTCGTTGCCCGCCGGTCGCACCTTGGTTAGCAGTGTGGCGAAATCGTGCGTGTCCATGATCGACAGGTTGCGCACCCGTTCTCCCCGCACCGGCCCTCGCGTTCCGGGCCCCGTCCGCAGGACGGCGGCTGCCCGCGCCAGGACCGCTCTGCTGTCCGCGGGCGCGCTGGTGACGTGTGCGTCGATCACCGTCGGGTGCGGTGTCGTGCCCGGCTTCACGGGCGGTTCCGGGGACGACACGGTGACCGTCATGACCTGGGCGCCCGAGAACACCTCCGCGACCAACAAGCCGGGCATGCCGGCGATGGCGAAGGCGTACGCCCGCTGGGTCAACGCGCACGGCGGCCTGCACGGCCGCAAGCTCAACGTCCTGACCTGCAACGACCACAACGACTACATCGGCGCCGCGAAGTGTGCCCGCCTCGCCGCGAAGGAGAAGGTCGTCGCGGTCGTCGGCTCCTACAGCCAGTACGCGGGATCCACCCTGTCCCCGCTGGAGTCGGCCGGTATCCCCTACATAGGCGGCTACGGGCTCACCAAGTACGAGTTCAAGAGCGCGCTCTCCTACCCCGTCAACGGAGGTCAGCCCGCGCTGCTGGCCGGCCTCGGCGAGGAACTGGGCAAACACTGCGGTCCCCTCGCGCTGGTGCGCCCCGACACCGTCACCGGCGACCAGCTCCCCATGCTGCTCGACTCCGGGCTGGAGGCAAGCGGCCACACGGCGGCCTTCGACCTGCGCGCCGCCGAGGACGCCACCGCGCTCGACCAGCAGGCGCAGCAGGCGCTGCGACAGGCGACCGCGGTTCCCCCGCGGAAGGGGTGCGTGGTGCCGGTGCTCGACGAGCGCACGGGCACCTTCATGGACTCCTTCCGGCGGCTGAGCGTCTCCTACCCGGCGGTGCGGATCGCCTCCGTGCTCGGCAGCGTGGACCAGTCGGTCATCGACGCGTCGGGCGGCAGGTCGGGGCCGTACGAGGGGGCGTACGTCACCGGCTGGTACCCGGAGGCGGGTGACGCGCGCTGGGATCCGATGAAGAAGGTGATCCGCGAGGAGGCCTTCGGCGACAACCGGATCGACCCGGCGGACGCGGGTGTGCAGACCACGTGGATCGCGTACACGGTCCTCAAGCGGGTCGTCGACTCGCTCGGCGACGGCGAGGTGTCCGCCCGCACGATCCGCTCGGCGCTCGACAACGACCTCGAGGTCGACACCGGGGGCCTCACTCCGACCCTGCGGTGGCGCTTCCAGGACCTGACCGCGGTCGTCGACTACCCCCGCCTGATCAACTCGGACGTGACGTTCCAGGTCGTGCGCGACGGTCGGCTGGTCGCGGCGCGCAAGGGTTTCGTGAACGTGTCGAAGACGCTGGAGAGCACATCCTCGGAGTGAGGGGCCACGGGGCGTGCGCCGCCCGCCCTCCGAACGGTTTCCGGGCGGCGCACACCGCCGTGCTCACAGCTGGGTCGGCTGGCGCTGGGTCAGGCCGTACTTCTGCGCGATGGCGTTCCACAGCGGTGCGGCCTTCGCCTTCTGGGCGCTCGCCGTGCGGCTGGCCTCGTCGCCCGCCGCGGTCTGGCTGGTGCTGCGCGCGTGGCCCTTCTTGCAGCCCTTCTTGTGCGAGACCTGGTTGGCCCAGGCGGCGTAGTGGCTGTCGGCGGACGCGGACGCCTTCCACGCGCTGTTGAGCGCGGCGGTCAGCTGACCGTGGTTGGGCAGCTTGTCGACCGAGAGCCCGGACAGCCGGGTGACCAGGTCGTTGCGCTGCTTGGCCGCGTTGCCCAGATCGGTGGCCGCCTGGTCGAGGTTCTGGCAGGCCCTGACATCGGCGACCGCCTTGATCACCGCGCCGCGGCTGTTGCCGCTGTCGGCGAGGAGCTTGTCGAGCGCGACCGCCTGCTCCTTGGCCTGGTCGGCGGGCGCGGACGCGGACTCCGACTGCGAGGGCTCCGCGGCGGGGCCGGTCGCAGCGACGGTCTGGTTGTCGACGCCCTTGCTGCCGCTGTCCCCGCCCGCGCCCATCAGGGCGCCGGCCCCGATACCGACGACGGCGATGCCCACGCCGACGGCCGCGATGAGCGGCACCCGCGACGGGGGACGGCCACCGCCGCCGGCGCGTCGTCCGGCCGCCCGGCCCACGGGGGCGCCGGGCTCGTCCGCGACGTCGAAGCGCGGCATCTGCTGGGTGGACGCGGCGCCGCCTTCGTCGCTGCGGAAGAGGTTGTCGAACTCGGACGGCGTCTGCCACCCGCCGTCGGCCGCGTCCGACGGCATCCCGTACGGCGCCGGTGCCGGCCCGCCGGGCACGGGCGAGAGGTACTGCGTGGCCTCCGCATCGGGGTTCACCGCGGGCGGCATCCCCCCGCCGTGCCGCGCGGGGCCGGCGGACTGTCCGAGGAAGTGTGTCGCGTCATCCGCGGGTACCTCCTCGGGCAGCGCCCCCGGCGCCACCGGCGGGATGTACTGGGTCGCCCCCTCGTCCGGGACGACGGGCGGTATGTACTGCGTGGCGCCCTCGTCGGCGGCGGACGGCAGAGGCGCGGCGTGCGGAACGGAGTGCGCGCCCCGGGGGGCGGGCTGTCCGTTCGCGCCGTACGAAGACGTCGGCGCGGCCTCGGGCGGCAGCGGCCCGGCGCCGGAGCCCGCGGGTGCCTGCGGCGTCAGCGGCCGTCCCGGCGCGGCCTGCGGCTGCGGCGCCGAAGCCTGGCCCCAGCCCGACTGCGCGTCGGAAGGCTGCCAGGACGGCTGCGCGCCCGGAGCACCCCAGGACTGTGCTGTGTCGGCGCCCCAGTTCTGGGCGGGCGGTGTCTGGGCCGGCTGCTCCGGCCCCCACGACCCGCCCCAGGCCTGGCCGCCCGCCGGGGCGGCATGACCGTCGGAGGGCAGCACGATGCCTTCGCGCGCGGGCTGCGCCGAGGGCTCCTCGCCCTGTCCACTCTGCGTCACCGGGACTCCTACGAATGGGGGACTTACGGAATCGTCGGCTCACGCTACCGAATCCCCCGAGCCGCATGCCACGCCGCACAGGGCGTGACCTCTTACCCATATGCCGGCCGTAACAAAACCGCCGCCCGGGACGCTGTTTACGGCCCGCGTTCCGAAAGAGCGCGGGGCAGCGGTGTCATGCGACCCCGGGGGCCCGGCGGAGTCCCGTGACGGTGTCCCCGGCCCCCGGGGTCCGGTTCAGGCCGCCGCCAGCTCCAGCCGCGCCCCGAACTCCCGCACCACCGCCTCGTCCCGGTACGGCTCCAGGCGCTGCTGGAAGTCCTCCAGGTACTCGGCGCCGCGGTTGGACCGCAGCGTGCCGAGCAGTTCCACGGCCTTCAGGCCCGTGGCGCAGGCCTGTTCCACCTCGCGCTGCTGCACCTGTGCGGTGGCGAGCAGGACGAAGCCGATCGCCCGGCGCCGGGCCCGGGAGGCGGGATGTCCGGCGAGGGACTCCTCCGCCCGGCGAGCAGCCGCCTCGGCCTGCCCCAGGTCCCGGTGGCAGTGCGCCAGTTCGTCCGCCAGATACGCGTGGTCGAAGTGGGCGATCCACGCCGGATCGTCCCCGGACGCCGCGTCGGCCGACTCCAGTGCCGTGACCGCACGCCCGGACGCGATCTGCGCGGCCCGCGCGTCGCCCATCAGCGCGTGCCCGCGCGCCTCGGCGGCATAGAACATCGCCTCCGCACGCGGGGTCGCCCGGCCGCGCGCCCCCTCCTGCGCCGCACGCGCCAACTGCGCGATCTCCCGAGGGTTTCCGAGCTGCACCGCGAGATGGCTCATGGAGGCGGCGAGGACGTAGCCGCCGTATCCCCTGTCACCTGCGGCCTGCGCGAGGCGCAGCGCCTGGATGTAGTACCGCTGGGCGAGTCCGGGCTGCCCGGTGTCGATGGCCATGTACCCGGCAAGTTCGGTCAACCGTGCGACGGCAGCGAAGAGTTCGCGCCCGACGGCCTCCCGGTACGAGCCCGCGAGCAGCCCCGAGACGACGCTGTTGAGGTAGTGCACGACGACCGGGCGCACATGCCCGCTGCCGTACTGGTGGTCCAGCTCGACCAGTGCCTGGGTCATCGCGCGCACCGCCGCCACGTCCGAGGACCCCACCCCTGGCCCGGTGGAGCGCGCGACCTGTGCGTCCGGTGTGGAGATCAGCCAGTCACGACTCGGTTCGACGAGCGCCGACGCGGCGACCGACGAGCCGGACAGGAAGTCGCGGCGGCCGACGTCGCTGCGCCACAGCTCACAGACCTGCTCGATGGCACCGAGCACCGTAGGCGAGAACTGCAGTCCCACGCCCGACGCGAGGTTCTTGCCGTTGGCCATGCCGATCTCGTCGATCGTGACCGTGCGCCCCAGCTTGCGGCCGAGCGCCTCCGCGATGATCGCCGGGGCCCGGCCGCGTGGCTGCTGCCCGCGCAGCCAGCGGGCCACGGACGTCTTGTCGTAGCGCAGATCGAGGCTGTGTTCCGCGCCGCACATGTTGACCCGGCGGGCGAGCCCCGCGTTGGAGCAGCCCGCTTCCTGGATGAGCGCCTGCAGCCGTTCGTTCGGCTGCCGCGCGACGAGAGGCCTTGCGGCCATGGCATACCCCCATATTCATGGCTCGGTTCGCCTCCGGGGCGCGCCCCTTCGGCTCACTCGCCGTGTGGCTGCGGTGCCCGCCCGCGCACCGAGTTGACGTGTCTTCGGCGGCCGACCCCTCGGAACATCCTGCTGTGTACCGAAAGGTCCGGTCTTGAAGATCAGTGCCCCGCAGACATACCGCTAATGCGAGACATGCGAGGATTGCCGGGGTAAAGGCTGATGCAGTACCCCACACGTGGTTACCCGGCCCCCGTTGCCGATCCTCTTGCGCGCCCCCGGCCGTGCACCCATGCGCCCCGACCGCGGAAACAGTGCTCCCCCGCGCATGTGAGATAAAAGGGACATGCCGATAGCTATTTCCCGGAGCGGGCGATGACGGCGGAGAGGGCAGGCGTAACCCCCGGTGACAGCTGAAGTTGAGTCCGACGTGGAAGAGACCATCGCGGGGCCTGCAGCTGCCCACGTCCCGAAGCAGCAGGGCGATTCGATCGCGGAAGCCGCCGTGCGGTACGTCGAAGAACGTCACTGGGACGTGTTCCCCGGGACCTGGCTGGACGTCGCCGACGGAACGCAGCACTGCTCCTGCGGCGAGCCCGCGTGCCCTGCGCCCGGCGCGCATCCGGCGCACGACGACTGGGCGGCGCGGGCGACCGGCAGCGCGACCGTAGTACGCGGTCTGTGGTCCGAACAGCCGACCGCGTCGATCCTGTTGCCCGCGGGGCGCACGTTCGACGTGATCGACGTGCCGGAGACCGCCGGCTTCCTCGCCCTCGCACGTATGAAGCGCATGGAGGTGGCGTTCGGGCCGGTGATCCTCACGCCGGACCGGCGCATGCAGTTCTTCGTGCTGCCCGGCGCGGCGGCCAAGGTCCCCGACCTGCTGCAGAGTCTGGGCTGGGCCGCCTCCTCCCTCGACCTGGTCACCCTGGGCGAAGGCACGTACGTGGCCGCGCCGCCCACCCGGTACGGGGCGCGGGGGCCGGTGCAGTGGGCCTGTCGGCCCACGCCGGAGAACCGATGGCTGCCGGACGCGGAGGAGTTGGTCCCGACCTTGGCCTATGCCTGCGGGCGGGACCGATAGGCACCGCGTTTCACTCTCCCTTCAACTGTCCGTGAACGGGCGCGAGTTGTTCGCCGCCGCCCGCGCCCGCGCGGCGGCGCCGCGTGATGGCCCTCGTCCCACGCCCGTTACGGGCACTCCTGCCCCGTAAGGTGTTTGTATGAACGAGGTTGGGGCGGGCGTGGCCGCCGTACGGGTACAAGGACTCTGGAAGCGGTTCGGGGAACAGATCGCCGTCGCCGGAATCGATCTGGAGCTGCCTGCCGGACGGTTCATCGGACTCGTCGGCCCGAACGGGGCCGGGAAGACCACCACTCTGTCCATGGTCACCGGACTGCTCCGGCCCGACCAGGGCACCGTCGAGGTCGCCGGCCACGACGTGTGGCGCGACCCGGTCGCGGTGAAGGCCCGCATCGGCGTCCTGCCCGAGGGACTCCGGCTCTTCGAACGCCTCTCCGGGCGCGAACTCCTCGCGTACACGGGCAGGCTGCGCGGGCTGCCCGGCGACGAGGTCGACAAGCGGGCCACCCAGCTGCTCGACGTCCTCGGCCTGGCCGGGGCCCAGCACAAGCTCGTCGTCGACTACTCGACCGGCATGCGCAAGAAGATCGGGCTTGCCGCCGCCCTCCTCCACAACCCCGAAGTCCTCTTCCTCGACGAGCCGTTCGAGGGCGTCGACCCGGTCTCCGCGCAGACCATCCGCGGCGTCCTGGAGCGGTACACCGCCTCCGGCGCCACCGTCGTCTTCTCCTCCCATGTCATGGAGCTGGTCGAGTCGCTGTGCGACTGGGTGGCGGTCATGGCCGCGGGGCGCATCCGCGCGCACGGCCCGCTCGCCGAGGTACGCGGTGACGCGCCCTCCCTCCAGCAGGCGTTCCTGGAACTTGTCGGCGCACACGGACATGACGCCGGCGCCGACCTGGACTGGCTCGGCGGCGTCCGATGAACGGCGTCACCGGCGTCGTCGTACGACTGAAGCTGTCCCTGCTGCGCAACGGGCTGCGGCAGTCCGCCGGGCGGCGGGCCGCGTACATCACGTCCGTCGTCTTCACACTCCTGTACGCCGCCCTGCAACTGCTCGGTCTGATCCTCCTGCGCGGCAGCGCGCACGCCGCCACGATCGCGGTGCTGAGCACCGCGGTCCTGGCGCTCGGCTGGGCGGTGATGCCGCTGTTCTTCCCCAGTGGCGACGAGACGCTCGACCCCACCCGTCTGGTGATGCTGCCGCTGCGCCCCCAGCCCCTCGTACGGGCCCTGCTGACGGCGTCCCTGGTCGGCATCGGCCCGCTGTTCACGCTGTGCCTGCTGACGGGTGCGGTGGTCTCCACGGCGCACGGGGCGGCCGGCTACGGCACCGCCGTCGTCGCCGTCGTCCTCGCGCTGCTGGTCTGCGTGGCGTTGGCGCGTGCCATCACCGCCGCCAACATCCGGCTGCTGACCAGCCGCAAGGGCCGCGACCTGGCCGTCCTGAGCGGACTCGTCATCGCAATCGGCGCACAGGTCGTCAACTTCGGTGCTCAGCAGCTGGGTTCCGGCGGCCTGTCCCAGCTGGACCCGGCGGGGGACGTGCTGCGCTGGGTGCCACCCGCTTCCGCGATCGGCGCCGTCGACTCCATGAGCAACGGGTCGTACGGAGTGGGTGCCGCCCAACTCCTCCTGAGCGCCGTGGCGTTGGCGGGCCTGCTGACCCTGTGGTCACGCAGTCTGACGAAGCTGATGACCGCGCCGGACGCGTCCACGCTCCAGGCCGCCGAACCGGGCGCCCGAAAGCGCACCTCGGCGGTTCCGTTCCGGCTGCTGCCCGCGGGCCGCACCGGCACGGTGATGGAACGCAGCCTGCGCTATGTGTGGCGCGACCCCAAGACCAAGACGGCCTGGGTGACCTCACTCGCGATCGGGATGATCGTGCCGGTCTTCAACGCCCTCCAGGGCCACGGATCGGTCTACTTCGCCTGCTTCGCGGCGGGGATGCTCGGCATCCAGATGTACAACCAGTTCGGGCAGGACACGTCCGCGTTCTGGATGGTCGCGACGACGATCTCGTCCCCCCGGGACGCGTACGCGGAACTGCGCGGCCGGGCGCTGGCGCTGCTGGTGATCACGCTGCCGTACGCCGCCCTCGTCAGCGTCGTGACAACCGCGATCATCGGCTCCTGGGAGAAGCTGCCCGAGGCGCTGGGGCTCACCTTCGCACTGCTCGGCGCGATGCTGGCCACGGGCACGTGGACCTCGGCCCGCTTCCCGTACTCGATACCGCAGGAGGGCTACAAGAACGTGGCCCCCGGCCAGACCGGGATCGCCTGGATCTCCATCTTCGGCGGCCTGGTCGCTGCGGCCCTGCTGTCCGCACCCGTGATCGCGGCGACGATCTGGCTGAACGCCACCGCGGGCGGCAGCGAGTGGACCTGGCTGCTGCTGCCCGCGGGTACCGTCTACGGGGCGCTGATCCTGCTCCTCAGCCTCCGGCTCACGGCACCGCGCGCGGCACAACGGCTACCGGAGATCCTGGCGGCGGTCAGCAAGGGTTGACGTCCTCTCCTGCCCGAGGGCAGGAGATTGCGGTCCGCACCGCTACGCGGTGCCACCTCGGGTTCCTGCTTCACCGGCCCTTGCCGCTCTCCGGGGAGATCGGTCTTACAGGGGCCTGCACAGGCGTCACTTTCCGCCCGTCCGGCGGTAGATCCGACAACTCCGTCATCGGATGACGCAATCGTAGCCATGCCGCTGTGGCCCTCCGGGCCGCAAGGGACCGGAGGGCCTTCACCTCCATCCTGAAGGGTGGAGGTGAAGGGCAAGTGTTCGGTAGCGCTCCGGCAGGGGGGGCGCGGACGGCGGCGGTCACGGTGTGGGCAGCGAGTCCAGGAACGGTTCGATCGCCGCGCGCCATGCCTCCGGCTGGTCGAGGTGGACGAGGTGGCCGGCGTCGGCCACCTCCGCGTACCGGCCGTGCGGCAGGACGCGCACCATCTCCTGCGCCTCCGCCCGGCCGAGCTCGCCGTCGAGACCGCGCACGACGAGGGCCGGGCACCGCACCTGCGCCAGCTCCTCCCAGTGCGCGTCGTACACCCAGGTCTCGCGGGACCTCAGCATCTGCTCCGGTTCGAAAACGGGCCGCCAGCCGTCCTCGGACTCGGCCATCACCTCGGCGTAGAACGCGCCGCGGGCCGGGTTCGGGCGCTCCACCCAGGGGTCGTCCTCGCCGAACCACTTCCGTACGTCGGCGAGCGTGGCGAAGGGGAGGGGCCAGGAGCTGAACCACTCCTCCCACTCACGCTGCGAGGCAGCGCCGAGCGCGGAGGCCCGCATGTCGCAGATGATCAGGCCGCGGACCAGATCGGGGCGCTTGGCGGCGAGCTGCCAGGCGGTCAGGGCGCCCATGGCGTGGCCGATGAGAACGACCGGGGCGAGGCCGAGCTGGTCGAGGGCGGCCTCGAGATCGTCGGTGTAGGCCTCGCGGGTGTACTTGCCCCCGGGCGGCTTGCCGCTCCGACCGTGACCGCGCTGGTCGAGCGCGACGGCGCGGTGCCGCTCGGAGAGCCAGCGGGCGGTGGACACCCAGTGCGAGGCACGACCCATGAGCCCGTGCAGTAACAGCACGCCCGGCGCCCGCTCGGTCTCCCCCGTCTTGGGAGGATCGGCGAACTCCCACGCGGCGAGGCGTACGCCGCCCGCTCCGGTCACGTCGATGCGCCGCACCATCGTCCTGGAACCCCCCTGGCTCCGCTCGGGCTCGCTCGCGCTTCCCGCGGTCGGCCCACGCCCTCGTCGTCTTGCCGCTGTCGTCCTGCTGTTTCTACCGGATGCCGCCGGTCACCGCTGTCGCAGGTGCCACCGCCGTTTACAGCGGCATCGTCACACTCACGCTATCGAATGGCTATTCGAAAGTGCCGTTTCCGGCAGCAACACCCCACCTTCGAGTGACCTCTCACGAGGATTGGCCGCCGCCTCCGTGGGGAGATCTTCTGCGGGAGGCGGACCGCTCGGGGAAAACCGGTCCGAGGGGGATGACCCTGAGAGCTCGGGGCTCCGGGTCAGTACAGGGGAGGACAGGCCCCGGCGCCCAAGGGCGCCGGGGCCCTCCTCGTGTCGGCGGCACATCCTCCGCCCCCTTCCCGGCCAGGTGACATCGCCGTCACCGTCCGGCCAAGAGCCGCTCCGGTCATATGCCTCACGCGACAGCCTTGCATGGGATCGGCCCGAGCGCTGCGCTTCCGCAGACTGAATCTTGATTGCAGTAAGATCGCGAAAGCATCACAACTCGCCCTGCTGCACGGCAAGTTGAGGGGGCCAGGGGGGTCTGGGCCCACCTCTGGACGGTCAGGGCCGTGCGGCCTCGGAGGGCGCGACCGCGCGGGCGTGCGAGCCGGGCGCGCGACCTCAGGGCCGCGACGACATGCGCTCAGCACTCGACCGGCGAACGCGTGCTCAGCGCTTGGCGACGAAGACGTGGGAGGCGATGTCCGCGTCCAGCTCGGCCGCCTCGCCGCCGCTGCCGACCAGGACACCGCCTGCGGCCTTGGTCACGCTGACCACCGCGCCAGGCTGCACGCCCGCCCGACGCAGCGTGTGCATCAGCTGCGCGTCCGACTGGATGGGCTCGCCGATACGCCGTACGACGACCGTCTTGCCCTCCGCACCCGGGTCCAGCTCCGTCAGCGACACCATGCCCTCGTCCAGGAACGGGACGCCGCCGTCCGCCTCGCCCAGCTCGTCCAGACCCGGGATCGGGTTTCCGTACGGCGACTCGGTGGGGTGGCGCAGCAGCTCCAGGACGCGGCGCTCGACGGCCTCGCTCATCACGTGCTCCCAGCGGCACGCCTCGGCGTGCACCTGTTCCCACTCCAGGCCGATCACGTCGACCAGCAGGCACTCGGCCAGACGGTGCTTGCGCATCACGCGGGTGGCGAGGCGGCGCCCCTCGTCCGTGAGCTCCAGGTGGCGGTCGGCGGTGACCGACACCAGGCCGTCGCGTTCCATCCGCGCCACCGTCTGACTGACCGTCGGACCGCTCTGGTCGAGCCGCTCCGCGATACGGGCGCGCATGGGGACCACACCTTCCTCCTCCAGCTCGAGGATGGTGCGGAGATACATCTCCGTGGTGTCGATCAGTCCGGACATACATGCCCCTCGATGAGATCTGCCGGAGGCTCGACGGCTCACCGGCGCGTGCACTGGCCCTGGACTCAATTCTGACGCATCCCACTGACAACCGGGGCGCCGCAACGGAAGCCGGAAAGTCATGGGCGCGGTGCCGGCTCCCGGACGCGCCGGGCGGTCGCCGTCCGCACGGTGCGGGCGGCCGTATTGACATCCCACTGGTCCAGACCGCACCGTGATCCGCGACACGGGCCCTCACGGGCGCCGGTACGACCGAGACTTCGAAGGGGCATCGCCGATGAGCGAGGAGCCGAGGGGCGGGAGCGAGCTGGCCGGGAGGTTCTTCGACGCGGCGATCGGGCTGCTGCGGCGCGTGCGGGACGAGGAGCCGGAGTCGATCACGGCGGCCGGCACCCTGATCGCGGACACCGTCGCCTCCGGCGGCCGGCTGTTCGCCTTCGGCGCCGGGCACTCCTCGCTGGCAGCGCAGGACGTCGTCTACCGAGCGGGCGGCCTCGCCCTGATGAACCTGCTCGCGGTCCCCGGCGTCGTCGGCGTCGATGTCATGCCGGCGACGCTGGGCTCGGCGCTGGAGCGGGTCGAGGGCCTGGCCGGCGCGGTCCTCGACACCAGCCCGCTGCGGTCCGGCGACCTCCTCGTCGTCATCTCCCTGTCCGGCCGCAACGCGCTCCCCGTGGAGTTGGCGATGAACGCCCGCGCGCTCGGCGTCAAGGTCATCGGGGTGACATCGGTGGCCTACGCCTCCGAGACGACATCGCGGCACGCCTCCGGGACGTACCTCAAGGACCACTGCGACGTCGTCCTCGACACGAAGATCGCGGTGGGCGACGCGGAACTCGGTCTCGACGGCGTCCCCGCCCCCTTCGCCCCCGCCTCCACCGTCGTCACCACGGCCCTGCTCCAGGCGGTCATGGCCACGGCCACGGGCGTCCTCGCCGACCGCGGCATCGAACCGCCCCTGCTGAGGTCGGGGAACGTCGACGGCGGCCACGAGTGGAACGACCGGATCCTGCGGGAGTACGGCGACCGGATCTTCTACCGCCAGGCGTAGCCGCCCCCTGCGGGAAGCGGGCCCCTACGCCTGGGACGCCGCCTTCAACCGGTCGGCCAGGTCCAGCGCGGCGGCGATCCGCACCGCCACATCCTCCGCGTACACCGCGTCGGCCTGTTCGAACCCGCTGCGCCCGGAACCCCGGAGAAACGTCACGACGCCGAACGTCCGGCCCCGGCTGCGGAGCGCCGCGCACAGCGCGTGCACCGCGTCCGTGGGCCACTGCCGGGTGAGCGCCCACCCGCGCGCCCGCTCCGGGTCGACGGCGCCCGCTCTGGCCCTGACGGATCCGGCGCGCTCCACGCACTGCAGGGCCGGATGCCCCTCGCCGTACCGCAGGGGCAGTCCCGCCTTCCCGGTGAGCACGCTCGGCCCCGGCCCGCCCGACGGCGTCTCGGCGGCCCGCACCAGGCGTACCGGCCCCTGTCCGTCCGCCGCCGGGCCGCCCGCCACCCGGTCGATCAGCGCATGATCGGCAAACCCGGCGAGGGCGAAGTCCAGATGGACGGTGGCCGCCTCCCACGGGTCCTCGCACTCGGCGGCGGCCCGTGCGGCCCGGTGCAGCTGGTTGGAGCGAAAGCGCAGCAGCGCCGCCTCCTGCTCGCCGCGCTTGGCCTCGGTGACGTCCTGGAACAGCCACCCCACACCCAGCGGAACCGGCTCTTCCGTCAGGGGCGAGGCCAGCCGCACGAAACCGCTGCGCCAGCACCGCCGCTTCTCGCCCTCGGCGGTCCGCACGCTCACCCACATCTCCGCGGGAGCGGGCGGGGCACCCTCGGCGAGCACATGAGTCAGCGCGCTCTCCAGCTCCTCGGCGCCCTGGGAGAGCAGCTCCCCGAGGGGCCGTCCGAGCGCGGCCGTACGCCCGGTGCCGAACGCGCGGGCCGCGTGGGCGTTGACGACGGCGGGCCGCAGATCGGCGTCCACCAGCACCACACCCCAGCTCGCGCCCTCGAACAGGGCCTCGCTCAGTGCGATGGACCGCTCCAGATCGATCTGCGCGTGGACCGCGCTGAAGGCGCAGTAGACCCCGCCGGGCCTTTTGCCGGACCCCCGCACCGCCGCCGACTGGATGCGTACGAGCACCCGCCCGCCGTCCTTGGTGAGCAGTGCGAACTCGTGCACCTGGCGCCCGGGGGACTGCCGTGCAGCCATCAGCCGTGCCTCGACCTCCGCGGCGTCGGCGGTCCGCACGGCCCATCCGGCGAACCCGCGCCGGCCCACGGCCTCGGTGGCCGACCATCCGAGGATCCGCTCGGCCTCACGGTTCCAATGGGTCACGACCCCGTCGGCGTCGAAAGCGCACAAGGCCGCGTCCATCCCGTCGAGGAGCGCGGCCAGAAGATCCGAACCGTCCCGCTCGGGCTCACCCGGCCCCCGCTCGTCCGTGGTCCCCCCACGCCGGGAAGCACTCACCTGAACCCCCTGCAGGCTGCCGCGTCCGCATGTACGGCACGTTCGCTCACTCGCCCTCATTCAACTTGAACGTGACGCAGCCCACGTCTGCTTCGCGAAAGTTCCAGGGAAATCCTTACGGCCCCGGATCTGCGACGGGGCGGATACTGCTGCGCCGTCCGGCCCGGACCGTCGCCGTCGCTCTCTCGGAAAACCGATTGATTGGCTTCCGGGCGGTTCCTAGGCTGTGGTCTACAGCGAAAGGAGGTGGTTCGGCGAATGTATGAAAACCGGACAGCTGAGGTGGCTGCGGGCTAGCGGCCCGTCGTCGTACTCGGTTCGGCGCCGGATCAGCGCGTGCGAGCAACGCGCAGCCGGCCAATCCCACGCAGTCACCCGACCCGCGAGCTCGCCGGTACGTCCGGCCGGCTTCTCCGCCGTCAGGCGGAGGACCTGGGCTCGCGGGTCGTCTGCGTGTGCGCGACCGCTCCGGAAATTCAGGGGCTGAGGCGTTCCACCCGCCATGTCCCGTCCGGCTCGGCGACATAGCGCAGGCGGTCGTGGAGGCGGTTCTCGCGGCCCTGCCAGAACTCGACCGTCTCGGGGGCGATACGGAAGCCGCCCCAGTGCGGCGGAACCGGGACCTGGGTGCCCGCGGGGTAACGGGTGCTCAGCTCGTCGTATGCGACGTCGAGTTCGGTGCGGGAGCGGATGACCGAGGACTGGGCACTGGCCCAGGCGCCCAGCTGGGAGCCGTGCGGGCGGGTGCGGAAGTAGGCGGCCGTCTCGTCGCGGCCGGTGCGGCGGGCCGTACCGGTGACGATCACCTGGCGGGCCATCGGATGCCAGGGGAAGAGCAGCGCGGCATGGGGGTTGACCGCCAGCTCGCGCGCCTTGCGGGAGTCGTAGTTCGTGTAGAAGACGAACCCGTGCTCGTCGTACTGCTTCAAGAGGACCGTGCGTGAGCTGGGGTGTCCGTCCGCGTCCGCCGTGGAGACGATCATCGCGTTCGGCTCGTAGATCATCCCCTGCACGGCGGCCTGAGCGGCCTGGTGGAACCACCGGGCGAACTGGTCCATGGGGTGGGCGGCGAGCGACGACTCGTCGAGTCCTTCGGCGCGATAGTGCGCCCGCATCTCGGCGGGGTCGGAGACCGGGGCCTCGATGGGGCCCTCGGCCGCGCGTTCGACGATGGGTTCGAGCTCCGGCTCCGCGGCGGCCGCGGGTTCGGCGGGGTGCTCGGATGCGCGTCCAGCTGCGGATTCGGGTGCGGGTTCGTCCGGGAAGCGGTCGGTCACGCCGTCATCTTGCCGTATGCACGCGACCACTCGGTGGGTGTGGTTCGTCACCCTGTGGCACTGAGTGCCGCAAACTCTCCCCACGGATGGCACTCGGGGATATCGTGCTGATGCCGATCGGGTCGGATGACCGACGACCGATCGGGGCATCACCAGAGGTACCGTTCCGGACCACGTGTTTTCGAGAACGACCGCGAATGACTGTGGAACCGGGGCCGCGAAACCCTCCCGGCAGCCGACGCCCGCCGCCCGAATCCGTCCCACCGGGCCCGCGGACCGGCCGGCGGGAACCCCACCGACCGCATGCGCCGCACACATCACGAGGAGCCGCCTGATGTCCGACTTCGTACCCGGGCTCGAGGGAGTCGTCGCATTCGAGACGGAGATCGCCGAGCCGGACAAGGAAGGCGGTGCCCTGCGGTACCGGGGCGTCGACATCGAGGAACTGGTCGGCCACGTCTCCTTCGGCAATGTCTGGGGTCTGCTCGTCGACGGCGCCTTCAACCCCGGGCTGCCGCCCGCCGAGCCCTTCCCGATCCCGGTGCACTCCGGTGACATCCGCGTGGACGTGCAGTCCGCTCTCGCCATGCTCGCGCCGGTGTGGGGCCTGAAACCCCTCCTCGACATCGACGCCGAGCAGGCCCGCGACGACCTGGCCCGCGCCGCTGTGATGGCGCTGTCGTACGTCGCCCAGTCGGCGCGCGGCCAGAGCCTGCCGATGGTGCCGCAGCGCGAGATCGACAAGGCGAACTCCGTCGTCGAGCGGTTCATGATCCGCTGGCGCGGCGAGCCGGACCCCAAGCACATCGCGGCCGTGGACGCCTACTGGACGTCGGCCGCCGAGCACGGCATGAACGCCTCCACGTTCACGGCCCGCGTCATCGCGTCCACCGGCGCCGACGTGGCCGCGGCGCTGTCCGGTGCCGTGGGCGCGATGTCCGGGCCGCTGCACGGTGGTGCGCCCTCCCGCGTCCTCGGCATGATCGAGGAGATCGAGCGCACCGGTGACGCGACGGCGTATGTGAAGCAGGCCCTCGACCGGGGCGAGCGGCTGATGGGCTTCGGCCACCGGGTGTACCGGGCGGAGGACCCGCGGGCGCGGGTGCTGCGCCGGACCGCCCGGGAGCTGGGCGCGCCCCGCTTCGAGGTCGCCGAGGCGCTGGAGAAGGCGGCTCTGGAGGAGTTGCACAACCGTCGCCCCGACCGTGTCCTCGCCACGAACGTCGAGTTCTGGGCGGCGATCATGCTCGACTTCGCCGAGGTCCCGGCGCACATGTTCACCTCGATGTTCACCTGTGCCCGTACGGCCGGCTGGTCCGCGCACATCCTGGAGCAGAAGCGCACCGGCCGGCTGGTCCGCCCGTCCGCGCGCTATGTGGGTCCCGGTCCGCGCAGCCCCCGGGAGATCGAGGGGTACGCGGACATCGCTCGCTAGTGCCGCGGCAGGCAACGTTTGCCCGTTAAGGAGCGGCGTTCGGTGCGTTCCCCCACGCTCGGCTTCGCTCGCGCGGGCGGTGCCCCCACCGGCGTGCCGGACGGAAGCCCTCGTACTGGA
>NZ_MLYP01000036.1 GCF_001866645.1 Streptomyces colonosanans
CGGTGCGTGCTCTCGGCGTGCCGGACGGAAGCCCTCGTACTGGACGTACTTGGGCTTTCGTCTGGCGCGGCGAGAGTGCGTGCCGGGCGTCGCGACGGGGCGAACGTTGCCTGCCACGGCACTAGGCCACGCATCTGGTGAGGTCGGAGCCGTCTCGCCAGGTGGCACACTCCGTAGGCCTCCGACAGGCCCGTGGGTCGACCGAATGTACCGGAATTCCCTTGTGTCGTATGCGTATTGACCTGGCCTCAGTGCCGCTCGACGAGCGCCGCGCTGCCCTGCCCGACGCCCACGCACATCGTCGCGAGCCCGCGGGCCGCGCCGGTGCGGCGCATGCGATGGAGCAGGGTCGTCAGGATGCGCGCTCCCGAGCAGCCGAGCGGATGGCCGAGGGCGATGGCACCGCCGGTCGGGTTGACCAGCTCCGGGTCGATGCCGAGACGGTCGACGCAGGCGAGGGCCTGTGCGGCGAACGCCTCGTTGAACTCGGCCTCCTGGATGTCGCCGATGGTCCAGCCGGTACGCGCCAGAGCCTTCTGAGTGGCGGGGACGGGGCCGATGCCCATCACGTCCGGGTGAACCCCGGCCGAGGCGCCGGCGACCGTCAGCGGTGGCGTGGGGACTCCCCCCTCCCCCGGTTCACCAACGGCCCCCCTCAGAGCGACCGGTACGTGGCATGCAGCCCGACCCTCCCGAACCGGGGGTGCTCGGACGCGTCCGGAACCGTGCCCAGGATCGCGAACCCCAGGGATGTCCTCAGCTTCACCGCAGGGTCGGTCTCGACGACCGCGTTGAAGGCCATGCCTCGGTAGCCGAGGGCCTTTGCGGCGGCCAGGGCATGCTCGGCCAGGGCTCGGCAGGCGCCGCGGCCCGCGTGGTCCGGGTCGACCATGAATCCGGCGTCGGCGATGCCCGCGGCGGGGCCACCGTAGTGCGGGGCGACATAGGCCGAGCCGACGACCGCCCCGGTGTCGTCCTCGGCGACGTACACGCGTTTGGCCGGCGCCATCCACAGCGCGCAGGCCGCCCGCTCGGTGGTGTCCGGGTCCCAGGCGTAGGTTTCGCCGGCGGCCGACGATCCGGTGCCAGAAGGGCCAGATCCGCGGCCAGTCGTCGGCCACGGCTTCCCTGATCAGCATGGACGCGAGTCCGACACGCCCATGCCGTCAGCGATCACGTCGGATCCCGCCGGTTCAGTCGACACTCGGCAGGATGTGAGGCTCGGCGAGGTCGTCCTCATAGCCGGCCAGCCGGATGGGGGCCGACCTGGCCCACACGTCCAGGCTGCCGAGCTGCTTCTCCGTCCGGCGGCCCCCGCGCTCCGCACGTTCCTTGGGGCGCTGATCGCGATTCGTCTTCTCCGGTGTCACCGCGCACTCCTTATGTGTCAGGTAACCCTCGGGACGTACCAGCCCAGTCTGCCGCTGTGCCTCGACGTCCGCTCAGGTCTGAGTCGTCAACAGGTCGGACGCGGTGGCGCCGGCAACTCTTACGAGAACAAGCCGTGGTGACTGGCATGTCCCGGGACGGACCGTGGGTGCGGGTGGCACCCCGAAGGCTGTCCGCCACAAACCAGATTAACCAAATGAGCGGAGGTCCGCTCGATGGGGCTGAAACAACCAGGCTTCTGCCTCGCGTCGCCTACACCCATTCATCCGTATTCTTAACCACTTTGACGGCCATCGTCTCGTGCGAAGTCACCCATTCGGCCCAACTGTCGAACCGTTCTCCGGGCCAGCGCCACGGGTGTGCGGATCGGCGCGCGCGGTGCTCAGTTCACGTCCCGTTGCAAGCTCGTCATGGCCTGCTTCCTGCGCGTGGCAGTACGGGCGTGCGCGCCACCGACGCGGGGACGACTCCGCTGGGGAGAGGCGGGCGCGGCGACGGTCCGGCACGACCGTGCCTCCGTCGCCGCCCCGGGCAGGTCAGGGAACCCGCTGCGGGGCACGCAGGGGCAGGCTCATTCCGGCGCGTAGTAGTGGGCACGGACGCCTCGCAGCCACGCCTCCACGGCGGTCTCGTCGAGCTCGTCCGGCAGTACACCGCGTGTCTCGTCGAAGGCGTTCTCGAAGGACTGGAGCAGCGGCCTGGCAACCGTGACGTCCGCGGCCACGCGTTCACCGAAGTCGTGGTATTCCTCCGGGTTCTCGACGCGGATCGTCAGCTTCCCGGTGGCGTACAACTCCAGCCCCTGGTGGCACAGCCGCTTCAGGTGACGTGCATGTTTGGCGATGCGCTTGCGGGTGTCCGCGGAGAAAGGTCCGTCTCCCCGGGCTTCGAGGCGCCTGAACTGCTGGGTGGCGTAGCCGAGATAGGCGTCGCGGACGCGTTCGGCGCACAGGAAGGACGTACGGATGGCTATCAGCTCGTCGCCGAGCGGGGTCCGCACCTCGTACAACTCGGCCGGAAGCCATACGAGTTCCATGACGGTCGGGTTGCCGCCGAGGGCGAGCCTGCACCACTTCGCGGCCTCGTGCAGCGTGTGGTCGGGGGCCGTGCTGACGTGGGACTCCTTGGGCCGGCGCAGGCCGTGCAGCTCCTCGGTGGGCGCGGCGAACATGCCGAGCCGGTCCACGTCGGAGCCCTCGTGGGCGAGCCCGTACGCGGTCGAGCCGACGATGCCGGAGAGCAGGACGTTGGTGACGGTCACAGTGGGCCGCCTTCCTCGGGTGAAGCGATGGGGTGAAACAGGCGCCGTGGAGCCCCATTGTCGTGTCGGACGGGGACGCGGTCACCGGGTTTTCCCGGCGGCCCGTCATGATCCCGTAGGGCGAAGAAGGGGCGAGCCGGGAGGCCTGTTCGCCGTACGGGCCCGAGGACACGCGTCGGTACGGACGTGAGCGCGACCAGGTCACCGGCGTCGGCAGGACAAGGGCCGGGGACGGCGTACGTCCCGGAGAGCTCGCTCTCCGGGACGTATGCCGTCCCCGGCCGGCTGCGGTCACACGCGCCCTGTCACCCGTAGCGATCGCTCACGGGAACAGTGCGATCCCGGCCATGATCACCACGATGATGCAGGCAATCAGCGCAACAGTGCCCCAGGTCCCACGGTGTCTCAGCGGGACCGCGGGGCCGCCGCCGCGTGGTCGGTCCTCCGGCAGTACGTGACCGGGCGGACGGTCGGCCTGGTAGAACTGATCGTCGCTCGGATAGACGTTGCGGGGATCCTCGGCTGCGCGTGGATCGATGTCATGTGGAATGGCCATGGGAACTCCTCCCGCGGTAATCACCAGGGACCGAGTTCCCGGCCGACGCCGGGCGACACGTCAGGGGCGTCGCGTCGCCGCCCTCCGGACCACTTCCGGACTCACCACTTCCCGGGCGCGTAGTCCTTCAGGAAGACGCCGTACAGGTCCTCGCCCTGCTCGCCGCGCACAATGGGATCGTATACCCGGGCCGCGCCGTCGACGAGGTCGAGCGGGGCGTGGAAGCCCGCGTCAGCGAGGCGCACCTTGTCCGGGTGCGGACGCTCGTCGGTGATCCAGCCCGTGTCGACGGCCGTCATCAGGATGCGGTCCTTCTCGAACATCTCGTCCGCACTGGTGCGCGTGAGCATGTTCAGGGCGGCCTTCGCCATGTTGGTGTGCGGATGGCCGGCGCCCTTGTACCCGCGGTTGAAGACGCCCTCCATCGCGGAGACGTTCACGATGTACGTGCGCCGGGCCGAGGAGGCGGCCATGGCGGTGCGCAGGCGGCTGATCAGGATGAAGGGCGCCGTGGAGTTGCACAGTTGGACCTCCAGCAACTCGATGGGCGTGACCTCTTCCACCGCCTGGACCCAGCTGTTGCTGTCGTGGAGGTCGGGGACGAGGCCCCCCGCGTCGATCGCCGTGCCCGCCGCGATGCGTTCCAGCGATGCCGAGCCCGAGACCAGTGCCAGGTCGGTGACGTCCTGGGCGGTGAGCGCGCCGCCCCCGGCGACCGGGAGCGCGGCCACGGCCCCGGAGCCGAACGTGCCGATCACCTCGGCGGACGGCAGCTCACCCGCCGGCAGCGGGGCGGACTCGGCGGTCACCAGCTCGCTGTAGGCCTGCGGGGAGCGGCGTACGGTCTGCGCCGCGTTGTTGATCAGGATGTCCAGCGGGCCCTCGGCGGCCACCGAGTCGGCCAGCGCCACCACCTGGGCCGGGTCGCGCAGGTCGATGCCGACGATCTTCAGCCGGTGGATCCACTCGTCGCTGTCGGGCTGGGCCTTGAAGCGGCGGATCGCGTCGTTGGGGAAGCGTGTGGTGATCGTGGTGTGGGCGCCGTCACGCAGCAGGCGCAGCGCGATGTACATGCCGATCTTGGCGCGGCCGCCGGTGAGCAGCGCCCGCTTGCCGGTGAGGTCGGCCCGGGCGTCGCGGCGGGCACGGTTCTCGACGGCGCACTTCGGGCAGAGCTGGTGGTAGAAGTAGTCGACCTCGGCGTAGCGGGTCTTGCAGACGTAGCAGGCGCGCGGGCGCTGGAGTATCCCTGCGACCCGGCCGGCCTCGGTGGTCGACGACGGCAGAATGCCCTCGGTCTCGTCGTCGATGCGCTGCGCGGAGCCGGTCGCCGTGGCCTCGGTGACCACCTTGTCGTGGGCGGTCTTGGCGGCGCGGCGCTCCGAGCGGCGGCGCTGCTTGACCACGCGGTAGATGTGCGAGGTGGCCCGGCGCACCTTGATCGCGTCGGGGTGGTCGACCTCCAGCCGGTCGAGCTCCTCGAGCACGCCGAGGCAGACGGCCAGGCGCTCCGGGTCGATACCGGGGCCGTACGACACCCCGTCCATGGCCTCCGGGCCGCCGCCCGCCAGACCGTCCTCAGTCACCGTCATCGCGCTGCCGTTCCTCGCTCACTTGCGCAGCGCTCGGACCGCGCTCGCTTTCGAACAGGGAATTTTACGGAGCGCCGGGCCGGGTCACCAAACCCGAGATGATCAAGGAAGCGCGGCGCCGGGCGACAGGAGGGCGGATGGCGGCTCGACCCTGCGCCGCCGGGCCGTCATACCTGCCCCGCGGGGCGCCACGCAGCGGCCGAAGCCGCCGTGCGCGGGGGCCCACCCGGGACCGCACACGACGGCTGTGCCGCGCGACCGCCGGTGGCAGGGCGCCGAGGCTCCGTATCACGCCCCGCGCCCCGCCCGCGCGACCGCGCACCCACGCAGACGGGATGTGCCTCGATGCGGTGGCCTCCGTTCACGCGCGGCAGGCCGCCAGCAGCGTCTCCACCTCCTCCGGCACCGCGCGCGCCAGCCGGCCGAGGTCCGGCACCGCCCGGCCGTCCGCGACCAGCCCGTAGTGGACCCGGCCGCGGTACGTCGAGATCGCTACCGCCAGGGACTGGCCGCGGGCCAGCGGAGCGAGCGGATAGACCTCGGTGAGCGGATTGCCGCCGAGCCGCAGACCGAGACTGGGCAGCGGCACGCTGGTGACCAGGATGTCGAACCAGAGCCGGGCGGCCTGGCTGACCAGCGGTCCGCCGAGCCGGTGCCCCAGCGCGGGCACGTGGTCGGCCAGCAGCGCGACGGCGCCCGCACCCCGGTTGGGCCCGGCGTCCTTGTTGCGGTCCATGGCCGTGCGCACCGTGCGCAGCCGCGTCAGCGGGTCCGGGTCGTCGACCGGGAGCCGTATCAGATAGCCGGAGAGCCGGTTGCCCTGTGGGTGGGCGGTGCGTGACCGGCGCCTGGAGACGGGGATCAGGGCGCGGGGCGCGACCCCCTCGCTGCCGTCGCCGCGTTCGTCCAGCCAGCGGCGCAGGGCGCCGGCGACGACCGCGATGAGGACGTCGTTGACGGTGCCGCCCGCCGACTTGCGTACCCGGTGCACCTCGTCGAGGTCGATGACGACGCCGGCGGTGCAGCGGGTGCCGCTGGGCTCGGAGGTGAAGGCGGACGAGGAGCGCATACCGAGGGTGGACAGGGCGACGGAGGCGCCGATGTCCAGGGCCCGGCCCACGTCCGCCAGGGTGCCGCGGAGCAGTCCCGGGAGTTTGCGGACATCGGGAAGGAGGCCACGGGTGGGTTCAGGGGGGCGCGGACGGGGCTCCGGCATGTCCATCGGGTCCATGATCGCGGCAGCGAGCGTCAGGGCGCGCAGTCCGTCGGCGAGCGCGTGATGGAACTTGAAGAGGACGGCGAACGAGGTGCCGGACTCCCCCGGCAGGACGTGCGTCTCCCACGGCGGCCGGCCGCGCTCCAGCGGGCGTTCCAGCAGCCGGCCCGCGACGGCATGGAAGTCGGCGGTGGGGGCGTGCAGCCGTACGTGGTCGAGCGGGTCGAAGTCGGGAACGGGTTCCCGGGCCGCGCCGCCCAGGGCGAGCGGGAGCCGTACGTCGGCGAGGTCGCGCGGAAGGCGTACGTCCGGCAGCCAGACGTCGCGGATCCGCATACGCAGCCCCGGTACCGCGGCGGCCCGGACCGCCAGCAGATCGGCGGCGTGGGCGCCCGCGGTCGGCGAGTGGCAGGGGAACACGCCGAGGGCACCGAGGTGCATCGGATGCCGGGCGGACTCGATGTTCCAGAATGCAAGGTCGAGTGGTGCGAGCAGGTCAGAAGTCAATGGCTTGCCTCGCGTCGACGGGGTGGGAAGCAAGAAGTCAACCTCCGACAGGCGATTACGGTCAAGTACGATCAGGCTACGTACAGTTAACGACAGGTGAAGTCTCGCCTCTCCGCAAGAGGCGGGACTCGTGAGGCGTGCGAGGTCACTTCAGTACCGGTGGCGCGGCATCCGGCGCCGTGCCCCACCCGGACGGCCGCGCGCCGACCGTGAACTCCAGCACACCCAGACGGCGTAGCGCGTCGGTCGTGACGTACGTGCGTGCGAGGGCCGATCCCCCCAGGCGCGCCCTCTGGATGTACCGGTTGTCGTCGGACGTCCCCGGCGCCGTGATGGTCAGCAGGCCGCGCGGGTAGTAGGCGCGGTCCAGGACCAGGTCGACCCGGTCGAAGACCGGTGTGGTCAGCCCCCAGGTGGGATAGCCGGGCTGTACCGGGAAGATGCCGATGGACGACAGCACGTTCCAGGCGGACATCGTGCCGAGGTCGTCGTTGCCCGTCATACCGGTGGGCCCGTCCGTGAAGAGGGTCAGCGCCGCATGCACCACGTCGGTCGTCTGCCACGGCCGGCCGGTCCACAGGTACGCGTACGGCGCGATCAGGTCGGGTTCGTTCTGCGGGTTGTACTTGTCCGCGTTGTAGTAGGCGTACGCCCTGTTCACCCACACCTCGCGCGCGGTCCTCTCGGGCTCCTTGAGCAGTCGGTCGTAGGCGAAGAAGGCGTCGAGCCGGTCGTTGGCGGCCTTCTCGCCGCCGATCAGGCCGATCATGCCGCGCAGGTCCTGCGGCACCAGCCACTGGTACTGCCAGGCCGTGCCCTCGTGGAAGCCGACGCTTCTGGCCGGGTCGGCCGGTCCGGCGAAGGCGCCGGAGGTGTCCCGGGCGCGGACGAAGCCGGTCGAGGGGTCGAGGACGTTGCGATAGCTCCGCGACCGGGCGGCATAGCGCGCCGCGTCCGCGCCGTGCCCCAGGTCCCGCGCCATCTGCGCGAGCATCGCGTCGGACAGCGCGTACTCCAGCGTCACCGAACCGCCGTGGTGGTAGTCGGAGTCGCCGGGCTTGGCGTACGGGCGGCCCTTGACGTAGGGCGCGAAGCCGTTCGCGATGTACTCGCGGTTGGACTCCCGGCCGGTGTACATGGTGTCGGCGGGCGGCACGCCGTCGGCGTTCTTCTTGAGCGCACGGTAGGTCCGCTCCTCGTACCCCTTGAGCAGCCCCTGCTGGTAGGCGTTGGTGAGGAACGGGGTGACCGGGTCGCCGCTCATGATGTTCGTCTCGACCGGACCGTAGCCCCACTTGGGCAGCCAGCCGCCCTGCTCGTCGATCTTGAGCAGGGAGATCGCCATGTCGCGCGACTCGCGCGGTGCGAGAAGGGACAGGAGCTGACACTGGGTGCGGTAGGTGTCCCACAGCGACCAGTTCTGATAGTACGTGAACCCCTGGGCGCGGTGGATCTTCTGGTCCCAGCCCTTGTAACGGCCGTCGGCGTCGCCGGCGATGTTCGGTGCGAGGAAGGACCGGTACAGGGACGAGTAGAAGGTGGTGCGCAGGGTGTCACTGCCGCCTTGGACCTTGACGCCCTCCAGACGCCTCTCCCAGGCGCGGCGGGCTGCCTCCCGGACCTGCGAGAACGAACGTCCTTTCGTGGCACCGAGGTTGACGTCCGCGCCGTGCGCGTCGACGTAGGACAGCGCGGTGGTCGCCTCGACCGTTCGGTTCTTCGTGGTGTCGAACGTGACGTAGGCGCCGTTGCGCCCGGGGCCGGACGACTTTCGCGCTCCTCGGGTGACCGAGTCCTGGTACCACGTCCCGTGGGCGGTGAACGGCCGGTTGAAGCGGGTGACCGTGTAGACCGTGTAGGGCCGGGTGGAGCGGCAGAAGCCGCTGCCCGTGATCTCGGTGCGCACGGTGCGGTCGTCGAGGATCTCGACCTTGGAGGAGACGTTCTTGTGCAGTGACTGGCCCGCGTTCAGCAGCACGTTCGCCTTGCCGGTGGCCGGGAATGTGTAGCGCTGCACGCCGGCCCGCTCGGTCGCGGTCAGTTCGGCCTCGATGCCGGTGTCGAGCCCGACCTTGTAGGAGCCGGGGCTCGCTTGTTCGCGTGCGTGGCTGAACGTGGCCGCGTACTTGGCGTAGTCGGTCTCGGTGACGTCACCGGTGGTCGGCAGCACGGGCAGGTCCCCTCCGATGGCGCAGCCGGCGCCGGAGAGATGGACCAGGGAGAAACCGCGGATCTTGTGCCGGGTGTAGTCATAGCCGGTTTTGTGCCCGGTGTCCGGCGAGAACTGCACCATGCCGAAGGGCACGGCGGCGCCCGGAAAGGTGTTGCCTTCGTCCTGGGTGCCGATGAAGGGGTTGACCAGGTCGGTCAACCTGCCGTCGGACGGCTGGGCATGGGCGGCCGGCAGCGGGAAGAGCGCCGAGGCGGTCACCGCGCCCGCTGCGGCGAGGCGCAGGCACCGGGTCCATCTCATCTCGGAAGACCTCCGGAAGATCGACATCGTTGCCCTTATGGTGCTGGCGGAATGTCAGTTTTGGCGGCAACCGAAGGAGTTGCCCGGTTACGCGTCGCGGATCGGCGCTCGGTGCGCGGCTCCTGGGCGCGCCGCGTGCCACTCGAGAACACCGCGGTCGTAGGCGAGGAGCCCGATGGGGGCGGCCGGATCCGCCTTCAGGGGCCGGGCGAAGCCGAGTTGGCGGGTACGGCCGCCCTGGTGCCGCCGGGCACCATCAGAAAGAGAGACCCGTGGTCACCCGTCCCGGGGAGGACGGTCATACCGCGGTACTCCATCGGCAGTATGACCCAATGCGTGCTCAGGTACGACGACGGGAAGAACGGCGCACGGCATCGTATTACCCATGAAAGCCGACCGTCCGCCCTGCCGGGCCCGCCGCTCCGGCCCCACGCAGAGGAGCCGCTCATGAGCGCCCTCGCGTTGTCCGTGCTCCTGTCGCTCGTCTCCGCCGTCGCGTACGCGGGCGGGGCGATCATGCAGGAGCAGGTGGCCGTCGCCTCGCCGGGCCGGCGCTACGCGCCGCTGCACCGGCCGGGCTGGTGGGCCGCCGTCATGTTGAACGGTCTCGGCGCGCTGCTGCACGTGGTGGCGCTCGCCTACGGTCCTTTGAGCCTGGTCCAGCCGCTGGGCGCGCTCACCATCGTGTTCGCGCTGCCGATGGCGTCCCTGTTCGTGGGCCGCAGGGCCGGGGCGAACGCCTGGCGGGGTGCCGTCATGGCGACGGTGGGTCTGGCAGGCCTGCTCTCCCTGGTCATCGCCTCCGACGCCCGGTCACTGAGCAACGCCCAGCGCGTGATGGTGGCCCTGGTCACTGTCGGTGGCATCGTGGCGCTGATGATCGCGGCCCGCGCGGCGCACCGTCATCCGGCGGTGCGCAGTGTGCTGCTGGCGGTCGCGTCCGGTGTCGCGTTCGGTATGTCGTCGGTGTTCACGAAGACGGTCGCGGTGGACTGGACGAGCGGAGTCTCCCCCGACGACCTGCCGAGCCTGGCGGTGATAGGTGTCTTCGCGATGGCCGGCATGCTGCTGTCGCAGGCTTCCTACCGCGGCGCGGGCCTCGCGGCGCCGCTTGCCACACTGACGGTCGTGAACCCGGTGGTGGCGGCCGCGGTGGGCATCACGTCGTTCGGGGAGACCTTCCGCTACGGCACCACGGGCACCGCGCTCGCCCTGGGCTGCGGAGTCGTCGCCGGGGGCGGTCTGATCCTGCTGACCACGGAGCGGATGGGCCGCGAACCGCGTGCGGTGACGGCCGCCGGGGCCGTCACCGAGCCGGCCGGGGAGCCCATCACGGCAACCGTCATCGAGCCGGAGCCCGTCGGGGACGTCTTGGCCTCGGTACCCGTCCAGGCCAGTGCCCCGACCCAGGAGAACCTGCTCGTACCGGCGCCGTTCCAGGGGGGCGGGCACGAGGACGGGGACAGGGAGCCGGCCCGCCTCGGCGAGCCGATCTGCCTGTACGGCCCCTTCTGCGGTGGCCTGTTCGTGCCGACGCACCTGCTGGACCGGCATCAGGCTCACGCCAAGTCCTGACCGGGCCACGGCCGTAGCCCGTCCTCCTGGCGGCGGCCACCGCCCGCCCCGTGCGCGTCAGACGCCGACGCCGCGCGCCCGGAGATAGGCGATCGGATCGATGTCGCTGCCGAACCCGGGCCCCGTGCGCACTTCGAAGTGCAGGTGCGGGCCCGTGCTGTTGCCCGTGGAGCCGGAGCGGCCGATGCGCTGACCGGCCCCCACGCTCTGCCCGTCCTTCACGGAGATCGCCGACAGATGGGCGTACTGCGTGTAGTGACCGTCGGCGTGCCGGATGACCACCTGATAGCCGAAGGAGCCGCCCCAGCCGGCGCTGACGACGTGCCCAGCCGCCACCGTCTTCACGGAAGTGCCGGTGGGTACGGGGAAGTCGACACCGGTGTGGTAGCCCTTCGACCAGGAGGAACCCGCGGCGCGATAGGGCGTGCCCAGCGCGGCGTGCACCGGAGCGACCAGGGAGTGGGTGGTGGCCGGGCTCGAAGTTCTCTTCTGCGTGGACGACTTGCGGGGCGGCGTGGACGACTTCCGGGGCGGCGTCGACTTCGACGGCTCCTTGTGCCTCGTGGCCTTGGTATGCAGGTCCAGTCGCTGGCCCGGCAGGATCCTGTCCGGGTCGTCCCCGACCGTCTCGCGGTTGGCGGCGTACAGCCGTTTCCAACCGCCCCGGACATGGTGCGAGTCGGCGATGTCGGAGAGTGTGTCACCGCGCACGACCGTGTACATCTCGGTGGTGCCCGCCTGCGACTGCGGTGTGGTCTGCGGTTTCACATCGCGTACGGAGCGCTTGGCGTCCTGCGTGGACAGGCCCGGGTCGGCCGCGGTGGGGGTCCCCCCGCTCGAGTGAGGCAGGGTGAGGCCCGCGCGGACCGAACAGGAGGGCCAGGCACCGGGGCCCTGTCCCCTGAGGACCTTCTCGGCCACGGCGATCTGCTGGTCTCTGGTGGCCAGATCCGCGCGGTGGGCGTACGCCGTTCCGCCGTAGGCCTCCCAGGTGGACTGGGTGAACTGCAGTCCTCCGTAGTAGCCGTTGCCCGTGTTGATGCTCCAGTTGTGGCTCGACTCGCACGCGGCGACCTTGTTCCAGGTGTCCGCATCGGCCGCGTGCGCCACACCGGCGCCGATGAGCGGGATCGCCACACCGGCGCTGCCCGCCGTGACGGTGAGCGAGGCACGGTTGATCCTTGTCGGCTGATACCGGCGGTGCCGACCGCGTACGGCCATGGGGACCCCCTCGACATGTGTCAGGAGGGGCAAAAGTAAGCGCTGCAAACAGGCCATGACAAGACGGCAATCGGCCTCTCCATGGCCTCAACAAGACGTGGTTCCCGTCTTGTTGACGCCATCCGCGCGGCGGGGACGGACAAGGTCCATCCGTGTCGTCCTCACCGGGAGATCCGGACATGCGAGGGGCGTACCGGCACGTCAGGATGGTCACCGGTCCATACTGACCCGCACGACCGGAACCACTCATCGAGGACGTCTTCAGGACCGAACCGGCATCGCCGATTCCATGATCTCTAGGAGCCAACCGTTATGAGCACGTCAGCCCAGATCGGCGTCTCGGGACTCGCGGTCATGGGCCGCAACCTCGCGCGCAACTTCGCGCGCAACGGCTACACGGTCGCCCTGCACAACCGGACCGTGTACCGGACGCACGACCTCGTGAAGGAATTCGGACACGAGGGCGACTTCGTGCCGACCGAGACCGTCGAGGAGTTCGTGGCCGCGCTGGAGCGGCCCCGACGCCTGATGATCATGGTGAAGGCAGGCGCGCCGACCGATGCCGTGATCCAGGAGTTCGCCCCGCTCCTGGAGCCCGGCGACATGATCATCGACGGCGGCAACGCGCACTTCGCGGACACCCGCCGCCGGGAGAAGGAGCTGCGCGAGCGGGGCATCCACTTCGTGGGCACCGGCGTCTCCGGCGGCGAGGAGGGCGCGCTGCACGGGCCGAGCATCATGCCGGGCGGCTCGACGGAGTCGTACGCCTCCCTCGGTCCGATGCTGGAGAAGATCTCCGCGAAGGCGAAGGACGGCGCACCGTGCGTGACCCACGTCGGACCGGACGGTGCCGGCCACTTCGTGAAGATGGTCCACAACGGCATCGAGTACGCCGACATGCAACTGATCGGCGAGGCCTACCAGTTGCTGCGTGATGTCGCAGGCCGCTCCCCCGCGCAGATCGCGGAGATCTTCCGCGCCTGGAACACCGGTCGCCTGGACTCGTATCTGATCGAGATCACGGCGGAGGTGCTCTCCCACGTGGACGCGGCGACCGGCAAGCCGTTCGTGGACGTGGTCCTCGACCAGGCGGAGCAGAAGGGCACCGGCCGCTGGACCGTGCAGATCGCGCTCGCCCTGGGTGTGCCGGTGCCGGGCATCGCGGAGGCGGTGTTCGCCCGCTCGCTGTCCGGGCACACGGCGCTGCGCAAGGCCTCGCGCGGCCTCGCCGGGCCGAAGGCGGCACCGCTGGGCGAGGCGGAGGCGGCAGCGTTCGCGGACCGTGTGGAGCAGGCACTGTACGCCTCGAAGATCGTGTCCTACACCCAGGGCTTCCATGAGATCGCGGCGGGCAGCGAGGAGTACGACTGGAACATCGACCTCGGCAAGGTGGCCTCCATCTGGCGCGGCGGCTGCATCATCCGGGCGGCCTTCCTGGACCGTATCCGCGCCGCCTACGACGCCCGGGCGGACCTGCCGAGCCTGCTGTCGGACAAGACGTTCGCGCAGGAGATCGCGGACGCGCAGGACGACTGGCGCGAGGTCCTCGTCGCCGCGACCCGCCAGGGCGTCCCCACGCCGGGTTTCGCCGCGGCGCTCGCCTACTACGACGCCCTGCGCGCCGAGCGGCTGCCCGCCGCGCTCACCCAGGGGCAGCGGGACTTCTTCGGGGCGCACACGTATCGGCGGACCGACCGCGAGGGCTCGTTCCACACACTGTGGGGCGAGGACCGGTCGGAGGTCGAGGCCTAGCCAGGGCCTTTACGCACATTCCCGTCGTCGCCCGAAGGGCGGCCCCGCGGCGTCTGGTGCGCGCTCTGGGGCCCCCTGCTCGAAGCAGCTTGAGGGAATGCCGGGCGGAAGTCCTCGTACTGGACGTACTTGGGCTTTCGCCCGGTGCGGCGAGTGGGGCTCACCCCTGCTCGAAAAGTTTGGGGGAGCGTGCCAGGCGTCGCGGGGCAGACGGGAATGTGACGACAGGCCCTGGCCGCGGGCATGACGGTGGCCCGGCGCACCGGGCCACCTCCGTTGTTCACCAACCACCCTTACTTCAGCGGCGGCCCCGGTTCGGGCTCGGGAACGGGGTCCGGGCCCGGTGGCTGAGGGATCGGCGACGGGGACGGCTCGGGGGTGGGGCTCGGTTCCGGACCGGGTACGGGCTCCGGGACGGGCTGTGGACTGTCGGGACCGGGGCCGGGGAGGGGGCCGGGCCCCGGCGGCTCGGGGGGCATGGGCCCCGGTTCGGGTGGCACGGGTCCGGGTGCGGGGCCCGGTTCGGGGGTCGGCTCCGGTCCCGGGGTCGGTCCCGGCCCGGGGGGCGGTCCCGGCTGTGCGGGATCGGGGAACGGCTGCGTCATCGTGTCCTCCAGCCAGTCATTGCATCGGCCCTGGACTACGAGCATGGTATGCACGTCGACGGGCCGACTGGCGCCCGTTCAGGGATGGTCGCTCAGATGGGGCTGATGGCGAACATGGCGCAGGCCCGGGTGCGCAGCAGCGCCTGCCCCGCAGCCTGACCCGGACGGCTGAACCGATCCGGCCAAGTCGGATGTTTTACCCCGTAGGCAAATACCCCGCCAGGTGTTTGACCGCCTTCCGGGCACCTCCGTACACTCACCGGCAATAAACCCCCCGGGGTATTCAAGGAGGTGCCGAGTCGACTTGCGGAGCCGCCTCCAGGCGCGCGCCACGGCCTCGGTCGGCAGGCGGGGACGCGGCCCCCACGGCCTCGACGCCGACGATCCACCTCACGGACGCAGGGTCAGACGGAAAGGATCTCCATCATGGTCGCCAGCCCTTCACCCCACAACCAGGCGATCGCCGGCCGACACCGCGTCGCCGTGATCGGCGGCGGCAGCGCCGGCATCAGCGTCGCGGCCCGCCTGCGCCGTGCCGGCGTCACCGACATCACCCTCGTCGAACCGTCCGACACGCACTGGTACCAGCCCCTGTGGACCCTGGTCGGCGGCGGTCAGGCCTCCTTGCGCAGCACCCGCCGTTCCGAGGCGTCCGTCATCCCCGACGGAGTGCGCTGGATACGCCGGCACGCCCTCGCCGTCGACCCCGACGCCCGCACCGTCACACTGTCCGGCGGCGACGAACTCGCCTATGAGCACCTCGTGATGGCCCCCGGGCTGCAACTGGACTGGGATGCCGTGCCCGGGCTCGCCAAGGCGGTGGGACATGACCGGGTGAGCAGCAACTACGCACCGGAGTACGCCCCGCGCACCTGGGACCTGATCAAGCGGATGCGCTCCGGCACGGCCGTGTTCACGCACCCGGCCACGCCTCTCAAGTGCGGCGGCGCACCGCAGAAGATCGCGTACCTGGCCGCCGACTACTGGCGCAAGCAGAAGGTCCTCGACCGGATCCGCATCATTCTGGTCCTTCCCGACCCGACCCTGTTCAAGGTGCCCGAGTGGGCCCGCACCTTGGAGCAGGTGACCGCCCGGTACGGCATCGAGGTGCGGCTGCGGTCGGAGATGACCGCCGTGGACGGCGACCGCCGCGAGGTCGTTCTCACCGACCACGCGAACGGCACGGAGGAGACCGTTCACTACGACCTCCTGCACGCCGTCCCGCCGCAGAGCGCGCCCGACTGGGTCAAGGACAGCCCGCTCGCCGACCCGGCGAATCCCCTGGGGTTCGTCGCCGCGGACAAGCACACGCTGCAGCACCCGCAGTACCCGAACGTGTTCGCGCTCGGCGACGTGGCGAACCTGCCGACCTCCAAGACCGGTGCGGCCGTGCGCAAGCAGGCCCCGGTCGTAGCCGCCAACCTGCTGGACGCGATGAAGGGCAAGACCCCGACGCGCCGGTACGACGGCTACACCTCGTGCCCGCTGGTGACCGCGCGCGACCGGATGCTGCTCGCCGAGTTCGACTACGACCTGAAGCCCTCGCCCACCTTTCCGCTGATCAACACCTTCAAGGAGCGGCGCGACATGTGGGTGTTCAAGCGGTACGTACTGCCACCGGTGTACTGGCACGGCATGCTCACCGGCCGCCTGTGACCGACCGGCCCGGGTTTACCCTGCCCGGGCCTGTCCTCTCCACGCAAACACGTCAGCGTTCGTCGTCCTTCGGACGTCACTGACACACCGGTCTCTCACAGCCCGGGATCCGAGGCGACGCTGACTGTTCGGGGGGCACGGTTCCGGCCCGGGTTCGGAGACCAGCAGCGGATGGTCGGGGCCCGTGCCGGGGAGGGGGCGGGTCCTGGCGGCGAGGGCCCTGGTGCGGGCGGTGCGAATGGGGCTCCGGGCGCGGGGCCCGGTTAGTGTGTCAGCTCCGGTCCCGAGGTCGATCCCCGCCCTGCAAACCAGGGAAATCTGCGCATCGCAGCCCGCCCTTCCCTTGGAGCGCATATGCCTGCTCGGCGAGGCTATGCGCGACCTCCACACGGCTGTCAACCTCTGCGCGCGCAACCACACCCTCACCTGCGCCCTCGCTGCTCACTCGATGGCGTGAAGCCGTCCCCGCTTGAGGTCGCCCCCCTCCGGAACCTCGGTATGGTCGACGGTATGGCAACGAAGAAGTACACCGTGACGCTCCCCGAAGAGCTGGCTGAGGCCATCCGCGCCGAGGTGGGACCCGGCGGTTTCAGTCGCTATGTCACCCATGCCATAGAGCGCCAGCGGGAGCAGGACCGGCTCGGGGAAGCAATCGCATGGTGGGAGAAGGAGTATGGCGAGGTCACCGAGGCCGAGTTGGCCGAGGCGGAGGCCGAGCACCGGGAAATCGAGCGTAGGCATGCCGACCTGGCCCGCGCCCAGCGCGTAGCTGCCGGTGAGCCGGTTGAGTCGGCGCCCGAGCAGCGGGGAGCAGCAGCGTGACGGCGGACGCCGCCTACCTTCTGGACTGCGAGGGCCTGTCGCGCTGGGTGCGCGGCGAGCGGCGCATGGGCGTCCGGATCAAGGAGGCCCATCGACTCGGCATCCGCGTCATGACCACGTCCATGACACTGATCGAGGCATACGACATGCGCACGTACATCCCTGCCTGGCACTGGGCACTGTGCCGTGTCCGCGTCGAGCCGGTGACCGAGGAGATCGCCAAGGAGGCCATCGGCCTCCTCATGGAGGCCGGCCTCCATGGTCACAAGTACGCCATCGACGCGGCTCTTGCCGCCGTCGCCCTGCGGCAGCCGGGGCCGGTCACCGTCTTCACCTCCGACGAGGACGACCTGCGCAAGCTCTGCGGAGACCGCGTGGTGGTCATGAACCTGTGAGAGCTCGCGCACACATCCGACGCCGGTGATCTTGGAAAGAGCTTCCTTGCCTGGCCATCCGCCCCGCCGTCAGACCTCGGCGGGCTCCCGCTTCACGGCCCCCCACCAATTCGCGGAGCTTCTCACGCGTCTCCGCATCCGTCGAGTGCACGATCGTGCCGACCATGCCCCGGGTCAGCAGGACCTTGTAGGTGTTGCGGATCAGGCGGTCCACGTCGACGTCCGGGGTGCTCGCGGTACTCGGCGCGCTGCTGCGTCTCGCGGGCGTACTGGGGGGCAAGGCTGGGAGTACAGGCGCCGGGCCTCGCGGTCGTCCGGCGTCCAGGAGGTGGGGCAGCGGCCAGGGGTGTTCGCGGCGCCGGGGTGCTGGGCTGCCAGTTCGCTGATCAGGGCTGTCGTCGGATTGCCGCCCTCCTATCGTGAAGGTGGCAGGGGTGGCCATGATTCGGGCGGCAGCGGTGGCGGGGGCGAAGGGGGCGGGGGCGGCGGCGGCTCGCACGCCGGCAGCACCGGGCCGCCCGCGCGCAGGCGTGCGATGGTCAGCTCGGCCCGGCGGCGTGCGAGCGGCGCGTCGTCGCGTTCGAAGCAATAACGGATGCGGGTACGGCCGATGACCTCAGTGGACAGCAGCCGGTAGCCGAGCGCGTGGGCGATCCCCTCGACGTTGCGCGTAAAGAGGTTCTCCAAGGTGCCGAGCAGCAGCTCGATCCGGCCCCGGCCGTCGAAGAGGGCTACGATCTCCTCACTCTTCACTTGCCCCACACTCCCCGGAAAGACCGTCAGCCCCGCAGAGAGTACAGGCGGTGCCGGCGGTACACGAGCGAGGATGGAAGGGAGGAGCCGAGCGATGGCACGGATGCTCGTCAAGGGTGACGACGTGGTCGTGCGCCTGTCGTGGTGGGAGAAGGCGGTCGCGCGCCGCGGCAGCGTGCGTCTGCCGTCGGCGGCGGTGTGCCGGGTGACCGTGGAACCCGACTGGTGGCGTGCGCTGCGTGGAGTCCGCCTGCGGGGCGTGTGGATTCCCGGCGCCCTCTGCGTCGGCACGCGTGTCCATCAAGGCGGGAAGGACTTCGTGGCCGTGCGGCCCGGCGGACCCGTGGTGTGCGTCGAACTCCGGCCTCCCGCGCCGTTCCGCCTTCTCGCCGTCTCCGTCCGATCCGGACCACAGGCCGAGGCCACGGCAGAGGGTCTCCGCCGAACCGCACCGAAGATCGACACCTCCACGCCGTGGCGGCAGCCGCTTCCCGTACCCGGGGAGGAGGGGGAGGAGCCGGGGCGTGGGGGGAGGCCGGCCAGGTGGCGCGTGACCCTGGGTTCTGGCCCACGCATCACCGTGCGCAGCCGACGTCCAGTACTTCGATCACGTCCCCGTGAATGATGTACACGAGCCAGCACCACTCACCGAACGCCGCAGCCAGATCCGGGACCTGCGCCTCCGGATCGCTGGCCACAGCGTCGATGAGCTTGATGATCTCCTCGTGCACCTCGTCCGGGACGTCGAACAGCACGTCGGCAGCGCGTTGGATCAGTTCGACTTTCACTTCGCCCCCCGGTGACGGAAGGAGCAGCGACGGCGGGGCGGAGCTGCTGTGCACTGCATACTCCGCGCAAGCTATGGATGACTAGGACCAGAATCCCCCCGAACGCGATGAATCCACCACTCGATCAGCACCACTCGGCACTGGTCGATCTCGCGGGAGCACTATCGGGGCGCCTCACCCGGACGGCCCCTTCGAGTGAGTGCGCCTCGCAGGAAGGCGCGCCCGCTGGTCGGGGCGGCCAACGGGTCGTGGGGGCTCAGGGGCAACCGGCTCGCCGGGCGATCTTGGGCAACCTTCCGCAGGATGGGTTCCGGCTGCCCTGCCACGGCGATGGACGGCGGGCAGCCCTTCTTCGTGCGCGGCTGCTAGGCCGCACCCGCTACCACCAGGAGCAGCTCATGGCAGCGATGACGGATGTGCTGATACCGGCACTGGAGGACGCCCGCGAGGCCCACGCCGCGGTCGTCGACCGGTTCCGGGCGGATGCGACCATCACACCGCCCGGCATCCAGAGGCAAAGACTGGAACGCCAGGTCGCCGAGGCTCAGAACCACCTCGAGCGCATCGAGGACCGCGTGCGCGAGATACGTCCGGCCCGCGGGCTGCTCTCTACCGCGGCGCGATGGACGCGACTCGTGACCCGCGGCGCCGTGCGGACGGCCGTACTGCCCCTGCAGGTGGGAGTACGGGTCGTGACGGAGACGGCCCGCGGTCGGCAGCCGGCCGATGAGCGCCGTCTGCTGAAGAACACCGAAGACGCCTACGCCGCCGCGGCCCGCGCCCTGGCCACCTGCCAGGCGGGGAAGAACATCGCCGAACAGTTCCACGACCAGGAGACCGCGGACCTGCTGGTCGTGCTGCGTCGCCAGGACGAGCAGATTCTGGAGACCCTCGAGGAGAATCTCGCCCAACGGGCCAGGGCCGTGGCGGCAGCCTCCGACGGCCGCCGCCCCTCACCGCGCGCAGCCGCCGACGTGCGCAGACTGCTGAACGCGGTCATACGCAGGATGCGCGCTGCGGGCCTCCGGCTGCGGATCGCCTTCCGCAGAAGCACCAGGCGGGCGAGACACAAGGCCGGCAGCACCCTGCGAGAGGTACCCGCCGTCACCCACTTGGCAGAGAAGGTCCACGGCGCGGTCGCCCGCGACAACGACCTGCCCATCCCCGGCTTCAGCCAGCTCGGCATCACGGAGATCCAGCAGCGCCTGCGCGGCGTGTCTCAGACGGAACTGACGGTGATCGAGGGCTACGAACGCGCACACGCGGGCAGGCCCGGGGTGCTGCAGGCCATTGAGCACCTCCGCGAAGCCGAGCCCTGGGCCGGTTACGACACGATGGGTCCGGAGCGGGTCAAGACACACCTGCGCAACGTCTCCGACCGCGTGGTCCGGCAAGTACTGGAGTACGAGCGCCACCACCGTCAACGCGACACGGTGATCAACGCGGCAGAGAGTGCGCTGCGCCCCGTTTCCCCTTAAAGGGCGGTTTACCGGCATTGTCCTTGATTCCGGTGGTGCTGCTGTGGCCTCCTCGTGAGCAGTTGACCCCGCTGACCCTCCCCGCCCCGGGCGGCGCGACCGCCCTGGACCACCGGGGAGGAGAAGGAGCCCATGGAATGCGTCGTATCCGCTCGTTCGCCCTTGCCTCTGTCGCACTGGTCGCTGCCCTCGGGGCCGTACCCGCTGCGGCCGCGACCCCCACGACCACGGCCCACCGGACCGATTTCGACAACTGTGCCCCGGGACACTTCTGCATCTACAGCGCCTACAAGGGCAAGGGGACCCGCTGCCAGTGGCAGCAACCCAGCAAGGCGAACACCGCCGACGACTGCTCCTTCATCCGAAGGGGGCAGAAGGTCCTCTCCGTGTGGAACGGAACGGGGCACCGGGTGCAGTACTACACCCAGACCAACTACCACAACCGCGTCGGCTCCACCCGGGCCGGCGCGGGAGGCAACCTGATGGGCAGCTACCAGATCCGCTCCTTCAAGCCTCAGTAACACCTGCCGCGCCAGTCTGTGCCGCAGGCAGAGGCACACCCGCGGCACGGACTGGCCGACGCAGGGCATCGCTCAGCTCCCCGGCACGTGATCCAGGTCCATGTCGGTGGCGGTGACCCACTCCGGCTCGGCCACCAGCAGGCTGAGCTGCTGTCGGCCGAGGTCCACGTCGACGGCATGACGAAAGCCGGCGGCGGCCACCGCGGCGCGGGTTTCCCGGTCGTCCTCCGCGACGGCGTAGACGATCCTCCGGCAGTGCGGATCCGCCGTCCTGACCGCGTCCACGAGGGTCCCGAGCAGCTCCGCCAGGGTGTCCTGCGGGCATCCGCCGTCGATCCGCACCTCCAGGTCATGGGCACCGGCCGGATACGCGTCCCGGAGCCGCCCGGCCGCGCAGCGCTCCACGCGGACACCGACGTCGATGTCCTGCGCGTACAGGCGCAGGCGGCCCGTGAAGCGCGTCCACGACTCCACCGTGATCTTCCGTGCGCCCGGGATGTCGAGTACGGGCAGGGAGGGCACCGCGATCACCTCAGTCCTCCCCGTCCGCCAGGCTTCGGATGGAGACCTTGTCCAGCTTCCCGGAGGTGTTCCTCGGGACAGCGGGGACGAGCTTGAGGCGTCGCGGCAGCTTGTACCGGGCCAGTTGCCCGGCCGCGTAGGCACGGACGCCCTCCAGGGTGATGGCCGCGGGATCCTCCACGGTCAGCACCGCGGCCACGGTCTCGCCCCACTGCTCGTCGGGAACGGGGGCGATGTCCCTGGGCGAACTCGCCCGCCGGTCCGGTCTGTCGAAGCAGACGCTGTCCAAGATCGAGCAGGGCTTGGGCAACCCCACCGTGGAAACCCTGGCGCTGCTCGGGGCCGCACTGGACGTACCCACCCGCCGCCTGCTGACCGAGTGGGGCACCCCGGTCTACGTCCAACGGCACGACGAGGGCGAATGGTCCGACCGGGGGCACTGGACCGAGCGTCCGCTGGACGAGACCTACGGCTCCGGCTACGTCCGGACCCTGGTGCTCCGCCTGGAGCGCGGCACCGGGACCCCCGAAACGATCGCTCCGCACGCCCCGGGCACCCTGCACCACCTCTACCTGATCACCGGGAAGCTGCGCACCGGCCCGGTCAACGAACCGGTGGACCTGTCGGCCGGTGACTTCGTGCGCTTCCCGGGCGATGTCCCCCACCGCCATGTCTGCCTCAGCGACCGGGTCGTGGCCCACATGGTCACCACCCTTCCGCAGCTGCGCCGCTTCGGGCCCACGATCACCAAGGAGATCGCCACACCGTCGAGTTGAGGCGGTCACGGGGAAGGGGACGGCCGGGTCAGCTTCGGATTCTGTCGCGAGCGGCCCGTACGAGCGCGTCGAACAGACCCTGCTGAGCGGGGTCTTCGTGGGCGGTGTCCTCAGGGTGCCACTGGACGGCGGTGAACCACCCGGCCGCGCCGGGGAGTTCGAGCCCTTCCACGGTGTCGTCCGCGGCGTGCGCGGTGACCGCGAGCCCGCCCCCGGTTCGGTCGACGCGCTGGTGGTGGAAGCAGGACGCCTCCGCCTTCCCGGTGCCGGTGGCCTGTTCGAGCAGGGTCCCGCGCCGGATCGCGACCGGGTGCACGATGTGGCGGTGCGCGCGCTCCGGGCCGCCCATGTCCTGCTCCAGGCTGCCGCCGAGGGCGACGTTGACGATCTGCAGACCACGGCAGATGGCGAGCAGGGGCAGGCCCGAGGCGATCGCCGTGCGGGCGACTTCGAGGTCGAAGGCGTCCTGGAGGTCGTCGACGTCGTAGACGCTGTCGTGGGTGTCGGTGACGCCGTAGCGGCGCGGGGCGATGTCCCCGCCTCCGGGGAGCAGGACGCCGTCGAAACGGGCGAGCCGGGCGGCGACGTCCTCGGCGGCCGGGTCGGCCGGATGAATGGTGGCAGGTTCGCCGCCGGCCCGCCACACCGCCTCGATGAGCGCGCGGGCGTTCACCTCGGCGGCGTACCGCAGGGCGGAGGTGGTGGCGGAGAAACGGGCGGGGACGGCGATGAGCGGTCTCACAGCTGGATCCAGGTGGTCTTGAGCTCGGTGTACTTCTCGATGGCGTGGGCGGACTTGTCACGGCCGTTGCCGGACTGCTTCATGCCCCCGAAGGGAACGGTCAGATCGCCCTCCTCGTAGCAGTTCACCCAGACCGTGCCGGCCTTCAGGGCACGCGAGACCTGGTGGGCGGTGGTCAGGTCGGAGGTCCACACCGCGGCGGCGAGCCCGTACTCGGTGGCGTTGGCGAGTGCGACGGCCTCGTCCACGTCGTCGAAGGTGAGCACGGACAGGACGGGCCCGAAGATCTCCTCCCGGGCCAGCCGCATGCCCGGGTCCACCCGGTCGAAGACGGTGGGTTGCAGAAAGCTGCCACCGGACTCGGTGCGGGTGCGCCCGCCTCCGACACGCAGCCGGGCGCCCTCGTCCAGGCCCCCCGTGATGTGCTCCAGGACCCGGCCGAGGTGGCTCTCGCCGACCAGGGCACCCATCTCGGTGGCCGGGTCGAGCGGGTCACCGACGCGCAGCTCGCGCGCCCTCGCCACGACAGCCTCGGTGACCTGTTCGGCGATCGACGTGTGCACCAACAGTCGGGAGGGGGCGGTGCACATCTCGCCCTGGTTGAAGAAGATGCCCCAGGCGGCCGTGGCCGCGGCCCGCTCCAGATCGGGGGCGTCCGGAAGGATGATGTTCGGCGACTTGCCACCCAGCTCCAGCCAGACGCGCTTGAGGTTGGAGTCGGCGGCGTACCGCAGGAAATGGCGGCCGACGGCCGTGGAGCCCGTGAAAGCCAGCACGTCGACGTCCGGATGGAGGCCGATGGCGCGGCCGGCCACCGGTCCGTCACCGCACACGACGTTGAGCGCGCCCGGCGGCAGTCCGGCCTCGGTGGCGATCCGGGCCAGCAGCAGCGCGGACAGCGGGGAGTTCTCGGAGGGCTTGAGCACCACCGTACAGCCGGCCGCCAGCGCCGGGGCCACCTTCCAGCTCGCCAGCGTCAGCGGGAAGTTCCAGGGAACGACCGCGCCGACGACCCCTGCGGGCTCCCGGGTGATCAACGCCAGCGCGTCCGGTGCGGTGTGCGGGGACTCGTCGGTGAGTTTGTCGGCCAGCTGCCCGTACCAGCGGAAGGTGGTGATGGCGGCGCGCAGTTCGATCCCGTACGCGTCACTGATGGGCTTGCCCATCTCCAGGCTGACGGTCAACGCCAGCTCCTCGCGCCGTTCTTCGAGCAGGTCGGCGATCCGCAGCAGAACCCGGCCGCGCTCGGCGGGCGAAAGGCGCGGCCACGGTCCAAAGTCGAAGGCCCGCCGAGCGGCGGCGACGGCCGTGTCCACCTCGGCGGGGCCCGCGTCGGCGACCTGTGCCAGCACCTGGCCGTCGCGGGGCGAGACGACCGGGAAGCCCGCTCCCCCTCCGGGGTGGTCGGCGCCGTCGATGTGATGGGCGCCGGGCAGGTCAAGGGACTTGGCGCGGCGCAGCCACTCCTCATGGGATACGTCCAGCATGCGAGGCCTCCAGCGGAAACATTTGAAGTCAAACGATATGATCGGGCGGCGGACCGCCACAAGGGCTGAACAGGATCGATCCGGCAGGTCACCGGATCAGGGAAAGGAGCTGCCGACGTGCGCGCACTCGTCATCCGGCACGAACATGTCACGGAGCCAGGACTGGTCGGCGCCCGGCTCGTCGAGCGCGGATACGACCTCACCACCCTCACGGTGGTGCCGCAGGACCGGCACCACGCACCGAACGTCTCCTACGACTTCCCCGACGCCGACGGCTGGGACCTGATCGTGTCGCTCGGCGCCCCCTGGTCGGTGTACGACGAGGAGGTCATCGGCGGCTGGATCGGCGGCGAACTCGCCCTGCTGCGCCGGGCCCACCTCCTCGGCGTGCCGGTGCTCGGCGTCTGCTTCGGCGCCCAGGCGCTGGCCACCGCACTCGGCGGATCCGTCGAGTCCGCTCCCCGTCCCGAGATCGGCTGGACGGAGGTCGACACCGACGATCCCGGCCTGGTGCCGCCGGGCCCCTGGCTGCAGTGGCACTACGACCGCTTCCTTCCGCCGGCGGATGCCAAGGAGGTGGCCCGCAACTCCGTGTGCACGCAGGCCTTCCAGGTGGGACGCTCCCTCGGGGTGCAGTTCCATCCGGAGATCACCATGGCGATGATCCGCGGCTGGCTCGAACTGGGCGGCAAGGAGCAGTGCCTGCGGCACGGCCTGGATCCGGACGAGCTGCTCGCGCAGAGCCGCACCATGGAACCGGCAGCACGCGAGAGGGCCGGCCGCCTGGTCGACGGCTTCCTCGACCGGGTGGCGAACACCCCCCGCTGACACGCGACGAGGCCCCGGCGATTCGCATCACCGGGCCTTCGGCTTGACCCCGCCCGCGATCACATCCGGGCGTGCGAGGCGCGTCCGGCCTGCCAGACAGGCCGCCTGCGCGATGGGCAGCACCAGCAGCAGAAACGCTGCGGTGAACGCCGGGAGCCGACCGGACGGAGCCGCCGCGACCGCGCTGAACAGTGCCGCGGCCAGCGCCAGGACCAGCGTCTGGCCGAGGTTCTGCGCAGTCTGCATCGCGCCGCTTGCATACCCTTGCTGCCCGGACGGAGCGTGGGCGAGAGACATTGACTTGCTCCTCGGGCTGAAGCTCGAGGATTCTGGTCTTCTCTTCCGTTGGTGACGAGCCTGTGCCGTGACACTCGGTCGTGCAGGCGCCCCTGCACCCAGGAGGACGTCCGGTGCGGTCCGGCCCCGAGGCCGGACCGCACCGGACCGCATGTGTCAGTTCCGCTCCCCGGCCCTGCCGCGGGTCAGCCGGGCGGCGGCGACCCCGAGGGCCAGGATCACCGGCACGGTGAGCTGGAGCCACAGGGCGGTGGTCTTGTCGCCGCCGATGAGCGTGGTGAAGTTCTGGACGATCAGCACGATGGCACCGGCGATGCCGAGTGCGCCCAGGGCGGGGGCGACGAGCGTGTTCCAGGGCCGGGTGTCGGCGCGCGAACGACGGAAGAAGGCGATCACCGAGACGGAGGTCAGGAAGTAGAGGAGCATCATCGCCAGCACCGCCACCCCGCTGAACCAGGAGAAGAGCGTCAGCACCGGGTCCTTGCCCAGCAGCGCGAAGGGCGCGACCAGCAGCAGTGCGATCACGGTCTGCACGTTGCCGGCCACCCAGGGCGAGTGACGCCGGTTGATCGCGGTCAGTCTGTGCGGCAGCAGGCCTTCCCGTCCGAGGGAGAACAGGTAGCGGTTGGCGGAGTTGTGGAATGCCAGGACACCGGCGAAGAGCGAGGTGGCCAGCAGCACCGGCAGCACATCGCCGGTCCAGGCGCCGAACCGGTCGGCGATGGGCCCGAAGACGAAGGTCGTGGCATCGCCGGACTCCAGCGCCGCGCCCGCGTCGGCCGTGGCCTTGGACGCTCCGTGCGCGGAGATCAGCATCCAGGAGGTGAAGGCGAAGAAGCCGGTGACCACCGCGACCGACAGATAGGTGGCCCGGGGGACGGTCTTACGGGGTTCGCGGGCCTCCTCGCCGTAGATGGCGGTGGCCTCGAACCCGAACATCGACGCCACGGCGAACATCAGGGCCACCCCAGGAGCGCCCTGGAGCACGGCGGACGGCGAGAAGCTGTCGGTGAAACCGAGCCCCTCGGGCCCCCCGCCCTTGAAGAAGGTCACGAGGGCGAAGGCGAACAGGATGCTGAACTCCGCCAGCACGAAGACCGTCAGGACCTTGGCGCCCATCTCGATCCCCGCGGCACCGAGGACCTGGACGACGGCCATGGTGACCAGGACCCAGACCCACCACGCCACATGCACACCGGCGTAGTGCTCGACCAGTCCGCTCACCGTCGCGCCGTACAGCCCGTACATGGCCGCCTGGATGGCGCAGTAGGCGAAGAGCGCGACGGCCGCGCTTCCGGAGCCGGTCAGGCGGCCCAGTCCCTTGCCGATGTAGGTGTAGAAGGCGCCGGCGTCCACGACGTGCCGGCCCATGGCGACGAAGCCCACGGAGAACAGCAGGACGATGGCGCCGGAGACGACGTACGCGGCGGGGGTGCCGGCTCCGTTGCCGATCCCGACGGCGAGGGGTACGGCCCCGGCCATGCCGGTCAGCGGCGCCTGTGCGGAAAGAACGAAGAAGAGGATGCCCAGGACGCCGAGGGAATTGGGCTTGAGCCTGCCTGACGTGGAGGAATCGTGCGCGATGGGCGGGGAGGCCGCCGTCTGAGTGTCCACTCGAATCACCTGCCGGGAGCGGGATAGCAAAAGTTCGTTTAAGGCCAAACGAGTTGCCTCATGGTGGGCTGGAACTATCCGCTTGGCAAGAGGTTGAGCCGAGATTCCCGGCATGCGGTCGTGCCGGTCCGTCTCGCCGCAGGGCGCGGGCCGGTGCGAGGCCGCCACGCATCCCGGGAAGATCCCGTGACGTATGCGAAAGGCCCCGGAATGCGCCGCACCAGGGCCTTTCGTGTCCTGCTCAGCAGGTCATGCGCCGCCGTCGCCGTCGGCGTGCAGGAGTTTGAGCAGGCGGCGCAGTTCGTCCAGCGCGTTGTCGGTGACCCCGGGTTCGCCGAGGACGAGCTGGTGCAGGACGAGGCCGTCCAGCGCGGCGAAGACCAGCCGCGCCAGCGCCCGGTCGGCGCCGGCCGGCAGCATCCGGGACAACTCGCGCCGGGTGGCGTCGAAGTACTCGTCGTACAGGGCACGGATCTGCGGCAGCAGTTCGGGCCTGCGACGCGCTTCGAGCAGCAGCTCGTACTGGAACGCCTGGGTGCCCGGATCCGCCGTGACCATGTCGGACAGCCCGGTGGAGAAGTCCGCGACCTCTCCGGTGCCGGGTTCGAGCGCGCTGATGCTCAGGGAGGTGCGGATCGTATGGGCGAGGGCCTCTTCGATCAGCGCGTCGCGCGAGCCGAAGTGGTGCACAACGAGCCCATGGGTGACCCCGGCCTCCTCCGCGACGGCCCGATAGGTGAGCTTGCGCAGTCCGCCGCGACCCACGACCCGCACGGCGGCGTTCAGCAGGGCTTCGCGTCCCTGCCCGTAGTGCACACGCTTGCGCGGTTGTCGGCTCCTGGGAGCGTCCGCGGAATCGGTCATGTCTTCGACCCTATCCGCCCTGTGCAGGGCACAGCGTCGCGCCCGCGACGGAACGCACGTGTCCCGCAGGCACACCGCGCACCCCGCACCGGCCGACCCGACGCGTCACCGCTCAACCGGCGGTCCCGCACCTTGGCGACCCGCCTACCCGACACCCGCAACGCACCACACCCCCACCCCGCAGCCGGACACACATACTCCGCCAGCACGCGCCGCTCGGCGCGCCTCGCGTGCCGCACCGGGCGGCCCCGGTGCGGCACCTCGGTATGGGGGTCAGCGCTTGGGCGGCCGGATCCCGCGGAACTCCCAGTCGCCGCCGAGGGCGGTGGACAGGACCTCCTCGGACTCCGTGGGCTGCGCGCCCACATCGGTGCGCACGGGGGTCGGCCCGGTGACGATGTGGTTGGTGAGCCGGCCCAGGCCCTCGACCTCCACCTCGACGACGTCGCCCGGCTGGACCGGACGCGAGTTGGCCGGGGTGCCGGACAGCAGGACGTCTCCGGGGTAGAGGGTGATGGTGCGGGCGATGTCGGCGACGAGGTAGTGCATGTCCCACTTCATTTCGTCGGTCGAACCGTCCTGCACCACCTCGCCGTTGACGTACGTCCGCAGCCGCTTGCCGTGGAAGTCCCAGTCGGTGACCAGGCCGGGGCCGAGCGGGCAGAGGGTGTCCGAGCCCTTGACGCGCAGCATGGACCCGGCGTCGGTGTCACGGAAGTCGTGCAGGCCGTAGTCGTTGGCGACGGTGTAGCCCGCGATGTACTCCCCCGCCTCGGCCGGGGAGATGTTCCGCGCGGTCTTGCCGATGACGATGGCGACCTCGCCCTCGTAGTTGAGCCACTTGCAGCCCTCGGGGCGGACGATCGCGCCCTCGTGGGAGTTCAGTGCCGAGGTCGGCTTGTGGAAGTAGGTGGGCGTGTCGGGGAGCCCGATCTGGAACTCCTCGACGCGGCTGCGGTGGTTGAGGTGGACGGCGATCACCTTGGACGGGACGACCGGGGGCAGGTGGTGGGCGTCCTCGGTCTTGACGCGGCGGCCGTCCGCGGCGACCAGTTCGTCACCTTCGACGGTGACCTGGACGGCGGCGCCGTCCAGGAGGATGCGGCGGTACTCGGGCATGCGGGGCTCCTAGTTACGGCTGTGCGGCGACGGGCGTCGAAGGATCGGTGGCGGTCCAGCCGGCGGCGGGGCGGTCGAACCAGAGGTGGACCTGGCCGGTGCCCACGGAGTTCTCGTACTCGCCGTACTGGCGGGCCCTGGCGACGCACGACTGCTCGCCGAGGGCGCCGGCCATCATCAGGTAGTGGAAGAACTTCGCCTCGGGCTTGTACTTCCAGAACTCGTCCATCGTGTCGAGGACCTTGTCGTGGCGGCCCTCCTTGAACCAGGCGATGCGCTCCTCGTCCGCCGCGCGCGCCTGCGGGGTGAAGATGTGCGCCGGATCGCTGGCCTCGTGGTCGCGCAGCTCGCGCAGCGGCCAGAAGGTGTGCGAGAGGGCGCCGGAGGCGATCAGCAGCACCCGGCGGCCGGGGGTGGCGGCGATGCCGTCCGCCAGGGCCCGGCCGAGGCGCAGATGGTCCTCCATGTCGCCGGTCTGGCAGACGCCGATGGTCACCCACCTCTTGTCCGGCAGGCCCTCACCGAGGAACTTCCAGAGGTTGAGCGTGGCGTAGTAGACCGGCAGGTAGGCGTCGTCGATTCCGGTGATCCAGGTGCCGTGCCGGTCGGCGAACGAGGCGATGTTGTGGGCGAGTTCTGGGTCGCCGGGGAAGTCGTACGGCATACGGCACATACCGCGCGGCAGTTCCTCGGAGGTGAACAGGCCCGCCCGCCGGTCCTGCGCGGTGACGACGAACTCGACGGTGGTCGCCCAGTGCGAGTCCAGGACGACGACGGTGTCGTAGTCGTCGCTCTCGAAGACGTCCTTGCGGAGCTGCTCCAGGCCGGTGACGAGGGTGATCTCCTTGCCCTCGTTCAGCTCCAGGCGGTCGGCCTTCGGCAGCACGATGGTGGGGACATGGGCGAGCAGGCCCGCCCCGACGATCTCACCCATGGTCCTTCCATCCCTTCGGGGCGGTCACGGTGTTCTTCAGGTCGCAGTAGAAGTCGAAGCTCCAGGTGCCGCCTTCGCGGCCGACACCGGAATGGCGGGAGCCGCCGAAGGGTGCCTGCAGGTCGCGTACGAAGAAGCAGTTGACCCACACGGTGCCCGCGACGAGCTGTGCGGTGACGCGATCGGCGCGCTCGCGGTCGCCGGTGGCGACGGTCGCGGCGAGGCCGAAGCGGGTGTCGTTGGCGAGGCGGACGGCTTCCTCCTCGTCACTGAAGGTCTGCAGGGTCAGGACCGGGCCGAAGACCTCCTCCTGGACGATCTCGGAGTCCTGAGCGACGTCGGTGAGGAGGGTCGGCGCGTAGTACAGGCCGTCCTTACGGTGACCGCCGATGACCGCGCGGGCGCCCGCCGCGACGGCCCGCTGGACGAAGCCGTCGATCTTCTCCAGTTGCCGCGCGTGGATGTTGGGGCCGATGTCGGTGGCCTCGTCGCGCGGGTCGCCCTGGTCGAGCCGTGCGGCCTTCTCGACGAAGCGGCGCGTGAACTCGTCGGCGACCGACTCCTCGACGAGGATGCGGGTGGCCGCGAGGCAGACCTGGCCGGCGTTGTCATACTGCTCCACCGCGAGGTCGGTGGCGAGGTCCAGGTCGGCGTCCGCGAAGACCAGCAGCGGTGACTTGCCACCGAGTTCGAGGCTGAGCGGGGTGAGGTTGGCGGCGGCCGACTCCGCGATCCGCTTGGCCGTGGGCACGGAGCCGGTGAAGCTGATCCGCCGCACGTCCGGGTGGGAGACGAGAGCGCTGCCCACCTCGGCACCGTAACCCTGGACGACATTGAGGACGCCGGCCGGAAGACCGGCCTCGGCGGCGATGTCGGCGAGCAGCGAAGCGGTCAGCGGCGACCACTCGGCGGGCTTGAGGATCACCGTGTTCCCGGCGGCCAGCGCCGGGGCCACCTTCCAGGTGGCCAGCATCAGCGGCGCGTTCCACGGGGTGATCAGCACACAGGGGCCCGCCGGGTCCCAACTGACGTGGTTGGTGTGACCGCGCGTCTCGAAGTCGTCGTGGTCCAGGCGCAGCAGCCAGTCGGCGAAGAAACGGAAGTTGTGGGCGACCCGCGGCATGACGCCCCGGCGGTGGGAGCGCAGCAGGGCACCGTTGTCGGTGGTCTCGACGATCGCGAGGTCTTCGAGACGCTTCTCGACGCCGTCGGCGACGGCGTGCAGGATACGGGCGCGTTCGGTCCAGGTCGTGGCGGCCCAGCCGGGGAAGGCGGCCTTCGCGGCGGCCACGGCGGCCGCGGCCTCCGTGGCGGTGCCGCGGGAGATCTCGCCGATGGCGCTTTGGTCGATCGGTGAGACATCGGTGAACGTCTCGGCGGAGGCGACGCGCTCGCCGCCGATCCAGTGCCGGGTGTCGACGGCGGTACCGGCGACGGTGATGGTGTGGTCGGTCATGTCCGGTCTCCAAGTCCTCTCAGTGCGGGCGTCACTCGGCGCCGGACGTGCCGGACTCCAGCAGCCGCCCGCCGTCCCACACGACGCCGACCTGGCGGTAGTAGGCGGCGATCGGCTCGTGGATCTCCAGGCGGGCCAGCTCCTCGGTGGGTGCCTCGAACAGCTCCAGCTCCGCCTCGCCGCGCCAGGCCTGTCCGGCCTCGAAGGAGGCGGCGCCGGACTCGACCAGCTCGTCGAGGGCGAGCCCCTTGCCCTTCTCGATCGACGGCAGCCAGCGGTGGTGCGCCATGGGGTGGCCGTTGACGAATCCGTTCGTCTCGGACGGCTCGCGCAGGGTGACCACGGCCTGGGCCAGGCGCCGGTCCGCGGCGGCGAGGGTGGCGCCGAAGCGGGCGCCGGCCTCGATGCTCGGCGCGGGACCGTAGGGGTGCGGACGCGTCTGGTGGATCGAGCCGAGCTTCTTCGGGTAGCCCTGGTGCAGCCCGCGGGCGATCGCGAAGTCCTTGTCGACCCAGATGTAGACGCAACGCGAGTACGTCTGCCCGCGGTAGGAGCAGCGGACGACGGCGAAGGCCTCCTTGTACTGGGCGCGCACCGGGTCCAGCAGTTCCTCCCCCGACGCCGAACAGGACTGCCAGTCGGCCCAGATCAGCGCGACCGCGCCGGGGTCCTCGTCGGCCAGTTCCAGTGGCTCGGGCAGCAGTTCGCGTACCCGGGCGGGGTCGGTGCGGTACTCGACGGTCAGCAGGTCGCCGGAGTAGCGCCAGGGGGGTGAGGGGATCAGCGACGAGGAGCCGGTCGCCGTCTTGGGAGGGAAGTAACCGCGGACGCTGGTCATGTCGGGATTCCTTGGGCGGTGAGGGCGGGCTGCTTGAGGAGTTCGGAGCGGTAGCGGGCGGCGGCACCCACCGCGGCCTGGCCGCCGAGGGCGACGACACCGACCAGGCTGCCGTCGCGGTGGTATCCGACGAGGACGTCCGCGCCCGGATCGCCGTCCAGGACCCGCACGTCGCCCTTGCCGAGCCCGGGTGCCCCGAAGGACTGCAGCCGGAACTCGTGCTGGTCGCTCCAGAAGGTGGGCAGCGGCGCGAAGGGCGCCAAGCCGGCGTCGACGCCCGTGAGATGGGCGACGAGGGCCTTCGCGGCGTGCCGGGCTGTGTCGGTGGGGATCGACCAGTGCTCGACCCTGCGTGCCACGCCGTCGTAGCGGGCGTTGGGGAAGCGGGCGACATCACCGACCGCCACCACGTACGGGAGACCGCCGACCCGCAGCTGCTCGTCGGTGAGCACACCGTCGGACAGATCGAGGCCGTTGCCGTCGAGCCACTCGGTGTTGGCGACCGAGCCCACGGACTCCACGACCACGTCGGCCGCGAGGACCGTGCCGTCGTCGAGCACGACCCCGGTGACGCGGTCCTCGCCCTCGAAACCGGCGACGCCTGCGCCGAGCGCGAAGCGCACCCCGCGTTCCTCGTGCCGCCGCAGCAGCGCGGTGGCGAGCAGCTCACCGAGCGGCCCCACCATGGGCAGGGGCAGGGGGTCGACGACGGTGACCTCGGCGGCGCCGAGCGCGACCGCGGTGGCGGCGACCTCACAGCCGATGAATCCGGCGCCCACCACGACCACGCGCACGCCCGGCCGGGTCAGCTCGTCCCGCAGGCCCTGTGCGTCGGCGATCGTACGGACCGTGTGCCGGCCGGCGAGCGGGCCGGGGCAGCGCAGTCGGCGGGGCCGCATTCCGGTGGCGACGACCAGGCCGTCGAACGGCAGCTCGGTGCCGTCCTCCAGCACGACGACACGGTCCGCCAGGCGGGCGGACGTGACGCCCGTGCCCAGGCGCCAGTCGACATCGGCGACGGACGCCTTCGGTGTGAAGGCCAGCGACGCGAAGGGCGCCTTGCCCGCCAGGACCTCCTTCGAGAGCGGGGGCCTGTTGTACGGCATGTGCGGCTCGGCCCCGACCACGGTGACGGCGCCGGTCCAGCCCGCGGCGCGCAGCTGCTCGGCGGCCCGCAGGCCTCCCATGGAGGCACCGGCGACGACGATGCGGGCGCCCATGTCAGTCCTCGATCCGGATGGCCTGGAGCGGGCAGACGTCGGCGGCTTCTTCGACCTCGGCGCGCAGTGCGTCGTCCGGGTCGGGGACGTACGCCAGGCGACCGTCGTCGTCCATGCGGAAGACATCGGGAGCCGCGAAGACGCACTGGCCGTGGTCCTGGCACTTGTTCATGTCGACGACGACCTTCATGGCCGGTCCTCCTGAGGGGTGAGGGCGTCGGAGCGAGGCGCTGGGGGTGGGGTGAGAGGGGCCCGATCACGGTCGGACCGGGCCCCTCGTGCCAAAGGGGTGCGGGAAGCCACACCCCCAACTCGTTTGGCGTCAAACAACATAGGAATCGCACCGGACGCTGGTCAAGAGCTGTCCAGATGGATAAATTTTTTCGACCACCCCCTTGCGGGCCAGGAATCCCACTTCTTATCGTTCGGGCTCAAATGACTGCCCGGGCGACTCCCTCTTCAACCCCCGGGCTCCCGTCCTTCCGCCCTCGGAGCCCCCAGGGTCCGAGGGCGCCCCACCATCCCGCCCAAGGAGACATCGGTGAGCGCCCAGGACACCCCAGACATCCGCCGGCACATGGAGCGGCTCGCCGCCGAGGGCATCGACGTGGTCCGGGTGATCTACCCCGACCTCATCGGCACCGACCGCGCCCGCGACGTCCTGCTGGACCATCTCCCGTCGGCCTGCGCGCACGGTCTGGCCTTCTGCAAGGCCGTGTACCACACCAGCCCCCAGGGCGACGTGGTCCCCGTCGCCGGAGGACTCGACGCAGGACTGCCCGACATCACCGTACGGCCGGACCTGGACACGCTCGTGTCGCTGCCGTGGGAGCCGGGCGTCGCCTGTTGTCTCGGCGAGGTCACCGACGCGGCGACCGGCAAGCCCGCCGCCGAGTCGCCCCGCGACCTGCTGCGTTCCGTGCTGGCCCGGTGCGCCGAGCAGGGACTGCGCCCTGTCGTCGGCCCCGAGCTGGAGTACTTCCTGCTGGAGCCCGCCCCCGGCACGGCCACCGGTTGGCGCCGCGCCCCGGAGGCCACCGGTGCCGTCTACACCGCCGGACTGCGCGCCGACCCCGGCAACCATCTGCTGCGCACCCTGCGACACCTGCGTGACCTCGACCTCGGCGTCATCACCGGGAACCACGAGTTCGACGGCGGCCAGTACGAGATCAACCTGACCCATTCCGACGCCCTGGACGCCGCCGACCGCGCCTTCCGCTTCAAGGCCGCGGTCAAGGAACTGGCCCGTCGCGAAGGCAACCTGGCCACCTTCATGGCCAAGCCGTTCGGCGACGCGGGCGGCTCGGGCTTCCATCTCCACCTGTCCTGCGAGACCGCCGACGCGGCGGACTCCCGCAACGCCTTCGACGACCCCGCCGGGGCGTACGGCCTGTCCGCCACCGCGCGTCACGCCGTGGCGGGCATCCTCGCCCATGCCCCCGCGCTCGCGGCGCTGGCCAATCCGACCGTCAACTCCTACAAGCGCTTCGGGCCCGACACCCTCGCGCCCTGGCTGATCGACTGGGGGCTGGACAACCGCAGCGCCATGGTCCGCATCCCGCCGGAGCGCGGTTCGGGTGCCCGTATCGAACTCCGCCTCGGCGACGCCGGAGCCAACCCCTATCTGCTGATCGCCGGGACCATCGCCGCCGCGCTGCTCGGCGTCCAGGCGGGCCAGGAGCCACCGGCCCCGCTGGAGGGCTACGGCTACGACACCGCCCGCGCGTCCCTGCTGCCCATGAACCTGCCCGCCGCGCTCGACGCCCTGGAGGCGGACACCGCGCTGACCAAGGTCCTCGGCAAGGACTTCACCGCCTCCTTCCTCACCTACAAGCGCGACGAGGTCGAGCGCTTCGAAAGGCACGTCACCGACTGGGAGTTCACCGAGTACGCCTACCACCTTTGAAGCCCCCGGAGTTCTCGGCCCTCCGCACCTTCACCCCTCGCCCAGGAGACCCATCGCCATGACCCACCCCGTCGTCCCCGCCACCCCCACCACCAGCGCCGAGCTGCGCGCCGCCCTCGACGAGCCGCTCCCCCTCGACCAGGTCGACCTCGCCGACCTCGACAACTTCGCCGACGGCATCAAGCCCTGGCGCATGTTCCACACCCTGCGCCACGAGGACCCGGTGCACTGGCAGCCCGAGGAGGCACCCAACTCCGGCTTCTGGGCCGTCACCCGCCATGCCGACATCGCCCGCGTCGACCGCGACGCGGAGACGTTCACCTCCTCGAAGTTCGTCAACCTCGAAGAGGTCGACGACGACCAGATCAAGAAGCGCGCCTCCATCCTGGAGATGGACGGCGTCCGTCACCGCGCGCTGCGCAGCGTGATCCAGCGGCAGTTCGGCGCGAGCGTCATCAACAGCTACGGCGACTTCTTGCGCGGTCTGACCGCCAAGACGCTCGACGCGGCCCTGGCCAAGGGCACCTTCGACTTCGTCAAGGAGGTGTCCGCCGACTTCCCCATCAACGTCCTGGCCCGCCTCCTCGACGTGCCGCCGGAGGACAACCAGCAGCTCATCGACTGGGGCAACCGGATCATCGGCAACACCGACCCGGACTACGCGGACGTACTGCTGCACACCGAGGAGAGCGAGAAGTACCGCGACCTGCCCTTCCGCTCCCCCGCCTCGCTCGAGGTCTTCGAGTACGGCCGCGAACTCGCCCGGCAGCGCCGCGGAGGCAACGGCACCGACCTCGTGTCCCGGCTCGTCAACGAGACCCCCCGCGACGGCGTCCCGCTCTCGGCGCGGGACTTCGACAACTACTTCCTGCTGCTGGTGGTCGCCGGCAACGAGACCACCCGCCACACCATCTCCCACTCCATGCTGGCGCTCCTCCAGCACCCGGAGCAGCTGGCCCGCCTCAAGGACGACCCCTCGCTCATCCCGGCCGCGGTGGAGGAGTTCCTGCGCTGGTCCTCGCCCGTCTACCACTTCCGGCGCACGGCCACCCGTGACGTCGAGCTCGGCGGCAAGCATGTCAAGGAAGGCGACAAGGTCGTGATGTGGTTCGCCTCCGGCAACCGCGACGAGAAGGTCTTCGGCAACCCGTACGACTTCGACGTCACCCGGCAGGACAACGACCATGTCACCTTCGGCAAGGGCAGCCCCCACCTGTGCCTGGGCAACCTGCTGGCCCGCACCGAGATCCGCATCATGTTCGAGGAACTGATCCCGCGCATCGCGGACATCCGCCTCGCCGGCGACATCCCCCGCGTCCGCTCCAACTTCGTCAACGGCATCAAGAAGCTGCCGGTCGAGGTCACCCTGGCCTGACGAACGTCCCGGCAGCCGAAGACCCCGGCTCCCCCGTTTCTACGGGGGAGCCGGGATCCGGTGCCTGCCTGTCGGGGCACTAGCGCCGCGGCAGGCAACGTTCGCCCCGTCGCGACGCCCGTCACGCTCCCCCAAGCTCTTCGAGCAGGGGGTACCCCCTGCTCGCCGCACCGACCGAAAGCCCAAGTACGTCCAGTACGAGGGCTTCCGGCCGGCACGCCGGTGGGGGCACCGCCCGCGCGAGCGAAGCCGAGCGTGGGGGAACGCACCGAACGCCGCTCCTTAACGGGCAAACGTTGCCTGCCACGGCACTAGCGCGAGGGTCGCGCGTGGCCCGCCGTGGCGCGGCGGGCCGCGTGCGTGAAGGCGATCGCGGCGGTGAGGAACATGCCCACCACCGCGGCCGGAACGGCGACGGCCAGCACCCAGTGCAGGCCGTCGTCAGGGCCGGCGGCCAGCGCCACGACCGCGGTGAACGCGGCCGCGGCCAGCCCGCAGGCGACCAGGGCGACGAAGACGAGCCGTGAGGGGCCATCACCCTCCCGGAGCGCACCGTCGCGCAACTCCGCCCAGTGGCGGGCCGTCTCCTGCATCTCACGCCTGCGCTGCACCGCAGCGCGGCCCCAGACGCCGGCCGTGACGGCGGCGCCCGCCACGGCGACGCCGCAGGGGATCCACCACGCCCGGACCACGAGCAGAAGTGCAGCGACGGCCCCGATCGTGATCCAGCCGCTCAGACAGGCCGCCGCACCGGTGCGACGGGAGACGGGGCGGTCAGCCCCGGCACGCAGGTCGGCCAGCGCCGGCAGGTACCAGACGCAGCCGGCGGCGGTCACCATCGCAGCCCCCAGGGCGAGCACGGTCCGGGACACGGTTCAGCTCGCCTTCTGGAGCGCGGCGACCTCGGGGTGGTGCAGGTCGAACGCGGGGGACTCCGACCGGATCTGCGGCAGCGACAGGAAGTTGTGCCGGGGCGGCGGGCAGGAGGTGGCCCACTCCAGCGAGCGGCCGTAGCCCCACGGGTCGTCGACGCCGACCGGCTTGCCGTACCTGGCCGTCTTCCAGACGTTGTAGAAGAAGGGCAGCAGCGACAGACCGAGCAGGAACGACCCTATGGTGGAGAGCATGTTGAGGGTGGTGAAGCCGTCGGTGGCCAGGTAGTCCGCGTACCGGCGGGGCATGCCCTCGACGCCCAGCCAGTGCTGCACCAGGAACGTGAGGTGGAAGCCGGCCGTGAGCGTCCAGAACGTGATCTTCCCGAGCCGTTCGTCGAGCATCTTGCCGGTGAACTTCGGCCACCAGAAGTGGAACCCCGCGAACATCGCGTACACGACGGTACCGAAGAGCGTGTAGTGGAAGTGCGCGACGACGAAGTACGTGTCGGAGACGTGGAAGTCGATCGGCGGCGAGGCCAGCATCACACCGGTCAGGCCACCGAAGACGAAGGTGACCAGGAAGCCCATGGTCCATAGCATCGGTGTCTCGAAGGACAGACTGCCCTTCCACATCGTGCCGATCCAGTTGAAGAACTTCACACCGGTCGGCACCGCGATCAGGAAGGTCATGAAGGAGAAGAACGGCAGCAGCACGCCGCCCGTGACGTACATGTGGTGCGCCCACACCGTCACCGACAGACCAGCGATCGCGATCGTCGCGCCGACCAGGCCCATGTAGCCGAACATCGGCTTGCGGCTGAAGACCGGGATCACTTCCGAGACGATGCCGAAGAACGGCAGCGCCAGGATGTACACCTCGGGGTGGCCGAAGAACCAGAAGAGGTGCTGCCACAGCAGCGCTCCGCCGTTGGCCGCGTCGAAGATGTGGCCGCCGAACCGGCGGTCGGTCTCGAGTGCGAACAGCGCCGCGGCCAGAACCGGGAACGTCATGAGGACCAGCAGGGAGGTCAGCAGCACGTTCCACACGAAGATGGGCATGCGGAACATCGTCATGCCCGGAGCGCGCATGCAGACGATCGTGGTGATGAAGTTGACCGCACCGAAGATCGAGCCGAAGCCGGAGAACGCCACACCCATGATCCACAGGTCGGCGCCGAGCCCAGGCGAATGGACGGAGTCCGACAGGGGGGCGTAGAGGAACCAGCCGAAGTCGGCGGCCCCGTCCGGCGTCAGGAACCCGAAGGCCGCGATCAGCGAACCGAACAGGAAGAGCCAGTAGGCCAGCATGTTCAGCCGGGGGAAGGCGACGTCGGGGGCGCCGATCTGCAGCGGCATGATCCAGTTCGCGAAGCCGGTGAACAGCGGCATCGCAAACATCAGCAGCATGATCGAACCGTGCATCGTGAATGCCTGGTTGAACTGCTCGGTCGACATCATCTGCATGCCGGGCCGGGCCAGTTCGGCACGCATCAGCAGGGCGAGCACACCACCGATGATGAAGAAGATGAGCGCGGTGACCAGGTACATCGTGCCGATCTTCTTGTGGTCCGTGGTCGTCAACCACTCCACCCACGAAGGCCGCCGCGAAACATGCTCCATCTGTCCGGACGTCTCGTCCGCCACGGAGATCTCCGTCCGCGTCCGCGCGGTCTCCACTTGTTGTATCTGTGCCTCGTCCACCGGACGGCATCCTCCCTGGGCGTGTTCGTCGACGGACCGGGAAGCGGCATGGGTGCGGAAGACGACCACGGCCCTTCCCGGCCGCGCATCATGATCAGCGCTGGGGTACCTGGTCCGGATAGGGCCGAAGGGCCCCTGCAGGGCCCCGCCCACGGGGCCCAACGTCCCTACCTCGTCCACACACAGGGACGGACCGGACATACGCGAGCACCGGTGTCCGTGTCCGGCGGGTGCGCGGGCGAGGTCAGAGCAGCGTCTGCCAGTAGGACCAGAAGCGTGTGCCGATCAGCATCACGATGGTCAGACACCAGGTGACCGGAACCACCCAGTGGAACTCCAGCATCCCGGCGACCAGGGCACGCGGGGCCCGGATGATCCCGTGCCGGAGGTTGTGCACGGTGGTGTAGCAGAAGAGGACGATGGTGGCCGCCCAGGCCAGGCAGCACCACAGGCACAGCGCGCCGATCTCGTACAGCGCCTGGGTCATCAGCCACATGCAGAACGCCACACCGAGCAGCCCGCCCGCGTTGAGCCCGAGCCAGAACCAGCGCCGGTAGCGGGCCCCCGCCAGCAGCCCCACGCCGGCCGCGACCACGACCGGGTACGCGAGCAGCCCGAGCAACGGGTTGGGGAAGCCGAACACCGACGCCTGATCGCTGCGCATCACGTTCGAGCACGACACCACCGGGCTCAGATTGCACGCCGGGATGAAGTCCGGGTTCACCAGCAGCTCGACCTTGTCGATGGTGATCACGAAGGAGGAGAGGATCCCGAGCGCCCCGGTGACGATCAGCAGCCAGGCGAAGGCACGGGAGGCACCGCTCGCGCCGTCCGGCGTGATCTCCCCTCGTCCTCCGTCCTCCCGGGCCCTGGTGGTGAGGTGGTGCAGGGTGGCAGTGCTGCTGCTGGTCATCAGGGGTGTTCCGCCTCGCTCGCGCTCGGTGCGGGCTTTCCGGCCCGCGAGGGTCGATGGGTGGCTGTGCCCGTGCGGTCGGCGGCCGCCGTCAGGTCCCCGCAGGCACCCCCCTTGTACGGCGCCGTCTCCTCTGCCCGCGCACTGCACAGGTCCCGCCGTGCCGCCCGGAAGCGGGACAACGGGACCGAGGGACCAGTGAAGTCAGTGCGTCGTGCGGGCAACAAGGGCCGAACGGCCCTGGCGCCCCTACACGACGGCCTCCGGTTCGACCTCCCGGGGCGCGCCCGCCTTCTCGAACTGCGTGCGGTACAGCTGCGCGTACCGTCCGCCCTCCGACAGGAGTTCCTGGTGTGTGCCCCGCTCCACGATCCGGCCGGACTCGACGACGAGGATCACGTCGGCGGCGCGCACGGTGGACAGCCGGTGGGCGATGACCACGGCGGTGCGGCCCTCCAGCGCCTCCGTCAGGGCCTCTTGGACCGCGGCCTCCGAGGTGTTGTCCAGATGGGCGGTGGCCTCGTCGAGGATGACGACGCGCTGACGGGCCAGCAGCAGCCGGGCGATCGTCATGCGCTGGCGTTCGCCGCCGGACAGACGGTAGCCGCGCTCACCGACGACGGTGTCGAGACCGTCGGGCAGGGACCGTACGAGGTCGTCGAGACGGGACCGGCGCAGCGCGTCCCACAGGTCGTCCTCGGTCGCGCTCGCGCGGGCCAGCAGCAGATTGGCCCGGACGGTGTCATGGAACAGATGGCCGTCCTGCGTGACCATGCCGAGGGTCTCGCGCAGCGACTCGGCACTCAGGTCGCGGACGTCGACGTCAGCGACGCGGACGGCACCCTCGTCGACGTCGTACAGGCGCGGGAGCAGTCCGGCGATGGTGGACTTGCCGGCGCCGGAGGAGCCCACGAGCGCGACCGTCTGCCCGGGTTCGGCGCGGAAGGAGATGCCGCGCAGGACCTGGGCGCCGCCGCGGGTGTCCAGGGTCGCCACCTCCTCCAGGGAGGCGAGGGAGACCTTGTCGGCGGTCGGGTAGGCGAAGCGGACGTTGTCGAACTCGACCGCCACCGGACCGTCGGGGACCCGTCGCGGATCCGTCTTCTCCTCGATCAGCGGCTTGAGGTCCAGTACTTCGAAAACGCGCTCGAAGCTGACGAGAGCACTCATGACCTCGACCCGTGCGCCCGCGAGGGAGGTGAGCGGTGCGTAGAGCCGGGTGAGCAGCAGGGCCAGCGAGACGACGGCGCCCGGCTCGAGGGTGCCGCTGAGGGCGAACCAGCCGCCGAGGCCGTAGACCAGGGCGAGCGCGAGGGCGGAGACCAGCGTGAGCGCGGTGATGAACGCGGACTGCGCCATCGCCGTCCGCACCCCGATGTCCCGCACCCGCCGGGCCCGCGCCGCGAATTCGGCGGACTCGTCGTCCGGCCGCCCGAACAGCTTCACCAGCGTGGCACCGGGCGCGGAGAAGCGCTCCGTCATCCGGTTGCCCATCGCGGCGTTGAGGTCGGCGGCCTCCCGCTGCAGCCGCGCCATCCGGCCGCCCATCCGCCGCGCCGGGACGACGAAGACCGGCAGCAGCACCAGGGCGAGCAAGGTGATCTGCCAGGACAGGGTGAGCATCACGGCGAGCGTGAGCAGCAGCGTGACCACGTTGCCGACGACGCCCGACAGGGTGTTGCTGAAGGCGCGCTGGGCGCCGATGACGTCGTTGTTGAGTCGACTGACGAGCGCACCTGTACGCGTACGGGTGAAGAACGCGACCGGCATGCGCTGCACATGATCGAACACAGCCGTCCGCAGATCGAGGATGAGTCCTTCCCCGAGCGTGGCCGACAGCCGGCGGCTGAGGAGCCCCAGCGCCGCCTCGGCGAGCGCGATGAGGGCGATGAGCAACGACAGCCGTACGACCGTGCCTCGGTCGCCGTGCGACACGATCGCGTCGACGACGCGGCCCGCGAGCACGGGGGTCGCGACGGCGAGCAGCGCGGTCACCACGCTCAGCACGACGAACTGTGCGATACGGCGGCGGTGCGGGCGCGCGAACGCGGCGATGCGGCGCAGCGTGGCGCGGGCGAAGGGGCGGCGCTCCTGCCGTGCGGTCATGACGCTGTGCAGCTGATGCCAGGCGGTGGTTTCCATGCTCATGAGAGAAACGCTAGAACCCCAAGCATTGTTGAGGTCAATGCTCGGCGTACGAAGTCCGGAATCTCCCCCGTACTCAGGAGTAGCCTCAGCCGGGCCAGCCTTCTCCGCCGCGTGAAAGGGACAGCCCGATGCCGGTCCGGATCGAACGTCAGGGGCACGTCACCACCGTGATCCTCTCCCGCCCCGAGGCCCGCAACGCGGTGGACGGGCCGACCGCCACCGCGCTCGCCGACGCCTTCCGGGAGTTCGAGGCGGACGAGTCCGCGCAGGTGGCGGTGCTGCGGGGCGAGCTCCGGTACGGCATGGACGTCCTGGCCGAGGGCTTGGCGGGCGCCGCCCGCTTCGCGGCGGGGGCCGGGCGGCACGGGTCGTTCACGGGGCTGTGACCGCGCTCCGGAGGACGGGCGGCTCGCGGTATGCGCGCGTACCCCTGTCGAGCCGGAGGCGATCACGAGATATCTTGATGTCGAGCAATGTTGCAGACGTGGAGCGGAGCACCCGGTGACTGACTCGACCATCATTTACACGCACACTGACGAGGCCCCCGCCCTGGCGACGTATTCGTTCCTGCCGGTGGTCCGGGCGTACGCCTCGCAGGCGGGTGTCGCTGTGGAGACCCGCGACATCTCGCTGGCCGGGCGCATCATCGCCGTGTTCCCGGAGTACCTGCAGGAGGGCCAGCGCATCCCGGACGCCCTCGCCGAGCTGGGCGAGCTGGCCAAGACGCCCGCGGCCAACATCATCAAGCTGCCGAACATCTCGGCGTCCATCCCCCAGCTGAAGGCCGCGATCGCCGAGCTGCAGGGCCAGGGCTACGCGCTGCCCGACTACCCGGACGACCCGAAGACCGACGAAGAGCGCGAGATCCGCGCCCGCTACGACAAGATCAAGGGCTCCGCCGTGAACCCGGTCCTGCGTGAGGGCAACTCCGACCGCCGCGCCCCCGCCTCGGTCAAGAACTACGCCAAGACCCACCCGCACCGCATGGGCGCCTGGACCTCCGAGTCCAAGACCAACGTGGCGACGATGGGCGCGGACGACTTCTGCTCCACCGAGAAGTCCGCGGTGATCTCCGAGGCCGGTGCGCTGCGCATCGAGCTGAAGGGCGACGACGGCTCCACCACCGTGCTGCGCGAGTCGGTGCCGGTCCTCGAGGGCGAGGTCGTCGACGCCTCCGTGATGCGCGTCGCCGCCCTGCGCGAGTTCCTGACCGCCCAGGTCGCGCGCGCCAAGGAGGAGGGTGTCCTCTTCTCCGTGCACCTGAAGGCCACGATGATGAAGGTCTCCGACCCGATCATCTTCGGTCACGTGGTGCGCGCCTTCTTCCCGAAGACGTTCGCGAAGTACGGCGAGACGTTCGCCGCGGCCGGTCTGACCCCGAACGACGGTCTGGGCGGCATCTTCAAGGGCCTGGAGGGCCTGCCGGAGGGCGCCGAGATCAAGGCCTCCTTCGAGGCGGAACTGGCCGAGGGCCCGGAGCTGGCCATGGTCGACTCCGACAAGGGCATCACCAACCTGCACGTGCCTTCCGACGTGATCGTCGACGCCTCCATGCCGGCCATGATCCGCACCTCCGGTCACATGTGGGGCCCGGACGGCCAGGAGCACGACACCCTCGCGGTCCTGCCGGACAGCAGCTACTCGGGCGTGTACCAGGCCGTGATCGAGGACTGCCGCGCCCACGGCGCCTACGACCCGTCCACCATGGGTTCCGTCCCGAACGTCGGCCTCATGGCGCAGAAGGCCGAGGAGTACGGCAGCCACGACAAGACGTTCGAGATCCCGACCACGGGCACGGTCCGCCTGGTCGACCAGGCCGGCAACGTCGTCCTGGAGCAGACGGTCTCCGCGGGCGACATCTTCCGCGCTTGCCAGACCAAGGACGCCCCGATCAAGGACTGGGTGAAGCTCGCCGTCACCCGCGCCCGCGCCACCGGCGCCCCCGCGGTGTTCTGGCTGGACGAGACCCGTGCCCACGACGCCAACCTGATCGCCAAGGTCAAGCAGTACCTGCCGGAGCACGACACCGAGGGCCTGGACATCCGCGTCCTGTCCCCCGTCGAGGCGACCAAGCTGTCCGTGGAGCGCATCCGCCGCGGCGAGAACACCATCTCCGTCACCGGCAACGTGCTCCGTGACTACCTGACCGACCTGTTCCCGATCCTGGAGCTGGGCACCAGCGCCAAGATGCTGTCGGTCGTCCCGCTGATGGCGGGCGGCGGCCTGTTCGAGACGGGCGCCGGCGGCTCCGCGCCGAAGCACGTCCAGCAGCTCGTCAAGGAGAACTACCTGCGCTGGGACTCGCTGGGCGAGTTCTTCGCGCTGGTGCCGTCCCTCGAGCAGTTCGCGAAGACCGCCGGCAACGCCCGCGCCCAGGTCCTCGCCGACACCCTCGACCGCGCCACGGCGACGTTCCTGAACGAGGACAAGTCCCCGACCCGTCGCCTCGGCGGGATCGACAACCGCGGCAGCCACTTCTACCTGTCCCTGTACTGGGCGCAGGAGCTGGCCCGGCAGACCGCCGACGCCGACCTGGCCAAGGCGTTCGCGCCGCTCGCCGAGACGCTCGCCGCCAACGAGCAGAAGATCGTCGACGAGCTGATCGCCGTTCAGGGCAAGCCGGCCGAGATCGGCGGCTACTACCAGCCCGACCCGGCCAAGGCCGCCGCGGTCATGCGTCCGTCGGCGACCTGGAACGAGGCGCTGGCCTCGCTGGCCTGACGGACGCCCGCGGGAAACCCGCATCCGTGCGCACAGCCGCCCCGGCCGGATCCGATCCGGCCGGGGCGGTCCGCTCTGCGGGGCGCGCCCGCGACGACTGACCGCCGCAACGAAGCCGGCCACTCCCCGAGGCACCCTGTCGCGGGGCCGGTCACCCGCTTCGGTGTGAGATCCGTCTGACCTGGAGCAACACGCCCACGGCACGAGCCGTTGACCGTACGATCGGCAAATGCCTGACACGACCGAAACCACGCCCGGCTGGTTGGCTCCCGACGAACTCGAGCTGGCGCGTGCCCGCATGCCGATCCTGTACGTGGAAGCCGTGCCCGTGCGCGTCGACGACAGCGGCGAAGTCACCAGCATCGGCCTGCTGCTGCGGATCGGCCCCGACGGGACCGTCAGCCGTGCTCTCGTCTCCGGGCGGGTCCTGCACCACGAACGGGTCCGGGACGCGCTTCTGCGCCATCTGGAGAAGGACCTCGGCCCGGTGGCGCTCCCTCGCGTCCCGCCCTCTCTGCAGCCGTTCACCGTTGCCGAGTACTTCCCGACGCAGGGGATCACTCCGTTCCACGACCCCCGCCAGCACGCGGTGTCGCTCGCCTACATCGTTCCCGTGTCCGGCGACTGCCGCCCCCGCCAGGATGCGCTCGACCTCGAGTGGTTCAGCCCGCAGGAGGCCTCCTCGGCCCTGGTGCAGAACGAGATGCCGGGTGGTCACGGCGTCCTGCTCAAGCAGGCCCTGGCCCATGTCGGCTGCCTGTCCTGACCGACGCGCCCGGCCCGGTGCCCCGCCTCAGGGGTGCCGGGCCGGCGGGCGTGCCGCCAGGGTGCTGCTGAACGGGGTCACCGGCCGCTCCACGCGCTCCCCGTCCACCGTGATGTCGACGGCCTCGTTGTAGAAGGCGACGAGTCCCTTGACGGCGGCGACCGCGGGCAGCGGGTCCGGGTAGCTCCAGGCCACGTTCGGCGGAACACCGGCGCCGCTTCGGTACGACCAGTACCGGGCCGTTCCCTTGTACGGGCAGCCAGTGGCGTGGTCCGTGGAGGCGAAGAGGTCCAGCCGGACGTCCTCGCGCGGGATGTAGTACCGCACCGGGAGTCCCGTCTCGAACAGCAGGACGGGGCGGCGGGTGTCCGCGACCGCCGTGCCCCCGATCTCGACCCGCACATGGCGGCTGCTCGGCAGGGCGTCCACCCGCTTGTGCGGGTCCCGGGGGTGGACGAAGATCTCTTCTTCCTCCTCGTACCAGTGATCCAGCCCCCGGCCGCTGCGCCGGAACCACTCGAAGGCGATGTGGCCGGCCAGGTCGTCGGCGGGGTACGTCCACGCCGCGTTCTCCAGCAACTCGCCGTCGATGTCGAGGTCGTAGAAGACCGTCGATCCGGTGTGCGTGCCCGTCGGCGCGTTCTTCGCCGGGCGGAGCAGGTCCGCGCGGACGTCCTCGCGCGGAAAGGCGTAGAGCGGCACGGGCAGCCCCGGCTCCCAGACGAGGACGGGGCGCCGGCTGTCGACGACGGTGACATCGCCCGTGCGGCCGCGCACCCACCGCTCGCTGGGCTCCCAGAGAAGACCCTCGGGGGTGGTCCGGACACATCGCGCGCCGGGGAGGTTGAGGGGAAACACCGTCATGGCTCGCTCTCCTTCACGGTCCCGGATGTGGGTGGTCCCCCAGTAGACACCGCCCGGCCGAGCAGTCGGTGCGGGGGAACGCCGTGCCTCAGACCGTGTCCACCTGGATGCCGTTGCGTCGCAGCAGTGCCGCCGCCACACCGTCCCCGGGGCGCAGGGTGCCGCTGAACGTACCGTCATAGATCTGTCCGCAGCCGCACGACGGGCTGCGGGCCATCAACAGCGCCCTGCGGGCCCCGGCGGCAGAAGCGGCGGCCAGCACCTGGTGGGCGCCGTCGACGAACTGTGCGGTGCAGTCCGCGCCCGTCGCGTCGACCACCCTGGCACGGCCGTGCAGGACGTCCTCACCGTCCCCACCGACGATCTCGGCCGGTACGCGCGGGGTGGGCAGGCCGCCTGCCACCTCGGGGCAGAACACGACCGCACCTCCCTCGGCGGCCAGGGATCGCGCCTGCTCGGACTCCACCGCACGCCCGTTGTACCGACAGGGCACACCCGTCAGACACGCACTGACCACCACCGGTTCCATGGGACCACCCTACCGATGGTCGCGCCGGCCGCTGCCGCGCGGCCTTGCTGATCAACGGTGGCCGACAAAGGAGGTTCGAAGCCGTGCGCCGGGGCTCTTCGCCCGGCCTCGGCTACGCTTCCGCCTCGGCCTTCACGCCCGCCAGCGTCGCCTCGATGCCGGTGCGCAGCAGCGCCAGCCGGCCATCGATGATCTGCTCCTCCTTCTCCGGGTACTTCTCGACGAAGTCGTGAAGCGGGCCACGGGCGGGTCCGATCCGCATGCCGTGCCGCAGGCGGGTGCCGGACCCTTCCGCGACCGGTTCCAGCAGGTACGTCCAGATGGCCAGCGCCTCGCCGCTCGTCCGGTCGCCGTAGACCACCTCCCACCGGAAGGAGCACTGTTCCACCATCTCCACGATGCGGCTGACGGTGCGCCACTCCCCCAGGACGTCATTGCGGTTGCGGCCGGAGAAACGCGCGCCGACCGCCGGGCCGTCGGCCCCGTCCAGCCACTCCACCTCCTGCAGCTCCGGGCTGTGCCGAACCGAGGTGGAAATGTCCGACACCAGCTCCCAAACCCGCTTCGGCTCAGCGGAAATCTCGATCTCACACTCCACGTGGGGACCGTCGGCAAGACGCATCGCTTCAACCTCCAAGACAGGACTGGTTCGTGCGGCAAACCTATCGGACGCATTGAGCATCGCCGCGAGGACATCGTGCTTGTACGACCTGACCGCGTGCGCCCCGAACCACCAACGGACCGCTATCACGGCCTCGGCTCCTCGCCATCCTCCGCGACCTCGCCACCGGTTCACCGGAAGACTCCGGCCTCCCCGCGAAACCGGCCGCAGTCTGCGTCGCCCCGCCTCATCCGGCCGGGGTGACGCCCCAGGTCCCCGTGGCAGTGAAGCGCTCAAGGTCGGACAGCGGGCCGTGCAGCTGCCACCCCTTGGCCTCGATCCAGGCGTCGTCGTAGTACGTGTCCCGGTAGGTCTCCCCGCCATCCCCGACGACCATCACCACCGCCCCGCGCTCGCCCTCCCGGCGCATCCGGTCCAGGACGTGGAACGCACCCCACAGACAGCTCCCGGAGGAGGGGCCGGCCATCAGCCCGGTGATGGCGCGCAGATGGCGCATCGCCGCCACACTGGCGACGTCCGGCACCGGGATCACCAGGTCGACCACCGACGCATCGAAGGCGGGTTCGACGCAGGGTCGTCCGATCCCCTCGATCCGGGAGGGCATGCCGGTGGTGTAGCCGGGGAAGTCGGCGGCCCAGCCGGGGAAGTACGCCGAGTTCTCCGGGTCGACCACGGCGATCCGGGTCCCGGCGCCGCGCATGCGCAGATACCTGCCGATGGCGGCCGAGGTGACCCCGCTGCCGACGCCGGCCACGATCCACGCAGGCGCCGGCTCCCCCCTCTTCTCCAGGTCGCTCAGGATCCCGGCGCCGAGGCTGTCCGGCCCGCTCCAGTCGACTGCGTCCCCCACCCGCTGGAGGTGATCGAAGTAGTGGCCGCTGGACGCCTCCGCGAGAAACCGGGCCTTCTGGTAGACGGCGAGCGGCGGGTCGAAGGGGTGGCAGCGGCCGCCCTGCTCCTCGATCCGGCGCCGCTTGTCCGGACCGGTCTTGCCCGGCACGACGGCGGTGTACGAAAGCCCGAGGAGCCGTGCGAAGTGGGCCTGTGCCACAGCCATGTTGCCGCTGGCGGCCTCGAACAGCGGGGTGCCGGGGCCGATCTCGCCACAGCGCAAGGCGTCGAGGAAGAGGTCACGGGCGGGCCCGTGCTTCAGACTGCCCGTAGGCCGCCGGGACTCGTCCTTCAGATACAGCGCCGCGCCCGGCGGCCCTGCGAGCGGGAAAACCCGCAGGGGCGTGGGCGGTTCGGCGGCCCGGTCGGCCAGCAGCAGGTCCATCGCCCGGTTCACCCAAGCGCGGGCCCTGTCGTCACCGGTTCCCGGTACCACTCGATGCGTCTCCGTTCCGTTGACGTCCTCTCCTGCCCGAGGGCAGGAGATTCCGGTCCGCACCGCTACGCGGTGCCACCTCGGGTTCCTGCTTCACCGGCCCTTGCCGCTCTCCGGGGAGATCGGTCTTACAGGGGCCTCCGCAGGCGTCACTTTCCGCCCGTCCGGCGGTAGATCCGACAACTCCGTCATCGGATGACGCAATCGTAGCCATGCCGCTGCGGCCCTCCGGGCCACAAGGGACCGGATGCCCTTCACCTCCACCCTGAAGGGCGGAGCACTGGGCAAGTGTTCGGTAGCGCTTGGCCGCAGGTACGGCCTTCCAACGTTGGCCGGAGTCCGCACCCTGCCCCCTTGTCCAATCTACGACTTACTCGCGCGTACGCGAAGGGGGTGCTGCCATGGGCGGCACCCCCTTCACTCATGTTGGCCGGTCACCGTCCGGCGGCGACGACCCCCTCGCGCAGTTCCAGGCGCGATCCCGAGAACTCGGCCCGCATGCGGCGGTCGTGCGTCACGAGAACGAGCGCGCCCTCGTAGCCGGCCAATGCCTCCTCCAACTCCTCCACGAGGGCGGGAGAGAGGTGGTTGGTGGGCTCGTCGAGCAGCAGCAGATCCACCGGTTCGCTCACCAGCCGGGCCAGCTCGATGCGCCGCCGTTGCCCGTAGGAGAGTTCGCCGATCCGTAGACGCAGGGCGTCGGGCTCGAACAGTCCGAGGGACAGCAGCCGGTCGGCGTGTTCGCCGCGGTCGCCGGAGCGACCTTGGGCGAAGGCCTGAAGCACGGTGCTGCCGGGCGGCCAGGGGGTTTCCTCCTGTCGCAGGTGCCCGACGCGTCCGGGGACGCGCACGGTGCCCGCGTCCGGCTGGAGTTCGCCGGCGAGGACGCGCAGCAGGGTGGATTTGCCGGCGCCGTTGGGGCCGGTGACCAGTAGCCGTTCACAGGGCGCGATCCGCAGCTCGGGCAGCCGCAGGCGTCCGTCGACTACGACGTCGTCGAGCGCAACGGCTGGTTCGGCCGAGGCACCTTCACCTGCCGTGGTGATCCGCGCGGTGAACTTCAGCGGGTCCGGCGGCGGGGTGACGGGGTTGGCGGTGAGGCGTTCGACGCGTTCCTTGGCATTGCGGATGCGGCTCATGGCGCCGTGTACGCGTCCGCGGGCACGGAAGGCGGCGTAGCCGAAGATGGCCTTCTCCATCTTGCGGGGAATGCCGTCGAGTCGAGCGGCGTGGGAGCGGGCCAGGCGGCGACTGCGCTCGAGTTCCTCGCGCCATTCGTCGTACTGGAGTTGGCGTCGGCGGCGTTCGGCAGCCTTGGCGGCGAGGTAGCCGGTATAGCCGTTGCCGTGCCGGGCGACGCGTCCGGTGTCGATCTCGAGGACGGTGGTGGTGAGGCGTTCGAGGAAGACACGGTCGTGGGTGACGGCGACGACGGTGCCGCGGTGGGCGCGAAGGTGTTCTTCGAGCCAGCCGACGGCCTGGTCGTCGAGGTCGTTGGTGGGTTCGTCGAGAAGGAGGAGTTCGGGCTGGGAGGCGAGCGTGGCGGCGAGTGCGAGCCGGGACCGTTCGCCGCCGGAGAGGGTGCCGAGGCACCGCTGCCGGTCGAGCGAGGGCAGGCCGAGTCCGTGAAGCGCGGCGTCGACGCGGGCGTCGGCGCCGTATCCGTCGCGGGCCTCGTACTGTTCGGTCAGCCGCGCGTACTCGGCGAGGCCGGCCTTGAGGTCGGCGCTGGAGGTGACCTGCCCGAGGGCGGCCTCGGTGCGGCGCATGGCCGCCTCGAGGGCGCGCAGTTCGGCGAGGGCGAGGTCGACGGCGTCCTGGACGGTGGCCTCGGGGGGCAGTGCAAGGGTCTGAGCGAGGTAGCCGACGCCGCCGGGGGCGACGACGGTCACTTCGCCGGTGTCGGGCTGCTCCTCGCCGGCGAGCAGGCGCAGCAGGGTGGACTTGCCTGCCCCGTTGTCGCCGACGACGCCGGCTTTCTCGCCGGGGGCGAGGGAGAAGGTGCACTGGTCGAACACGGTGCGCTCGTCGTAGCGCTTGGTGACACCGTGCAGAGAGAGCTGGGAAGTGGGAGAGGAAAAGGGCGCAGTCATGCGAAACCCCCTGTTCTCGGCCGTGCCGATCGGAACGGAATCGAGTACACAGAGACGCCACGACGGCGGAGCCGAGCTCTACGCGGTCGGGCGGGGGGTGATCACAGAGTTCCCATGGAGGTCACCATAGAAGAGAGTCGGCACGATCGGCAACGGTCACCGACAGTTTGGTTACGGCATGGCATGGGCCCCAGGCCGCCCTCTCGCCGCCCATATCGATATGGCAACCCCGCACGACACCCTGCGGGCGGTACCGGTCATCACCGTGCCAGCGAGGCGATTCGAGCTACAGGTGGCGCAGCGAGCGCCCGAGACGGCAACGACGTAACGACCTGGGGAGCAATAGGGAGCGGCGTCGCGGCGTCCGGCACGGCAGCTCACGGCGGTGCCGGACGCCGCCCCTTCACCCACTCCCTATTGCTCCCCAGGTCGTAAGAGAGCTGTGCGCCTTTCGGCATGCGTCGGAAGTGCGAGTCCTGTCCATAGGCGGAATCCGCAGCGGCCGAGGATCAACACACCGTTCATCCGGCAGAGTTGCTCAGCCACGTACGTCCACAGGTCGTCGCGCAGGCCGTCGGCACCCCACCGGCCGCAGGAAAGCAGGTGCTGCAGGCCGTACGGGGTGGCGACCGGCGTACTCGGCGGGATACCGGCTGCCCTTACGGCCTACCGGGCCGAGCAGCCCGCGGGCACAGTCCCGCAACTGCCGCCGGGCCTCCATGCGGGAAAAGCGCCGACCGATCCGCAGGAAGACTTCGAGTTCCAGGTCCCAGGCGTTCGTCGGTACGTCGTGGATCACGGCAACGAACTGCTCGTCGCACCGTCATTGCGTGCGGCGCGGGCGCCCGTTGGTGGGTCGACCGGCCCAAGACCCTCCCGCGCATGGCAATCCCCCGCTACACTCCCCACCGCCGGGCCGCTGACCAGCAGAAATACAGGAGTCCGACTGGAGCACCAGAACCACTGGGCAATCCGTGTCACCCTCGACGCCAGCCAAGTGTCGGGAGTTTCATGGTCGTTCCCGAGACGCTGGACCATCGAGCCAGGATCGACCGACCTTCGCACCACCCATGACCAGCGAACTCACTCGAACCGTTCCGATAGCATGATCGAACTCACGACGAGCGCCCTCATCGCCCGTCCTTCACCGGAAAAACCATGCTGTCCGGCACGAAGAGTGACCTATTCACATGACGTCTAACAAATTGGCCAGACATTGATACCTATAGCGTCGCGGGCGTTTTCGCGAATAAAAAGCAGAACTACGTTCGCCGCGTGGCGTCAATCACGGGCGATACTGTGGACGGCGGCGAGTGTGGTCGCCCTCGGCTTCCTCATCGCGCTGGAGATCGCCGCGCGTGGCTACGGTCTACGGGGGCCGATCGCCAACCAGGTGCGCGAGGTGATATTCGCCCCCAAATCGGGTTTCCTGCTGTACGGCAGTATGGCGCTGATGATGGTGGTGCTCACCTGGCGGCAACGGCTCATCGCGGCTGGTGCCGCGATCGGCATCGACATCGTCTTCGTGCTCGTGCGGTGGGCGGCCGACATCAAGGTGACCGAAGGCCACCTCTTCGGCAACGGCGCGTTGTGGGTGATTCTGGGCTGTGGGGTCATCGCCGTCACGCGCCGCACGGGCCAGGAACGTGTCCTGTGGTTGAAGGGCGTCGGGCTGGGCCTGCTACTGGTGGCCGGCCGCAAGACCGGCGACACCTGGCTACTCATCACATCGAAGACACGTCCGGCAGTACTCGACCAGTACGTGGCAACCGCCGATCACGCGCTGGGCAACCCGTCGTGGCTGGTCGGCCGGATGGTCAGGGCCACCGGCCCGATCGGCGAGCATTTCCTTGACTTCGTCTACGGCCAACTTGCGGTGGCCGCGGTCGTCTTTACGCTGTACCAGCTACGTAACGTTGCGGTCGAGGGTCGCTTTCCGGGCCATCATCTGGTGCGCACTTTTCTGGTCATCGGTCTCCTCGGGCCGGGTATCTACATGATCTTCCCGGTGGTCGGACCGATCTTCGCCTACGGCGCAGACGGAGGGCACTGGGCGATGGCCGACATGTGGCCGGGCACGCCGCCACCGATCAATACCCCGCACCACATGCCGTTCGACGAGATCACCCCACGCAACTGCATGCCCAGCCTGCACACGGCTTGGGCTACCGCGATATTCATTCATTCCCGCAAGGGCCCACGGGTTCTGCGAGTCGCAGGCACGGTCTGGCTGATTGCCACGCTCGCCGCGACGCTGGGATTCGGCTATCACTACGGTGCGGATCTCGTAGCCGGCGTGGTGTTCACCCTCACGATCGAGGCAGCGATGCGCTCGCTCGAACGCGGCTGGGACCGGTCAGCAATCCAATTGGTCACCTACGGTGCAGCGGTCTTCACTGTGCTCTTGCTGTCATATCGCTATCTGTCGGTGGAGATGGCTGAGTATCCGTGGGTGTTCGGGCCACTTCTCGTTCTGGCGCTTGCCTCGGTGGTCTACAGCTACGTACGGACCACCAAACTGTGGGAACCGAAGGCCGCACCAGCGCGACAACCACGCCCGCAACCGCAACCCGAACTGGCTTGAGCCATGTTGCATCGCGAAAGGGCATGCGCATGGTGTACACGCCTCAGTGGTTGACGACCAGTTGAATCCCGGTTACTACGAGCCCGGGTACGCCCTCGACAGCGACGCAGGCGGTCCGGGGCGCCTTCGGGCTGGAGATCAGGGACCGACTTCGGGAAACTCGACCCGCCGGCGTTCGCGATGGGCACCTGGTGGGACCGGGTCCGGCTCTCGCCCCTCGATCCTGCGTGGCGGTCTGCCGTCTCGGTCGGCGGACCGCCACGCTGCATGCGAAGGTCCGCTGAGCAAAGGCGACTTGGCAAGGTCGCCTGCGCAACGGAGCATTGTCGCGTCTGGACGCGGCCTGCCCGGCATCCCCGCAAGGCCAACGCCGTCCTCGGCTCCGCACCAGTGCGACCTCACCGGTCACCGGACTGCGGCGGCCCTCCGAGCCCTCGACGGACGGACCTCGCAGCGACCTGATCACCGCGTCCGATCCCCCGCGGAAACGGGTGTTCGAACCGGCTGAAGCGGGTGCCACGTGCGTCGGGTGGCGTGCAGTGATCAGCTGACATAGCTTACCGAAAAGCACCCTTTCATTCAGTCATGCCCGAATGTTCGAATGGGGTTGAGGGCCATGAGCACCGACCGCGACGGACAGGAACCACTGGAGCCCGAGGTCGGGCCGACCCCGAAGGAGTCTCCGGAGTTCCGCCCCTACCACCATCCCGCCGCAGGCTGGGGCGCGGCCAAGAGCGTGACCCACCTCCTGTTGCGTGAGCGGACGCTGGTGGACGGGCCTCGGGCCATCATGCGGATGAATCACGAGAACACCGGCTTCGACTGCCCGGGATGCGCGTGGCCCGATGACACCAAGGGCCTGAGACTGGACATCTGCGAGAACGGGATCAAGCACGTCACCTGGGAGATGACACCCAAGCGTGTCGGACGTGCGTTCTTCGCCGCCCATTCGGTGTCCGAGCTGTCCAGCTGGAGCAACTTCTCGCTGGAGGACCAGGGCCGGTTGACCGAGCCGATGGTGTACGACCCCGACACGGACCACTACGTCCCCATCAAGTGGAAGGATGCGTTCGAGCTGTTCGGCCGTGTTGTGCTCGGGCTGGACCACCCGAATCAAGCCTCGTTCTACACCTCGGGGCGGCTCGGCAACGAGGCCACGTTCCTCTACCAGTTGATGGCTCGTGAGCTGGGCACGAACAACCTGCCCGACTGCTCCAACATGTGCCACGAGGCCAGTGGCCGTGGTCTGCAAGCGTCTTTGGGTACCGGCAAGGGTACCGCCGACCTCAAGGACTGGGAGGCCGCGGACGCGCTGTTCATCATGGGGGTCAACGCCGCCTCCAACGCGCCCCGGATGCTCACCGCCCTGGCCGAGGCCTACCATCGCGGCGCCCAGATCGTGCACATCAATCCGTTGGTCGAGGCGGCCGCCACCCGCACCATCGTCCCGCACGACTTCCTGGACATGGCGCTCTTCAAGACGACCCGGACCAGCACTCTGAACCTGCAACCGCGCATCGGCGGCGACATGGCGCTCATCCGCGGTATGGCCAAAGCGGTCCTGGAGCAGTCCAAGACCGATCCCAAGACGCTGGACCAGGAGTTCATCGCCCGCCACACCACGGGCTTCGACGAGTACCGGGCACTGTGCGAGAACACCTCCTGGGACGAACTCGAGCTCCAGTCCGGGGTCAGCCGGGCCGACATCGTCAAGGCCGCGCGCGTGTACTGCGACGCCGACCGCAGCATCTTCAGCTGGTGCCTGGGCGTCTCCCAGCACGAGCACGGTGTCGACACCGTCCGCGAGATCGTCAACCTGCTTCTGCTGCGCGGCAACGTGGGACGCGAAGGAGCGGGACCCTCCCCCGTGCGCGGCCACAGCAACGTCCAGGGAAACCGCACCTGCGGCATCGACCACCGGCCCACCGAGGATTTCCTGAACCGTCTCGCCGAGGTCTGCAAGATCGACCCGCCCTGTGAGCACGGCCTGGACACCGTGGGCACCATCCAGGCGATGCATCGCGGCGATGTGAAGGTGTTCGTCGGCATGGGTGGCAACTTCGCCCTCGCCGCACCCGACACCCCATACACCCATGCGGCGTTGCGCAAGTGCGAACTCACCGTCCAGGTGAGCACCAAGCTGAACCGCAGCCATCTCGTCCACGGACGCCAGGCCCTCATCCTGCCGTGTCTCGGCCGTACCGAGAAGGACCATCAGCGCAAGGGCGTCCAGAGCACGTCCGTCGAGGATTCGATGAGCATGGTCCATCTGTCCATCGGCATGAAGCGTCCCGCCTCCCCGCATCTGCTGTCCGAGCCGGCCATCGTCGCGGGCATGGCCCGCGCCGCCCTGCCCGCCAGCCGCACACCGTGGGAGTGGTACATCGAGGACTACGACCGCATCCGCGACACCATGGCTCAAGTCCTCGACGGCTTCGAGGACTTCAACCGCCGCGTGCGCCTGCCGCTCGGCTTCCGCATCAAGCAGCCCGCCCGCGAACTGGTCTTCCTCACTCCGTCCGGGAGCGCCGAGTTCTCCACGGCCCCACTGCCCGACGTCGTTCCCGCCGCGGGCACCCTGGTGCTGGGCACCATGCGCTCACATGACCAGTGGAACACCACCGTCTACTCCGACAACGACCGCTACCGCGGCGTCAAGAACCTGCGCACACTCGTCTTCATGAACACGGACGACATGCGCGAGCGCGGCATCGCCGAGTTCGACCGGGTGAACATCACCGCGACCGCCCGGGACGGCAGCATCCGCTCCCTCAAGGACTACCTCGCGATCCCGTACGAGATCCCGCGTGGCTGCGCGGCGGGCTACATGCCGGAGATGAACGTCCTGGTCGCGATCGGCGACTACAGCACCCAGAGCGACCAGCCGATCATGAAGCACATCAACGTCACGATCAACGCCGTGACCTGAGCGACGGACCCACCCGGCCGGAGCCGCTCCGGCCGGTGTGACCAACCGGTTCTCCCCGCTCGCCCGGTGGCGGTGTCATCGGCCCCGGGCGAGCCGGTCCAGCAGGTGGTAGGCACGCTGCTCCGCGGCGGCGAGCTCGGTGGGGTCGATCTCCGCCGGCCACAGCTCGCCGGCTGCGGCGTCGTCGGCCTCGCGCAGCTCCACCACCGCCGCGGCCAGTCGCGTCCGGACGACCGGGAAAGACCGCTCCAGGCCGTCGGTCAGCGCCCGCTCCGCGCGCTCGGCGGCCTGCACGCAAACGGCCATGGCTCGCTCCGCCCGGACCGCGGCACGGTCATGGACCACCAGGAGCGCGCAGCCCAGCCCCACGACGATCCCCAGCACGCTGCCCACCCCCCGCTCCAGGACAAGCGCCCGCGCTGGTTCCGGGGCGGCCAGTTCGGTCAGCAGCAGCGCCAGCGGCGTGAGGAAGATGATGCCGAGACCGTAGTTGCGGGCCACGACGTACTCCAGCAGGAACTCCAGAAGAACGATCACGAGAACGAGCGTCGCGGGACCCGGGTCCGCGGCCAGCACACCGAGGGCGAGCGCCAGCCCGGCAGCCGTCCCCAGAGTGCGCTGGACGGCACGTTGCGCTGTCACGCGGACATTGACCGAGTGCAGAACCGCCGCGGCGGAGATCGCCGCCCAGTAGCCGTGCCCGAGGCTCAGGACCACCGCCAGAGCACCCGCCAGGCCGGTGCCCAGGACCATCCGCAGGGCTGGCACCAGCAGGACAGAGGTATGACCGGGACGCCGCCCCACCAGCAGTTCGGCGGCGCGGCAGGCGGCTGGATCGGCCCTCTCAGGACCGGCCTTGGCCGAGCCCCGGACAGTGCCGGTCGGCACGGCCGCGGACGGGAACAACAGCTCGGGCAGAAGGGCGGGAACCGGGCGGCGCAAGTCCACGAGAAGCCGGACCTGTCGACGCAGGTGCCGTGCCACCTCGGCGGGGTCGTCCGGCGGTCGGCAATCGGTGTCGATCAGCAGCGACCAGGAGAGGTCGGTCAGGCGCACGCAGACGCTGCCCCGGGCCCCTCGCCCGGCAGCCGCGGGCGGCATGAGGCCGAGGGACCCGTACGCCTGCAGGACGACGGAGGTAGCCCGGTTCCGGACGGGCCCGCCCTCCTCCCCCGCGCCGGTCGCCTCCAGCAGCTCTGCGACCGCGCGCAGCGCCGCGGCCACGGCGAGGCGCTGCGGCCGGTCCGGGTGCACGAGCCGGCCCGACACGGCCACTGCCCAGACCACGGCCGCTCCCGTCGCGGCCAGCGCGGTCTGCGGGAGGACATCGGCAAAGGAGGCGGGTGAGGCATTGGCCGCGACAGCGAACGAGAAGAGCAGCAGCACCGCGCCGAGCCCGCCCAGCCGTGTGGCGTCACAGGCGAACTTCGCCAGTCCCGCCACCGCGGCCATCGCCGCGACCACCACGGCGGCACCGGCTCCCCCCTTCCACGGCTGCGCCCACGCGGCGAGAACCGAACCACAGGCCACACATGCCGTCATGGCCACCGCGACCACCGCAAGGACCCGAGCACGCCGCGGGTAGGGCAGGTTCTGCCCGAACGTGGTGGTGAAAGAGCCCAAGATCGTGTAGACGGCGTACTCGGCCCGCCCGGCCGGCAACAACGGCAGGACGGGCAGTGCCGTGGCAATTGCGGCCTGCAGGGCATGGGTGAACGCCCCGTCCACCTTGCGCAGGGCAAGCGCACCGCGTGGCGAGAGCACGCGCGCCGCGGCCGCCGAACGCCGCCTGACCGCTGCGCCGCCGGTCCCGCTCGGGTATGGCCGCCGCCGTGGGTTCACTCGTGCCGCCGCTGCGGTGCGCGTCGCGGTCCGTGGTCCGCCGCGTCTGTACCAGGGACGATGTGCCGTTGACGCCTGAGCAGGGTGAGGGCTCCTGCGACGGTGACACCGGCGAACTCCGAGGTGAGCGCCATCATGCCGCCTTCACCGGCTGCGGCCCGCTCGACCACGTCAGCGGCATCCGACCATGTGGTGTGGATCGGCCGCAGACTGACCTCACCGCGGTGACGCACGCCGAGCTCCGTCAGCCGGTGCAGGACGTCCTCGGCGACCTCGCGTGCGACGACGGCCTCGATGACATCGCCGACAGGGCGTCTGCCGGCACCGTCGGCGACCGTGAGATGAGCGATGCCCGGTTCCTCCGTGAGAAGGCCCGTCATGGCGGCACTGTCACGGAATGCGCACACCACCCTGAGATGCCTCATGCCTGCAAGTATCAGGACAAGCGGGAGGCCTTACGCACAATGTTGAGCAAATGAACCACTGTGCCGATCGAGCGGGGTCCCCGCACGAGGACCGCAACGAGGCACGAGCGCCAGTCATGTCGATCGGCGTGTCGCCGGGGCCGCGCGCCGGTGGGCGTCACCGTCGGCCGTGCGCACCACCGGACAGCTCGGTGGAGACCTTCCAGATCGGTGAGATGGCGCCGGAGGCCCTCTCCGCCCCGCCGGGATGCAGTCAGTCGCGGGCGCGGAGGCTGGCTTCTTCGAGGTCGAGTTCTCGCTGGATCCGGCGCCGGGTGGCGCTGCTGATCTTGTTCGCTTTGTAGAGACGCTGGAGCTCGGCCGCCTCAATGGCGATGAGTGTCCGACGTATCTCTCGGTAGGCGTCGGCAGGACGTGCGTCGGGGTCGCTGTAGTGGGCGTCTTCGGCCTGGTGGATGCGCGCCTCCAGTTGGCGACGGGCCTGTTTCAAGGCGGCCTCGGCGGCGGCGCCCAGATCCGCGAGCTGATCCAGATCGCCCAGCTTTTTGAGCTCGTCGAGAGCGGCCTTTGCGATGTGTCGGCGGGTCCGGGCCTCTTCGCGCGCGGAGTGCTCCGGCTCCAGAGCGATGCCGGAGAGACGGACGACGGGGGCGAGGGTGAACCCCTGGAAGATGAGGGTGAGCGCGACGGTCCCGGTGGTGAGCATGAGGATGAGGGCCCGGTGCGGCAGCGGCGCCCCTGTGTCGGTGGTCAGGGGGATGGAGAGTGCGGCGGCCAGCGGCATGACGCCTCGGGTGCCTGCCCAGGACAGGACAGCCGGAACGCGCCAGGAGAGGCGGCTGTCGCCCTCCCTGTGCCGGTAGTGGATCAGGGCGGACAACGGGAAGATCCACAGCAGGCGGATCGCCAGCAGAGTGAAGACGATCACCGGGACCCACAGCGGCCAGCCGTGCTCGTCGTGCGCGAGCTGACGGACGGTAGAAGGGAGCTCGAGGCCGATGAGAGCGAAGACGACGCTCTCCAGCAGGAAGGTCACGGTGTCGTAGACGGCGTGGACCTGGAGGCGGACGGGGGCGCTGCTGAGCTTATGGCCGGTACTGCCGAGGACGACCCCGGACACGATGACGGCAGTCACGCCGGAGGTGTGCGTATCCTCCGCGATGACGTACGAGGCGTACGGAGTGACCAATGCGATGACGGTCACCAGCATGGGGTCCTCGGTCCGTCTGCGGATGAGGGTCACCACTCCGGCGACGACCGCGCCGATGAGGGCTCCTCCGCCTGCAAGGATCAGAAACTGCTCGACGGTTCCGCCTACGGTGACGGCGCTGCCGGAAACCGCGGTGACCACGGCGACCTTGTACAGGACCAGGGACGTGGCATCGTTGAACAGGCTTTCCGCCTGCACCATCGCCTGCACGCGCGGTGGGAGAGACAGGCGCCGTCCGAGCGCGGAAACGGCCACGGGGTCAGTGCTGGCCAGGACAGAGCCGAGGATGAACGCGGATACGGTGGTGAGCGGCGTGATCGCTCGGGCGACGTACCCGACAGCGACGGCCGAGGCGAGGACCAGGCCGAAGACCAGGCCGGTCACAGGCCGCCACACGGTGCGCAGGTCGCGGACAGAGATTTCCCCTGCCGAGGCGAAGAGCAGCGGCGGCAGCACCAGCACGTTGATCACATGAGGCGGCAGGCGGACCTCGGGAACCCAGGGCATCAACCCAACGATCAGACCGGCAACCACCAGGAGCGAAGGGGCGGGCATGCTCCAGTGCCGAGCGCCGGTCGTCACGGCTGTGGCCAGGACCACGAGCAGCAGGATGACGGTAAGGCCGGTCATGGAACGTCCCCAGTGGGTTACGGCTTGCTACCCCCTCTGACCAGGTGCTTTATCAACGTAACCGACCTCGGGCGGTAATGCAGCTGCGCCGGACGCGCCCAGCGCCGCCAACCACAGCCGATCCGTCGGCTCGTAGCGCACCGGCCTCGTGAGCTGCCTGCGGGGCCGACGGCGGCCACGCGGACGGGCAGGCCGCCGACGCATGATGTCGACGCCGTCTTCACGGGGACAATGCACGGGCGTGAGGAGGGCCAGGGGCCGGCCCGGCGCATCCTGCACACCCGCTCCAACCTGGGCGGACGAGGTTTTCGTCAAGGGCAGCGTCGGTCCGGCCGGTCCTGCGCTCAGCGGACGTACCGGGCCAGGCCCGTCGCCTTGGCCATCAGCCACTCGAGTGGCCCACGCTGTTGGAAGCGCGACCAGATGGTTGCGAACACCATGGCGACCACGATGAAGCCGAGCAGAACGTGCAGGGGCGATCCGGGCAGTTCGTCGATGCCCAGGAGCTGGATGGCGACGAGGTGGAAGACGTACGCGGTCATCGACATGGAACCGACTGCGATGACCGGCCGGGCCAGGGACCGGAGCCGTGGGAAGGCGTCCGTCGCGGCCAGACACGCGGTCACGACCATGATCGCCACACCCGTGTTGCCCAGGATCGACAGGGTGGTCTCACTGTGCGGGGAAGCAGCCAGCAGCCAGGCGGGGGTGTCCCCGGACGGATAACCCGCGGTGTCGGACCACCACACGCTCGCCCCATCCCCGGTCGACGTCGACGCGCCGATGGCGTTGGCAACGCCGGGAAAGAGGTGCAGCGCCAGCCAGGAGCCTCCGTAGCCGGTGATCGTGAGGGCGGCACCCGTGAGGGCCAGGCGTGTCCGGACGGCGGTGGCAGCCAGGTCCAGGCGGGCCACGGCCATACCGGCGATCACGAACGGGATCCAGGTCAGGGCCGGGTAGGCGCCGGTGAAGAGCAGCGAGACGATGCCGTCGGGCTCACCGGGCGAGCGGACGGCGCTGTCGCCGAGCGCCTGCTGCACGACGTAGAGCACCTGGGGCAGGACGAGGGCCGTTCCCACGGCGATCGCCGCCAAGGGGCCGGCGTCGAGCCGGTACAGCGGTAGTACGAGCAGGAAGTACAGGCCGTAGAAGGCAAGGATCACATCGACTGGGGTGCCGCTCATGGTCAGCCAGGTGCCCAGGGCCAGGAGGATCGCGGCCCGGATCACCACCTTGGCCACTGCCTGGCGCCCGGCCCGCCCCGTCTTCGGCGCCCCGCGTCCGGTGATGAGCACAACGGCGAAGCCCGCCAGGAAGGCGAAGAGCGCGGAGGATCTACCGTGGGCCAGCTCCATCACGAAGCCAGTCACCCCGCCCTCGTCAGGGTCGGGCCCCACATGAGCCGCGTACATGCCGAATACCGCCAGTCCGCGGGCCAGGTCAAGCCCGATGAGCCGGCCCGCCTGTGCCTTCCCGCCGTCGCGCACGGGGGCCGGGGCGTCTACCGCAGGAGCTGCGACGTCTGTGTACTGAGTCATGCCTTCCAGGTTTGAGAGTGGGGTGATCGCCGGGTATCCGGCAGATGTCCGGGCCGCCCTCGCCATCCGGCGGAGGCCCACCTGCCGGTTATCTGGAGCCGCTGCTCGCGGAGCCGCCCCGGTCGTCCGGGGCTTTGGGCTCGGTGCAGCAGTGCAGCAGGTGTGGACAGTCATCGGTGTATGTCGTTCGAATGTAGCCGACGGCCGCGATACAGACTGTGGGGCAGAACACATGTGACCCGGATCGCGGCGGTGGACGACGAGGCAGCGTTCCGATCCGGCTTCCGGCTCATCCCCGACGCGGCCGACGATATCCAGTAGAGCTCGCAGTCAGAGTCACCCTTGCGCGGCCGCGACCGTATCGTCAGTGGTCCACTCGCAGCGCTCGAGACCCTGCGTCCCGCACACCATCTCCCACCCAGTGCCCCAACAGGCAACGTTCGCCCCGTCGCGACGCCCGGCACGCCTCCCCCAAACTCTTCGAAAAGGGGGGACCCCCAGAGCACGCGCCGAACACCGCTCCTTGACAGGCGAACGTTGCCTGCCGGGACAGCACAACTAGGCCGTCCAGAGGCATCCGGATGGTGATCCGACGGATTACCGCGGACGATGGTGCTCGAGCCCGAGCCCCCGGGCAGCGCCGGGATTCCTGGGTCCGCCGCGGGGGTCGGAAATCCGCGACGCACCGCGAGGTACGTGCCGCAGGAATTCGGCAGGGGGCTTGTCGGAGGGCGCTTGCCCCGTTCAGTGCCTCAGTGACGGTCGAAGGAGACAACCCCGTGGGTTCTCTTGGCATACGCCGGTGCCGACCGGCGGGACTTCTCCCGGTCGGCTTGGGTGCGCATCCGGTCGCAGTCGGTCGGCACGGTCGGCGCATGGCGTGCGGCCTGCGGCCAAAAGAGGTGATCACGTGAGGACTCCCTCCAAGTCCGCCACCACCACCCGCCTGCGTGCACAACGGAACCTGGCGAAAAACAGACGGTCGCGGGTCTCCATGGTGGTGATCCTGCTGGTCCTCCTTCTGACTACCGGGTTGCTCAGCCGGTTCGGCGTCGAAGACTTCAGCGGGGCCCTGACCTTCCCCGGTCGCATCACCGGTGCCGTCCTCATCGTGGTCGCGTTCACCACGTTGCTGGGCGCTGCCGCGGTCGTGGACCACTGGGTCTGGCACAGCTTCCCCTACTCGGGACTGGTGGCGCTGATCGGCGCATTCGCGGCCTTGTTGACCAACATCCTGCTCCTGGCCGACATACTGAAGAACGGCGATTCCGTGGCCTACCCGGTGCTGGTCGGCGCGCTCACGGCGGGCTCGGCGTGGGCTGTCTTCGCGGTGTGGCGCACATCGGTCGTGATCCCCGCCCCGAAGCGGGTGGCCGCGGCACTGATCCTCTCCTCCGTCATCGCGATAGCCAATTTCGGCTACCAGAACCTCTACCAGCCGTCCCAGCACGAGGTCAGGCCTGTCATCAAGTTGACCACGGGCAACCCTGTGACGAGTCAGGACCACAAGGCATTCTCAGTTCCGGTCGACATCACGCTTGAGAACCGCAACGATGCGCGTTTCTACGTGCTCGGCACCGAATTCCACGCCATGGCGCAACGGGTGCCGCTCAGTTCGAAGGACCGGCTCCGCCAGCAGTGGCGGGCTGATGCCGAGCAGTGGACCAAATACCAGGAGATCAACCCGCTCTCCCGTAGGGAGATTCACCAACCCGGCGAGCTGATCGAGGCGCAACCGTGGCTTCCCACCGGACAGTGGATCGAGGCGAACGACACCTTCTCCACCCGGATGGTTGTGCAACTGCCCATGGACACGCCATACGATCAGGTAGCGTTCTACGCCAGCGCAAGTCTCGCACACAAGGACCGCGTCATCCTGAAGCAAATCGATTTCCAGGGTTACTCCTGGCGCGGCGGCAAAGTGCCCCCATGGATGAACACGAAGGAAACCGACTCCCTCATCTATCGCGGCAGATTGCACGAAAACAACGCGATCGACGAGCACACGAGGGTCCCTCGCTTCGTAACTGTCTATTGGACCTTCGGCGCGCAGGGCGCGGGCATACGGGAAACCATCACGCGTCACGGCAGCGAAGACCACACCCAGGCGGAGTTGGTGAGCCGGTACGGTCTTGTCGACGTCCTGACGGGCCCGATCGAACGAACCCTGTGGGACATCAAGAGCCGGCGATGACCGGCACGGCCGCGCCGAGTGCGGGGGGACGCCGGTCCAGTCGCTCCAGCCACACCACCAGGGCGAGCGAGCTGTTGAGACGATCCCAGGCGTACGCGTCCCCTAGGCCGAGTTGAGCCTCCCCCACCGCCTGGCACAGCGTGTCGATGTTGAACATCTCCGCAGTCAGCGGATGCCTGGCGGAGTGGCAGAGGTCGAGAAGTTCGTTGCCGTGTGTCCGCAGGCCGCGGGCGTAGAGCTCGTTGAACGGAACCTTGACCACCCGGCCGCGGATCCCGGGCGGGAGCAGATCTGCCATGGCCTCGCGCAGAACCGCCTTCGGGCGGCCCGGATGGAACGTCGCGTCGGCGGGGAGGCGGCGCATCGTGGCGATGACCTCCGGGTCGAGGAATGGATGCGAGAGGACGAATCCGTCCTGCGGTGCACGGTTCCAGGACAGCGGGTCGGGGGCGGCAACGTAATTGGCAGCGTCGTAGCGGGACTGTTCCGGTGTGCGCCCGAACACGAAGCGGCTCTCCGCGATGCTGGCCTCGCGGTAGCCGTGCGCCCGCGCGAATTCGGATCGCAGCCATGGGGGGCGGGCGAAGTTGCCGAGGCCGCCGAGCACCGTTCCGCGGCCGTGGACGAGTGCTGTGACCCGTTCGGCTGCCAGCGGAAGAGCCGGCTGCACTACGTAGGCGGAGACGACGTCCCACAAGCCCCGCTCACTGCCCACGGCCCAGGCGCGTGCCTGCTTCGCCAGCCGCCGGAGTTGTGCTGTGCGGGCCAGCCTATGCAGGTGGAACGGGTTGACGTCGACGATCGGATCGGCCCCGCAGCCGGTCAGGAGGGTGTCACAGCCCAGTTCCGCCGCAGCGGCATGCAGCCTGCTCCAGAACGGGGCACGGAAGGCGTGCGCGTGAGGCTCGTCCGTGTCCCCCGCGTGGTGCTGGAAGTCGTCGAAGTCGGCCACGTCGTCGACGTCGACGATCATCGGGCGGGCTGCGGGTGCGTGACGGCGGATCGCCTCCATCGCCTCGTCGAGGTACGGCTGTTCCCCTGCCAGTTCTCCCCTGCCGAAGCGTCCGGCGAGCAGGACGAGTTCCCCCAGGTGGCCCTGTCCCGCGGCCAGCTGACGTGCTGCGAGCAACGCGACGCTGGTGGAGTCGGTGCCGCCGGAGACGTGGCATGCGGTCATCCTGCCCACACGGCACCGGACAGCGCTCTCCAGTGCGAGGCGCAGGTCCTTCGCCGCCCCACCGAAGTGGGGTCCGTCTGCTGCCGGTACCGATGGCTCGTGGGCCTGACGGCCGCGGCGCATCACCCGACCGTGCATCTCCCCGGTGATCGACAGTTCCACCACCTCGCCGCCAAGGACACGGTGTACCGCGACGAACGGGGTGAGTTCCCAGTGCGGTTGCGCCATGTTCCCGGTCAGGTAGCGGCAGAAGTAGCGACGTTCCAGCTCTGCGATGTCGCCCAGGCAGCGTGCCGAGGTACTCACCGCGGTCACACGGCCACCGGACTCCCTGAAGAACAGGGGGATACGTGCCTGCGCGTCCCGCACCAGCAGAACCCGGTCGCGGCACACCAGGACGGCCGCATAGTCGCCGATCGGCAGACGAGGTACGGCTCCCGGTCGGCCGAAGTCCTCGAGGAGGCCGCGTGCGCCCGCCACACGGTCACGGACCGAGCCGACCCAGCCGACGACCGCCGCGGTGCCGGCATCTGAGGAGACCGTCGTCACGAGTCCCTGCCGCGCCATGGCCTCGGCTGTCCAAAGCTTCGGTGCGCCCCCGACCCACGCGAGGCGGAGCGCTTCCATGTCACGGTCCTCCGCAGCCGATCGAGAGCACCGGCGTGAAGGCGTGCCCTCGCGGATCGGCGTCAGGGATGCACAGGCCGGCCGAAGACGTCCAGGCGTGCAAGGCGAACGGGTGCTCGCGCACACCGACGTGAAGCACGGCCTTCAGGCCGCGCCGCCGCAGCAGGACAAAGGCCGTCACGGCCTCGGCCTTGCAGTCGTCGTTGACGAACCAGCTTCTGCGGCCGTGTGATTGCAGTGCCTGCTTCAGCCGCATGACGTCCTCGGCTGAGGGGAGGTCCGCACGTGCGTAATCGGGGGCTGCCAAGGACAGCAGCCGAAGGACGCGCCCGAATCCCATGGTCCGGATCAGCAGGTGCACTCCACGCAACCAGAGCCCGACCTCGACGCGCGGATGCGTCTTTCGGCGGGTCGCACACCCGGCGCGAACGAGACCCGTGACGAGTTCCGCGCGTTCCTCGGAGCTTCCGTCAGCGAACTTCTGGACGTCTGCCGTCGCCATTCCGAGAAAGCGCGTCCGCCTCCAGTCCGCAATCAACGCTCCGCTGGACATCCTGGTGACACGGCAATGCGGTGACAGGATCCGCGCCATGACCACCAGGGCATCGGTGTCCTCTGCCACCGCACATCCTCCAAGGTCGGCCCGTCGACAGCGCCTTCGCGGCAGCGGACGGTGTCAGGACTGGTATCCGTGACCGTCGTAGAAGCCGCCGCTGAAGCCCCGGATGAGTCGGCCGTTTCCGAGAAGAACAAGCCGATGCGGCCTGCCACGCCGCAGCAGTCGGAAAAACATCGCTACCTCCAGGATTCAGGCAACGTCGGTCGATTCCACGCTACTCTGCCCTGGATGGCCCGCAACCGGACTGCCGAGTGCGTGCTGGGTGCGGCGTCCTTGCTGAGTTTGTTCCTCACATGCTCGGAATGAGCTTCGCGGCGACGAGGGTGTTGTACACACCTTCAAGGTGAGAGGTCTGGGTCCGGGCAGGGTTGTCGCCCTTGGAGACGGGGACGACAACACCGGCCAGCGGGTCGTCATCGCGTGGATGTTCCAGGGTCAGGACCTCTCCGATGCCGGGGGCGGCGTTGTCGCGGGCGGTGAGCGGGGGCAGGCCCCAGCGCTGTTCGATCGTCTTGAGCACCGAGGTGTGGTCCAACGGCACGCTGTCATCGGGGACACGGAAGACGGTCCCGGGCTCGATGAGGGGGGAGACCAGCACCGTAGGCACCCGTAGCCCGAACCGGCTGAAGTCGAAGTCGAACTCCACGCCTTTGATGTTGTCGGGCGGCGTCGCGCCGGCGGGTGGAGGTACATGGTCGTAACAGCCGCCGTGCTCGTCGTAGGTGATGACCAGCAAGGTCTTGGCCCAGTCCGGTCCGCCGCGCAGCGCCTGGTAGGTGTCGTAGACGAACTGTTCGCCGGAGGCGACGTCATCGTTGGGGTGTTGGCTGTTTCCGCTGTAGCCCCAGGAGGGCTCCAGGAAGGTGAACGCGGGCAGCGAGCCGTTGGCTGCGGCGTTCTTGAAGTCCATGAAGTGGCCGAAGTGCCGTTTGTCGGCCTGATGGGCGTCGGGGAAGTCGGCGGGGGTCAGCGGCAACTTGTTGTAGCCGTAGACCATCCAGTCAGTGTTGTTGTCACTGAGCCGGCCGAAAATACTCGGCGTGTCGAACATGGGCCTTTTCGTCTTTTTCACCAGATCCATGCTGGTCTTGTCGATCAGGTAGCCCAGGCTGGTCCCGGCGAGGGCGAAAGCCCGGTTGGGCAGGGTCTGGGTCGGCACCGAGCAGTACCACTGGTCGCACACCGCAAAGCCGCGGGCCAATCCGGACAGCACCGGCACCCCTTCCGGGGTGAAGCAGCCCATGATGTCGCTCGGGGTGACACCCGGGGAGTTGCCTCTCCGCTTCGGAAGCATCTCCGCGTAGTCGGTGACGAAGCCTTCGTTGGTCGCGGCGGGGGTGGGTGTGGGCGGATCGGCTGTGCCGAACAACTGGATGTTGACTCGGTCGAACTCCTCCCCGGGGATGGAGCCCGGCATGAAGTACGCCCCGGGTTTGGCCGGGTCGATCCGGAAGACGGTGACCTTGCTGCCGTTCCCGTCCGGGTTGGACTCGGTGCCGGTCAAGCCTTCGAAGGGCTGGCCTGACGGGGTGCGGTTGCCCTGGTCGGTGTAGAGGAACCCGAGCATGTTGTCGAGGGAGCGGTTTTCCAGCATGAGGACCACGAGATGGTCTATCCGGCTCAGAAGTGTGGAATCCGATGTCATCTGGCACCTCCCGCAGATCGCGCGGGCTGGAGGGGCGAGGCCCCCACCGGCCTCGGCCGTGGCCTCTGTTACCACCGTAGAACGAAGGCCCATACCTCGCTCGACGGCCCCGCGCACGCGGAAGGTGCCGCCCTGTACACCATGCTGGCGAATCCAGCCCACAGACCGGGAGAGCCGCCCCGTGCCAGGGGACCAACGCACTATGAAGAACCACTCATGCGTCTGCACCATCGTCCCGCCGCACATCATCGACGCTCTGGCGCAATGCGGCGATCCCGAACTGCGCGAGATCGGCCGGCGTAGCGGGGAACTCGACCGGCAGCACCGCCAGCAACGGCTACAGGCGGCCCTCGCCGCGCCGGGGGCCGCTGCTGACCATCCCGACCGCACCATCTTCGACGCCAGCCACCGCACGAACCTGCCGGGCAATCGCATCAGACGCGAGCAGGACCCGCCGACCGCCGACCCGGCCGACAACGAGGCATACGACGGCCTGGGGGCCACTTTCACGTTCTACTACGAGGTCTTCCAGCGTCGTTCCGTAGACAACGCCGGGCTGCCCCTTGACGCGTCCGTCCATTACGGCCGTAACTACCTCAACGCCTTCTGGAACGGCCAGCAGATGGTCTTCGGCGACGGGGACGGCAGAACCCTCCAGAACTTCACCGGATGCCTGGACGTCATCGCGCACGAACTCACCCACGGCGTTACGCAGTACTCGGGGGGCCTGGACTACCAGGGCCAGTCCGGCGCGCTCAACGAGTCGATCTCCGACGTATTCGGCTCCCTGACCAAGCAGTACGCCCTGCGGCAGACCGCCGAAGAGGCCGACTGGCTGATCGGAGCAGGAGTTCTCGCTCGCGGTATCAACGGCGTGGCACTGCGCTCCATGAAGGCACCCGGCACCGCCTACAACGACCCGCTGTTCGGCAAGGACCCCCAGCCTGCGGTGATGGACGACTACGTGGACACCAAGCTCGACTCCGGCGGGGTGCACATCAACTCGGGAATCCCCAATCACGCGTTCTACATCGTGGCCGACGCCCTGGGCGGCTATGCCTGGGAGCAGGCCGGACACATCTGGTACCAGACCCTCGTCTCAGGCACCCTGCCCTCCGACGCCGACTTCGCCACCTTCGCGCGTGCCACCATTGAAGCCGCCCACTCCCTGTACGGGGCCGGAGCCGAGGAAGACGCAGTACGCAAGGCATGGGGCCAGGTCGGCGTCAACAGCAACGGCTGACCCACACGCCCACGCAGAGGAGCCCCATGCGTATCCGTGTGACCCGCAGCGGCGGCCTCGCCGGTCTCACCCGCCACGCCGAGGTGGAGACCGGCGACCGCCCTGAGACGGCCGAACTGGAACGCCTCGCCACGGAGGCGGTCGCCGCCGGCCACCCTGAGCCGCCTCCCGGCGTCCCCGACGGCTTCCACTACGAGATCACGGTGGATGACCACACCGCACACTGCGCCGACCCTCACCTGACGAACGCCCAACGCGAACTGATCCAACACCTGCTCCGCGAAGGCGCCTGAGCCAAGAGCGGAGGTGATGTCCCGTAGTTGCGGCATGCTCCAACTGGTGCCGCGCACCCACGGCGGCTCCACCGCCCCGTCCGCCGGGCCGGCCATCTGCCGGCCCGACGGCTGCCCGCTCGGACGATCCCGCGGACACCAGTACTGAAGAGGCCGCGGCATTCCTCCGGTACTTGCGTCAACTCTTCGCGGCGCTCGTCCACCGCTGGTGTCCCGCGCGCATGCTGCACCGGCTCGTTCCACCGGTCCTCCGGGACGGCAGGCCGCTCGCCGAGCCGCTGACGCCGCGCGAGGAGGAGGAGGAGGAGGAGGTCGCGGCGCTGGTTGCCGGGGGGCTGTCCAACACCGACATCGGCGAAGAGCTGTTCATCTCGCTCACCACCGTCAAGTCCCATGTGGTCAGCCTTCAGCGCAAGTTGGCCGCCCGTAACCGGGTCGGCATCGCCGCCCGGGCCTGGGAGTCGGTCTGGGGGCGGTTGGGCGTCCCTGATCAGCCGGATCAAGGACGCCCGACAGTGCCATGGGGGCGGACTGCGTCGGCGAGGGCCGAGCGCTTGCAGGCACTGCCCCAGCTCCTACCGGATGAATTGACGTGCTCCTCGGGTTGAAGCCCGAGGATTCTGGCCGTCCCGCGGGTTGCTGTGCCGCTACGCGGCACGGTTTCCGTGTGGGATTCCCTGGCTTCCTGTTTCTTCACGCTGTGCCAGAACGGGTTCTGGTCTTACCGGCGCTCCGCAGGCTGTCACCGCCAGTCCGGCGGCCGATTTCACGTTCTTCGCGGCGTTGTGGTCCCGGTCGTGGACCGTGCCGCAGGCGGTGCAGGTCCATTCCCGCACGTGCAGGGGTTTGGGGCCGTCGTGGTGGCCGCAGATGGAGCACACCTGGCTGGTGGGCTCGAACCTGCCGATCTTCACGAAGGTCCGCCCGTACCGGGCCGCCTTGTACTCCAGCATGCCCACGAACTGGGACCAACCCGCATCGTGGACACTCTTGGCCAGCCGCGTACGCGCCAAGCCTTTGACCACCAGGTCCTCCACGGCCACCGCTTGGTTCTCACGGATCAGCCGAGTGGACAACTGGTGGTGGAACTCACGGCGCGCGTCGGCCACTTTTGCGTGGGCGCGGGCGACCTTCAGGCGGGCCTTGGCCCGGTTCTTCGATCCCTTCTGCTTGCGGGACAACTCCCGCTGTGCCTTCTTGAACTTCTTCTCCGCGCGGCGCAGGAACCGCGGGGAGTCGATCTTCGTGCCGTCGGACAGGACGGCGAAGTGGGTCAGTCCGAGGTCGATGCCGATGCTCTGGTCGGCCTGGGGCATGCGGGCCGCGTCGGCGGCGGGGTCGGTGTCGATGACGAAAGAGGCGAAGTACCGGCCCGCAGCGTCCTTGATCACGGTGACGCTGGACGGGACAGCCGGCAGGGTGCGAGACCACTTCACCCGCACCTCACCGATCTTCGGCAGGTTCAGCCGCCCGGACGGTGTGAGGGACCAGCGGGCGTTTGCGGTGAACCGGATCGACTGCCGTGCGTCCTTACGGGACTTCATGCGCGGCGCGCCCAGCTTCGGTCCCTTGCGTTCGCCTTTCAGCGAGGCGAAGAAGTTGCGACAGGCGCTCTCGGCGTCCCGCAGGGACTGCTGCAGCACCACTGCGGAGACCTCGCCCAGCCAGGACCGCTCGGCGGTCTGTTTGGCCCGGGTGATCAGGGTGCGGGACAGGTCCGCGGCCTTCGGGAACGGCAGGCCCTGCCTACGGGCGTCCTCGCGGGCGCGTACCGCGTCGTTGAACACGACACGAGCGCACCCGAACGCCCTGGCCAGCGCAGTGCGCTGGCCTGGCCGCGGGTACAAGCGGAAGCTGTACCGAAGCTGCACACCGAGGACTCTACGTACCTGAGTTATGGCGGAGATGCAGAATATCCGGATCGGTCGGCAGTGATTTTTCGTGATGCATGTTCACTGGGACTTTGTGACCGAGTTCCGGTACAAGGTGTTCACGGATGATCATCTGTGGTGCATGAAGGAGATCATGCGGGCGGTACCGGACATCGAAAGCGACCCGCCCCATGTGAAGCCCTTTCCGGCTCCGCCGGAAAACCACCGCGCCGCTCCGCGTCGCGCCTTCAGGTTCGCTTCACCACCGGGACGCGACTTCACCGCGTCCTGTCCGAACGAGTGGTGGGTCGCCGACTTCACCTATGTCGCGACCTGGTCCGGGATGGTCTACGTCGCCTTCGTCGTGGACGTGTTCTCCCGGGCGATCGTCGGCTGGTCGGCCGCCACCAGCAAGCGGGCCAAAGGACACCACCAACCAGCGTGGCCGTGCGTTTCACGCGTTCTGGCTGGCGCGTACGCAGCTGGACCAAGGCGAGCTCGACCAGGCGTGCCACACGGCCACGCAAGCACTGGAGACCGCTTCGATGGTGGCCTCCGAGCGAGTATCCGGTCATCTCCGTGAGTTCTGCGACCAGTTGACGCCGCACGGGCAGGAGCCCGTAGCGCTGACCTTCGAGGCACGGCTACGGGAACTTCTTCCACCGGTCAGCGGATTGCTTCACCCGGTCCCTCTCGATCGGTCTCCAGGGTCTCAGACCGATCAAAAGGCGGGCACAAGTCCGGCCCCTTTCGCGTCTGTCAGACGCGATGGCCACACGCCGTTGTCAGGTAGTGGGCTCGGAAAGGTTGGTCGCGTCGAGTGCTGGGCGGATGGCCTTGGCGAGGCGCGTGCCGTCGCCGGTGGCCCAGAAGTGCAGGTAGAAAAGGCGTGGCTGGTCGTTCAGCATGTGGTTGTGGAGCTCGACGATGTCGATGCCGCCGCGCCGCAGGGCGCGGATGACCTTGTTCACCTCGTCGGCCGTCATGACGAAGTCGCCGTTGATTGCGGCCTTGCGGTCACCAAGGGGCTGGAAGTTGACCGCGGTGGCAATACCCAGGGCCGGGGGCAGGACGTGCCGGCCGTCGGTGACGGTGTCCCGGCGGGGGATGGAGAACTTGTAGATGCCGCCGTCGGCGGTGCCCTTGCGGCCCATGGCGTTGTCGATGGCGGCGGTATCCAGGTCGATGCGCGGCTGAGTCGGCTTGGACGGTGACGCGGCCGGGATGCTTGTGGCCGCGAGGGCTTCCTTGAGGCCGCGGGCGAGGGTGACGGGATCGCCCATCCCGTGGATGTGGGTCCACCAGATGGCAGGGGATTGCTGCAAGAGGTGCTTGTGGAGCGCTGTCTGCTCGATGCCCGCCTTCTGCAGAGCATCCGTGACCTTTTGCAGTTCGTCCTCGGTGACCACAAGGTCGCCCATCATCATGGCGTCGTCGCGGTACTTGGCGAAGTTTACGTACCCGCCGAGCAAGAGACCCCCTTTGATCTGCACGCCCTTGCTGGTGACCTTGAGGTCCGTGCGAGGCAACGCGACGTGGTAGACGGTTCCACCCATCAGCGACCCGGTGCGGCCAAGAGCGTCGGCGACCGACTTCCAGTCGGATCCCTTGGTGGGCAGCGGAGCGGAAGGCTGCGAGGTGGGATCGGCGCCCGAGTCGGATATGGAGGTCTGCGGGGCCCCTACGGTCGCCGAGGCCCCCGTGAAGCCGGAACCGGCCACGATCAGCGTGGATGTCGTCAGCAGGGTCAGTGCCAGCCCGCCGAGGTTCGAAGAACGCCATGTGCGAGGCATGGAGCCTCCTCTGAGTCGAGAGCTACCCCTTGCTCACCGTAACCACGCACCTACCGACAATCCTTGGCAGGCATGGCGTATGGGTGAAAGCGTCCCGGCCCGAAGATGCCACGAAACGCGGCCGTTCGTGCAGGTCAGCGCTCGAACAAGACCGCAAATGATCGCAGCTTCCCAAGCTGAGAGCGCGAGTTCGATTCTCGTCACCCGCTCCACAGAAAAACCCCAGGTCAGCGACCTGGGGTTTGTTCGTTGTCTAGGTCAATCTCACTCCCATGCCGCCTACGTGGCTCCGCCGGCAGCAGCCTGTGCGAGGGAGGCGCGCGCCGTACGCCGGTTTCTTGCAGCCCGCAGCCCCAGGAAGGCCAGCAGCCCGAACGGTGACAGCAGGATCGTGAGGACCAGCAACGGCCCCATCAGCAGGGCGGAGAAGCCCAGCCGCCTGCCCTCCAGGTACATCCACTGCCCGATCAGCAGATCCCAGGCGATGACCTGTGCCCAGACGGCTCCCGCCCCGTTCGCCAGGGCCGCCAGCTCGCGGAAGGTGTCGAGGTCCGGGCTGCTGACCGCGCTCCAGAGTTCGGGGAACACCGGAACCGCGAGCCCGAGGTAGACGAAGAGTACGGGCACCACGGTCCACGGCGATCCGGCGATGCGGGCAGTCGGGCCCCACGCCGGCGCGAAGATCATGAGCAGCCAGACGGGTGCGGCCAACCAGAAGGAAAGCTCGAAGAGGAATCCGGTCATGACATGAGTTCCTTCGAGACGGAGGCGCCTGCGGCGTCAGTCGCCTTGTACGAGGAAGGCGTCCGGGCTACCCGCAAGGATCCGTACGTCCCGAGCGTGACGGTCAGCAGGATCAGGCCGGCCACCCCCAGCGTCGCCCCGTCCGGATGGATCAGCGGCTGGCCTCGCAATGCCTGCCAAAGGACCACCGCGAAGACGGCGGTGTATGCCCCCGAAGCGAGCAGCACCAGGCGCAACCGAACCCGATCGTCGGCGAGGCGGGCGAAACGCGGTGCGAGCACGGTCAGCACCATGACCATTGACGGCAGGAGTTGGAGCGCGTGCATACCGACGAAGTGCGGGATCCGTAGATCGCCGCCAGCCGTGGACCAGCCGGTCAGGGGCATCGAGGAACCGCCGTCCGGCACGCCCACACTGTGCGCGCCGACCACCTTCGAGACGCCACGCCGCTGCCCCGGTGCGGGCTGGGTCATCAGGAAGCCAACAGCGGCCCCGGCCAGGGCCAGGACGATGCCGGAGCGCATCGCCCAAGCGGATGCGCGGTCGGCGATTCGGGCGCGGAGCAGCAGCACGGCGAGGACGAGCGTGGCCGTCCACAGGATGACGACCGTGACGGCCATCGTGTTGAACAGGGCCGCGTCGAAGGGGGTTTCGTAGTTGAAGTGGCTGCGCTTTCCGCGTGCGGCCTGCCCCGTGATGATCACCATCTCGACGAGGCTCGCCAGCGCGATGACGGCCCCCGCCCACCATCCCACGCGTCGGCCGCTGGGGAGGAAAGACAGCATCCAGGCCAAGGAGAGGCTGTACGCCACGAACGAGACCGAGAACTTGAACGGCTTGGCCCAGAGCGGCGCGCCCGCCAGGACGCGGTCGTCGACCACGAGTCCCACCGCGGACATGACCGCCATCGCCGCCGAGAACAGCACCAGCGGTCGGTGCCATGACCGCCATGGCGCCGAAGACGACCACTGCGGCGCAGGCCACGAGGACACGCGTAAGGAAATCACGACTACCTCCCATGAGCGGATAGTGGCACTATCCGCCATCCGATAGCGCCACTATCTATCATGGGTGACGGGCTGGCAAGGGCCGGCGAGGTGGGCAGGGCGAAGTCCAAGGAGTGAACCGACGGTGCGTATCGGAGAGTTGAGCCGGAAGACCGGAGTGCCGGTACCGACGATCAAGTACTACGTTCGTGAGGGTCTGCTGCCTGCGGGTGAGCTGACCAGTCGGAACCAGGCGAGCTACGGCGAGGCGCACGAACGTCGGCTGCGGCTGATCCGCGCCCTGCTCGATGTGGGCGGCATGAGGGTGGCCGAAATCGCGGACGTACTGGCGGCCGTCGACGACCCGGAGCGTCCGCTGCACAACGTGCTCGGCGCCGCGGCGGACCGTATCGGCAGCGCGAGCGTCGAGCACGACGACGCCGAGTCGGCGGCTGCCCAGGACGTCGTCGCCGGCCTCATCTCCCGGCGTGGCTGGCGCACGCATGAGTCGAACTCCGCCGCCGCCGACCTGTCCAAGGCCCTTGCCGCCATGGCCCGGTTGGGCCACGAGGCGTTCGCCGAAGTGCTCGACGACTACGCCGACGCTGCCGAGCAGGTCGCCCGCGCCGACCTCGGGTACGTGGACCGGCAGGTGGCGGTCGCTGACGTAGTGGAGAGTGTGGTGGTCGGGACCGTTCTGGGTGAGGCAGTGTTCAGCGCGCTCCGGCGACTGGCCCATGTGGACGCCTCGGCGAGGCTGTACGGCGAGGATGGGGCGCAGGAGCGCAAGACGATCTGAGACGACCGGACTTCGAGTGCATGGCCGCCGTCACCAGCCAAGCACTCCGGTGGTACGGCCCTAAAGCCGGCAAGTGCACGGCCGGAGCGTCAGCACTTTCGGCCAAACACGACCGCCGATCCTGCCGTCGAGCCGCTCAGCACTCCGTCCGGCGCCCATCGCCGCACTCAGGTTGTCTGCTTTCAGACATGCCGTGTTCTAGCCAGTCACAAGGCATTCACCACTGGACCACTGGGCTTACACACTGGGCGACGCCCGCCGTCGTCCTTGCGGGCACCTTCGAAAAGGAGTCCCTGTGAAGAAGACTGTCTCCCTTGCGGTCAGCCTGGCAATCGCCGCGACCTGCGCGGTCGGTGTGGCGCTCCCCGCGCACGCCGCTGACGCGACTGGGGCCGCGACTGCCAGCAGCCAGTCGCTCCAGTCGGCCATCGACACGTCCACGTTGCCTCCGCGACTCAAGGCCCTCGCCGACAAGATCCTTGCGAAGCTGCCCGCCGACTGGCAGTCCCGCGCCAAGGCTGCTGCCGCGAAGTACGGCATCGACGATTCGCAGTGGAGCGAGCTGCGCGACAGCGTGATCAACCCCGACGACTACCAGTGCCCGTCGACCGGGCTCAAGACCTGGGCCCGCTCGCTCCTCATGGGCGCCGAGGACCCCTTCGCCATCTTCATGCTCTCGATCTTCGATGGTTTCAACCTTCCAACCTACGACGCGCTGATCTTCGGCAGGGAGTCGAAGTCCAACAAGTTCGGTGTCAACGGTGAGTACACCCAGGAGCTCACCTCCGAGATGAAGAACCTCAAGCGGTTCTGGGACATCAACTCGGCGGACATCCAGCTGGTACCGCTGCACGGCGCCGATGTCTTCTCCAGCCCCGAGCGGGTCGCGCGCACGCTCTCCGTGCTGTACGGCGGGACGCCGGAGTCCCAGCTCGACCTGGCCGAGATGTTCATCGAGCTCGTCGACATGGAACCGATCCTCAAGGGGGGCGCCAACCCGATCTTCTCCTTCAACGCCTTCGCCCACAGCGAGAAGCGCAACCCGGGGACAGGCGTCTCCGACAGGATCGTCATGGGCGACGGCATCCTGCAGGGCATGTCAGCCGTGGGTCTGGGCGACGTCGCCCCGCGGGCGATCGAGGCCCACGAGTTCGGCCACCACGTGCAGTACCAGGACGACCTGTTCGTGAGCGACCTGACCTGGGCTGAGGCCACCCGCCGTACGGAGCTCATGGCCGACGCGTTCGGCACGTACTACCTGACCCACGCCCGCGGCGAGGCGCTGAACACCAAGCGACTTCTGGACTCTGAGCAGTCGTTCTACGAGGTCGGCGACTGCGGCTTCGACAACCCGGGCCATCACGGCACGCCGAACCAGCGGCTCGCCGCGTCCAGTTGGGCGGCGAGCGTGGCCAACGACGCGGCGAACCAGGGCCACATCCTGCCGTCACTCAAGTTCGCCGGGCAGTTCGAGGCCAAGCTGCCCGACCTGGTCAAGCCGGACGCCGGCTGACGCTGCAGTTCGGCCGCAGGGCGCGCTCACTCGAGCGACCCAAGATCCGCGTGGGGCGGGCCGGATCCCGCACCGGCCCGCCCCACGCGCTCGTCACGTGTGGGCGATGCCGCCGACACAAGGGCACGGGGAGGAGTAGGCGGCCGGGTATGCGGGCGAAGCTGTGCTGTCCTCTCCGACCTGGGCGACGGTTCAAAGGACGGTTCAAAGCCAGCCCTGACGGCTGGCCTGGACACCGAGCTGGAACCGGGTCTGGGTACCGAGTACCTCCTGCAGGCGGGCAATACGTCGGGTGACGGTCCGTTCGCTCACCCCAAGCTCACGCGCGATCGACTCATCGGTGAGCCCGGCGCTGAGGTAGCCCAGGAGCTGTCGCGTCTCGTTCGTGGGACGGGCCCAGCCCTCGGTGGGCTCGCCGGCCCGAGGAAGCGGGACGGCTATGCGCCAGTACGACTCGAAGACTCCGATCAGCCCATCCAGGACGCCCGATGGTTGGACGACGACGCTGTGGTGTCCCGCGCGATTCGGCGCGACGACGGACAACACGGCCAAACGGTCGTCACAGAGCAGGAGATTCATGGCGAGGTCAGGAGAGACCCGCGCCTGCTCCCCGCGGTCGACACACGCGTGCGCCGCCTCCAAGGCCTTGGGTTCCTGCAGGATGTCGACGCTGTACACCACCCGGTAGGCGATCCCGCGGGCCAGGGCGTCCAACGCTTCGGTGTCGACCTCCGGCGCACGCTCACCCCCGCCCACCGGCCCGATCGACAGCGCGCGCACCTCTGCCACTGCCTCGTTGTGGACCCGTTGCTGGATCTTGTCAGGGCTGTGGGAGGTGTCGACGACCTCGATGTAACTCGACCCCGAGGTGTGATCGCGCCAGAAACACGAGAGGAGCGTCGCACTCTCGTGGGCGATCCGGGCCTCTCGTGCGCGCCGCTCGGCTATGGCCTCCAGTACTGCGCGAGGGGGCTGGGCGGTCAGCCTGTCATCCGTGCGGGACACCAAGCCGATAGCGGCAAGCTCGTCGACCGCGTGGTGCAGCCCTTCGGCAGGCGATCCGGCCTGCGCAAGCCGGCCGGCGAGCTTGACCGGGGTCAGCGGACCGTGCTCCACGAGCGCAAGGTAGGCAGCCTCAGCTGCGATGGAGAGACCGAGATTCTGCAGTGGGCGCATGAGTAGTCACTCCCAACCCAGCGGCGCCGCACGGCACTCGTTGTCGACCCCGTTCCTACGGGGACTTTCCGTCTGCTGGAGGCAGCCAGCCTAGCACCACGTGATCATGGCGGCCGAGTCGGAAGCCGGAACGCGGCGCGTGATCCGGATCGGCCGCGCGGCCCTACGCTGCCTGCTCGCCCGACGGGGGACCAATGAGAGGCCCCCGGCCAGGCCGGGTCAGGCCACCTGATGCTGCGTCAGCCCGCGACCCCGGGCACGACCAGGCCGGTTTCGTACGCGATCACCACCGCGTGGGTCCGGTTCTGTGCGCCGAGCTTGGTCAGCACGTTCCCGACGTGCGTCTTCACCGTCTCCAGGCTCACCCTGCACGACTTCGCGATCTCCGGGTTGGACAGGCCGGTGGCCATCAGGCGCAGCACCTCCTCCTCCCGGCCCGTCAGCGCCGCCTGCGGCAGCGCCTCGGCGGAGCCCAGCGGGCGGGCGGTGACCATCTGGCGCAAGGCCGCCGGGAAGAGGATCGCCTCGCCCGCCGCGACCACCCGCACTGCCTCCGCGATCTTGGGGACCGGGAGCCGCTTGAGGACGAAGCCGCTGGCCCCGGCGCTGAGTGCGGCGGTGACGTAGCCGTCGTTCTCGAAGGTGGTGATCACCACGACCTTCGGTGGCTCGGCCAGCTCGGCGAGGAGCTGCCGGGTGGCCTCGATGCCGTTGAGGCGTGGCATCCGCACGTCCATCAGGACCACGTCCGGCCGCAACTGCCGCGCCTGCTCGACCGCCTCGACGCCGTCGGCGGCCTCCCCGACCACTGCGATCCCCGGCTGCATCCCGAGCAGCGTGCGCAGACCGCTGCGGGTCACCTCGTCATCGTCCGCGATCAGGAGGGTGACGGGGGTGTTGCCGGAGGCGCCGGCGGTGCCGAGGGCGGTGCCAGTCGTGACGGCTGCGCTCGCGTCAGGGCTGGTCGTGACCGCTGCGCTCGCGTGTGAGCCGATCATGCGGGCAAGCGTACCGGCAGCCGGACCACGAGCCGCCAGTGCTCAGGCCCGGCCGGACCGGCCTCGATCTCGCCGTGCAGCAGCCGCACACGCTCGGCGAGCCCCGGCAGGCCGTGCCCGGACGTCGGGAAGGCACCCGCACTTGAGCTCGTCCCCGTCCCGCTCCGATTGACCACACCGAGCTCCAGCGCGTCCGGCGCAGCCGCCACCGTGACCCGGATCGGACCGCCTGCTCCGTGCCGCAGCGCGTTCGTAAGCCCCTCCTGCAGGATCCGGTACGCCGCCCGGGAGAGCGTCCCCTGCACCTGTGTGAAGTCGCCCGACAGCTCCGGCTCCACCACCGCGCCCGCGTGCCGCAATCGGTCGAGCAGCTCGGGCAGGTCGGCCAGGGTCCGGGGCGGCGCCGTCCCCGCTCGATCCTCGCGCAGCATGCCCAGCACATAGTCCAGGTCCTCAAGGGCGGCCCGGGTCGACTCCTCGATGCTGCGCAGGGCGGCCCGCGCCGCCACCGGGTCGGCGCTGAGCACCTCGCCCGCCACCGCCGCCTGGATCGTGGCGGCCGTCAGCGTGTGCCCGATCGAGTCGTGCAACTCGTGGGCCAGCCGGTTGCGTTCGGCCAGCACCCGCTCCCGCTCGGCCGCCAGCGCGAGCTGCTCGGCCGCCGACGGGCCGAGCAGCCTGGGCGCTAGCCACCGCAAGGCATATGTCACCGCCAGGCACAGAGCCGCCGCCAGCAGCAGGCAGCCGAGCGCCGCTGCCCAGCTCTGCCAGCCGCTCTCCGGCCGCAACGACCAGCCGTTCACACTCACCCCGGCCTCGGCGCCCGCCCAACCGCCGGGCAGGAGCAGGCCCGCGATGAACAACAGGACGCTCAGCTGCGCCCCTGCCCACCCCAGTGCCACGTGCGACAGCAGCCAGAGCGGGGTCCGCCAACGGTCGGCGCCCGACGCCGTCGAACAGGTCGACCTGGCACCAGGAGAGCCCGCACGCCGACGCTCGCCCACGGGATCCGGCAACGGCACCCCCAGCACCCGCCGTACGCACGCGATCAGCACCTGCCGCGTGGTACGAGCCAACCCGATCACGCCGATCAGTACGGACCAGACCAGCGCGGTCAGAACGAACTGCACTCCCACTGGGGCGGATGACCACGCCAGCGCCGGCAGCGCCGCGAAAGGCAGCAATGGAAGGCTCGCCAGCGCGCCGCAATAGGCGAAAAGCGCACCCGAATACGTGGAGCCGCGCAGTAGCGGCGGGATTCCCCTGAACATAGCCAGGTCAGTATGACCGGAGGGCCCACCGGCGGCCTCCCCCGATCGGGGGAGTGAATTCTCCCGCCTTCCCGCGATGTCCCCGTGGGCCCCGAAAACCAGAATCGGGGCCTCACCGGTCGACAGGACGGAAGGACGGGCTGATGAACGCCCAGGGAATCGAGACGCCGCTGAACCACACGGCGTCCGCTCAGGCTCAGGCCATACGGACTCGAACGGCACCGAACGGAATGGCACCGGGCCTGACGGCGCCGAAGAACGGCCTGGCCACGGCCGCCATGGCACTGGGCGTCATCGGCCTCCTCACCTCTGTCGTCTTCATCGGTGGCCCCCTCGCCGTGATCGGTCTGATCCTGGGCATCGCCGCGCTGATGACGGCCAAGCGGACCGGCGTCGGCCGCGGCAAGGCCATCACCGCCTTGGTGACGTCGTCCCTCGCGATCGTGGTGTCCGGGCTGGTCGCCGTCTTCATGGTCTGGTACGCGAACAAGACGCAGGAGTGCTACCAGCCCGACAGTTTCCACCAGTACGCGCAGTGCGTCCGCCAGCACCTCAACGGAAACTGACCGACCTTCCCTCACCGGTGAACCGGCGCCCAACTCTTCTCGGCAAGGACGAGCAACACCGTGCGAAACAGAAACACTCGCAGAGCCCCCCTACTCGCCGCCGGCCTCGCGGCGGCCTCCCTTTCGGCGCTGACCCTCGCAGTGGCCTTCGCCGCATCCAAGGCATCCGACGCCTCCACCGCCAAGGACCCCCTGCGGCAGTACACGCAGCAGAAGCTCCAGTGGAAACGCTGCGACGCGAAGGGCCCTGACACCTTCCAGTGCGCAACGCTCAAGGTGCCGCTGGACTACAGCGACCCCGGCGGCAAGACGATCGGCCTCGCGATATCCCGTCTCAAGGCGGGCAGCACAAAGGAACGTCGCGGCGTTCTGCTGCTCAACCCGGGCGGCCCCGGCGCACCGGGACTGCACCTGCCCGCCGACCCGCTCATGAAGTTCCCCGCGGAAGTGAAGCGGCGGTACGACCTCGTCGGCTTCGACCTGAGGGGCGCCGGGCAGAGCACCCCGGTCAGTTGCGGTCTGACCACCGAGGAACAGTCCGACCAGCCGTACAAGGCCGAGACCTTCACGAAGGACGTGGACCGGGTACGTACGGTCGCCGAGAAGTGCCGAGCCAAGGCCGGTGACAATCTGCCACACCTCACCACCCGCAACAGCGCCCGCGACATGGACGTCATACGCGCCGCGCTGGGCGAGAAGAGGATCTCCTACCTGGGGATCTCCTACGGCACCTACCTCGGCGCCGTCTACATGCAACTGTTCCCCCAGCGCGCCGACCGGATCGTCCTGGACAGTGCGACCGACCCCACGCGGATCTACCGGGGGATGTTCCAGGACATGGCGAAGGCGGCCGAGCAGGCTTTCACGCGATGGACCGAATGGACCGCCCGACGGCACACGACGTACGGACTGGGCGACACCCCGGCCAAGGTCCGCGAGACCTTCTGGAATCTGATCGCGCGGGCCGACCGCGGGCCCATCGCTTTCGAGGGGCAGAACCTCACCGGTGACAGCATCCGCGCCGACAACCGCACGTTCTTCCACGTCCAGAAGGCCGCCGAACGGATCGCCGGGCTGAAGAAGGCGGCCGAGGGCAAGAACCCGGCTCCGTCCGGCACGCCCGGCCAGGCCGAGGAGCCCGACGACAACTACGCCTCCATCGCTTGGTCCGTCATGTGCGCCGACACCCGCACCTGGTCGCACGACCCCGAGCGGTACCGCCGCGAGGCGATCCGCGACACGGCTCGGTATCCGCTGTACGGCGACTTCGCGGCCACCATCACGCCGTGTGCCTTCTGGAAGCAGGGCAGTGAGCCGCAGACCAAGATCGACAACAAGGTCGGTGCGCTGATCGCGCAGAACGAGTGGGACTCCCAGACGCCCCTCTTCGCCGGTCAGGCCATGCACCGGGCCCTGCGCGGCTCCCGGATGCTCACCGTCGCCGGCGGCGAGGGACACGGCGTCCTCTACGCGCCCGACGGCAATCCCTGCGCAGACAAGGCCGCCACGGTCTACCTGACCACGGGCAGGCTCCCCGCCAAGGAGCTGACCTGCCGGGCTACGGCCGGGCAGAATTAGCAACCCCGCACGTTTCCCGTCCCAACTCCCCCGGGCTTGCTCCCGCCTCACGCGTCAGGGGCCCTTCAAGGATTTGAACCTGCAACCCCTTGACCCCCAGCAATGTGGTCGATCTCGGTTTGAAGGCTTGTACCGCCGTTGCGCGCGAGGGCGCAGTCATTGCCGGTTCACGAACATTGATGCTCCCCCGCTCCGGCAGGGGCTCGACCAACGCGCCGATGACCTCATACCAAGAAGAAGCTGTCCGCCGCCAAAAGGTGCGGAAGACCACCACTGGTACGACTGGGCGCAGGTCGCCATCACCACCCCCGGCCTGCCGGGCCATCAGCACGGCTCTGCCGCCGCAGGGGACCGCCGTCGAGTTCGGAGTGCGGGTGCCTCCCAGCAACGAAATCACCCTGGTGACGGGCAGGCAGCGAGTCGGCATCCACCAGGCACTCGCCGGTAGGACACTGACGGTCTGGGCAAACCACCGCAGCGTCCACTTCCTCCTCGACGGACACCTCGTCACCACGGTTCCGTCCCGGCTGCGACCGGAGGATCTCGCCTACCTGACCATGCGCTACGGCGCCCGTCCTGTCGGCCCCGAGCCCGCACCCGGCACTTTGCCCAGGGCTCGCAGCGGCACGGCCATCCTCGCAGCCGGCGAACCGGTCGAGGTCGACCGCAAGGTCCTTCGCGAAGGGATCGTCTGCCTGGCCGGCGGCCGTCACCGGGTCGGATTCGCCCTGGCAGGCCGCACGATCACTCTCCGACCGGACGGGCACCTCATGCACGCCATCGCTGACAACGCACTGATGGGAACGTGGGCCTGCCCCGTTCCGGCCGATCGTCTGGGGCAGATCCACGGGGCACGGACAGCGACGTCCCCGCTGCCGCCTCCGCCCCTGCCAGCTGGTGCCATCCGGGCCCAGCGCAAGGTGCATGCGAGCGGCCGCTTCATGATCAACGGCCAGTTCATCAAGCTCGGTCCACGGCATGCCGGAAAGATCGTCACCGTCGTCATCAAGGACACCCGCTACCGGATCCTGCACGGGGAGGACGAACTCGCTGTTAGGCCCCGCAAGAACGTCGGACCGATCACCAGGCTCTACGTCAAGGGCATGGGCACCCAGCGGGAGCGTCAAGTATCTGCTGAAGACAAACCGTCAAGGAAGTCCTGAGAGGGCGTTTGATCTAGGTGGATTGCCCTTTATCTCCTAGTAAGTTCCTCGCCAGGTGGGTGTCGTCTCGTCCGTTATGCGCTTGGTGAGGTTGTCGATCGAGGCAACGTGGATCATGGCCTCGGAGCTGGCGGGCAGGGTCTCGTAGTCTCGGGCGAGGCGCCGGTGCATCATGATCCAACCAATACTTCGTTCGACAACCCAGCGCCTTTTGACAACGTGGAAGCCGCGAACTCCTGGGTTCCTGTTGACGACTTCGACGTCGATTCCGACGGCGTTCTCGGACAGGCTCGCGGCGGTGACAGTCACGGCGAGGATGAGTCCGGCTGCTGGTGGAACGCTGCGGCAGAGCCACGGCGGGTGGGGATCTTTCGCTCGCGCGATGTCCGGCCGTCAGACTCAACACACAGGAGCGCAGCGAAGAGGCATGCCGGCAGGGGCCCTTGACTGCACGCGGTGGCGAACACCGCGTGCAGTCACGGCCACGCGCGGGTTCCGGGCCGCGCCGCCGCGCGCGAGGTCTTCGCGGAGCAGGGATGGGAGGCCCCGGTCTCCGCGATCGCCCGCCGGGCCGGCATCGGCATGGGCAGTCACTACCGCCGCTACCCCAGCAAGGAGCAACTCGCCCAGCGGATGCGGATCGTGGGCATGGAACAGCTGATCGCTCTCGTGCACACGGCTCTCGCCGAAGAGAACGAACCCTGGGCGGCCTTCGCCCGCTTCCTGCGCGGCGCACCCTCCGCCCAGGACCTCGGCACTCCCCTGCTTCCGGTACTCGGCGGCCGACTGCCGGCCACCGACGAAGTCGACGCCGCCGCCGACCAGTTGAGGACCGCCTTCGACGCCCTGGTGGGGAACGCGCATCGAGCCGGGGTGCTGCGCACAGACTTCACCTCCGCCGACCTACCACTGCTGCTCGAACACCTCACACCCAGGCTCCCCGTCCCTGGCGAACGTGCCGCCGCCCTGCACCTGCGCTATCTCGACCTGGTTCTCCGGGGGCTGCGCACCTCTGCCGCCGGCTCGCCCACCGCACTGCCGGGTCCGGCACCGGACTGGGCGGAACTTCGAGAGCTGTGGAACGCTCCGGCAGAGTGACCCAGCCTGGTTCACGTTGAACGTGTCCGGACAGGGCCGACACTTCGCCCACTGGTCGTGTCAGGCCCTCACCGGCGGCGCGACCGGGCCGCCGGCGTCGCCGCCCGAGGCACTGAAGGCCTAGACCTTGCCACCGTGGGCGTCGAGCTTCTCGACGCCCACGAACACATCCGCGCCTTCTCCGGTGACGCACTCCAGAGCGATCGAGAGAGGGCCGTGCGGCCGACGACCAGGGTGTCCTCGGGCGCACGGCCGCACATCCACTACTTGTCAGATAAGTGCGAGATGGGGGCGCCCGGCGGACTGCCGGACGTTTCACCGGGCCTGCAGTACCGGCAGAGCGGGGGCTCCGGAGGGCAGTATGTACTTGGCCGCCATCACCGGGGTCCGCCCCACCCGTACGACCTGCGTGGCCAGGATGGCAGGGGTGTCCGCGGGGCGTGCGAGCTGTTGGCCGCGGTGCTGCCCGAGCATGGAGGCCACCATCGTGGACGAGCCGCGCAGCGGCAGCTCCCGCCCCGCCTCCAGGAGCACTTTGAGCATGGAGCTCGGCAGCGTCGGGGGCTCGCTCAGCGCATCGGCGAGCTCCGGGAGCAGCTCGCACAGCCTCTCCCGGGGAGCTGCCCACTCCTGGGCCAGGCAGCATGCGAGGCCATCGAGTTCCAGGACGACCTCCCAGAAGGGGACCCGGTCCTTGGCGGAGAGCAGCAGGTGCTGGGTGGAGAAGTCCGTCGGCTCCGCCATGTCGTGTCGCAGGACGGCTACCCGCACCGGCCGTCCGCCGCCGAGCAGCTGCTCCATCGGGCGCAGTTGCTCGAACCCGCGCTGCGGCGGCTGGTTGACCGTGCGGCGGGCGCCTTGCCGCGCGTCGAGCACGCCGTCTTCTTGGAGCAGGATCAGTGCCTCGCGCAGTGCGGGCCGGCTCACTCCCAGGTCGGCGGCGAGCTTGGGCTCGCTGGGCATCGGTGAACCCGGCGGGTAGACGTCCGCGTGAATGGCTTCCACGATTCGCTCGTACAGCACGACCACCGGCCGCCGTCGGGGCTGGTTGGCAGCCACCGGCACCTCCTTCTTGACGCATCCCCTGCGCTCACGTTAGAAGTGTCTCGCGAGTTACGCTTGTCTGACAAGCACCCGGCAGAGAACGAGGACGCCGCTCGCGATCCCCCCATTTCCCCTGACGAAGGTGAAGGCGCCGTCATGTCCTTGACGAGCCCTGTCGTTGGCCGTTCCGGTAGGCGCCAGTTCGGGCTTTTGACCGCCCTTGTGCTGGCCGTCCTCGGATACCAGATCAACGCCACCATGATCAGTCCGGCCCTGCCGCGCATAATCACGGAACTGCACACCACCCCGGGCATCGCCGGACTGTCGCAGACGCTGTTCTTCCTGCTCGGGTCGCTCGGCCAGGTCACCCTGGGCCGGCTCAGCGACTACCGGGGCCGCAAGCAGACGATGCTGCTCGCCTGCGCGATCCTGCTGGTCGGCAACCTCGCCTGCATGCTCGCCCCGAACGTCGGGGTCTTCCTCGTCGGCCGCGCACTGCAGGGCGTGTCCGCCGCCAACTTCCCCCTGGCCTTCCTCACGCTGAACCAGGTGATGACCCGGGAGCGGTTCGGCTGGGCCGCTGGAGTCATCACCGCGGTCAACGGGGGCTTCGCCGGAGTGGACGCCATCGCCGGCGGGAAGATCGCGGACACCATCGGCTTCCGCGGAGTCTTCGGCGCCAGCCTGCTGATCAGCGTCCTCGGCATACTCGCGGTGATCTTCATGGTACCGAAGCTGCCGGCCCCGTCCGTCGGACGGATGGACTGGGGCGGCGCCACGCTGCTCTGGATCGGCCTGTCCGGCATTCTGATCGGCCTGGCCCAGGGCCAGAGCTGGGGCTGGACCTCCGCGCCCACGGCGGTCTGCCTGCTCGGCGGACTCGCGGCCCTGGCGGTCTTCGGCTTCACCCAGCGCGGCGCACGGCGCACCGGGGCCACCAAGCCGCTCGTCGACATCAGCCTGCTCGGCTCCCGCCGCGCCTGGCCGCTGTTCGTCACTTCGGCGATGACGCTGGGCGGCGCGTTCGCCGCGCTCGCACTGACCATTCCCCTGTTCACCCAGGACAAGCACGCCGGGTTCGGGATGTCCTCCTCCGCCTCGGCGCTGCTGTTCTCCACCCCGGCCCAGGTCATCGGTGTGATCGGCGCCCCGATCGCCGGCTGGATCGGCCCGCGGCTCGGCTGGAACCGCGCGATGAGGATCGGCGCCACCGGCACCCTGGTGGTCTTCGCCGTCGCCTGCGCCTGCCTGGACTCGCGGTGGACCGTCTTCGCCATGCTCGCCCTGCTCGGCATCACCTACAACGGGCTGAGCATGACGGCACTGAACGGTTACTCCGTGGTGGCCATGCCGGAAGCCGAGGGCGCACTGTCCGGCCTGAACGGCGCCTGCATCGGCATCGGCGCCTCGTTCGGCATCGCGCTGGCCTCCGCAGTGGTCACTGCGGGAACCCACGACGGGCAGACCGGGCACGCCGCCTACGCCGAGGCCATGTGGACCGGATGCGGCCTGCTGGTACTGGCGCTGATCGCCGCCATCGCACTGGCCAAGCCGCCGACGACCGAGCAGGCAGAGCACCTGGAGGGCGAGTCCGACCACCCGGGCGCCGTGGTGGTACCCGCCACGGGGCACTGAACCACACCACACACCACCCCTACCCAACACGCACGACCCGGCCGGACTGCGGGCCAAAGGGCCCCGCACCACCCGGTACCGATAGGAGATCGACCCCCGATGACCACCACCACCGAAACGCCAGCCGACACCGCCGCCCTCGCCAGCGACCCCACCGCCGCAGCAGAACAGGCAGCCGGCCGCATCACCGAGCTGACCGGCGTCACCCGACACGATGTCGCGCTGGTCATGGGCTCCGGCTGGGGCCCGGCCGCAGACGCGCTCGGCACCCCCACGCACGACCTCGCGTTCACCGACGTCCCCGGCTTCGCGCCGTCCGCAGTCGCCGGACACGCCGGCCGGATCCTCTCCGTCCCGGTCGGCGACCGCCGCGCCCTGGTCTTCCTCGGCCGCACCCACCTCTACGAGGGACGGGGCACCGACGCGGTCGCACACGGCGTGCGCACCGCGGTGGCCTCCGGCTGCCACACCGTGGTGCTCACCAACAGCTGCGGAGGACTGCGCACGGACATGCGCCCCGGCCAGCCCGCACTGATCAGCGACCACATCAACATGACCGCCGCCACCCCGCTGCACGGCGCCCACTTCGTCGACCTGACCGACCTGTACTCGCACCGACTGCGCGAACTGTGCCGTCGGATCGACCCGACACTGACCGAGGGCGTGTACGCCCAGTGGCCCGGCCCGCAGTACGAGACCCCGGCCGAGATCCGCATGCTGCGCACCCTCGGCGCGGACCTGGTCGGCATGTCCACCGCCCTGGAGGCGATCGCCGCCCGCGCAGCCGGCGCCGAGGTCCTCGGGCTGTCCCTGGTCACCAACCTGGCCGCCGGAATGAGCGGGGAGCCCCTGGACCACGCAGAGGTCCTGCGGACCGGCCGCGACTCGGCCTCCCGCATGGGCGAGCTCCTGACCCAACTGCTCACCGAAATGTGACCGCCGACCCACCCACCACGACCGGGAGAACCGGATTACCGGCAGCATGCGGTCTGAGGGAGCCGTCGCCTGGACGACGACGCCCGCCAAGTCCGCGAACCGGTTCGCCGGCCCGCCGCGATCCGCGCCAGGCCGAGCGGCGCGCCGATACGAGCCCGAACCAGCTGAACCACAACGCGATCACCAGCACCACCACCGGGCCGACCACGAACGACACCCCACGGCCAGCCCGCGACAGCTACGCCATCCAGCTTCACCCCCTACCAGGAGCACGTCATGCAACCAGCCTCGAACACGCCCACCGATCAGGACCGGACCCACCTCCTCGCGGCCATCGGCCTCGCGGCCCGCGCGCGCGAGCACGGCAACCATCCGTTCGGCGCGCTGCTGACCGACGCGACCGGGAACGTCCTGCTCACCGCCGAGAACACCGTGATCACGGAACACGACGTCACCGGCCACGCGGAGACGAACCTGGTCCGGCAGGCGTCGCGCACACTGACGCCGGATCAGCTCGCCGAGGCCACGCTGTACACCAGCACCGAGCCGTGCGCGATGTGCTCCGGCGCGATCTACTGGAGCGGCATCCGGCGGGCCGTCTACGCGCTCGCGGCCACGGAACTGAACGTCATCGCCGGAGTGAAACCCGACGAGCCGCTGCTCGACCTCCCGTGCCGCCAGATCTTCGCGGCCGGCGGGAACACGGTCGAAGTTTCGGGGCCCTGCCTCTACGAGGAAGCTGCCGCGGTGCACCTCGGGTACTGGGGGTAGTACGCCTGCCCCTCGTAGTGCTCCACACCTGCTTCACCGCTGCTGGCCTCGGACAATGTGGCCGAGGCCAGCCGTCCGGCATGATCGGTCATCGTGCTCGTACGGATGACCCACCTGCTCGCCACGCGGAGCTTCGCCCAGCCGGCGCCGCTGTACGGATCCACCGCAGCCACCGCCTGCTGCGGGATCTGCTCTTTCGGTGACGAAACGTTCGCCGGCTTCCGGGGCCGGCGGTGATCGTGTCGGGCCGCTGCTCGGCCTTGGACGCGCAGGTCACCACACTCGCGAGCGGTGGCTCCCGGAGGCGCCCGGGCGGGTGGTGGCCGAAGCGTCGATCATGGGGGATGGCTCCAAGCGGATGACTTCCACCGCCGATGAGGAGACGGATGAGCATGTCCGGCGATCATGCGGGCGGCCTTTCCCCCGGTGCTCTGGCAGCCGCTGTGCTCGACGATCAGGGCAGGGTGCTGTGGTGCTCCGGTGTGGCGGCGGACCTGCTGGGATGCTCGACGGACGCCATCCGCGGCCGCCCGGTCCGGCAGTTGCTGGCCGGGGAGCCGGGCCGGCCAGACGGGGGCGCGTGCGACGGGGCCGGCAGCGCGCAGGAGGTGCTGCCCGCCACCGGCCGGGCGCGGTCGCGGCACCGTTGCGGCGGCACGGTCGATGTCACCTTCCAGGCGATCCGGATGCCGGACGGCCTTCTCGTCCTGGCGGCGCCCACCCGGGACGTGACGGTGCTGGCTCGCAGAACTGAGGAAACGCCGGGCGGCTTGACAGTGCCGAAGCCAGCAGCCCGGTCGTTGCCTAGCTGCGCGCATGGCCGAACGAGTACCGGTACGGGAGATCATTAACTTTGAGGGCCGAAAACTGCTGCGGATCACCCGCCGAAGCGTGGGTTCGCTGGCGACCTGTCGACGGGCGCAGATAGTGGGGGCTTGACCCAAGGCCCGTTCGAACCTGCCCGGAGCCTGACAGGCCGACATGAAACGGCCATCGTCAACACCAGCGACCCGACTCGGACCGGCGCCGAGCGATGCACTGTACAGCCACGGGCAGCCACGTGGGGGTGCGCCGCGCAGGTACAAGCGTCCGCTCCAGCGCTGCTCCATACAGCCCGCCATCGCTCCGTACTGCCACTCCCTGCCGACAAAGGGGACCCACACGACGCCCAGCACTCCAGTCGCAGCGCCTCTGACCTGCACAGACCCCGACGATCGTGTTCAAGGTCTTGATGCACTGGCCATCCAGACAGGGAGCCCTCGCAGTCAAGGGGACACTGAAATCGAACAAGGGGTCGCCCATTCACACGACTCCCTTTGAAGGGCTGGGAGCATGCCGACCCCTTGACCAGTAAAAGCCGGGAGCAGCAGGCCCGTCGCCGTGCAAGCACGACCGCCTCGACCGGATCGGGCGATGGGCGGTCAACATCGGTTGACGTCGATATTGACGACTGGGAGCGATGGGAGCACGGGGAGCGGAAGAGGGCTCCCAGGCCGCTCCCGCCAACGCATCAGGGGCCCTCCGAAGAGAGCCCCTGACCTGCGGAAATTTCCGACATCACTGTCGGGACGACAGGATTTGAACCTGCGACCCCTTGACCCCCAGTCAAGTGCGCTACCAAGCTGCGCCACGTCCCGTTACGCTCCCGCGGTGATCCGCGCGACCGCGCAGGTAAAGACTACCGCACCGGGGCTACGGCGCCGCACCCGCAGTTGCCGCACCCGCGGTCGTACACGGCGCCAGGGCCCCGAGACAGGGGTGGGGCACCGGCAGGACCCGGACGGGCTGCAGACCCACGCGCTCGGCCAACGGGCGGCTTCCGCGGACTCGGAGGTGTGCGGCTCGAGGGGGACGTCCCGCCGCGACCTGCCACAACTGGGCCTAATGTCCGAGCTTCTCCAGGAAAGCACTCGAAGGAGTGTGTTTACTCACCCTTTTCCGCGTTGTCGGTGCTCGAACAGCTCGTGGCACTCCTTCGTTCTGGTGCACTTCCCCTGATTTGCAAAAGAGTTGACTGGGCATCAGGGGGAGCGGTGACACATCGCAGCAGACGGCTCGGAACGACGCTTACGGTTCTTTCGATGGGGAGCTTGCTGGCCGGCGCGGCCCTCGTGGGGGCGGCACCGGCCAGTGGTGCGCAGAGCACCAGAACGATCGCGCCCGGCGTCCAGTACAGCGAGTTCGACATCGCGGCGGCCAAGGGGGTGACACACGCGCACCTTCTCAGCGTCGACCTGCGCAATCCGCACGTACGGATCGGCCTGTTGCATCCCGGGGCCGTGGCGGCGCGGGCCACCGTCTCACGGCTCGTCGGCGCCCAGGGAGCGGTCGCGGCGGTCAACGGCGACTTCTTCGACATCACCGAGGCCCAGCACCCGGGAGTCGCGGCGACCGGCTCGTCCGACGGCCCCGCGATCGCCAACGGGCGCCCGCTCAAGGCCGCCGTCCCGAACGGGCAGCGCTTCGGGCCCGCCCTGCCGCCCGGGACGACCACCAAGGACGTGCTCGGGGTGGGCACGGACCGCAGGGCCCGACTCGGCCGACTGGCGCTGACCGGGTCCGTGAGCACACTGCAGGGGCGACTGAAGCTCGGCGGGCTCAACCAGTACGCGCTGCCGCAGGGGTCGATCGGGGCGTACACCTCGGACTGGGGCAGCGCGTCACGGGCGCGTGCCACCTGCGGCACGGACACCCGCCGAGCCGCACCGTGCAGCAGGAACACATACGAGGTGACCATCAGGAACGGCCGGGTCATCGCCACGGCCCAACGGCCCGGCAGCGGCCGCATTTCCGCCGGCACCACGGTGCTCGTGGGCCGCGAGGCGGGGGCACGGAAGTTGCGCGGGCTCTTCAAGGGCGAGCGGGTCCTGCTGCAGCATCGTCTGGTGGCGGCCGGACCCCAAGTCCCGTACACCTTCGCCATCGGAGGCTTCCCCGTGCTGCGGCACGGCACGCCGCTGCTCGGCCTCGACGCCACAACATCCGCCGTACGCACCGCGGTCGGCATCAAGGACAGCGGCCACTGCCTGCTGCTCCTGGCCCTCGACGGCGCGCCCCGTTACCGCAGCGGCCTCACCGTCGCCGGAGTCGCCCGGACCCTGCGGAAGCTGGGTGCCACGGACGGCTTCAACCTGGACGGCGGCGGCTCCTCGACGCTGGTCACCAGGACCTGGGGCGCGAGCGCGGCGACCGTGCGCAACCACCCCAGCATGGGCGTCGAACGCCCGGTGCCGAACGGGATCGGGGTCTTCTCCCGCCCCTGAAGGTCATGGATGCAGGCCGCTGACGATGTCCGCCGTCGCCGCCAGCCCCTGGTGAATGGTCGGAGCCACGCTCGAACTGGCCAGGTAGAAGCCGAGCATGACGCAGATCGTGGCATGCGAGATCTTCAGCGCGCCGTTGCGCAGGAAGATCACCGCAAGGAACAGGAGCAGCAGTACCACAGAGAGGGAAATAGCCATCGTCGTCCTCCTCCACCGCGCCCACTTCGCGGCTTTCCGCCGCAAGTTTGGCGTAATGAAGGGTTGGTCCGGGCGGCTGACGTGTCCTCCGAACGTGTGGTTCTACGGCAACTCGTGGGCGTCGAGGTGCGCCAACGGGCCGACGAGGCCGTCGGTGTGGAAGCGAGGACGCCCAGGAAGGGCCGTCGGCCCGGCTCGCGTTGGCCCATCCGTCGCACGGTGGCGGTGGTCCCGGGATCCGGCGTGCGGTCACCTCGTCACGTCCGCGGAAACCGAAAGGCCCGCACCGGGTGGGGCGGGCCTCGTCCAAGAGGGCTTACGGAGAACGGAGGTCGACGAGTTCGGCCAGTGCCGCGCGATGCGCGCCGACGGTTCCGTACGCGATCGAATCCGCCTTCGCCCGCTTCAGATACAGATGGACCGGGTGCTCCCATGTCATACCGATACCGCCGTGCAGTTGCAGTGCCTCCTCGGCGGCACGGACGGCCACGGGTGCCGCAAACGCCTGGGCGACGGCGACCGCGACACCGATGTCCTCACTGCCGGTGGCGAGCGCGTCGGCGGCGTTGCGCGCTGCGGCGCGCAGGCCCGCGACCTCCAGCCACAGCTGGGCGAGTCGATGCTTGAGGGCCTGGAAGCCCCCGACGGGCCTGTTGAACTGCTTGCGTTCCTTCAGGTAGCGGACTGTATCGGTCAACATCCTGTCGCTGATGCCGAGTTGCTCCGAGGCGAGCAGCCCGGCGCCGGCGCTCAGGGCACGGCGCACCGCGGGCGCGGCTTCGCCGAGGCGGCGCCCCGGGGCTCCGTCGAGGGTGACGGTGGCCAGTGGCCGGGTGAGGTCCAGGGGCACCTGCGGGGTGACGGTCACAGCGGAGGCGTCGACCGCGTACAGCCCGTCGTCGTCGGCGGGCACGAGCAGTACGTCGGCGACCGTCGCGTCCGCGATACCGGTCAACTTCCCGTGCAACGTGCCACCTTCGAGACGGACCGTCTTGAGGGGAGCACTGGGAGCGGCGTGCAGGCCGACCGCGAGTGTGCCGATCGCCGTCGCGGTCGCCAACCGGCTCAGCAGGTCGTCGGTCCCGCACGCCAGCAGCGCCTCGGTGGCGACGACAGCGCTCGTCAGGTACGGCACGGGCGCGACCGCCCGGCCCAACTCCTCCAGGACAACGGCGGCTTCGCGGTGCGTGGCGCCCTGGCCGCCGAGTTCCTCGGGCACCAGCAGACCGGCGAGACCCATGCCGTCGGTGAGGGCCTTCCACAGCGACACGTCGTGCAGGGTGTCCGACTCGGCGCGGGCGATCACGCCCGCCGCGTCGCAGCGGTCCGTGAGCAGATCACGGACGGCGGCGCGGAGGGCCTCTTCCTCCTCCGAGTACAGCAGATCGGTCATCGAGCCAGGTCCTTCCAGGGGACGTCCTTGTCGGTGCGCGGCTCGGCAGGCAGGCCCAGGACGCGCTCGGCGACGATGTTCAGCAGGACCTCACTGGTCCCGCCCTCGATACTGTTGCCCTTGGCGCGCAGGTAGCGATACCCGGCCTCACGGCCGGTAAAGTCCACCAGCTCCGGGCGGCGCATGGTCCAGTCGTCGTACAACAGGCCCTCTTCGCCGAGGAGTTCGACTTCCAGGCCGCTGATCTCCTGGTTGAGGCGGGCGAATGCGAGTTTCATGCCGGAGCCTTCGGGGCCCGGCTGACCCAAGACGAGCTGCTGGCGCAGTCGTTCGCCGGTGAGGCGGACGACCTCGGCCTCGACCCATAGCTCCAGCAGCCGCTGGTGCACCTCGTGTGTGCGCAGTTCGGGGCGCTCGCGCCACGTCTTCGCGATCGGGCCGATCATGCCGCCCTCGCGGGGGATGCGCATACCGCCGATGGACACGCGTTCGTTCATCAGGGTGGTCTGTGCGACCCGCCAGCCGTCGCCGACCTCACCGAGGCGACGGGAGTCCGGAATGCGGACGTCGGTGAGGAAGACCTCGTTGAACTCGGCCTCGCCGGTGATCTGCCGCAGCGGCCGGACCTCGACGCCGGGGTCGGTCATGTCGCAGATGAAGTAGGTGATGCCCTGGTGCTTGGGCACGTCCGGGTCGGTGCGGGCGATGAGGATGGCCCAGCGGGCCAGATGGGCGCTGGACGTCCACACCTTCTGGCCGTTGACCACCCAGTCCTTGCCCTCGCGGACGGCGCGCGTTCCGAGGGCGGCCAGGTCGGATCCGGCGCCCGACTCGCTGAACAGCTGGCACCACACCTCCTCGCCCGTCCACAGGGGCTTGAGGTAGCGCCGCTTCTGCTCCTCGGTGCCGAAGCGGAGGATCGTCGGCGCGGCCATGCCGAGTCCGATGCCGATACGTCGCGGATCGTTGCCGGGCGCGCCCGCGGCCTCCAACTCCGCGTCGACGACGGTCTGGAGCGAGCGCGGGGCGCAGAGTCCGCCGAGGCCCTCGGGGTAGTGCACCCAGGCGAGTCCGGCGTCGAAGCGGGCCCTGAGGAAGTCGAGACGGTCGGTGTCGACGGGAGGGTTTGCCGTCAGCAGCTCCCGGGTGCGTGCGAGCAGTCGGGCGGTGTCGGTCATACGGCTCCTCCGTTCTCCAGCACCACGGCGACCCGGCCCGTGGTCATGCCGTCGGCCACGCGCTGAACGGCGGCCGCGGCCCCGGCCAGCGGCACCCGCTCGCTCACCAGCGGCTTGACGGCGCCCTGGGCGGCCAGTTCGGTGAGCCGTTCGTGGCAGTGCTGGACCAGCTTCGGGTTCTTGGTGTGGTACAGGCCCCAGTGCAGGCCGAGGATCGAGTAGTTCTTGACGAGGGCGTGACCCAGGGCCGGGCTGGGAATGGACCCGCTGGCGAAGCCCACGACGACGATCCGCCCCTCGAAGGCGACGACCTTCGCGGACTGCGCGTAGGCGTCGCCGCCCACCGGGTCGTAGACGACGTCCACGCCCCGGCCGCCGGTGGCCTGCTTCACCGCGGCGACGACGTCGTCGGCGCGCCGGTCGATCACGACGTCGCATCCCAGCTCCCGGGCCACGGCGGTCTTGTCGGCCCCGCCGACGACACCGATGACGGTGGCGCCCGCCGCCTTGCCGAGCTGCACGGCCGCACTGCCGACACCTCCGGCGGCGGCGTGGACGAGGAGCGTCTCGCCCGCCTCCAGACCGGCCCGGCGGTGCAGACCGAACCAGCCCGTCTGGTAGCCGATGTGCAGGGCGGCGGCCTCGGCGTCGTCGAGGGCTTCGGGCGCGGACAGGACGGCCGCGGCGTCGGCGACGGCGTACTCGGCGAAGCCGCCGTACGGCAGCGCGGGATTGGCGATCACCCGCCGTCCGTCCGCGGTCTCGCCGCAGACCTCCATCCCCGGCGTGAACGGCAGCGGTGGCCTGACCTGGTACTGACCACGGCACAGCAGCGCGTCCGGGAAGTTGATGGCCGCGGCCCGTACCTTCAGCAGCACCTGACCGTCGCCGGGCGTGGGCCGTTCCCCCTCCTGGAGCCGCATCACCTCGCTCGGCTCGCCGTTCTCGTTCACGTGCCATGCCTGCATACGGGGCCTCCACGGGACTGCTTCGCCGGAGCGGGGTCGATCGCATACTAAGCAGTTGCTTGCCGATCGGGCACCGTCTCGCGCGTCATCGGCCGACGGGCCGCACACTCACGTGCATCCGCGAGGGCTTTGCCCACCCGGCGCGCAACCACCCCCGCACACTGCCCAGGAACGGCGAGCGGTTCATCCTGGACAGCGAGGTCATCGCCCTGGACGAGGAGGAACGGCCGTGCTCGTTCCGGGAGACCTCCGGGCGCGTCGACTCCCGGTCGAGCGGCCGGAGGCGGCCGCCTCCGTGGAGACACCGCCGGCCACGCATCCCGAGGTGATGTCATGAGCAAGCGGGACAAGCACAGCGCCGGGCTCCTGTTGTTCCGGCACACCGATCACGGCCTGGAGGTCCTGCTCGGCCATATGGGCGGCCCGTTTTTCGCCCGCCGGGAGGCCGGGGCGTGGACCATGCCCAAGGGCGAGTACGACCCCGACGAGTCCGCGTGGGACGCGGCGCGTCGCGAGTTCCGGGAAGAGCTGGGGCTGCCGCCGCCCGACGGGGAGGCCGTACCGCTCGGCGAGGTGCGGCAGACGGGCGGCAAGATCGTCACGGCCTGGGCGGTCGAGGCGGATCTCGACCCGGCATCGGTCGAGCCCGGCACCTTCACGATGGAGTGGCCGCCGAGGTCGGGACGCGTCCAGGAGTTCCCCGAGCTGGACCGTGTGGAATGGATCGGTCTCGACCGGGCCCGGGATGTCATCGTGAAGGCGCAGGCGGCTTTCCTCGACCGGCTCACGGAGCACACAGTCTGAGAGCCGAAGGGACGCCGGCAGACGAACCGGGAGTCACCGCCGCGTTTGCGGTGGCCACCGCCGCGCGGGAAGGTCGAAGCAGAGTCCGTTCCCAGGAGGTCGGCCATGCCCATCGCCACCGTGAACCCGGCGACCGGCGAGACGCTCAAGACGTATGACGCCCTGGGCGCGGAGGAGCTCGAGCGCAGGCTCGCCGCCGCCGAGACCGCGTTCCGTACCCATCGCACGACCACGTTCGCCGAACGGGCGCTGCGCATGCACAAGGCCGCGGATCTGCTCGACGAGGACCAGCAGCACATCGCCCGGGTGATGACCACCGAAATGGGCAAACCCGTACGGCAGGCCCGTGCGGAGGCCGCGAAGTGCGCCAAGGCGATGCACTGGTACGCCGACCACGCCGAGGAACTGCTGGCCGACGAGGAACCCGCCTCGCAGGATGTGAAGGACTCGGGCGCCTCCTGGGTGATCGTGCGCTACCGGCCGCTCGGCCCGGTGCTCGCCGTGATGCCCTGGAACTTCCCGCTGTGGCAGGTGGTCCGGTTCGCCGCGCCCGCGTTGATGGCGGGCAACGTGGGGCTGCTCAAGCACGCCTCGAACGTCCCGCAGACCGCGCTGTACCTGGAGGACCTGTACCGCCGGGCGGGCTTCGCCGAGGGCTGCTTCCAGACCCTGCTCATCGGCTCGGGCGCGGTGGAGAAGGTCCTGCGCGACCCGCGGATCAAAGCCGCCACTCTCACGGGCAGCGAACCGGCGGGCCGGGCCGTCGCGGCGGTCGCCGGGGACGAGGTCAAGAAGACGGTCCTGGAGCTGGGCGGCAGCGACCCCTTCGTCGTCATGCCGTCCGCCGATCTCGACCGAGCCGCCGAGGTCGCGGTGACGGCACGGGTGCAGAACAACGGGCAGTCGTGCATCGCCGCCAAGCGGTTCATCGTGCACACGGACGTGTTCGACGCGTTCGCCGAGCGGTTCACAGCCGGCATGACGGCGCTGAGGACCGGCGACCCGATGGACGAGGAGACCGAGGTCGGACCGCTCTCCAGCGAGCGGGGCCGTGCCGATCTGGAGGAACTCGTCGCCGACGCAGTGGAGAGCGGTGCGACGGTGCTGTGCGGGGGCGAGCGTCCCGCCCGGCCCGGCTGGTACTACCCGCCGACCGCCCTCGCCGACGTCACCCCGGAGATGCGTATCCACCACGAGGAGGCGTTCGGCCCGGTCGCCACGCTCTACCGGGCCGCGGACCTCGACGAGGCGGTGGCGATCGCGAACGACTCCCCGTTCGGGCTGAGTTCCAATGTGTGGACGCACAACGGCATTGAGGTCGACCGCTTCGTACGGGATCTGGAGGCCGGCTGCGTGTACGTCAACGGGATGACGGCATCCCATCCGGCGTTCCCGTTCGGCGGGGTCAAGCGGTCCGGTTACGGCCGAGAGCTGTCGGGGCACGGAATCCGCGAGTTCTGCAACATCACCACCGTATGGCACGGGGCGTAAGCGTTCCGCGAGCTACGATCGCTCCTGTGAACCGCGAAGTGACCCTTCCTCTGATCGTCGACGACCGCGGCACGTTGCAGGTGGCGGCGGCCGACGTCAGCAAGCTGCTGCGCACGGTGGGCGGCCGATGGCTGCGCCTGGTGGAGGCCGGCGAGGACGGGCTCGACGAGGACACGGTGGCCGCGCTGACCATCGAGCTCGCCAAGCTCGCGGATCGGATCGACGTCGCGTGCATCGCGCACAGTTCGCTGCGCTAGGGCCTGTTCTGAGTTCCCCGTCGTCCGCGCGGAGCGCGGGCGCAGCGGC
>NZ_MLYP01000037.1 GCF_001866645.1 Streptomyces colonosanans
TCGGGGAACCGCGCGGAGGCCGCCGGCGGGGGCGGGGGGGCGGGCCGCACCGGCACGTCGAAGGACGGCGGATTCCCCGTCGTGGGCGGGTGCCCCGGGCGGGGCGGGATCGTTCCGGCGGCGCCGTTGCGGGGCGTTGCCGACTCACCCTCGGGTATGGACTCGGCGGCCGGTTCAACCGGCGGGGCCGACGGGTGGGGCGGGATCGTGGGGCGCGGAGGGATGGAGGCGCGGCGCGCTTCCGTGCTCATGCACCCCCCGTTTCGTTGTGGCCGGGCCGCCCCGGGGTCCGCCGGGGTGTTCGACCGCCGTGGGGCGGCCGGGACGCGGGGGCGGGGACGCGCCGCCGTCCTTGGGCAGGCATACCCGCATGGGCGGACGCCCATCCCGGGTGCATGCGCCCGGGCGGCGTCGCAACTTCCCCACGTGCGCGTCACTCTACGGGTTGAACCGCCTCGAACGGGACCCGGTCCGCGGCACCGGGGTATCTGCCCGGAACATCCCCTACCCTGCGATGATCGCATCTGGCAGGCTTCGTTCATGACTGCCCGCGCCGCAGACCGGGCCCGCTACGACCGGGCCACCGCTCATCTCGAAGCGCCTGTCGCGATCGTGGACCTGGAGGCGTTCGACGCGAACGCCGAGGACCTCCTGCGCAGGGCCGGCGGCAAGCCGATCCGCGTCGCCAGCAAGTCCGTCCGCTGCCGCGCGCTGCTCGAACGCGTCCTGGCCCGGGACGGTTTCGCCGGCATCATGTCGTTCACGCTGGCCGAGTCCCTGTGGCTGGCCCGGTCCGGTTTCGACGACGTCCTGCTCGCCTATCCGTCGGCCGACCGGCAGGCTTTCGCCGAACTGACCGCCGACCCCAAGCTCGCCGCCGCCGTCACGGTGATGATCGACGACCCGGCCCAGCTGCGCCTCATCGACGACGCCCGCCAGGGAGGCACCGAAGTGGTGCGCGTCTGCCTGGAGTTGGACACATCGCTGAAACTGCTCGGCGGGCGCGTCCGGGTCGGCGCACGGCGCTCGCCCTTGCACTCCCCCGCCCAGGTCGCGGAGCTGGCCCGCCGGGTGGCGCGCACGCCCGGCTTCCGGCTGGTGGGGGTCATGGCGTACGAGGGTCACGTCGCCGGGGTCGGGGACGCGGTGGCCGGGCGGCCGGTGCGGTCGCGGGTCATCCGGTTGATGCAGGCCGCGGCGCGCCGGGAGCTGGCCCAGCGGCGCGCCGACGTGGTGCGCGCCGTCCGGGAGGTGGCCCCGGAGCTGGAGTTCGTCAACGGCGGCGGGACGGGCAGTGTGCAGTACACGGCCGCGGAGAACGCGGTGACGGAGATCGCGGCGGGTTCGGGGCTGTATGTGCCGCGGCTGTTCGACAACTACACCTCGTTCAGGGGGCGTCCGGCCGCACTTTTCGCCCAGCCGGTCGTGCGCAGGCCGGGGGTGGGTGTGGTGACCGTGCTGGGCGGCGGCTATCCGGCGTCGGGCGTTGCGGGCCGCGACCGGCTGCCGGTCCCGTATCTGCCCGAGGGACTGGAGTACGACCCCCAGGAGGGTCCCGGCGAGGTGCAGACGCCGCTGCTGGGCGCACCCGCCGACGACCTCCTCATCGGCGACAAGGTGTGGTTCCGGCACGCCAAGGCGGGCGAGCTGTGCGAACGATTCGACGCGCTGCACCTGGTCGAGGGTGACGCGGTCACGGCGACCGTGCCGACGTACCGCGGCGAGGGACGGACCTTCCTCTGACGGGCGGTCAGCGTCCGGTGCCGATGCTGCTGCCCACTCCCCCGCCCGTCGCCGCGTCGTCGACCGGCCTGATCCCCCTGGTGATCCGGTCCATGTCGGCGAGCGGCGGCCCGTCGGGGCCGGCGTCGAAGGCGAAGCGGACGAGGACGGGCGCCTGCGAGCCCGCGCTGGAGGGGAAGGCCAGCGTCTGGACGTACCCTCCGGGCCCCTTCGCGGTGGTGACACGCCAGCGCACGAAGTACCCGGCGCGCCCCGCGACCGCGATCTGACCGGACTTCACCAGCCGGTGGGACGTGATACCGCCGAAAGGCTTGCTGCCGGTCCCGTCGCGGTCGTACACCGTGTTCGCGGCGTCCTCGATGTCGCCCTTGGCGAGGGTCTCGGGGGCGACGCCGGCGGCGGCGGTGCGCGAGGACACCTGGCCGTGCTCGCAAAGGCCGGGGTCGCCCGGGCAGTGGTACGTGCCCGGTGTGCTCAGCACGATGTCGTCGTCGGCGACGTTGTCGGGCCCGGTCCAGCCCTCGATCACGGGGAAGGTGATGCCGTTGAGCTCGTCCGTGACGACGTTCGGATCCCCGGTGGCGGAGGCGGACGGTGGGGGCGAGGACGCACCGTGGGTGGGTGGCGAAGTCGCCGCCGTGGGCGAGGTCTCGGCCTGTGCCGCGCCGCCACCGCCGCGGCCGAGGACGACCGCGCCGGTGACGACGGCCGCGGCCAGGACGACCCCGGTCAGGGTGAGTACGACCGTGTTGGTGCGCCGGGGGCCGCCGCGGCCCGGGGGTGTGGGGGCCGGCGGGGACGCCAGGGGTGGCTCGGGCATCTGGGGCTGACGCCGGTGGTCGCTCCATGCGACGCCGTCCCACCAGCGTTCGGTGAGCGGGTACGAGGGGTCGCGGTACCAGCCGGGCGGGGGCGCACTGCTCACCCTGGCCACTCTAGGCGGTGTCGCACACGACCGCACCAACTCCCGGTCGGACGGAGACAGTTCGTGATCATCCGTGGTGGCCGTCGGTGCGGCCACCGGGGCGGTGGCCGCGACCGGGGGCCACGCCTGGTGCTCGAGCGGGAGGTGCCCCCACGACGCCGCTCCTTGACGGGCAAACGCTGCCCGCCGCGGCACGAGGGCCTGTTCTGAGTTCCCAGTCGTCCGCGCGGAGCGCGGGCGCAGCGGCGTTCGGTGCGTGCGATCGGCGTGCGGTGTCGCAGTTCATGTGGCGGAGCCACCTGTCCTGCGGCGCCGTGCGGCATGGGGGTCCCCCCTGCTCGAGCGAAGCCGAGAGCTTGGGGGAGTGCGTGCCGAACGCCGCTGCGCAGACGGGGAACTCAGAACAGGCCCTAGAGGGGGGTGACGTACGCGCCCGAGATCCCGCCGTCCACCAGGAAGTCGGTGGCGTTCACGAACGAGGAGTCGTCGCTGGCGAGGAACGCGACCGCCGCGGCGATCTCCTCGGCCTCCGCGAAGCGGCCGGCCGGGATGTGGACCAGCCGGCGGGCGGCCCGCTCGGGGTCCTTGGCGAACAGCTCCCGCAGGAGCGGGGTGTTGACCGGGCCCGGACACAGGGCGTTGACCCGGATGCCTTCCCGGGCGAACTGCACCCCCAGCTCGCGGGACATGGCGAGCACACCGCCCTTGGAGGCCGTGTACGAGATCTGCGAGGTGGCCGCGCCCATGCGGGCCACGAACGACGCCGTGTTGATGATGGAGCCCTTGCCCTGGCGCCGCATATAGGGGATCGCCGCCTTGCAGCACAGGTACACGGAGGTCAGATTGACCTCCTGGACCCGTTTCCAGGCCTCCAGCCCGGTCTCCAGGATGGAGTCGTCGTCCGGCGGCGAGATGCCCGCGTTGTTGAAGGCGATGTCGACGGAGCCGTAGGTGTCGTACGCGGCCTTGAAGAGCGCCTCGACCTGCTCGGCGACGGTGACGTCGGCCTTCACGAAGAGCCCGCCGACCTCCTCGGCCGCCGCCTTGCCACGGGGCTCGTCGACGTCGCCGCAGACGACGTGGGCGCCCTCGGCGGCGAGCCGGCGCGCGGTGGCCAGGCCGATGCCGCTGCCGGCGCCGGTGATGACGGCGGTACGGCCGGTCAGGCGGCGGCAGATGATGTCCGGTGTCTGTGAGGTCACTGTGCGGGGCCCTCCGTGCTGATGAAGATGTTCTTGGTCTCGGTGAAGGCGGTCAGGGCGTCCGGGCCGAGTTCGTGGCCGATCCCCGACTGCTTGAAGCCGCCGAAGGGGGTCCAGTAGCGGACGCTGGAGTGGGAGTTGACGGACAGGTTGCCCGCGCGGACGGCCCGCGAGACGCGCAGCGCCCGGCCGACGTCCCGGGTCCACAGGGAGCCGGAGAGGCCGTAGGGGGTGTCGTTGGCGAGGCGGATCGCGTCGGCCTCGTCCTCGAAGGGCAGGACGACGGCGACCGGGCCGAAGACTTCCTCGACCGCCACGCGCGCGTGTGGGTCGACGCCGGTGAGGACGGTGGGCGGGAACCAGAAGCCGGGGCCTTCGGGGGCCTTGCCGCGAATGCCTTCGGCGTCCGGGGAGACATACGAACGGACCTTGTGCAGCTGGGTCTTGGAGATCAGCGGGCCCATCTGCGTGCTCTCGTCGGCCGGGTCTCCGACGCGGAACGACTCGACGAGGGGGGCGAGGAGGTCGAGGAAGCGGTCGTACACGGAGCGCTGGACGAGGATGCGGGTGCGGGCGCAGCAGTCCTGGCCCGCGTTGTCGAGGAAGGACAGGGGGGTGGCGGCCGCGGCGGCTTCGAGGTCGGCGTCGGCGAAGACGACGTTGGGGCTCTTGCCGCCGAGTTCGAGGGTGACGCGCTTGAGGTGGGCGGCGCCCTTCGCCAGCACCTGTCGGCCCACGGTCGTCGACCCGGTGAAGACGACCTTCGCCACGCCCGGGTGCTCGACGAGCGCGTCGCCCGCGACGGGGCCGAGACCTGGAAGCACCTGGAAGAGCCCGTCCGGAAGCCCGGCCGCCAGGGCCAGTTCGGCCAGGCGCAGGGCCGTGAGCGGGGTGGCCTCGGCGGGCTTGAGGATCACGGCGTTGCCCGCCGCGAGTGCCGGGGCCGTACCCCATGCGGTGATCGGCATCGGGAAGTTCCAGGGTGCGATGACGCCCACGATGCCCAGCGGTTCGAGGATCGTCACGTCCAGGCCGCCCGGGACCGGGATCTGGCGGCCGGTGAGCCGTTCCACTCCCCCGGCCGCGTAGTCGAGCAGGTCGCGGACGTTACCCGCCTCCCAGCGGGCGTTGCCGATGAGATGGCCGGCCTCCCGCACTTCCAGCCAGGCCAGTTCTTCGAGGTGCTCGTCGACGGCGGCGGCGAACCGGCGCAGCAGCCGGGCGCGGTCGCCGGGCGGGAGCAGGGCCCACCGGCTCTGGGCCTGCGAGGCCCGTACGACCGCCGCGTCCACGTCCGCGGCGGTGGCGGCCGGCACGGTGGCGACGACCTTTTCGGTGGCCGGATCGAGTACCTGCAGCTCGTGCTGGTCGGACATGGGAAGACCTCTCACATGCGTTCGAAGGAGCGGCGCAGCTCCCAGTCGGTCACCGCGGCGTCGAAGGCCGCCAGTTCGACGCGGGCCATGTTGCGGTAGTGCGCGACCACCTCGTCGCCGAAGGCGGCCTTGGCGAGGGCGCTGTTCTCCCAGAGTTCGGCGGCCTCGCGCAGGGTGGTGGGCACGTGCGCGTACGCGGCGGTGTACGCGTTGCCCGGGCACGGTTCGGGAAGCTCCAGCTTCTGCTCGATGCCGTGCAGTCCGGCGGCGACCATCCCGGCGACCGCGAGGTGCGGGTTGACGTCACCGCCGGGCACCCGGTTCTCGAAGCGCAGCGAGCGGCCGTGGCCGACGATCCGCAGGGCGCAGGTGCGGTTGTCGTACCCCCAGGCGACGGCGGTCGGGGCGAAGGAGCCCTGCTGGAAGCGCTTGTAGGAGTTGATGTTGGGGGCGTACAGGAGGGAGAACTCGCGCAGGGCGGCGAGTTGGCCGGCCAGGAAGTGGCGCATGGTCTGCGACATCCCTCCGGGGTCGCCGGAGGACCCGGCCATGACGCTGCGGCCGTACTCGTCCGCGAGCGAGAGGTGGATGTGGCAGGAGTTGCCCTCGCGCTCGTTGTACTTGGCCATGAAGGTGATCGAGACGCCCTCCTGGGCCGCGATCTCCTTTGCGCCGGTCTTGTAGATCGCGTGCTGGTCGCAGGTGACGAGGGCGTCGTCGTAGCGGAACGCGATCTCGTGCTGGCCGGGGTTGCACTCGCCCTTGGCCGACTCGACGGTGAGCCCGGCGCCCGCCATCTCGTTGCGGATACGGCGCAGGAGGGGCTCGATGCGCCCCGTCCCGAGCACCGAGTAGTCCACGTTGTACTGGTTGGCCGGGGTCAGCCCCCGGTAGTTGGCGTCCCAGGCCTGCTCGTAGGTGTCCTTGAAGACGATGAACTCCAGCTCGGTGCCGACCTGTGCGGTGTGGCCGAGGGCGGCGAGGCGGTCGAGCTGGCGGCGGAGGATCTGGCGGGGCGCGGCGGCCACGGGCGAGCCGTCACTCCAGGCGAGGTCGGCGAGGAGCATGGCCGTGGTCTCGTGCCAGGGCACCCGGCGCAGTGTGCTCAGGTCGGGGCGCAGGACGAAGTCGCCGTAACCGCGGTCCCAGGAGGACATGCCGTAGCCGTCGACCGTGTTCATCTCGGTGTCGACGGCGAGGAGGTAGTTGCAGCCTTCGGTGCCGTGCTCCAGGACCTCGTCGAGGAAGAAGCGCGCGGCGAATCGCTTGCCCTGGAGGCGCCCTTGCATGTCGGGGAAGGCCAGCACGACGGTGTCGATCTCACCGCCGGATACGAGGACATGCAGTTCCTCGACGCCGAGCGGGGACGTTCGGTCTGCCACGGGAGGTCTCCTTAGGTCCGCCGAGAGCCATAAGGTATTCGTGAGAACCATTACTTGGGAAGGGGGCGCGGCCATATGTCGCAGACGGAACCCGGTGACGGCCCCGGCGGCCCGCAGGACCGGCTGACACCGGTACTGCGGCCGGTGCGGGCCGGCAACGGCTTCGAGGAGGCGCTGGAACAGATCCTTCAGATCGTCCGCCTCGGGCTGGTGCCGGACGGTGAACGGCTGCCCTCGGAAAGGGAGTTGGCGGAGCGGCTGGGGATCAGCCGGGTGACGCTGCGCGAAGTGCTGAAGGTGCTCCAGGACCAGGGCCTGGTGGAGTCGCGGCGCGGGCGGTACGGCGGCACGTTCGTGCTGCCGCGGGCCGACGGGGGCGGCGAGGACGAGCTGCGCCGGCGCGTCGAGAAGGTCGACATCGAGGACGTACTGCGCTTCCGCGAGGTACTGGAGGCGGGCGCGGCGGAGCTGTGCGCGACGCACGACCTGACGGGACCCCCGGCGGCACGGCTGCGGGAGGCACTGTCCCGCACGCAGGACGCACCGCTCGCCGAGTACCGGCGCCTGGACACACTGCTGCACCTCACGCTGGCCGAGCTGTGCGGGTCGCCGTCGCTGACGGCGCAGTACGCGGCCGTACGGGCGACGGTGAACGACCTGCTGGACTGCATCCCGCTGCTGGTACGCAACCTGGAGCACTCCCAGCGCCAGCACGAGGCGCTGGTGGAGGCGGTGCTCGACGGGGACGCGGACGGCGCGCGGGAGATGATGCGGCAGCACTGCGCGGGGACGGCGGCACTGCTGCGGGGGTTCCTGGCCTGAGCATCGGCCCGGGACCTTGCCGTTCACCACACCCTCGGCAAAGGTATGAAGTGATTCCTTTGCGGGGCGGGAGGGCGCATGACGGGCAGGCCGTTGATCGGCGTCAGTACGTACCTGGAGGCCGGGGCGCGCTGGGGCGTGTGGGAGCTGGAGGCGGCACTGCTGCCGGCCGGGTATCCGCGGCTCGTGCAGCGGGCGGGCGCTCTTGCCGCGATGCTGCCGCCGGACGACCCGGTGCACGCAGCGGCGGCGGTCGCCCGGCTGGACGGCCTGGTGATCGCGGGTGGCCCGGACGTCGAGCCGGTCCGGTACGGCGCACGCCCCGATCCCCGCACCGGCCCGCCCTCCCGGGCCCGGGACGCCTGGGAACTCGCACTGATCGAGGCCGCGCTGACCGCGGGCATCCCACTGCTGGGGATCTGCCGGGGGATGCAGCTGCTGAACATCGCCGTCGGCGGCACGCTCGTCCAGCACATCGACGGGCACACGAAGGCCCCCGGGGCCTTCGGCCGCCACCCGGTCAAGCCGGTGCCCGGCACCCGGTACGCGGATGCCGTCCCGGAGGAGACGTCCGTACCGACCTACCACCACCAGTCCGTGGACCGCCTCGGCAAGGGCCTGGTCGCATCGGCGCACGCGGCGGACGGAACGGTGGAGGCGATCGAACTCGCGTCGGCCGGCTGGGTGCTGGGCATCCAGTGGCATCCGGAGATGGGAGAGGACGTACGGGTGATGAGGGCCCTGGTGCGCGCCGCGTCCGCCGGCCGGGCCCAGGGCCTGTGCTGAGTTCCCCGTCGTCCGCGCGGAGCGCGGGCGCAGCGGCGTTCGGTGCGTGCGATCGGCGTGCGGTGCGTGCGATCGGCGTGCGGTGCGTGCGATCGGCGTGCGGTGCGTGCGATCGGCGTGCGGTGTCGCAGTTCATGTGGCGGAGCCACCCGTCCTGCGACACCGTGCGGCATGGGGTCCCCCCTGCTCGAGCGAAGCCGAGAGCTTGGGGGAGTGCGTGCCGGACGCCGGGGCGCAGACGGGGAACTCAGCACAGGCCCTAACCCCGGGTCAGCCCCAGCAGATCCCGTCCCGGCCCCGTCGGGCGATGGCCCCTGCGCCACACCGCCCGCAGGGCCCGGTCCAGCCGTACGCCCGCGACGGGGATGCTCACCAGCCGGCGGGCCGACAGCTCCTCCCCCACGGCCAGTTCGCTCAGGACCGCCGGGCCCGCGCCGCTCACCGCCGAGGACTTGACCGCCGTCGTCGAGGACAGTTCGAGCAGGGGGCGGGCCAGGCCGCCCAGGGCCGTTTCCAGGACCTGGCGGGTGCCCGAGCCCTCCTCCCTGAGGATCAGCGGGGTCGTCGCCAGCTCCTGGGCCGGCAGCGGGGTACGGCGGCGCGCCCACGGGTGCCCCGGCGCGGTCACCACGATCAGGCGGTCGTGGCCGACGACCACCGCGTCGAGGTCCGTCGGCACGGTCAGCCCCTCCACGAACCCCAGGTCCGCCTCGTCGGCGAGCAGGCGTTGGGCGACCGCCGCCGAGTTCCCGGCCAGCAGGGACACCGCCGTGTCGGGCCGCTGGGCGCGCAGCGCCATCAGCCAGCCCGGCAGGAGGTACTCGGCGATCGTCATGCTCGCGGCCACCCTCAGCCGTGAGTCGCGCCGGCCCCTGAGCGCCTGCGCCCCCGCGTCGAACGCCTCCGCCGCCTCCACGATCCGCCGCGCCCAGTCGGTGACCAGCGCCCCCGCGTCAGTCAGCCGCGAACCCCGCGGCGAGCGGTCCACCATCGCCACGCCCAGTTGCCGCTCCATCGACCGGATCCGGCTGCTCGCCGCCGGCTGGGTGATCCCCAGCTCCCGCGCGGCCCGCCCCAGGCTGCCCAGCCGCGCCACGGCCAGCAGCAGTTCCAGCGCCCCCAGATCCGGTACCCGGTGCGCCAGACCGGCCACCCGCAGCCCTTCGCCAACACCCTCGCTCATAAACCCAGCTTATGCCGTCATAGAAACATACTCCCTGGTCAGGAACCTGGCCTGGCGCGACCGTGGACATATGGTCACTGCAGCCCCGTCCCTCGCCCCGCCCACCCGACACCGTCGCGCCGCCGCCGTCCGGCACCTCGGGCCGAACTGGTACGCCGCCGTGATGGGCACCGCGATCGTCGCGACGGCCGGCGCCGGTCTGCCCGGCGCCGCGGACGTACCCGGACTGCGGACGGCCTGCACAACCGTCTGGGCACTGTCCGCGGCCCTGCTCGTGACCGTTCTCGGCGCCCGCACCCTGCACTGGATCCACCACCGCGACCAGGCCCGTGCCCATCTCCTCGATCCCGCCATGGCCCCCTTCTACGGCTGTCTGTCGATGGCCCTGCTCGCCGTCGGCGGCGGCACCATGGTGGTCGGCCGGGACTGGATCGGAATACGCCCGGCCGTCGCCGTGGACACCGTCCTCTTCACCGCCGGTACGGTCATCGGTCTCGTCGCCGCCGTGGCCGTCCCGTACCTGATGATCGCCCGGCACCGCATCGAGCCGGACCAGGCCTCCCCCGTATGGCTGCTGCCCCTGGTCGCCCCCATGGTCTCCGCCGCCCTGGGCCCGCTGCTGGTCCCGCACCTGCCTGCCGGCCAGCCCAGGCAGACCCTGCTGCTCGCCTGCCTCGCGATGTTCGGCATGAGTCTGCTGGCCACGCTCGTGATGCTGCCGCTGATCCTCGCGCGGCTCATCACCGCGGGCCCGTTGCCGCTCGCCCTGACCCCGACCCTGTTCCTGGTCCTCGGCCCGCTGGGGCAGTCCACCACCGCCGTCGGCGCGACCGCGAACGCCGCCCCGGGCGTCCTGCCGTCCTCCTACGCCGGCGGCCTCGGTGTCTTCGCCGTCCTCTACGGCGTCCCGGTGATCGGCTTCGCCCTGCTGTGGCTGAGCCTGGCCGCCGCGCTGGTGGTGCGCGCCCGGCGACGGGGCATGGGTTTCGCGATGACCTGGTGGGCGTTCACCTTCCCGATCGGCACCTGCGTGACCGGCGCGGAGGCACTGGCCCGGCGCACCGGCCTGGCCGCCTTCGACGTGCTCGCGATCGTCCTGTATCTGCTGCTCGTCACCGCCTGGGCCGTCGCGGCCGTCCATACCGGCCGGGGAGTCGTCAACGGCAAGCTGCTCGCGGCACCTCGCCGCTGACGTGCGGCACCTCGGCCGGCGATGGGCCGTACAGGTGAGATGACACCCGCCGACCAGCGCACACGGTCTGCCCGGAAACGGCTGCGGGCCGTCGTCGGCCGTCGGGCGAGGTCCGGCGCGGGGTGCCTGGCCGGGTGTCCCTCGGCGGGATCAGCGGCGGCGCGGGCGGTCCTCGATCGCCTCGATGTGGTCCGCGACCGCGACCACGATCACGCGGGTGTCCGGCACGGTCGCCCGCCAGCGGTGGCGCACTCCCCCGCTCAGATACAGCGTGTCGCCCCGCCCGAGCCGGTGTGCGCGGCCCTCCGCCTCGACCTCGACGGCGCCGTCGACGACGTACATCAACTCGTCGTTGCGGTGCTGGAACTCGCGCCCCTCGTCGTGATCACCGATGAACTCCATCGCGTGCAGCTGATGGTGTCCGCGCACCAGCGGGCGCAGCCGCGCCTGCTCCGGTGGGATCCCCTCGTCCTCGGCGCGCAGGACGTCGACGCTGCAGGCCGGGTCGGCGGCCGCGAGCAGTTCGGCGGCGGTGGTGCCCAGGGCGTCGGCGATCCGCTCCAGGGAGGGCCGGCTCGGGCGCGCCCGCTCGTTCTCGACCTGGCTCAGGAAGGGGACCGACAGTCCGCTGCGCTCGGCCACGACGGCGAGGGTGAGCTCCAGTGCCCGGCGCCGCCGCCGGACGGCCGCGCCCACCCGAAGGGGCTGTTCTTTGTGGTCGCCCATCGCTCCGGCTCCCTCCCACGCTCGTCGGTCCACTGCCTTGCCCGGCGGGCGTGCCGCCGCTGCCCGATGGTTTATCGGTGCACTGCTTGTGTTGCGCTGTCTGCACCCTACGCATGTTCGGCAAACCGTTTCATGCGCCCGTCACATCGGTGCCACATACAAGAGTGGCGAGGCTCACGGTTCGCGCCACCCGGCGAGCCGTCTCGCCGCCTCGCGCAGGCCGCCCTCTCCGCCTGACAAAAGGGCTGATCAGCGACGCCGCAGGGGCTCAGGGGCTCGCTTCCGGGGCGGTGCGGTCCGCCGAGGCGCGCGGGGTGGGCCGGCCGGCGCCCCGGCGCACGAAGGTGAGGCCCGGGGCACCCGCGTAGCAGCGCGCCCTGCCGGCAATGGGGCACCGAAGAAATGTTCGGTGCCCCCGCAGGCAGGGCGTGCGGACCGGTGGGGCCGGCAGGACGCGGTTGTCCGGATCCTTCTCCTTCGCCCGTGAGTACGAGGCGCGGCCCGGCGGCGGACTACTGCGGAGTCATCCGCTCCACCATGTCCGGGTGCTGCTTCAGCCACGCGGCCACGGCGTCCTTCTCGTGGCCGTGCCCACGCGTCTTGATCTCGCTCTCCAGGCTGCCGAGCTCGTCCTCGCTCATCCTGAAGTTCTTGATCCACCGGGTGAGCTGCGGGTACTTGTCCGGGAAGGTACGGCTGGAGATGGTGCGGATCGTGTTGCCCTCACCGAAGAGCTTCTTGTCGTCCTTCAGCTTGGTGAGCTGGTACTCGCTGTAGGCCCAGTGCGGCGACCACAGGACGACGGCGACGGGCTGCTTCTTGGCGTAGGCACGCTTCAGCTCGGCCAGCATCGCGGGCGTGGAGCCGTCGACGACCTTGTACTCCTTGTCCAGGCCGTAGCCGGGCAGGACCTTCGTCTTGAGCAGGTTCATCTCGCCGGTGCCCGGCTCGATGCCGATGATCCGGCCGCCGAAGGTCTTCCCCTTGCCCTTGAGGTCCTCAAGGGACTTGACGTCCTTCACATACGAAGGGACCGCGATCTCGAGCGAGGTCGGCTGGTACCAACTGCCCAGGTCCTTGAGGTCGGCCTTGTTCTTGTCCCAGTAGTTCTTCTGCGCGTACGGCAGCCACGCATCGAAGTTGAGGTCGAGGTCACCACTGGCCAGGCCCGTGTAGACGGGGCCGACGTCCATCTGCTTCAGGTTCAGCTTGTAGCCGCGCCGCTCCAGGACGTCCTTCCACAGGTAGGTGACGGCGACGTCCTCGTCCCAGGGGAACCAGGCGACGTTCACCGGGCGCTTCGCCTCGGCCGGGCTGGCGGAGGACGGCTGGTGGACGGGGGCGAGTTTGTCGACGATGCCCGGGTTCTTCTTCAGCCAGGCGCGCACGGCGTCCTGCTGCTTCCCCTTGCCGGCCTTGTTGATCTCGGCCTCGAGGCTCGTGAGCTGCTTCTCGTCCAACTTGAAGTTCTTGAGCCAGGTGCCCACCACGGGGTTGTCCTCGGCGAAGCCCTTGCGGGCGAGCGTGTGCACCCCGTCGCCCTTGCCCCAGGCACCCTTGGGGTCCTTGAGCTTCTTCAGGTCGTAGTCGCTGTAGGCCCAGTGCGGCGACCAGAGCGTGACGACGACGGGCTGCTTCTTGGCGTAGGCACGCTTCAGCTCGGCCAGCATCGCGGGCGTGGAGCTGTCGACGACCTTGTACTCCTTCTCGAGGCCGTACTCCTTGAGGACCTTGCTCTTGAGCAGGTTCATCATGCCGGCGCTGGACTCGATGCCGGTGATCTTCCCGCCGAACGTGGCGGCCTTCCCCTTGAGGTCCTCCAGCGAGTCGATGCCCTTCATGTACGAGGGCACGCTCAGCTCCAGGGACGTCGGTCCGTACCAGGAGCCCAGGTCGTCGAGCCGGTCGCCGTACTTCTTCCAGTACTGCTCGTGGGTGACGGGCAGCCAGGAGTCGGTCTCGAAGTCGACATCGCCCTGAGCGAGCGAGGTGTAGAGCGGTCCGGCGTCGAACTGCTTGGCGTCGACCTGGAATCCGCGCTGCTCCAGGATCTCCTTCCAGAGGAAGGTGGAGGCGACGCCCTCGTCCCACGGGATGTAGCCGATGGTGAGCTTCTTGCCCTGGCCGACATTCTGCACGTCGGCGGCGGTGGCGGTCTCGTTGCTGCCACCGAAGACGCCGATGCCGCCGGCCGTGAGCGCGAGCACGACCACGCCGATCACGGCCACGACGGGCCGGGGACGATAGGACCAGATCTTCAGGCCCTGCGCGGCACGCAGCCGGGCGGCGGCGCGCCGGCCGAGCGGGGAGACCTGGGTGCCCAGGGCGCTGGTCATCCGGTCCAGGTAGATCGCCAGGATGACGATGGCGACACCGGCCTCGGAGCCGAGACCCACGTTGAGCTGGCCGATGGCCTCGTTCACATCGCCGCCGAGACCGCCGGTGCCGACCATGCCCGCGATGGCCGCCATGGACAGGCCGAGCATGATGACCTGGTTGACGCCGGCCATGACGGTGGGCAGGGCGAGCGGGAACTGGACGCGCAGCAGGGTGTTGCGCGGGGTGGTGCCGAACGCCTCGGCGGCCTCGACCAGTTCCTTGTCGACCTGGCGGATGCCCAGCTCGGTCATGCGGACGCCGGGCGCGAGGGCGAAGATCAGGGTGGCCACGATGCCCGCGGGGGCGCCGGTGCCGAAGAACAGGATCGCCGGAATGAGGTAGATCATCGCGGGCAGCGTCTGCATGAAGTCCAGCACCGGCCGGACGATCCCGCTGACCCGGCTGGAGCGTGCCGCCCAGATGCCCACGGGCACGGAGACGACGAGCGCGATGATCGTCGCCACCAGGACCAGCGACAACGTCACCATCGCGTCCTCCCACAGGCCGAGGGAGTCGATGAAGGCGAAGCCCACGAAGGCGAGGACACCGGCGGACGCGCCGCGCAGCCAGAACGCGATCACCGCGAGGATGCCCGCGAGCAGCAGCGGCTCAGGGGCCTGCAGGACGGTGTTGATGCCGTCGAAGGTGCCCTGGAAGACGGTCTTGCAGAAGTCGAACAGCCACGCCATGTGGTGCAGCAGCCAGTCGACCGTGGAGTTGACCCAGTCGCCGAACGGAATCCTAGGCATCGGCGATCACCTGCCCTCCCTTGTCACGCGGGGAGTCGCAGGGTGTGGTCTCACCCGCCCCTTCACCGAGGAAGCCGAGGAGGCGCTGCCTGGGTACGACGCCGACGAGTTCCCTTTGCTCGTCGAGCACCGCCACCGGGTGCGTGAGGCGGGCGCTGATCGCGCACAGCTCCACGAACGGCGTGTCGGGCGTCGCGGTCTCGCAGTGGCAGCCCGCCTCGTCACCGCGCACGGCGGTGTCCATGACGGCACCCGCGGTCAGGACGCGGGAACGGTCGACGTCCTGGGTGAACGAGGCGACGTAGTCGTCGGCGGGGCGCATCAGGATGTCCTCCGCGCTGCCGATCTGCGCGATGCGGCCGTCCCGCATCACCGCGATGCGGTCGCCCAGGCGCATGGCCTCGTTGAGGTCATGGGTGATGAACACGATGGTCTTCTTCAGGGTCTTCTGCAGTTCCAGCAGCTGGTCCTGCATATCGCGGCGGATCAGCGGGTCGAGCGCGCTGAAGGACTCGTCCATCAGCAGCAGGTCGGCGTCCGTGGCGAGCGCCCGGGCGAGGCCGACGCGCTGCTGCATACCGCCGGACAGCTCGTCGGGCCAGGACTTCTCCCAGCCGGCCAGGCCGCACAGGGCGAGCGCCTCGCCGGCGCGCTTCTCGCGCTCGGCGCGGGGCACGCCCTGCACTTCCAGGCCGTAGGCGGCGTTCTCGCGGACGCTGCGGTGCGGGAAGAGGGCAAAGTGCTGGAAGACCATGCTGATCTTCTTGGAGCGGACTTCTCGCAGCTCACGGGCGCCCAGTGCGGTGAGGTCCTGGCCGTCGAAGCGTACGTGCCCCGCGGTCGGCTCCAACAGCCCGTTGAGCATGCGCAGCAGTGTGGACTTGCCGGAACCGGACAGGCCCATGACGACGAAGATCTGGCCCGGCTCCACCGTGAAGGACGCGTCGATCACGGCGGCGGTGGTGCCGTCTGCGCGCAGTTCCTCACGGTCGGCTCCCTGCCGGAGCCGCTCCACCGCCTCTTTTTGTCGTCTTCCGAACACTTTGTACAGATGTTCGGCTTCAAGCCTGGATGACACAGGTACCTCTCGTCTGAAAGCCTCCGAGCCGCTGCAAATGGTTGAAATTGCAACTGGCATCACTTCAAGGCGCGCCTGCCCGGACTCGGGCAGGGCAAACATATGAGTGGTCCAGTTCACAAGCCGTTCACGCAGGCCACATGGACGGTCACCCTGCGCCGACGCGGCGCTGTCGGGGCCGTACGGCATGATGCGGAAGATGACCCGACGCCTGATGCTCCTCGACACCGCCTCGCTGTACTTCCGTGCCTTCTTCGGCGTCCCGGAATCCGTGCGGGCCCCGGACGGCACGCCCGTGAACGCCGTGCGCGGGCTGCTCGAGTTCATCGACCGGCTGGTCAAAGACCACCACCCGGACGACCTCGTCGCCTGCATGGACGCGGACTGGCGTCCGCACTGGCGTGTCGAGCTGATCCCCTCCTACAAGGCGCACCGTGTGGCCGAGGCGCACGAGACGGGCCCGGACGAGGAAGAGGTGCCGGACACCCTGTCACCGCAGGTGCCGGTCATCGAGGACGTCCTGGACGCACTCGGCATCGCACGCGTGGGCATCGAGGAGTACGAGGCGGACGACGTGATCGGCACGTTCACGGCGCGTGCCAAGGGCCCGGTGGACATCGTCACCGGCGACCGCGACCTGTACCAACTGGTCGACGACGCCCGCGGGGTGCGCGTGCTCTACCCGCTGAAGGGCGTCGGCACGCTCCGCCTCACCGACGAGGCGGTACTGCGCGAGAAGTACGGCGTCGGGGGCCCTGGCTACGCGGATCTGGCACTGCTGCGCGGCGACCCGAGCGACGGACTGCCGGGCGTACCGGGCATCGGGGAGAAGACAGCCGCGAAGCTGCTCGCCGAGTTCGGCGACCTGGCGGGGATCATGGCCGCGGTCGACGATCCGGCGGCGAAGCTCACCCCGTCGCAGCGCAAGCGGCTCGACGAGGCGCGGCCCTACGTGGCCCTTGCGCCCAGGGTCGTACGGGTCGCCGACGACGTGCCCCTGCCGGACGTCGACACGGCGCTGCCGCACACACCGCGTGACCCGGCAGCGCTGGAGGCTCTGGGGATCCGCTGGGGCCTGGGCGGGTCGCTGCAGCGGCTGGTCACCACGCTCGGGACGTGACGGTTCGGGCGGCAGGCGCTCCTGACCTCCTCACGGGAAGGGCATCCACGGGATCAAACTGCTAACTTAGGTAGACCTCACCATGGGATCTGGGAGGTCGTCATGACAGAGCGCCCGGCAGGCAGGGCTCGGAAGACCCACTCCACGCGAGTAGTCCGCACGGAGCGGCTGACCCCGCACATGCAGCGCGTGGTGCTCGGTGGCGAGGGCCTGGCCGGTTTCGCGGCGGATACCTGCACCGACCACTATGTGAAGCTGCTGTTCCCGGCTGCGGGCGCCGTCTACCCCGAACCCTTCGACCTGCAGCGGATCCGCGAGGAATTCCCGCGCGAGCAGTGGCCGGTGACCCGGACGTACACCGTGCGGGCCTGGGATCCCGTGCACCGCGAGCTGACGCTGGACTTCGTGATCCACGGCGACGAGGGCCTCGCCGGACCGTGGGCGGTGCGCGTCCAGCCGGGCGAGACGGTGCGGTTCATGGGTCCCGGCGGGGCCTATGCGCCGGACACGAGCGCCGACTGGCATCTGCTCGCCGGGGACGAGAGCGCGCTGCCCGCGATCGCGGCCGCCCTGGAGGCGCTGCCCGCCGGCGCCGCGGCCCGCGCCTTCATCGAGGTCGCCGGCCCCCAGGAGGAGCAGAAGATCGTCTCCGATGTGGAGCCGGTCTGGCTGCACCGCGGGAGCCGTCCGGTCGGCGAGGCCTTGGTGGAGGCCGTCCGCGCACTGGAGTTCCCCGACGGCCGGGTGCACGCGTTCGTGCACGGCGAGGCCGGCTTCGTGAAGGAACTGCGCCGGCTGCTGCGCGTCGAGCGGCAGATCCCACGTGAGGACCTCTCGCTCTCCGGCTACTGGCGCCTCGGCCACAACGAGGACGGCTGGCAGGCGTCGAAGCGGGAGTGGAACGCGCGCGTCGCCGCCGAGCAGGAGGGCACGTCCGCCGTATAGGACGCCGTGCGGCGGCACCCCGGCAGGTGCCGCCGCCTCACGCCGCGGTGCTCACACCGCCCGCCGGTAGGACCGGAACGTACGGATCGACAGCCACACCGCGACGACCGCCAGTGTCGGCAGCACCCCGCCCCGGCTGAGCACGCCACCCCAGTCCGGGCGCTCCGACATCGCCGAACGGTCCGCGACCATGGCCCAGTTGAGCGGGTTGGTGGACTACTTCCCGGCGCCGTTCGGACCGAGGAATGCGAAGACGACGCCGCCCGGCTTGACGGTGACGTCCATGCCGTTCAACGCCGTGACATCATCGGAGTACTTCTTGATCAGCTGACGCGCCCCGACAGCGGGCGCTCGGGGGGTCATGACGACTGCTCTCCCGTGGACAGCGGACGACGGCAGATCCGCGGTGTGCGGAGAGGCCGCCTTCCGGACGGGCGGATGACGAGTGATCCGCGTCCCCTTCTCCCGGACGCCGGGCGCGATGTATCGCGTTGATGCTCCGGGCCCTGTCATGAGACGCGGGCGTGCAGGTGCATGTCGTGCCAGCCGTCCGGGTGGAGGAGGGCACTGCGCTTGGTGCCCTCCAGGGCGAAGCCCGTCTTCACCGCGACTCGGCAGGACGCCTCGTTGCGGACGGAGTGTGTCAGTTCGAGGCGGTGGAAGCCGATGCTCTCGAACGCCCAGCGGGTCAGGGCGGTCACCGCACGCGAGGCCACCCCTTGGCCGCGTGCTGCGGAAGCGGTCCAGTACGCAACCTCGGCCGCGCCCTCGAACGGCTCGATCCTGCGCAGGGCCACGCGCCCGAGCAGCCGGTCCGTGTCCTCGTCGGCAACCGCCCAGTAGGCGTTGCTCTCGCCCTCCCACGCCTTCCGCCACTCCTCGATCAGGCCGAGGACCTCCTCCACCGACTCGGTCGCGAAATGGTGCCACCGGTGCATCACCGGGTCCTGGAACGCCTCGTGGACAGCCGGGGCGTCCTCGGTCTTCCAGGGACGGAGCAGAAGTCCGTCATGGGTGGGGATCGAGGGTTGCGGGTTCTTGGCGAGCGTTCCGGCCGCGAGCACTTCACTGATCAGAAGAGGCATGCTGTGCATGGTCCCAGGCGACCGTCACCACCGGGCAATCTGTTTTCGCACCCCGTGCCGGCCGCCTCGTACGCTGGAGCCCCATGAGACGACGCCCCCGTATCCCGCCCTCTCCCCTGCCGCAGCGCGACGGAGTCGATCCCGTGCGGGTGCGGCTGCCGTTCACCGAGGGGTGGACCACCGTGCGGGACCATCTCGAGGCGCGGCTCGCGGCCGGGGACGGGGTGATCGACGGGATGCTCGGCGTGGGAGCGATCGTCGGGGCCGACGGACAGCCCATCACGCCGGACACCGCGTATGTGCCGGGCATGTACGTCTGGTTCCACCGCGCGCTGCCCGAGGAGGAGCGCGTGCCGTACCCGGTCGAGGTGGTGTACCGCGATGAGCACATCGTCGTCGCCGACAAACCGCATTTCCTCGCCACCACCCCGCGCGGCAGCCATGTCGCCGAGACCACCCTGGCCCGGCTGCGGCGCGACCTGGGCATCCCGTCACTGAGTGCCGCACACCGGCTGGACCGGCTCACCGCCGGGCTCGTGCTGTTCACCGTACGACCCGAGGAGCGCGGCGCCTACCAGTCGCTGTTCCGCGACAAGCAGGTCACCAAGGAGTACGAGGCCGTCGCCCCGTACGACCCCACCGTGGCCCTGCCGCGCACCGTGCGCAGCCGGATCGTGAAGGAACGCGGGGTCATGGCGGCCCGCGAGGTGCCGGGCGAGCCCAACGCGGTCAGCCGGATCGAACTCCTGGAGCGGCACGAGCAACGCGGGCGCTACCGGCTGCTCCCCCGCACCGGGCAGACCCATCAACTACGCGTCCACATGAACGCGTTGGGACTTCCGATCCTCGGCGACCCGCTCTATCCGGTGGTGGCCGCCGCCGGACCGGCCGGTGACTTCCGGCGCCCCCTCCAACTGCTGGCGAAGGCACTGGAGTTCACCGATCCGGTCACGGGCCGCGCACACCGCTTCGTCAGTGGGCGGGCGCTCCGGGCGTGGTCGGCGTACGACGAGTGGGCCGGCTGAAGGCTCTTATCGGCCCCACCACGGCAGCATCCGCTGCCACAGCCGGGACGCCGGCTCAGCCCGGGACGAGATTCAGCCCACCGACGAGTAGGCCACCACCCCGCGCAGCAGGCCGTCGACCGCCTTGCGGGCGTTCTTCGCGACCGTCGAGCCCTCGGCGGGTGCGGCGGCCGCAATCTGGCCGAGGACGTCGATGACCTGCTTGCACCAGCGGACGAAGTCACCGGCCGGCATCTCGGCCTCACGCAGGACCTCGTCCAGGCCCTTGCCGCTGGCCCACATGAACGCGGACCAGGCGAAGCCCAGATCCGGCTCCCGCTGCCCCACACCCTCGGTCTGCGTGATCCGGAAATCCTCCTCCAGAGCGTCGAGTCGGCCCCAGATGCGCACCATCTCGCCGAGCACGGCCTTGGCCCTGCCCGACGGCAGCTTCGGCGCCATCGCATCGTCACCGGCCCTGGCCTCGTACACCAGCGCGGAGACGCACGCGGCCAGTTCGGCCGGGTCGAGCCCCTCCCAGACGCCCTCGCGCAGGCACTCACTGGCCAGCAGGTCCAGCTCCCCGTACAGCCGCGCAAGGCGCTTGCCGTGCTCCGTCACCTCGTCACCGCGCAGGTAGTCCAGCTCCGTGAGCAGCGCCACGATGCGGTCGAAGGTGCGGGCAATGGTGTTCGTACGGCCGGCGATACGGCGCTCCAACTGCGAGGTGTCGCGCAGCAGACGGTGGTAGCGCTCGGCCCAACGGGCGTGATCCTCACGGTCGTTGCACCCGTGGCACGGGTGAGCGCGCAGGGCCGTGCGCAGCCGGGCGATCTCCCGGTCGTCGGCGGCCGCGGACCGCTTCTTGCGCTGCCGCTCCGGCGGAATGTGCCCGGCCTTGGTACGCAGCGCGGAGGCGAGGTCGCGACGGGACTGCGGCGAGCGCGGGTTGAAGGACTTGGGGATACGCATCCGCTCCAACGCCTCGACGGGCACCGGGAAATCTATGGACGCCAGCCGCTTGACCTGCCGCTCGGCGGTGAGGACCAGGGGGCGCGGGCCGTCGTGGTACTCCAGCCCGCGGTGGCCGCCTGCCCGCCCGGCGGGCACGCCGGGGTCGAGCACCAGGGCCAGGCCCGCATACTTGCCGGTCGGGACGTGGATGACGTCACCGGGCCTGAGCTTCTCCAGGGCGACGGCGGCCTCGGCACGGCGCTGCGCCGCACCCTGCCGGGCCAGCTCCGTCTCGCGGTCCTTCAGTTCGCGCCGCAGCCGGGCGTACTCATCGAAGTCGCCGAGGTGGCAGGTCATGGCCTCCTTGTAGCCGGTGAGGCCCTCCTCGTTGCGCTGCACCTGACGGGAGATCCCGACGACCGACTTGTCGGCCTGGAACTGGGCGAACGAGGTCTCCAGCAGTTCACGCGAGCGGTGCCGGCCGAACTGCTCCACCAGGTTGACCGCCATGTTGTACGACGGCTTGAAACTCGACCGCAGCGGATAGGTGCGCGTGCCGGCCAGGCCGCCGAGGTGCTCGGGGCTCAGACCGCGCTGCCACAGCACGACAGCGTGGCCCTCGACGTCGATGCCGCGGCGGCCGGCACGGCCGGTCAGTTGGGTGTACTCGCCGGGGGTGATGTCGGCGTGCTGCTCGCCGTTCCACTTGACGAGCTTCTCCAGCACCACCGAACGCGCGGGCATGTTGATGCCGAGCGCGAGGGTCTCGGTCGCGAACACGGCCTTCACCAGGCCGCGGACGAAGAGTTCCTCCACGACCTCCTTGAACGTGGGCAGCATGCCCGCGTGGTGGGCCGCTATGCCACGCTCCAGGCCCTCCAGCCACTCGTAGTAGCCCAGGACGTGCAGGTCCTCGGTGGGGATGGACGCCGTGCGCTCCTCGACAAGGGCGCGCACCTTGACCCGCGCTTCCTCGTCGTTGAGCCTGAGGCCCGCGTACAGGCACTGCTGGACGGCGGCCTCGCAGGCGGCCCGGCTGAAGATGAACGTGATCGCGGGCAGCAGGCCCTCGGCGTCGAGCCGCTCGATGACCTCGGGTCTGCCCGGCGTCCACACCCGGGCGCGCTGTCTGCGCTCCCGCTCGCGGTCGGCCTCGCGCATCGCACGGCCACGCTTGCGGTCCAGGTACGACGGGCGGCTGGCCTCCATGCGCGCCAGACGTGTGAGGTCGGGGTTGACGGCCTTCTTGTGGCCCTCGGCCTCCTCGAAGAGGTCGTACATCCGGCGCCCGGCGAGGACGTGCTGGAACAGCGGTACGGGACGGTGCTCGGAGACGATCACCTCCGTGTCACCGCGGACGGTGTCGAGCCAGTCGCCGAACTCCTCCGCGTTCGACACGGTCGCCGACAGGGACACCAGCGTCACCGACGCGGGCAGATGGATGATCACTTCCTCCCAGACGGCGCCACGGAAGCGGTCGGAGAGGTAGTGCACCTCGTCCATGACCACATGGCCGAGGCCGAGGAGGGTCTGTGAACCCGCGTACAGCATGTTCCGCAGGACCTCGGTGGTCATCACGACCACCGGGGCGTCGGCGTTGATGCTGTTGTCGCCGGTGAGCAGACCGACCTTGCCGCTGCCGTAGCGACGGCACAGGTCGGAGTACTTCTGGTTCGACAGCGCCTTGATGGGTGTCGTGTAGAAGCACTTCCTGCCCTGCTGCAGGGCGAGGTGGACGGCGAACTCGCCGACGATCGTCTTGCCGGAGCCGGTGGGCGCGGCCACCAGCACGCCCTTCCCCGCTTCGAGCGCCTGGCAGGCCTCGATCTGGAAGGGGTCAAGGCCGAAGTCGTACATCTCGCGGAAGGAGGCGAGCGCGGTGGCCTGCTCGGTAGCGCGCTGGCGGGCTGCCGCGTACCGCTCGGCCGGTGAGAGGTCCTCTGTCATCGTGCTTTCGAGCGTACCGGCAGCCACTGACAACAGGACGATCTTTATCCGGAACGTGGACAACGGCAACGAGAGGCGGCCGCGTCCCAGGGGACGCGGCCGCCTCTCGCACCATCAGTGACCGGAACCGGTCAGGTCACGTCGTCGTAGCCGTTCACATGATCCGGGCCCGGCAGCTCGGAGGCGCGGCTCGCGGCCACGGACTCGACCTCGCCGATGTCCTCGGGTGTGAGGTCCAGCACCGAGGCCTCGTCGTCCCCGGGCCCCTCGGCCTCACGACGGGCCCTGCGCCGGTCGTTGAACATCGACAGACCCACCGCCACGAAGAACAGCGCCCAGATCGGCGCGGCCAGTGCCAGCATCGTCAGCGGATCGGTGCTGGGTGTGGCCACGGCCGCGAACGCCGTGATGCCGACGATCATGCCCCGCCACCAGCCGAGCATGCGCTTGCCGGACAGGATGCCGGTGAAGTTGAGCATGACCAGCAGCAACGGCATCTCGAAGGCCAGACCGAAGACCACCACCATGCGCGTGACCAGGTCGAGCAGATCATCCAGCGGCAGCAGGTTGTCGACACCGGACGGCGTGAAGTCGATCAGCACCTTCGCCGTCGTGGGCAGCACGTTGTAGGCGAGGAACCCGCCGCCGAGGAAGAGCGGGAAACCGAACGCGACAAACGCGTAGGCGTACTTCTTCTCGTGGCGGTGCATGCCCGGCGCGACGAACGCCCACAGCTGGTAGAGCCACACCGGTGCCGCCATCACGATGCCGGCCATCAACGACACCTTCAGCGCCAGCGTGAACGGCGCCAGCAGACCGTTGATCGTGATCCGCGCGCAGGTGACATCCTTCGACGACTTCGCCAGTTCGTCGAAGGACTGCGAACATCCCACCGAGCTCAGCACCGGCTTGGTGATGAAGTTGATGATGTCCTTGTAGAAGAAGGCGGCCACGATCGTGATGACGATGATCGCCAGCACACCCTTCGCGAGCCGGTTGCGCAGCTCACGCAGGTGCTCCGCGAGCGGCATCCGCCCCTCGGGATCCTTCTCCGTGTTGCGGGCAGGCTTGGTCAACCCACGTCCTCATCTCGTGCAGCGGACCGGAGTCTCCGGACCTCGAGTCAGCCCTGGGTCGTGTCGTTCGGCTCCTTGACCGGCCGGGAGCTGGTCGTGTCGCCGGGCGAGGCCTGGATCGTACGCTGAGCCGTGGGCTGCTCCTCGGCCTGCTGAGCGGTCGGGGCGGACGACTTGCTGTCGTCCTTCATCGCCTTGGCCTCGCTCTTGAGGATCCGCGCGGACTTGCCGAGCGACCGTGCCATGTCCGGAAGCTTCTTCGAGCCGAACACGAGGACGACCACCAGAACCAGGAGCACCAGGTGCCACGGCTCAAGTGCGTTGCGGAACATAAGACTTCACCTTCTCACTGAGGCGGGGCGGCGGGCCATCCGACCGATCGGACAGGTGTCCGACCATCATGTTGGCAGCGATCGTAACGCCCAGGGGTGAATGCGAAACAATCCCTGCGCGTACTCCTGCTCTGCGGACCGCGCCTCCTATCCGGGCCGCGACCAGCAGCGTACCTGGCGGAAACGGGTGGGTGACAGGGCGAGGCCCCCAAACCGCTTGGCCCAGGGACACACCAGGCGCCCCTTGCGCTCGCTCACAGCGACTCCGCGGACCGGGTGGCGCTCACGGCCGCCCGCTCCAGATCCTCGGCAGCCCGGTTGATACGGTGCGCCGACTCCGAGACCTGCAGCCCCAGGCGCCGCGCCTCCACGAAGACCCGGACGGCGAACACACCGAGAACGGAAAGACCCAGGAACCCCGCGGCTACCGCGAACATCGGCCAGAACATGCCCATGAGACTAGAGGGTCGAGTGCAGGCGCAGTGTCCTGACCCCACCGCCGGTGAGCAGCTCGACGATCCGCTCGCCGGCCGGTTTACGGACCCCGGCGCCGCACTCGGGGCAGGTGAAGGAGTAGAAGGTGGTGCGGCTGCTGGCACCGATGGCCAGGCGCAGCGCGCTCGCCGCGAGCTCCAAGCGGGCGCGGCAGTCGGGGCAGCCCGCCCGGAACACCACCGGGGCCACGTTCCGCATCCCGGCGAACGCGGCCGCCACCGACATCCCCGGCGCACCGGACGACGCCGACTCGCTCACAGACCCTGCTCCCGCCTGTCATCCGCCCCGCCCGCGGCTCCCTCCGCGGCTTCGACGTCTTCGTACGCCGCCAGGGCCTCGCAGGCCGCCCGCCGGGCGCTGTCGGCCAGCTCGCGCGGCGCGACGATCCGCCCGTCTCGGCCCAGGCGCAGTGCCAGACGTCTGAGCGAGGCCGGGTCGGGGGTCCGCAAGGCGATGCGCAGTCCGCCGTCCGGCAGCTCGTCCGCGCTGTCGTGCGGGTAGTACTCGGCGACCCAGCGCCCGGCCGGCCCGACCTCGACCACCACCTCGGGGTCCTCCGCGGCGGGCTGGACGAGCCCCTCGGACAGATCACGCAGCTCGACCTCCGGCGGCGCCGACGGCTCGTCGAGGATCCTGATCTCGGCGACCCGGTCCAGCCGGAAGGTACGGCGCGCCTCGGAGCGGCGGCACCACGCCTCCACATAGGTGTGCCCGACGCTGACCAGGCGGATCGGGTCGATCTCACGCTCGGTGACCTCGTCGCGGGCCGGCGAGTAGTAGCGGATCCACAGACGGCGGCGCTCGGAGATGGCCCGGTCGACGTCCGCGAAGACACCGCCCTCGGACTCGAAGGTCACCGAGAGGCGGGAACTCGCGCCCGCGGCCTCCCCGGCGGCCGTCTCCACCTTGGCGGTGGCCCGCAGCAGCGCCTGACGGTCACTCTCCCGAAGGCCCGGCAGGGTGGCGACGGCCCGAGCGGCGACCAGCAGCGCGGTGGCCTCGTCGGCAGCCAGACGCAGCGGCTCGGCCGCGTCCGCCCCCAGGGCGGCCGGATTGTGCCACCAGATGTGCTCGCCGTCGGTGTCGATGTCGAGCAGGTCCCCGCCGCGGAAACTGGTGCCGCACATGGGCAGCACATCGAGGTCCGAGACCAGCTCGTCCTCACTGATTCCGAACGCCCGGGCCACATCCTCTACGCGCGCACCAGGACGCTCCCGCAGATACGTCACCAGGGACAGCATCCGCCGGGTCTGGTCGATGGCGTTCGCGGGCCTGGCCGCTTTGCCTGCCACTGTCGTCCCTCTTTCCCTCAGCCCTTGGCCACAGCGCGCAGTCGGTCCACCACGTCGGCACGAAGCTCGGCGGGCTCCAGCACCACGACGTCGGGCCCGAACTCGACCAGCCAGGCATCGAGGCCGTGTCCGTAGGGAATTTCCAACTCGTCCCAGCCGTCACCGAGTTCCCGTACGGCAGTGGCCTTCGCTCGAAGGGGGTACCCCGCGCCCGCGCGCAACCGGATCCGGGCCGAACGGTCAGCGGTCTCGCCGGCCCAGCCGGCAACGGTCTCGCGGACGGTCACCACATCGGGCACCTCCGCGGTGAAGCTGCCGGGGCGCGTACGCACCCTGCCGGTGATCCGGGAAAGCCGGAAGACACGCTCGGCACCGCGGTCGCGGTCCCAGCCGGCCAGGTACCAGTGCCCACGCCAGCACTCCAGCGCCCAGGGTTCGACATGGCGCGACTCGGGGCGGGCGGCGGTGGCCTTGCGGTAGTCGAAGACGACGGGGCGGCGGTCTCGGCAGGCCAGCATCAGCGGTTCGAAGGCGACCTCGTGCACGGGGATGCGCGGCTCCAGAGCGCCATGGGCCTCGTACGGGTCGACGTCCTCGGGCAGGCCGGCTGCGCGCAGCTTCTGCAGAGCACCGCTCGCGGCACCGGCGAGGCGGGCCTGCTGCCACACCTTGGCGGCCAGACCGAGGGCGGCGGCCTCCTCCGCGTCCAAAGTGATGGGCGGAAGGCGGTTGCTGTCACGACGAGCCAGATAACCGACCTCGCCGTCCAGGTTCTCCACGGTCTCGATGACCAGACCCAGCTCGCGCAGGTCATCCTTGTCGCGCTCGAACATCCGGTTGAAGGAGTCACCGGACCCGGTGGCGCTTTTCTCCGGACCGAAGGCCTCGACATAGGCCTCGATGGACTCACGCAGCTCACGCTTGCTGAGCGGGCGCCGCGTCCCGAGCAGACACAGCGCCAGGTTCATCAGCCGCTCGGCCTTGGCAATGGCCATCGACGCCCTTCACCTTCCCTCTGGTGCTTACGATCGATGACCGTACCCCCCGCACGCGTCGCGGCAAAAGCCGAGGGCCCACGCCCGGACAGGCATGGGCCCCACGTGATCGATTCCGGTCGGATCCCGAACGGCGACCCGACCGACGTCAGAGAGATCCTTGCGGATCCCGTACGACGATCAGACCGCGACCAGGTCCACCACGAAGATCAGGGTCTCACCGGGCTTGATCGCCGGGGTCGGGCTCTGGTTGCCGTAGGCGAGGTGGGCCGGGATGGTCAGCTGGCGGCGGCCGCCGACCTTCATGCCCTGCACGCCCAGGTCCCAGCCCTGGATGACCCGGCCGCCGCCCAGCGGGAAGCGGAAGGGAGTACCACGGTTCCAGCTGGCGTCGAACTCCTCACCCGTGCTGAAGGCGACACCCACGTAGTGGACGGTGACAGTCTGGCCCGCCTGCGCCACGGCACCGTCGCCCTCCCAGATGTCCTTGATCTCGAGGTCGGCCGGGGGCTCGCCACCCGGGAAGTCGATCTCGGGCTTCTCGATGCTCACGTCAAAAGCTCCTGCTTGCTCGTGTTGGGGCCATTACGGCACCACCGACACTCTCACATCCCCGCACGGGTTACATCTTCGCCAGAATGTCCACGGAGAAGACCAGCGTGGAGTCCTTCTTGATATCGCCGCCGGCAGGCGGGTTGTCCCCGTACCCCAGCTTCGGCGGGACGACGACGAGCACACGGCTGCCCACCTTCTTGCCGGTCAGCCCCTGGGCCCAGCCCTTGACGACCTGCTGCAACGAGAACGCGGTCAGCTGCTTCCGGCCGTACGTGGAGTCGAACTCCTTGCCGGTGTCCCACAGAACGCCCTTGTACTGCACCAGGACCGTGCTGTCCGCCGCCACCTTTGGACCGTCACCCTCGATGATGTAGCGCGCGACCAGACCGCTCGGCGCCTTCGCCTTCGGCACGTCGACAGACGGAGCCTTGCCGTCGGTGTTGGTACCCACCTTCGGCAGGTCGGCGTCGTCCTGCGCGACATCCTTCCCCTTGGCGGAACTCCTGCCGTTGAACGTGTTCTCGATGTCGACCACGAAGACCAGCGTGTCGGTCCCCTTGATGCCCCCCTGAGGATTGCCCTGAGGGCCGTACCCCCAGGTCGGAGGCACGGACATCAGCACCCGGCTGCCCGTCTTCTTCCCCACGAGGCCATAGCGCCACCCGTCGATGATGCCGCCCTGGCGAAGCTGGATCAGCAGCGGCGTCTTACGGTCGTAGGAGTTGTCGAAGACCTTCGCCGTGTCCCAGATCTGGCCCAGATAGTGCGCCTGGATGAAGTCGTTCTCGGCGACCGACCGGCCACCGCCCGCGATCACCGTCTTCACCGCCAGATCCTTCGACGGGGAGCCACTGCCCTTGGCCACGGTCGGCTTCTGACCGAACCCGGTGCCCGCGGTGATCGCCGGCAGCGGCCCCTCGACGATCTTCGGCGACGGGGGGGCGGACCCGGCCGTGGCCGAGGGAGACGAGCTGGTATCCGCCTTGCCCCGGCCGGACTTGTCGTCGCCGCATCCGGCGAGCGTGACCAGTCCGGCAGGCACGGCGGCAAGGAGGAGGGAGCGTCGGCGCACGATGAGAGCCTCGTATCGGTCGATCTTGATGGATGGCGTGCGCGCAACTCTACGGCGAGAGAAGGGCGCCGCACGGTAAACGTACGGCGCCCGCGTTGCGTTCCGGCGATGGCCGCGAAACGCATGCCTCACATTCCAGCGATCAACTTCTCCACCCGGTCGTCCACCGAACGGAACGGGTCCTTGCACAACACCGTGCGCTGCGCCTGGTCGTTGAGCTTGAGATGCACCCAGTCGACCGTGAAATCGCGACGCTGTTCCTGCGCACGCCGGATGAAGTCACCGCGCAGCCGGGCCCGAGTGGTCTGCGGAGGAACCGACTTGCCCTCAAAGATCTTCAAGTCGTTGCAGATCCGGGTGACTTGCCCCCTCTTCTCCAGCAGGTAGTACAGGCCACGGCGACGATGGATGTCGTGGTACGCGAGGTCTATCTGCGCAACCCGCGGATGCGACATCGTCATGTTGTGCTTCGCGCGGTACCGCTCGATGAGCTTGTACTTCATCACCCAGTCGATTTCGGTATCGACCCGGTCCAGATCCTCGGTCTCGATCGCGTCCAGCGTGCGGCCCCACAACTCCAGGACCCGCTCGACCGTGCCGGTACGGATCCCCCGGCGCTCACAGAAGTCCACGGCCTTCTCGTAGTACTCCCGCTGCACCTCCAGAGCCGAGGCCTCACGGCCACTGGCCAGACGCACCTTGCGGCGGCCCGTGATGTCATGACTGACCTCGCGGATCGCCCGGATCGGGTTCTCCAGGGTCAGATCACGCATCACCGTGCCCGCCTCGATCATCCGCAGCACCAGGTCGGTCGCCCCGACCTTGAGCAGCATCGTCGTCTCCGACATGTTCGAGTCGCCCACGATGACATGCAGACGGCGGTAGCGCTCCGCATCCGCGTGCGGCTCATCACGCGTGTTGATGATCGGCCGGGAACGGGTGGTCGCCGAGCTGACGCCCTCCCAGATGTGCTCGGCCCGCTGACTGACGCAGTAGACAGCACCCCGCGGCGTCTGCAGCACCTTGCCCGCACCGCACAGCAACTGCCGGGTGACCAGGAACGGAATCAGGATGTCCGCGAGCCGGGAGAACTCCCCATGCCGGGCCACCAGATAGTTCTCATGGCAACCATAGGAGTTGCCCGCCGAATCCGTGTTGTTCTTGAAGAGGTAGACGTCACCCGCGATTCCCTCCTCATGCAGACGACGCTCGGCGTCGACCAGGAGCCCCTCGAGAATGCGCTCACCGGCCTTGTCGTGGGTGACAAGCTCCGTCACGTTGTCACATTCGGGTGTCGCATATTCCGGATGCGAACCCACGTCGAGATACAGGCGGGCACCGTTGCGCAGAAAGACATTGCTGCTACGGCCCCATGACACGACACGGCGGAAGAGGTACCGCGCCACCTCGTCAGGCGACAGGCGGCGCTGTCCCCTGAACGTGCACGTGACGCCGTACTCGTTCTCCAGCCCGAAAATGCGGCGGTCCATGACTGAACATTACGCCCGATCCCCTGAGCTGAAACGGGGTTCGACAGCACGGTTCGGATCATTTTCCGAGGAAGCCGCAACCACCCCACCCTCAACGGGAGCAGCAAGCACCCGCCCGGTGGCCAGCAACACCAGCAGGGACACAGCCCCCGCCGCACCCGGCACGGCGAAACCCCACAAGGCACCGCCCGCCTGGACGACCGGACCCGCAACACCCGTACCCACCGACGCACCCACCGTGAACGTCGTCACCAGCCAGGAGAACGCCTCCGTGACCGTACCGCTCGGCGCGTGCCGGTCGACGATGATGAACGCACAGGCGATGCACGGCGCCAGGAAGACCCCCGCCAGCACCGCCAGCACCACCATGGCGACCACACCAGGCATGAGCATCAACGGCAGATAACACAACGCCAACAGCGCCACCAGCACACGCAGCCGCCGCTCCGGTGTGCCACTCCACCGCCGCGCCCCGTACACGGTCCCGCCGACGAGCGCACCGAGCCCCAGGGCGGCCATCAGCCAGCCGTACACTGCGTTCCCGCCATGGCCGTCGGCATACGACACGGCCGCGACCGCGATGGAACCGAGCGCGACCCCGACGAACAGGAACGCGCCGAGGAGCGCGATCAGCCCCGGCGAGCGCAGGGCACCGAGCCAGTGCGCCTCACGCGGCGCCGAGCGCCACGCGCGCGACGGCGGCGCGAGGACCACGACAAGCGCCCCCAGCACACCGACGGCATTGAGCACGACGAGCGCGACCTGAGCGGACCACAGAGACACGCACACGGTCACCAGCAACGGGCCGACGGTGAACATCACCTCCTGAGCCACTGCGTCCATCGCGTACGCCGTGTGCACCTGCTCCTCCCGGCGCAGCACATCAGGCCAGAGGGCCCGCAGACCGCCCTCCAGGGGCGGCGTGAACAGCCCCGCGACCACCACGGCCGCATACGCCTGCGGAAGCGGCTCGAGACCCGTAAGAGCGAACACGGTCATGGCCAGCGCGGAGACCAGCGCGGCGGGCAGCTGGACGCGCGGCTGGCCGTGCAGGTCGACAAGCCGGCCCAGCAGCGGCTGCCCCACGGCGTTGGCCACCCCGTACACCGCGGCCAGCGCCCCGGCCAGGCTGTAGGTACCCCCCTCCGCGCGGACGAACAGCACGATGGCGATCGCCGCGATGGCGTTCGGCAGCCGGCCCACAAGCGTCCCGACGAGCAGGCGAGCGACATGCCTCGCCCTGAGGATCTCCAGGTATCCGGCGGCCATACCCCACCCTTCTCGGTGCCTCTTCGCACTTCTTCGTGCCGACGACACACGAAGTTTTACGTATAACTAACGCTGTCATACGTACCATGTGCGCTGTCCGCGAGTCCAGACGAAGGAGCAGGTCGACGGTGGCACGAGGTAGCACGCGACCCACTAGCCGCGATGTCGCCCAGGCCGCCGGGGTCTCACAGGCCGCCGTGTCCCTGGTCCTCGGCGACAAATGGCGCGGCCGCGTCTCCGAGACCACCGCCGAACGCGTCCGGCAAGCCGCAAGAGAACTCGACTACCGGCCCAACCTCGCCGCACGCAACCTGCGCCTCGGCCACACCCGCACCATCCTCCTCGTAGTACCCGCACTCACCACCGAATTCTTCGCCGGCGTCTACACCGGCGCCGCCCGAGTCGCCGCCGAACACGGCTTCGGCGTCGTCCTCTACCCCTCCCCCCAAGGCGTCGGCCCCGCCAAAGACCCCTTCCACTCCGCCCAGGCCGCACTGGACGGCGTCATCGCCTCCTCCATGGCCGCGGACGCCCTCACCGCGATCCGCGGCGACCGACTGCCCCTCGTCATGCTCGACAGCGACCCACACGGCAGCCTGGGCGCGGCAACCGTCAACCTCGACATCGCCGACGGCGCCCGACAAGTGGCACACCACCTCCTGGCGCAGGGCCACCGCCGCTTCCTCCACCTCGCCGCGGACATCCCCTCCTGGACCTTCGAGACACGAGCACGCGAACTGGCCGCACGCCTCGCCGAGGTACCGGGAACCACCCTCCGCACCACCCACGCACCGATCTCCGTCGAAGACGCCCGCACCGCCGCCGAAGCCGCCCTCACCACCCCCGGCCCCCGCCCCACCGCCCTCGTCTGCGACGACGACAAACTGGCCGCCGGCGCCTACAAAGCCGCCCGCCGCCTCGGCCTACGCATCCCCGACGACCTCTCCGTCACCGGCTTCGACGACCTCACCCTCGCCACCGCCATCGACCCCGAACTCACGACCGTCCGCCTGGACGCCGAACTCTTCGGCCAACGCGGCATGGAAGCCCTCCTCGCCGTCCTGAACGGCCGCACACCCACAGAAGGCGACATCCCGGTGGAACTGGTCGTACGCGGCTCCACCGCCCCACCTCGATAGCCACGCACACTCCCCCACAACACCGCGCGCCCCGACCGAAGACGGCCGGGGCGCACACGGAACGGGCAAGGCAGGAGATCACTCCTCGGACGCCGAGGACTCCTCCCCCTCATCCGAAGCAGCCGCCGCACCATCCCCCGCCAGCAGACGAGACAGCTGACGACCCACGATGCGCTTGAACTTACGCTGCTGCGGACGCGTACGGTCCAGCACCGCAACCTCCAGACGCTCCGCCGGGATCTCCCGCTCACTGCCGTTCGTATCCCGCGACAGCGCCTGCACGGCCAGCTTCAACGCCTCGGCCAGCGTCATACCGTCCCGATGGCGCTGATCCAGGAAACCGCTGATCTGCTCCGCATTGCCACCCACCGCGACCGAACCGTGCTCGTCCACGATCGACCCGTCATGCGGCAGCCGGTAGATCTGGTCGCCCTCCGGGGTCTCCCCCACCTCGGCCACCACCAGCTCCACCTCGTACGGCTTCTCAGCCGCACTCGAGAAGATGGTGCCCAACGTCTGGGCATACACGTTCGCAAGACCACGCGCGGTCACATCGTCACGGTCGTACGTATAGCCCCGCAGATCCGCATAGCGGACACCACCGATGCGCAGGTTCTCGTACTCGTTGTACTTACCGGCGGCCGCGAAACCGATCCGGTCATAGATCTCGCTGAACTTGTGCAGTGCACGGGACGGGTTCTCACCGACGAACACGATGCCGTCGGCGTACTGCATCACGACCAGGCTGCGGCCGCGCGCGATGCCCTTACGGGCGTACTCCGCCCGGTCGGCCATGGCCTGCTGGGGGGAGACATAGAACGGCGTCGACACCGGTTACCCATCCCTTTCTGTCGAAGTCACACGATCACCCTGACAATCACCGGGCCCGCCGTCAGAGCAGGGCGGCCCTCGGGCCGTCGGGCTGCTCCAGGCGCCGCTCCAGAACCGCACGAGCGATCCCGGAGGACTCCTCCTCGGTGAGCCGGCGGAAACCGTCCTCGGTGATCACGGTGACGATCGGATAGATCCGGCGCGCGACATCGGGACCACCGGTCGCCGAGTCGTCGTCCGCCGCGTCGTACAGGGCCTGGACCACCAGGGTCGTGGCCTGGTCCTCGGTCAGATCCTCACGGAAAAGCTTCTTCATGGCGCCGCGCGCGAAGATCGAGCCGGAGCCCGTGGCCGCGAAGCCATGCTCCTCGGAACGGCCACCCGTCACGTCATAGGAGAAAACGCGACCCTTGCCACGGTCCAGGTCATAACCGGCGAAGATAGGCACCACCGCCAAGCCCTGCATGGCCATGCCGAGGTTGGAGCGGATCATGGTCGACAGGCGATTCGCCTTGCCCTCCAGCGAAAGCCGAGCGCCCTCGACCTTCTCGAAGTGCTCCAGCTCCAGCTGGAACAGCTTCACCATCTCCACGGCGATACCCGCCGTACCGGCGATACCGACCGCCGAGTACTCGTCCGCCGGGAACACCTTCTCGATGTCCCGCTGCGCAATCACATTGCCCATGGTCGCCCGCCGGTCACCCGCGAGCACGACGCCCCCCGGGAACGTCGTGGCCACGATCGTGGTGCCGTGCGGGGCCTCGATCACACCCTGAGCGGGCAGCTGCCGCTTGCCGGGCAGCAGCTCGGGCTGGTGCTCCGACAGGAAGTCCATGAAGGACGACGACCCGGGCGTCAGGAAGGCAGCCGGTAGACGCCCGGTGCCACGAGGGTTGGCTTCCACGCGTTTCCTTCCACGTATGTCGCAGCCCGCCTTATGATGTCGGGCCGATCCTTGAACTGCCCCAGTGCGGCGTTGCAGCTGAAGCACAGTACGCCACGGACCCTACCCGTCTCGTGGCAGTGGTCCACATGCTCGGCCGGGGCAGCAAGACAGATACAGCAAACACCCCGCTGCCCTGCGATCAGCTCGTCCAACTCCGCCGGGGTGAGACCGTACTTTCGTTTGAAATAGCTGATCCGATTGCGCTCGGCACGGCACTCACGGCAGTAGCTCGCCCAGCCATCCGACGAGGATTTGTTGCGCTCCCACTGCGCATGCGGCTTCACTTCTCCGCACTGCGGGCACCGCTTGTGGTCTTGTGGGACAGCAATCCTGACCCGAACCTTCTTGCCCTTGGCCTCCTGGCGCTGCCGGTGGTACTCAGCGGAGCACTCCTTGCAGTACGCCTGGAGGCCATCAGGCATGGACTTGTTACTGGCGAACGCTGCCCGCAGGAGGTGCCGCTTGCACCGCGAGCAGCGTCGCAAAGTTCGCTCTTCGCTCACCAGGAGACCCCCGACTTCACCTTCGAATCTAAGGTGAAATCACTCTCCGCCCTTCTGAACGAAGGACCTCACGAAATCCTCGGCGTTCTCTTCGAGTACGTCATCGATTTCGTCGAGAACCGAGTCCACGTCATCCGACAATTTCTCGTGCCGCTCCTTGAGGTCCTCGGAAGCCTGCGCGTCCTGCGCCTGCTCCTCGACCTCCTCAGTGGAGCGCGTCGCCTTCTGCTGCCCGCCGCCGGTGTCCTTGGTCGCCATAAACCCTCACCCCGCTCAGTTCGCCCGACATGGTCGGCATTCCCGCCGATCGGTGATGATCAGACCCTACTCGCCCGGTCCGACATCGGCCCCGCAGTTACTCCAACGTACGGGGACCATCTCGATGATTCCCGGTCGCCGGGTTTTACACCCCCGGTCCGACCGGCCCGTACTTCTGCTCAGCCGCCCGAGAGAACTCTGACCAGGTCCTCCGCGGTGCGGCAGCGGTCCAGCAGTTCCTTGACGTGATTACGCGTTCCGCGAAGGGGTTCGAGGGTTGGGACGCGTTGCAGGGAGTCCCGGCCCGGCAGGTCGAAGATCACCGAGTCCCAGGACGCCGCCGCGACGTCGTCCGCGTACTGCTCCAGGCAGCGGCCGCGGAAGTATGCGCGGGTGTCCTCCGGCGGCTTGGTGCAGGCCCGCTCGACGTCGTTCTCGTCCAGAAGGCGCTTGATGCGGCCGCGGGCGACCAGCCGGTTGTAGAGGCCCTTCTCGGCGCGTACGTCGGCGTACTGGAGGTCGACGAGATGCAGCCGGGCGGCGTCCCAGTCGAGGTCGTCGCGGCGCCGGTAGCCCTCCATGAGTTCTCGTTTGGCGACCCAGTCCAGTTCGCCGGCGAGGCTCATGGGGTCCCTCTCCAGGCGGTTGAGGGTGTCCTCCCAGCGGGTCAGGACGTCCTTGGTCTGTTCGTCGACGTCGGCGCCGTAGCGCTCCTCGATGTATTTGCGTGAGAGTTCGTAGTACTCCATCTGGAGCTGGACCGCGGTGAGTGTCCGGCCGCTGCGGAGGGTGATCAGGCGCTTGAGGCCGGGGTCGTGGGAGACCTGGTGGAGGGTGCGTACGGGCTGGTCGACGGCGAGGTCGACGGCGATGAAGCCGTCCTCGATCATGGAGAGGACGAGTGCGGTGGTGCCCAGCTTCAGGTAGGTCGAGATCTCCGAGAGGTTCGCGTCGCCGATGATCACGTGGAGGCGGCGGTACTTCTCGGCGTCGGCGTGCGGCTCGTCGCGGGTGTTGATGATGGGGCGCTTGAGCGTTGTTTCGAGGCCCACCTCGACTTCGAAGTAGTCGGCGCGCTGGCTGAGCTGGAAGCCGTGTTCGTGCCCGTCCTGGCCGATGCCGACGCGGCCCGCGCCGGCGAAGACGGGGCGGGAGACGAAGAACGGGGTGAGGTGCCGCACGATGTCCGAGAAGGGGGTCTCCCGCTTCATCAGGTAGTTCTCGTGGGTGCCGTAGGAGGCGCCTTTGTTGTCGGTGTTGTTCTTGTAGAGGTGGATCGGCTGGGCGCCCGGGAGCTGGGCGGCTCGTTCCGCGGCCTCGGCCATGATGCGCTCGCCGGCCTTGTCCCAGAGGACGGCGTCGCGCGGGTTAGTGACCTCGGGTGCGCTGTATTCGGGGTGTGCGTGGTCGACGTAGAGTCGTGCGCCGTTGGTGAGGATCACGTTGGCCAGGCCGATGTCCTCGTCCGTGAGCTGGCTGGCGTCGGCGGTCTCGCGGGCGAGGTCGAAGCCTCGTGCGTCCCGCAGAGGGTTCTCCTCCTCGAAGTCCCAGCGGGCCCGGCGGGCCCGGTGCATCGCCGCCGCGTAGGCGTTGACGATCTGGGATGAGGTGAGCATGGCATTGGCGTTCGGGTGGCCGGGGACGGAGATGCCGTACTCCGTCTCGATGCCCATTACTCGCCGTACGGTCATGCGGCCCTCCTTGCCAGGCGGCGCCCTCGGTCGGGGGCGGCGCTCGAGTACCGCCGGTGCTTCGGTGCGCGTGCGGTGCCCGTCCCCGCACGGCGCGACACGGCGGTACGAAAGAGCCTAGAACGCCTTTGCGCTGGTGGGGAGATCATTTGCCTTATTGCCTTGCTCCGGCCGTGGCCCGAAAAGCGGACGGCTGCGGTACCCGGTGTGGGTACCCGCAGCCGCCCTGCGTTTTACAGGTACTGACCGGTGTTCGCCACCGTATCGATGGAGCGTCCGGTGTCCGCGCCCTGCTTTCCGGTGATGAGGGTACGGATGTAGACGATCCGTTCGCCCTTCTTTCCGGAGATCCGGGCCCAGTCGTCGGGGTTGGTGGTGTTGGGCAGGTCCTCGTTCTCCTTGAACTCGTCCACGCATGCTTGGAGGAGGTGGGAGACCCTGAGGCCTTTCTGGCTGTGTTCGAGGAAGTCCTTGATCGCCATTTTTTTGGCGCGTCCGACGATGTTTTCGATCATTGCGCCGGAGTTGAAGTCCTTGAAGTAGAGGACTTCCTTGTCGCCGTTGGCGTAGGTGACTTCCAGGAAGCGGTTCTCGTCGGATTCGGCGTACATCTGCTCCACGGCGGTCTGGATCATGCCGTGGACGGTGGCGGCCTTGTCGCCTCCGTGCTCGCTGACGTCGTCGGCGTGCAGGGGGAGGTTTTCGGTGAGGTACTTCCCGAAGATGTCCTTGGCCGCTTCGGCGTCCGGACGTTCGATCTTGATCTTCACATCGAGTCGGCCGGGCCTCAGGATGGCGGGGTCGATCATGTCCTCGCGGTTGGAGGCGCCGATGACCACCACGTTCTGGAGGCCTTCGACGCCGTCGATCTCGGCGAGCAGCTGGGGGACGATGGTGTTCTCCACGTCCGAGCTGACGCCGGATCCGCGGGTGCGGAACAGGGACTCCATCTCGTCGAAGAAGACGATGACGGGGGTGCCTTCGCTGGCCTTCTCGCGGGCGCGCTGGAAGATGAGGCGGATCTGTCGCTCGGTCTCGCCGACGTACTTGTTGAGGAGCTCGGGGCCCTTGATGTTGAGGAAGAAGCTCTTGCTGGCGGCCTGGCCGGTGACTTCGGCGACCTTCTTGGCCAGTGAGTTGGCGACGGCCTTGGCGATGAGTGTCTTGCCGCATCCTGGGGGCCCGTACAGCAGGACGCCCTTGGGCGGCCGCAGTTCGTGCTCCTTGAACAGGTCGGGGTAGAGGTAGGGGAGCTCGACCGCGTCGCGGATGGCTTCGATCTGGCCGGCGAGGCCGCCGATCGCTTCGTAGCCGATGTCGGGTACCTCTTCGAGGACGAGTTCCTCGACTTCGCTCTTGGGTACGACTTCGTAGACGTAGCCGGAGCGGGATTCGAGCAGGAGGGCGTCGCCGGGGCGGATGGTGACGTCCAGCAGCGGCTCGGCGAGCCGTACCACCCGTTCCTCGTCGGTGTGCCCGAGCACCAGGGCGCGTTCGCCGTCCTCGAGGACTTCCTTGAGGGTGACGATGTCCCCGACTCGCTCGAACTCCATGGCTTCGACCACGTTGAGCGCTTCGTTGAGCATGACTTCCTGGCCGCGGCGGAGCTCGTCGATCTCCACGCTGGGGCTGACGTTCACCCTGAGCTTGCGGCCTCCGGTGAAGATGTCGGCTGTGCCGTCCTCGTTCGCCTCCAGGAAGACGCCGAAGCCGGCGGGTGGCTGGGCGAGGCGGTCGACTTCTTCTTTGAGGGCCACGATCTGGTCGCGGGCCTCACGGAGTGTGTTGGCGAGTCGCTCGTTCTGTGCGGACACGCCGGCCAGGTTGGTCTGCAGCTCGACGATCCGCTCTTCGAGAATCCTCGTGTGTCGCGGAGAGTCGGCGAGCTTGCGTCGCAGGACGGCGATCTCCTGCTCAAGGTAGGCGATCTGCCCGGCCGGGTCTTCGGACCCTCGTCCCGGGCGGATGCCGCGGTTCATGTCGTCGTCGTGGGCTGCCACGGTCCTCACCTCCTCCAAGGGGAGCTGGACGCTTCCAGACCCTACCTGGGCGGGTGCCGATTGAAACCCCTAGATCACAAAGACTGTCGGGGTGTGTCCGATCTTCACCCTTGCGCTCTCCCTCACGCCAGGGGAATACCCACCGAACATGATTGGGAAGCGGCCGAAGGTAGGGTCGAAGTGTTCAACACCCGTCAGAGCTGGCCCGATTCCCGGGCCGCTCCGCGCAGGAATCGGCAGGAGAGATGACCGTGCAGCAGGCCGGAATCGACGGCGAGGCGCTGGAGGTCTGGATCGACCAGGATCTGTGTACCGGCGACGGCATCTGTGCCCAGTACGCGCCCGAGGTTTTCGAGCTGGACATCGACGGCCTGGCTTATGTGAAGGGTCCGGACGAGGAGCTTCTGCAGGCGAGCGGAGCCACAACGCCCGTACCGCTGCCGCTTCTCACGGATGTGGTCGACTCGGTGCGGGAGTGCCCCGGGGAGTGCATTCATGTGCGTCGGATCGCGGACGGGGTGGAGGTCTACGGCCCCGACGTGGAGTGATCGTACGACCACTCCACGCCATGTGTGTCGGTTGTGTGTCCCGGCGGTCGTGTGTGCCGGGCGCCGGGGGCGTGGTGTGCGGGGTCACACGGCCTGGGTGCCGGAGGGTGTGGAGCGGATGAACGCGCCTCCCTTCCACTGCCACTTGGCGGGGGTCTTCGTGTCGGGGCAGCAACTCGGTACGTCGGACGAGGAGTAGCCGAGGAGGGTGGCGGTGACCGCCGCGTCGCGGACGGCGAAGTCGGTGATGGTGAGGCGGTCCTTGGGGTCGACGAGGGTGGCGACGACGCGGGGCTTGGAGGAGTCCGCGGCCTGGGTGAGGACGTAGACGCCGTCGGGCGGGGTGCCCATGCCGGCGTCGCAGTGGGCTACGGCCACGGTTTCGGGGCGGCCGTCGCCGTCCAGGTCGCCGGTGGCCTTCTTCTCGACGATGACCTTGACGGGGCCGCAGTCGAGGGGGATGTCGGCTCTGGCGGGGTCGGGGGGCGTCGTCGTGGCGGGGGCCGTCTTGGCTTCGGTGGGAGGCTGGGCCGCTGTCGCGGAGCCGGGCTGCAGTGCGGAGGACAGGGCTATCAGGCCGGAGACGGCGGCGGCCGTGACGATCCAGTGGATGGGTCGGGTGGTGGTGTGGGCGAGTTCCGGGACGGCGGGGTGCTGCACGAGAGAGGTGTCTCCTGTGAGGGCTGTGCCGGTGGAGGTGTCCCGCATCGTGCCACACGTCACAGTGCGGGGGAACGGTGGGGTCCGCGCTACTGGCGGCGCGTCAGGGTCGGTGGCGCGCCGGTGTTTCAACGTGTGAGCGCCGTGGTCGAGTTCCCCGGTGTCGGGGGGAACTCGGCCACGGCGCCTGTGGGTTGGTGGGGGTGCGGGCCGTTTCAGCGGCCGGCGCCTCCGTCGGCGTTGGGGCCGGCGTAGTCCTCGCCGTAGGCGCCCTTGGCGGGCCGGCGGCGGCGCATGGGCGGTTCGACGCCGTCGGCGAGGCGGCGGGCGGTCAGGAGGAAGCCGGTGTGGCCGATCATGCGGTGGCCGGGGCGGACGGCCAGGCCTTCGATGTGCCAGTTGCGGATCATCGTCTCCCAGGCGGTCGGCTCGTTGAAGCAGCCGATCTCGCGGATGGACTCGACGGTCCGGGCGAGCTGGGTGGTGGTCGCCACGTAGCAGCACAGGATGCCGCCGGGGACGAGTGCCTTGGAGACGGCCTCGAGGCATTCCCAGGGGGCGAGCATGTCGAGGATGACGCGGTCGACGTCGGTGTCGCTCAGGTTGTCCTGAAGATCGCCGACGGTGAGCTGCCAGGCGGGGTGGGGGCCGCCGAAGTAGCGCTCGACGTTCGCCTGTGCGATCTCGGCGAAGTCGGCGCGGCGCTCGTAGCTGTGGAGCATGCCCTGGTCGCCGATGGCGCGCAGCAGGAAGCTGCTGAGCGAGCCGGAGCCGACGCCGGCCTCGACGACGCGTGCGCCGGGGAAGATGTCGGCGAAGGCGAGGATCTGTCCGGCGTCCTTGGGGTAGACGACGGCTGCCCCGCGGGGCATGGACAGGACGTAGTCGGGGAGCAGGGGGCGCAGCGCGAGGTAGGCGACGTTCCCGGTGGTGCGGACAACGCTGCCCTCGGGTGCGCCGATCAGTTCGTCGTGCGGGAAGGAACCCTTGTGGGTGTGGAAGTTCTTCCCGGCTTCGAGCGTGAACGTGTAGTGGCGGCCCTTGGGGTCGGTCAGCTGAACCTGGTCCCCGACCTTGAAGGGCCCGCGCCTGCGGGCGGCACCGGTCGGTTCGGACATGTGACCAGCCTACCGGCAGCCGGGAGGGTCGCCGACCACTCGGGGGTGCGGGGGCTCGAGGGGTGTGTGCGTTCGTCTCCGCGGCGGTGGCTGGTGTGCTCTGGAGGCGAACGGTTGGGGGGAGGGGTGGTCAGCTGGGGCGGGCCATGGCTTTGACGAAGGCGCGTTCCACGTCTGTGGCGGACAGGACACCGTAGATCTCGCCGGTGTCTTCGATGACCAGGTATTCGGTGGCGGGGGTGGCGCGTAGGGCGTCGAGGAGGTCTTCGCCGGCGAGTTCTGCGGAGACGCGCATGCCGTCGGTGAGTTCCTGGGCGAGGCCGCTGACGGTGACCCAGGGACGGCGGTGTTCCGGTACGCCGACGATGGCGGCCTCGCGGACGAGTGAGAGAGGTTCGCCGTGGGCGTCGACGACGACGAGGGCGCGGGCGCCGACCTCGTTGGCGCGGCGCAGTGCTTCGGAGAGGGGGGTGTCGGTCTCGACGGGGACGGCGCGGCGGGTGAGCGCGCGGGCGCGTAGTTCGGGGAGGTGTTCGCGCAGGCGTGCCATGCGCAGGCTGTTGCCGGCGCCGGTCCAGATGATCGCGGCGAGGATGGCGGCGAGCAGGGCGTCGGTGATGGTGTCCATGCCGACGTTGTCCTGGGGGGCGGAGCCGAGGGCGTCGGACTGGGTGAGCAGGGGGAGGCCGATGAGGACGGAGATGGCGAGGGCGCGGCCGACCCAGGCGGCGGCGGTGGTGCCGGTCATGGGCCTTCCGGTGATCTTCCAGACGATGGCGCGGAGCATGCGGCCGCCGTCGAGGGGCAGTCCGGGGAGCAGGTTGAAGATGGCCACGATGAGGTTGGAGATCATGAGGCCGGCCAGGAGGACGCCGGGGACGGTGTCTGGTTCGACGGGCTGCAGGGCGAGGTAGAAGATCCCGGCGAGGATGAGGGAGAGCAGGGGGCCGACGAAGGCGAGGATGAATTCCCGGCCTGGGGTTTCGGCTTCCTTCTCGATCTCGGAGACGCCGCCGAAGAACTGGAGCTGGATGCGGCGCACCGGCAGTTTGAAGCGGAGGGCGGCGACGGTGTGGGCGAGTTCGTGGACGAGGACGGAGGCGTAGAAGGCGACGGCGAAGAAGAGGGAGACGAGGTAGCGGGCGGCGCCGAGTTCGGGTAGTACGCGGTCGAGCTGGCCGCCGAATACCCAGGTGATGAGGGCGGCGACGAGGAACCAGCTGGGTGCGACGTAGACGGGTACGCCGAAGGGGCGGCCCATGAGGATGCCGCCGCCGGGCTCCTTCGGGGGTTGCGGGGGGCGGCTCTGGCTCGGGGTGTCGGCGTGGGCCAGGGTGCGGGCGGGTGTGGGGGTGCCGGGGTGGTCGTGGGTGGGCGTGGCCTTGGGCTGCTCGGTGTGCGGTTCCGGTCCGGTGTCGCCGCGTGTGTCGGCCGGCTGTGTTTGTGTGCTCTGCGGCTGGGGTGACGGGTCCGCGGTGGCGGGTGGGGCGGAGCCGGGATCGGTCTGGGGGGCGGCAGCCTGGGTGGGTGCGTCGCCTGGCGACGCTGTTGGGTTGTCGCCTGCGGCCGTGGGCTCACGCGTGCTGTCGTCGGCCGGTGCCGTCCGGGCTTCGGTGCGTTTCCGCTGCTCCTGGGGGGCTGCGGTGTCGGCGGTCCGTGCCGTGGGGGCTTCCTCGTGGCCGGTCGCACCGTCGTTGCCGGTGCGCGGCTGTCCGCTCCCGCCGCTCTCGTCCACACTGTCCCCTCGATCTAAGCGTCTCCCCGGCCCCGGTCGTATCGGGTGGGAGGGTTTGTGGTCGATGGTATGCGGCCGTCGCGTCGTGTTCCGCCCCGGCACCCCTTCTGTTTTCGGCTCGGTTGTCCGTGCCGTCGCGCGGGTTGCCCTGGTATCGGTGGTTCCGGTCTTGTGGTGCATGGCCGGGGAGCGGGTGTGTCACTGTCAGTGGCGGGTCGTAAGGTCTGTGGTCATGGAAACCAGCACCGACGGCGCGGCCGGGCCGTCCACCCCGGCCGCCGTGCCTCCGGCGTCGTTGTCGCCCTCGCGCGCCGGCGATTTCATGCAGTGTCCGCTGCTCTACCGGTTCCGGGTGATCGACAGGCTGCCGGAGAAGCCGAGTGAGGCGGCGACTCGGGGCACCTTGGTGCATGCGGTGCTGGAGCGGCTCTTCGATGCGCCGGCGGCCGAGCGGACCGCTTCGCGTGCCAGGTCGTTGGTGCCGGGGCAGTGGGATCGGCTGCGGGAGAGCAGGCCCGAGGTGGTGGAGCTGTTCGCGGATGATCCGGGTGGTGAGCGGCTGGCGCGCTGGCTGGGTGAGGCGGAGCATCTGGTCGAGCGCTGGTTCACGCTGGAGGATCCGACGCGTCTTGAGCCGGCTGAGCGTGAGTTGTTCGTCGAGGCGGAGTTGGAGTCCGGGCTGAAGCTGCGCGGGATCATCGACCGTGTCGATGTCGCGTCGACGGGTGAGGTGCGGATCGTCGACTACAAGACGGGCAAGGCGCCCCGGCCCGAGTACGCGGAGGGCGCGCTGTTCCAGATGAAGTTCTATGCGCTGGTGGTGTGGCGGCTGAAGAAGGTCGTGCCGCGGCGGTTGCAGCTGGTGTATCTCGGCAGTGGTGATGTGCTGACGTACGATCCGGTGCTTGCCGATCTGGAGCGTGTCGAGCGCAAGCTGCTCGCGTTGTGGGAGGCGATCTTGTCGGCGACGGAGACGGGTGACTGGCGTCCGCGGCCCACGAAGCTGTGTGGTTGGTGCGACCATCAGGCGGTCTGCCCGGAGTTCGGTGGCACTCCCCCGCCGTATCCACTGTCGGTGCGATCGGCTGACGGGCGTGAGGCGGGGAGTGCGAGGGATTGATCTTCGTTTGAGGGGTGCCTGCGGCAGGGGGCGGCGGCTGTCGGTCAGGGTGCCGGAGTCGGGCGGCGGCGAGCAGGGCAGAATGGGGCCGGACTAGCGAAGGAGACTTACGTGGCCATCCGTGTCCTACTGGTCGACGACCAGCCGCTGCTGCGCACAGGCTTCCGGATGATTCTGGAGGCCGAGCAGGACATCGCGGTCGTCGGCGAGGCCGGAGACGGCCTCCAGGCCCTCGACCAGGTGCGTGCCTTGCAGCCCGATGTGGTGTTGATGGACATCCGCATGCCCCGGATGGACGGGGTGGAGGCGACCCGGCAGATCACGGGGCCGGGGCGGGACGGTCCGGCCAAGGTGCTGGTGCTGACCACTTTCGACCTTGACGAGTATGTGGTGGAGGCGCTGCGCGCCGGTGCCAGCGGTTTTCTCCTCAAGGACGCCCCGGCCAACGAGTTGGTGCAGGCGATCCGGGTGGTCGCCGCGGGTGAGGCGTTGCTGGCGCCGAGCATCACGCGTCGGCTGCTCGACAAGTACGCGGTGCATCTGCCGTCCGGGGACGAGCCGGTTCCGGACACGCTGCACACGCTCACCGAGCGCGAGGTGGAGGTGCTGAAGCTGGTGGCGCGCGGGTTGTCGAACGCCGAGATCGCCGCCGATCTGTTCGTCAGTGAGACCACGGTCAAGACGCATGTGGGTCATGTCCTGACGAAGCTGGGGCTGCGGGACCGGGTGCAGGCGGCGGTGTATGCGTACGAGAGCGGACTGGTGCGCCCTGGCTCGCAGTAGTGCCTTGCCGCCCGGCGGGCCGGGCAGCCGGTGAGAGCGTCTCCTTCTTGTGAGGGGGCGCCCTTCGCGTTCGTGTGGCCTGCGTTCCGCGGGAGCCTGTCCGTTCACAGGGCGTCTGTGTGGGTGCCGCGGCGTGCTGGTGCCGTGTGTTCGGCTTCCGGCGAGGGGGTGCCGGGGTCGTGCGGGCGTCCACGGTGGGCGGGGCGGACCACGGCGAAGACCCCCGGGCCGGGTGGCGCCGGGGGTCTGGAGCGTGCCCGGTCAGCCGCTCACACCGCGGCTGAGCTCCCAGAGCTGCAGATCGGACGAGGTGCTCATGGCGTATTCGCTGCCCATGACGTCGTCGCGGGCGGCGATGTACTGCTTGCCCTGCCACAGCGGGAGGATCGGCACATCCTCGGCGATTTTGTCCTGGATGTCAGCGATGCTCTTCGATGCGGTGAGCCGGTCGGCCTCGCGCTGGGACTGAGGGATCAGGGTGTTGCGGATCTCGCTGTTGGCGTACGGCAGGTTGAGGAAGTTGTCCTTGCCGAAGAACGGCGAGAGGAAGTTGTCCGCGTCCGGGAAGTCCGGGAACCAGCCCATGCCGAAGACGTCGTACTGGCCCTTCAGTTCGGCCGGGCGGAACTTGTCCCAGGCGGTGCCCTCGATGCTGACGTCGAACAGTCCGCTGTCGTTGAGCTGCTTCTTCAGCACCTCGAACTCCTTGGCGGTGGCCGCGCCGTAGTGGTCGGTCGTGTAGTGCAGCGTCATCTTCACCGGGGTGGTGATGTTCGCTTGGGCCAGCAGCGTGCGGGCCTGGTCCACGCTCGGGTTGCCGTACTTGTTGAAGAACGAGTTGGAGTGGCCGGTGATGGTGGCCGGGACGAGCGAGTACAGGCTCTGGGCCTGGGAGCCGTACACCTTGGAGACCAGCTCGTCGCGGTCGATGAGCTGCGCCATGGCCTGGCGGACGGCCTTGTTCTTCACCGTCGGCGCGTCGGTCTTGAAGCCCAGATAGCGGATTCCGAGGCCTGGCATCTCGACCAGGTTGACGTTGCCGGTGGTGTTGTTCTGGAGCTCGTTGATCTGATCGGGCGTCAGGGTACGCGCCATGACGTCGATGTCACCCTTGTCGAGGGCGGTACTCATGGCGGCGGCGTCGCTGAAGGACTCCATCACCGCCTTGTCGTTCTTCGGGGTGAGCAGGCCCTTGTAGTGGGGGTTCTTGGTGAACGTGATCTTGGTTACTTCGTTGTTCTTGACTTCGGCCTGCATCGTGTACGGGCCGGAGCCGTCGACCTGGAAGCCCTCGCGCAGCTTCTTCTTCTCGTACTGCTTGGAGTTGAGGATGCCGGCGACCGGTGTGGACAGCTTGAACGGGAAGGTGGCGTCCGCGGTCTTCAGGTGGAAGATGACCTCGTTGTCGCCCTGCGTCTCGACGGTGTCCACGGTGGACAGCAGGCCGGCGACACCGCTGTCGTCGTTGATGGCGATGGCGCGGTCGATGGAGAACTTCACGTCGGCCGCGGTCAGCGGGTCGCCGTTGGAGAACTGCAGGCCCTTGCGGAGCTTGCAGGCGTAGCGCTCGTTGCCCTTGTCGGTGAAGTGGCAGTCCTCGGCGGCCTCGGGTTCGGGGTCACCGCCACCGCGGGGCTGGACCATCAGCGTCTGCACGACCTGACGGAGGACGTTCCAGCCGGAATCGTACGTGTACGCCGGGTCGAACGGCGCGGGGGCGTCGCTGGAGGCGGTGAACCGGTCGGTGGTGCCGACGACGATGGCGTCACCGCTCTTGCCCCCACTGTCGGAGCCACCGCAGGCAGCGAGGACGGGGGTGAGCAGACCGACGACGGCCGGCAGCACCAAGGTCTTGCGGTTCATGCTCGATTTCTCCAGAGCTATCGAGTCCGTGTACCCGGCAGGCATGGGTGGTGCGACGGATTCACGGGGATGTGGCGATGTTCTCGCGACGAGATTAGTCCGCACCTGCACAAGGGCTCACCGCTACCGGAGTTGAGCTCCCATCACGCTGCGAAGCCGGTCGCGGACGCACCGGAAAACCGATCGGGGAAGGATTCGTGCAGCGTTCCACCAATCGGGACACAAGGGCACACCAGGCCTGTCCGATTTGGGCGGGAACGGCACACGCCGGGCACGCCGTCGACCCTCTTGCGTGTGATCAACGTCACGGTATCAACTCGGTTATGACGTACCGGAATTCGGCCATACGGCGGATGTCAATTCATTCGGCTTGGGCGGCCCTCGGTAAATCCGCCCATTCGAGGTGCACGCTGGGTGAACACCTAGCGCATTTCCGTCATCAATCCGCGGAGAAAAGGCAGGTCGACCTCTTCGAGTGACGTCACGACGGTGCGGCTGGCGGCCGGGGCGATGGGGGCGACCGACGGCACGGCGACCACCCGGCAGCCGGCGGCTTCGGCGGCCGCGACGCCGGTCGTGGTGTCCTCGATGACGGCGCAGCGGCCGGGATCCGCGCCGAGGCCCGATGCGGCCAGCAGGTACGGGTCGGGGAACGGCTTGGTGCGTTCCACTTCGTCGCCCGCGACGGTCAGCGCGAAGTACTGCGGGCCGAGGGAGGTCAGGACGCGGTCGATGATGCGCCGGTGCGAGGCGGAGACCAGGGCCGTGGGGATCTCGTGCGCCGCCAGTTCGGCCAGCAGCCGGGCGGCACCCGGCATCAGGGGCAGTGTGCGGCCGATGCGGTCCTCGAAGCCGTCGTTGAGCAGCAGGGTGAGCTCGTCGAGCCTGATGTCGGCCCCGGTGGCCTCGATGAGGAACCCCGCGCTGCGCGTCATGGGGCCGCCGACCACGACGTGGCGCCAGGACGGGTCGAGGGTGTGGCCGAGGCCGGCGAAGACCTCGACCTCGACGTCCCACCAGAACCCTTCGGTATCCACCAGGGTGCCGTCCATGTCGAGGAGTACGGCCTGCAGGGCTGAGCCTTCGCCCGTGTGGGTGCCGAGGGCGGGGACCGTGGTGGTCATCCGGGCGTACCTCCTTGAGGGGACGGCCAGGCCGGTTCCCGGACAGGGAACCGGCCTGCGGTGGACCGATCAGTTTACGACCGTCGTGAGCAAAGTGCCTCTCGGCGCGGGAGCGACGCGCCCGCGGGCCTGGGGGAAGGGCTTCGGGCGCACCAGAGGCCTTCGTGGCGCGGCCCCGGCGGTCCGGGAGGCTGCGCCGGATGACGGCTTCAGCGGGCGTTGAAGTACTTGGCCTCCGGGTGGTGGATCACGATGGCGTCCGTGGACTGCTCCGGGTGGAGCTGGAACTCCTCGGAGAGGTGGACGCCGATCCGCTCCGGTTCGAGCAGCCGGGCGATCTTGGCGCGGTCCTCGAGGTCGGGGCAGGCGCCGTAGCCGAGCGAGAAGCGGGCACCGCGGTATTTGAGGGCGAACATGTCCTCGATGCCGGCCGGGTCCTCGCCCGCGAAGCCCAGTTCACAGCGCACGCGCGCGTGCCAGTACTCGGCCAGTGCCTCGGCCAACTGGACGGACAGGCCGTGCAGTTCGAGGTAGTCGCGGTAGGAGTTCGACGTGAAGAGCCGTCCGGTCTCCTCGCCGATCTTCGAGCCGACGGTGACGACCTGGAAGCCGACGACGTCCCTTTCTCCCGACTCCTCGGGGCGGAAGAAGTCGGCCAGGCACAGCCGGCGGCCGCGGCGCTGGCGCGGGAAGGTGAACCGAGTGCGTTCGTTGCCCTGTTCGTCCAGGATGATCAGGTCGTCGTCCTTGGACACGCACGGGAAGTAGCCGTAGACGACGGCTGCTTCGAGGAGGTTGTCGGTCTGGAGCCTGTCCAGCAGACCGCGCAGCCGGGGCCTGCCCTCGGTCTCGACCAGTTCTTCGTAGGTCGGCCCGTTGCCGGTGCGGGCCTGCTTGAGGCCCCACTGGCCCTTGAACAGCGCGCCCTCGTCCAGCCAGCTCGCGTACTCCTTGAGCGGGATGCCCTTGATGACGCGGGTGCCCCAGAACGGCGGTGCGGGGACGGGGTTGTCGGTGGCGACGTCGGAACGGACGTGGCCTTCCTCGGGCCGTTCCTCGATCTCGACCGTGGCCGCCCGCACCCGGCGCTGCTTGAGTTCGGGCAGCTTCGCCCCGGGCACGCCGCGCTTGAGTCCGATCAGCGCGTCCATCAGGTGCAGGCCCTCGAACGCGTCGCGGGCGTAGCGGACTTCGCCCTCGTAGATCTCGTGCAGGTCCTGTTCGACATAGGCGCGGGTGAGTGCGGCGCCGCCGAGGATGACCGGGTAGGTGGCCGCCAGCTTGCGCTGGTTGAGCTCCTCCAGGTTCTCCTTCATGATCACCGTGGACTTGACGAGGAGCCCGGACATGCCGATGACGTCGGCGTTCTGTTCCTCGGCGGCCTCCAGGATCGCGGAGACGGGCTGCTTGATGCCGAGGTTGACGACGTTGTAGCCGTTGTTGGACAGGATGATGTCGACGAGGTTCTTGCCGATGTCGTGGACGTCGCCGCGCACGGTGGCCAGGACGATGGTGCCCTTGCCGGAGTCGTCGGACTTCTCCATGTGCGGTTCGAGGTAGGCGACCGCGGTCTTCATGACCTCGGCGGACTGGAGTACGAACGGCAGCTGCATCTGGCCGGAGCCGAACAGTTCGCCGACGACCTTCATGCCGTCCAGCAGTGTCTCGTTGACGATGTCCAGGGCGGGGCGTTCCTCAAGTGCTTTGTCCAGGTCCTGCTCCAGGCCGTTCTTCTCGCCGTCGATGATCCGCCGCTTCAGGCGCTCCGCCAGCGGGAGGGCGGCCAGCTCCTCGGCCTTGCCGGCCTTCAGGGACTTGGCGGTGGCGCCCTCGAACAGCGCCATGAGCTTCTGCAGCGGGTCGTAGTCCTCGCCGCGGCGGTCGTAGATCAGGTCGAGGGCGGTGGTGACCTGCTCGTCGTCGAACCGGGCGATCGGCAGGATCTTCGAGGCGTGGACGATGGCGGAGTCGAGTCCGGCCTTGACGCATTCGTCGAGGAAGACGGAGTTGAGCAGGATGCGGGCGGCCGGGTTGAGGCCGAAGGAGATGTTCGACAGGCCCAGCGTGGTCTGCACGCCCGGGTGCCGCTTCTTCAGCTCGCGGATCGCCTCGATGGTGGCGATGCCGTCCTTGCGGGACTCCTCCTGACCGGTGCAGATGGTGAAGGTCAGGGTGTCGACGAGGATGTCCCCCTCGTGGATGCCCCAGTTCCCGGTGAGGTCGGCGATCAGCCGCTCGGCGATCTCCACTTTTTTCTCCGGGGTGCGGGCCTGACCCTCCTCGTCGATGGTGAGCGCGATGAGTGCGGCGCCGTGCTCCTTCGCGAGGTGGGTGACCTTCGCGAAGCGGGAGTCGGGGCCGTCTCCGTCCTCGTAGTTGACGGAGTTGATGACGGCGCGGCCGCCGAGCTTCTCCAGTCCGGCCCGGATGACGTCGACCTCGGTGGAGTCCAGCACGATCGGCAGGGTGGAGGCGGTGGCGAAGCGGCCGGCCAGTTCCTCCATGTCGGCGACGCCGTCACGGCCCACGTAGTCGATGCACAGGTCGAGCATGTGCGCGCCCTCGCGGATCTGCTCGCGGGCCATCTCCACGCAGTCGTCCCAGCGGCCGCCCAGCATGGCCTCACGGAACTTCTTCGAACCGTTGGCGTTGGTGCGCTCTCCGATCGCCAGGTACGCGGTGTCCTGACGGAAGGGCACGGTCTGGTAGAGGGAGGCGGCGCCGGGCTCGGGCTGCGGGTGGCGCTCGGTGGGGGTGAGGTCGCGGACGCGCTCGACGACCTGGCGCAGGTGCTCGGGGGTGGTGCCGCAGCAGCCGCCGACGAGGGAGAGGCCGTAGTCGCGGACGAAGTTCTCCTGGGCGTCGGCCAGTCCCTCGGGGCCGAGCGGGAAGTGCGCGCCGTCCTTGGTGAGGACGGGCAGGCCCGCGTTCGGCATGCACAGCAGCGGGATGCGGGAGTGGCGCGTGAGGTAGCGCAGGTGCTCGCTCATCTCCGCCGGGCCCGTCGAGCAGTTCAGGCCGATCATGTCGATGCCGAGCGGTTCCAGCGCGGTCAGCGCGGCGCCGATCTCGGAGCCCAGCAGCATCGTGCCCGTGGTCTCGAACGCCATCGAGCACAGCAGGGGCACGACGATGCCGGTGGCCTCCATCGCGCGCCGGGCGCCCAGGACGGACGCCTTCGTCTGCAGCAGGTCCTGGGTGGTCTCGACGATCAGCGCGTCCGCGCCGCCGGCGAGCAGGCCCTCCGCGTTGGCCTGGAAGCCGTCGCGGATCGTGGCGTAGCCGACGTGGCCGAGGGTGGGGAGCTTGGTGCCGGGGCCCATGGAGCCGAGTACCCAGCGCTGCCGGCCGTCGCCGGCGGCGAACCCGTCCGCGGCCTCGCGGGCGATCCGGGCACCCGCCTCGGACAGTTCGTACACGCGGTCGGCGATCTCGTACTCGGCCATGGCCGCGTGGTTCGCACCGAACGTGTTCGTCTCGACGCAGTCGACGCCCACCGAGAAGTACGCCTCGTGGACGGAGCGGACGATGTCGGGGCGGGTGAGGTTCAGAATCTCGTTGCAGCCCTCGAGTCCCTGGAAGTCCTCCAGTGTCGGATCCTGGGCCTGGAGCATCGTGCCCATCGCGCCGTCGGCCACGACGACACGGGTGGCGAAGGCTTCCCGGAGGGTTTCGGTTCGGGTCCGGCTGTCGGTGCAGGCGGACGAAAGGGACGGGTTCGGCAACGAGGCCATGGAAGATGCTCCCTGGGGTGCGACGGCTGTCGGCTTTGCGCTTCCCGTGGAAGACGCACCCGCACAGGGTAGCCCGGGGCGGGGCAGTACGGTCAGGTGAGTCCGCGGGGTGGGACGGGCGTGGCCCGTGTGCTGTGGGGGGATTCCGGCGGGCCGGGTGGCGACCACCCATTAACGGGAGGTCGACGACGGCAGGTAGTGTTCGACATTGCCGAACGACGGTGTGCGACCGTCGTCTGACGGCGGAAGGGGACGGAGGGCAGGACGGCGATGGCACGGAACATCCAGTCGCTCGAGCGGGCGGCCGCGATGCTGCGACTGCTCGCCGGCGGCGAGCGGCGGCTCGGCCTGTCGGACATCGCCTCGTCACTGGGCCTCGCCAAGGGCACGGCCCACGGCATACTCCGCACGCTCCAGCAGGAGGGGTTCGTCGAGCAGGACCCGGCCTCGGGCCGCTATCAGCTCGGCGCCGAACTCCTGCGCCTGGGGACCACCTACCTCGACGTGCACGAACTTCGGGCGCGCGCCCTGGTGTGGACGGACGATCTGGCCCGCTCCAGCGGCGAGAGCGTCTATCTGGGGGTGCTGCACCAGCAGGGCGTGCTGATCGTGCACCATGTCTTCCGGCCCGACGACAGCCGGCAGGTGCTTGAGATCGGGGCCATGCAGCCGCTGCATTCCACAGCCCTGGGCAAGGTGCTGTCGGCGTACGACCCGGTCGCGCACAGCGAGGCGCTGGAGGCCGACCGGCCGGCGTTCACCGACCGGACGGTCTGTGACCTGGACGGCTTCGAGCACATCCTCGACATCACGCGCGCGCGTGGCTACGCGGCCGACGTCGAGGAGACCTGGACCGGCGTGGCCTCGATCGCCGCCCCCATCCACGACCGGCGGCGGATGCCGGTGGGCGCGGTGGGGATCACCGGCGCGGTGGAGCGGGTGTGCCGGGACGGGGAGCTGCGCCATGAACTGGTCGCGGCGGTCCGCGACTGCGCCCGCGCGGTGTCACGGGACCTGGGCGCCGGGCGGTTCTGAGCCCCGCACTACCGGGAGATCGGGGTCAAGCCGAGGGTCGGGCATGGCCGAGGGCCGGTACGGACCGGGCACGGCCAGAGGACCGGGAACGGCAGGAGCCCCCGTCCGTGCACCCCATGGGGCTCGCGTGACCGCGGCCGGTACGTCACCGTCGTACCGGCCTTTCCGCCTGCCCGCGCACCGGCGTGTATCACGCCCCCACGCGGGCAGCCTTCCGGCAACGCTGCGCGACCACGAAACGCACCTCCTCGTACACGGGGCGCACCCGCACCGAGATTGATGACTCGGAGCGATCAGTAACGATCGTGCATTCGATAACAGAACTCTTGACGACCTGGTGAAACGGGAGCGAGACTCCCGTCCGACGGTCGGCATTGTCGAACACCTACCGGTAATACGCGTTAGAGTGTGACAACGCCAAGGGCCGGCATCGCCCTCACCCCGAGGGCGCGGACCACCGGAGGGACCCGGGGTTCGCCTTCCCCTGGACGAAGGACAAAGGAGTCGCGGGTGTCCAGCTCCGACATCTTCATCGGCGAGACCATCGGTACCGCCATACTCATCCTGCTCGGCGGCGGCGTCTGCGCCGCGGTGACGCTGAAGGCCTCCAAGGCCCGTAACGCCGGCTGGCTCGCCATTGCGTTCGGTTGGGGTTTCGCCGTCATGACGGCGGTCTACACGTCCGCACCACTCTCCGGTGCCCACCTCAATCCGGCGGTGACACTCGCGATCGCCATCAAGGACGGCGACTGGAAGAACGTCCCGGTCTATTGGGGCGGACAAGTCCTCGGCGCCATGATCGGTGCGGCCCTGGTCTGGGTCACCTACTACGGCCAGTTCCACGCCCACCTCACCGACCGGGAGATCGTCGGCGGTCCGGGCGCACAGGACACCAAGGTCGCCAAGGCCGCTGAGGCGCGGGAGGCCGCGGCCGGCCCCGTGCTCGGCGTCTTCTCGACCGGTCCCGAGATCCGCAACGTCGCGCAGAACCTCGCCACGGAGATCATCGGCACGGTCGTGCTGGTGCTGGCGGTCCTCACGCAGGGCCTCAACGACAAGGGCAACGGTCTCGGCATCCTCGGCGCCCTGATCACCGCGCTCGTGGTCGTCTCGATCGGTCTGTCCCTGGGCGGCCCGACCGGCTACGCCATCAACCCGGCACGTGACCTCGGCCCGCGTATCGTGCACGCCCTCCTTCCCCTGCCCAACAAGGGCGGTTCCGACTGGGGCTACGCCTGGATCCCGGTCGTCGGCCCGCTGGTCGGCGGGGCGATCGCCGCAGGCATCTACAACGTCGCTTTCGCGTGAGCCGAGCGAGCTCTCCCCAGACATCGCCCGACAGCATCGCGCCGTACCAGCCGCCCCTCATACCCACGGAATCCCAGGAGCACACCGTGACCGACGCACACACCGCCGGCATCGCTTCCCACGGCCACGGGCCGTTCATCGCCGCCATCGACCAGGGCACGACCTCTTCGCGCTGCATCGTCTTCGACCGGGACGGCCGCATCGTCTCCGTCGACCAGAAGGAGCACGAGCAGATCTTCCCGAAGCCGGGCTGGGTCGAGCACGACGCCACCGAGATCTGGACCAACGTCCAGGAGGTCGTCGCCGGAGCCATCGAGAAGGCCGGCATCACGCGGGACGACATCAAGGCGATCGGCATCACCAACCAGCGCGAGACCACCGTGCTGTGGGACAAGAACACCGGTGAGCCCGTCCACAACGCCATCGTCTGGCAGGACACCCGCACCGACGCGCTGTGCAAGGAACTCGGTCGCAACGTCGGCCAGGACCGCTTCCGCCGCGAGACCGGCCTGCCGCTGGCCTCGTACTTCGCCGGCCCGAAGGCCCGCTGGCTGCTCGACAACGTCGAGGGGCTGCGCGAGCGCGCCGAGGCGGGCGACATCCTCTTCGGCACGATGGACACCTGGGTCATCTGGAACCTGACCGGCGGTGTCGACGGAGGCCACCACGTCACCGACGTGACCAACGCCTCCCGCACCCTGCTGATGAACCTGAACACCATGCAGTGGGACGACCGCATCTGCGAGTCCGTCGGTGTCCCGCAGACGATGCTGCCTCAGATCCGGTCCTCCGCCGAGGTCTACGGCGAGATCACCGGCGGGCGCCTCGGCGAGCTGCTCGGCGGCATCCCGGTCGCCTCCGCGCTCGGCGACCAGCAGGCGGCCCTGTTCGGCCAGACCTGCTTCTCCGAAGGCGAGGCCAAGTCCACCTACGGCACCGGCACCTTCATGCTGATGAACACCGGTGAGAAGATCATCAACTCCTACTCGGGCCTGCTGACCACCGTCGGCTACCAGATCGGCGGCCAGAAGCCGGTCTACGCCCTGGAAGGTTCCATCGCGGTCACCGGCTCCCTGGTGCAGTGGATGCGCGACCAGATGGGCCTGATCAAGACCGCGGCCGAGATCGAGACGCTCGCCCTGTCGGTCGAGGACAACGGCGGCGCCTACTTCGTGCCCGCCTTCTCCGGCCTGTTCGCCCCGTACTGGCGCTCCGACGCCCGCGGTGTGATCGCCGGTCTGACCCGGTACGTGACCAAGGCGCACCTCGCGCGCGCCGTCCTGGAGGCCACCGCCTGGCAGACCCGTGAGATCACGGACGCCATGACCAAGGACTCGGGCGTCGAGCTCGCGGCCCTCAAGGTCGATGGCGGCATGACCTCCAACAACCTGCTGATGCAGACGCTCTCGGACTTCCTGGACGCGCCGGTGGTGCGCCCGATGGTCGCCGAGACCACCTGCCTCGGCGCCGCCTACGCCGCCGGTCTCGCCGTCGGCTTCTGGACCAGCACCGACGATCTGCGCGCCAACTGGCGCCGGGCCGCCGAATGGACCCCCCACATGGACGCGGAGACCCGCGACCGTGAGTACAAGAACTGGCTCAAGGCCGTCGAGCGGACCATGGGCTGGATCGAGCACGAGGAGTAATCAGCGATGACCACCCTGCAGAGTGTCCCGGCTCTTGGGACGCACCCGGCCCGCGGCTCCAACCCGAGCCGTGCCGAGACCCGGGAGCAGCTGTCCAAGGCGACCTACGACCTCCTCGTGATCGGCGGCGGAATCCTGGGCATCTCCACTGCCTGGCATGCCGCGCAGTCGGGCCTGCGGGTGGCGCTGGTGGACGCCGGCGACTTCGCCGGCGCCACCTCCTCCGCCTCCTCCAAGCTGCTCCACGGCGGTCTGCGCTATCTGCAGACCGGCGCGGTGAAGCTGGTGGCGGAGAACCACTTCGAGCGCCGTGCGGTCTCCCGTCTGGTGGCCCCCCACCTGGCGAACCCGCTCACGTTCTACCTCCCCGTGTACAAGGGCGGGCCGCACGGCGCGGCGAAGCTCGGAGCGGGCGTCTTCGCCTACTCCGCGCTGTCGGCGTTCGGTGACGGCGTCGGCCATCTGCTCTCGCCCGCCCGGGCGCAGCAGGACGTGCCGGAACTGCGCACCGAGAACCTGAAGGCCGTGGCCGTCTACGGCGACGACCAGATGAACGACGCGCGCATGGCGCTGATGACGGTCCGCGCGGCCGTCGAGTCCGGCGCGGTCGTCCTCAACCACGCCGAGGTCACCGGGCTGCGCTTCACCCGGGGCCGGGTGACCGGTGCCGAGCTGAAGGACCGGGTCTCCGGAGACGAGTTCGGCGTCGACGCACGGCTGGTGCTGAACGCGACCGGCCCGTGGGTCGACCACCTGCGCCGGATGGAGGACCCGAACGCGGCGCCGTCCATACGCCTGTCCAAGGGTGCGCACCTGGTCCTCAAGCGCACCTCCCCGTGGAAGGCCGCGCTCGCGACGCCGATCGACAAGTACCGCATCACCTTCGCTCTCCCCTGGGAGGACATGCTGCTGCTCGGTACGACCGACGAGGAGTACGAGGGCGACCCGGCCCAGGTCGCGGTGACCGAGAAGGACATCACCCAGATCCTCGACGAGGCCGCCTTCTCCGTCCGCGACCAGCAGCTCGACCGTGACCTGATCACATACGCCTTCGCCGGTCTGCGGGTGCTGCCCGGCGGCCCCGGCGACACCGCCAAGGCCAAGCGCGAGACCGTCGTCACCGAGGGCAGGGGCGGCATGCTGTCCGTCGCGGGCGGTAAGTGGACCACCTTCCGGCACATCGGCCGTACGGTCATGAAGAAGCTGGAGTCCCTGCCGGGCCACCCGCTCGGCGACGACTTCGAGCCGGTCTCCAAGCTGCCGCGGAAGCTGCCGCTGCCCGGCATCGCCAACCCGCGCGCGGTCGCCCACCGACTGGTCGTCGATGGGCCGGCTCCCGGCCCGCGCATGGCGCCCGACACCGCCAAGCACCTGGCCACCCACTACGGTTCGCTGGCCTTCGACATCGCGCGGCTGGCCAACGAGAACCCTGAGCTGGGCGAGCGCGTCCACCCGGACGCCCCGGAGATCTGGGCGCAGGTCGTCTACGCCCGGGACCACGAGTGGGCCGAGACGGCGGACGATGTGCTGCGCCGCCGCACCACGCTGACGATCCGCGGCCTGGCCACGGACGAGGTGCGCGGCAAGGTGCAGGACCTGCTGGACACGAAGTAGGTCCGACCGGACCCAGGGGCGGCTTTCCGCGGGGGGAGACCGCCCCTTCTGCGCTGCCACACCGCGTACGCACGCCGGAGCGGGCATGGAGGTCGCCCTCGTGCGTCCCCTCCCCGTTCCGCCCGCTGGGCCTCCATAATGACGCCGAGACATCGGATGTCTGAGCATCAGGGAGGCGGGCACGCCATGACGGTCACGGACGAGGCGATCGAGAAGATCAAAGGGATGATCGTCTCCGGTGTGCTGCGCCCCGGCGGCCGCCTGCCCAAGGAGAGCCAACTCGCCGCCGAGCTGGGGCTGTCCCGCAACTCCCTGCGCGAGGCCGTGCGCGCCCTGGCGCTGTTCCGCATCCTGGACGTACGGCAGGGCGACGGCACGTATGTGACGAGCCTCGATCCCCAACTCCTGCTGGAGGCGCTGAACTTCGTCGTCGACTTCCACCGCGACGACACCGCGCTGGAGTTCCTCGCGGTGCGCCGCATCCTGGAGCCGGCCGCGACGGCGCTGGCGGCCTCACGGATCAGCGAGCGGCAACTGGACGCGCTGGCGGCGCGGTTGGACGAGCTGGGCCCGGAACCGTCCGTGGAGGAACTCATCGCCTGCGACCTCGAGTTCCACCGGGGCATCGCGCGGAATTCCGGTAACTCGGTGCTGTGCTCCCTGCTCGAGGGCTTGTCCGGGCCCACCACCCGGGCCGGGATCCGGCGCGGCCCGACCCGGGAGGACGCGGTCAGCCGCACCCTGTACGAGCACCGGGCGATCCTGGGCGCCCTGCGTGACCGTGACGCGGAGGCGGCCCGTTCCTGGGCGACCGTGCACATCGCGTCCGTGGAGCAGTGGCTGCGCTCGCCCCCCTCTGACCCCTCGGAGGTGTGGCGCGTCCGAGGGCCTGAGACCGGGGCATGATCTTGGGTGTTCGGCTGCCCCGCACGGGGCAGTCATCCGTTCACTCCCCCGTGCAAGGGGGCTGCGGTCGCCCCCGTCGCACGCCGTAAGGTTGGGACGTACGCGAGGGCACGTCGGAAGGAGGCGCTGGGTGATCGAGCTCGAGGGGGTTCCCGAGCTGATCGACCCGGTCATGGTGGCCGCGTTCGAGGGCTGGAACGATGCCGGCGACGCCGCCTCCACCGCGGTCGCGCATCTGGACAGGGAATGGAAGGGCGAGGTGTTCGCGGCGCTGGACGCCGAGGACTACTACGACTTCCAGGTGAACCGCCCCACAGTGTTCATGGAGGCCGGGGTCCGTAAGATCACCTGGCCCACGACCCGGCTCTCGGTGGTCCGCGTCGGCGGCGACAAGCCCCGTGACCTGGTGCTGGTCCGCGGCATCGAGCCGTCGATGCGCTGGCGTTCGTTCTGCAACGAGCTGCTGGGCTTCGCCCACGAACTGGGCGTGGAACTGGTGGTGATCCTGGGTGCCCTGCTCGGTGACACCCCGCACACGCGTCCGGTCCCGATCAGCGGGACCACGTCCGACCCGGACCTGGCCCACCGGATGGACCTGGAGGAGACCAAGTACGAGGGCCCCACGGGCATCGTGGGCGTCCTGCAGGAGGCGTGCACGCATGCCGGCGTGCCCGCGGTCTCGCTGTGGGCGGCGGTCCCGCACTACGTGTCCCAGCCGCCGAACCCGAAGGCCACGCTGGCCCTGCTCAACCGTCTGGAGGACCTCCTCGACCTGCGCATCCCGCTGGGCGAGCTGCCGGAGGACACGCGCGCCTGGCAGGTGGGCGTGGACCAGCTGGCCGCGGAGGACAGCGAGGTCGCCGAGTACGTCCAGACGCTCGAGGAGGCCCGGGACACCGCCGAGCTGCCGGAGGCGTCGGGCGAGGCGATCGCCCGTGAGTTCGAGCGGTATCTGCGGCGGCGGGACGTCAACCCGCCCGGTGGGCACGCCACGGCGGACGGCGGCGAGGGCGGTTCGTATCTGCGGGACAACCCCAGCGGCCGTACGCGACCGCCCAAGCCGCCACGGCCGGGAAACGAGGACGAGGACTCGTCGGAGGACTGACAGGGCGGTGCGCATCCGGCGCACCGCCCTCGGCGTTCATGCGCGATGTTCACGCGCGAAGGGTGGTCGCGGTGCAGCCCATGAGCGGCGGCGCGGCCCGAACCCGGCAGCCGCGAGCGGCTGTTCACCGCCGACCGGGGCGAGGACGGCAAGCACCGGTGCGGTCCTCGCGGTGGACGGTCCGGCCCCCTGGCGAACAAAGGCGAGCGGCGCCGGGCGCGGTACGACCCGCCCGGCGCCGCCTTCCCTGTGCTGACAGGGCCCCCTGCTTACAGGGCCACGCCGAGCAGCGCATCCACGGCGCGCGAGACGACACCGGGCGCGCCCGTGTCCGTGCCGCCGCTCTCCTCCTGGAGCGCGACCCAGCGGTCGACCGCGGCGAGCGCGGCCGGTGCGTCCAGGTCGTTCGCGAGGGCCTCGCGGATCTCGTCGACGAGCGCCTCGGCGGGCGGGCCGTCGGGCCGCGAGACGGCGGAGCGCCAGCGGTCGAGCCGCGCCTCGGCGTCCCGCAGGACCTGGTCGGTCCACTCCCAGTCGGACCGGTAGTGGTGGGAGTGCAGCGCGAGCCGGATGGCGGCCGGGTCGACGCCGTCGCGCCGGAGCTGGGACACGAAGACGAGATTGCCCTTGGACTTGGACATCTTCTCGCCGTGCAGCGCGACCATGCCGGCGTGGACGTACGCCTTCGCCATCGGGTACTCGCCGGTCAGGACCTGCGCGTGCGAGGCGCCCATCTCGTGGTGCGGGAAGGCGAGGTCGGAGCCGCCGCCCTGGACGTCGAAGCCCATGCCCAGGTGGTCGAGCGCGATGGCCACGCACTCGATGTGCCAGCCGGGCCGGCCACGGCCCAGAGAACCGCCGTCCCAGCTGGGCTCACCGTCGCGGGCGGCCATCCAGAGCATCGGGTCGAGCGGGTTCTTCTTGCCCGGACGGTCCGGGTCACCGCCGCGCTCCGCGGACAGCAACCGCATGGCGGCGGCGTCGAGGCGGGACACCTCGCCGAAGTGCGGGTCGGACTCGACGGAGAAGTAGATGTCCCCGTCGAGGTCGTACGCAGCCCCGGCGTCCCTGAGACGCTCGACGAGCGGCACGATCCCGGGTATGGCCTCCACCGCACCTATGTAGTGCTTCGGGGGCAGCAGCCGCAGCGCGGTCATGTCCTCGCGGAAGAGGGTGGTCTCCCGCTCGGCGAGGGCCACCCAGTCGACGCCGTCGCGCTCGGCGCGCTCCAGGAGGGGGTCGTCGACGTCGGTGACGTTCTGGACGTAGTGCACCTGCCGCTTGGTGTCCAGCCACACACGCTGAACGAGGTCGAACGCGTTGTAGGTCGCCGCGTGACCCATGTGGGTCGCGTCGTACGGGGTGATGCCGCAGACGTAGATACGGGCGACGGGACCGGGGTCAAGGGGGACCAGGCCACCGGTCGCGGTGTCGTGGATCCTCAGGTCGCGGCCCTGACCAGGCAGGGCGGGGACCTCGGAAGCGGGCCAGGCATGCATGTCACGAGCCTAACCGGCGGGAAGTTGCGCATACGAACCGGACCGGGCCGGATGGCCGGGAAGGCGCTCTTGCAAAGCACTTCCCGGTGTGCAGATGCTCTCCCGGCCTGCCCTGCCGTCCGGCGCCGGGTGGCCTCACACCGGTGGCCAGGGGATCGCGGGCCACTCCCCGCTGGGCTCCGGATACTTCCCGCAGGCCAGCAGTGCCTCCACACGCGCGCGTGTGGCCGCCACCTCGGCCGCGGTGATCAGCCCGGCCAGCCGCACGGCCAGCGCCGCGCCCTCCTCCAGGGCTCCCTTCAGCCCTTTGAGCACCTCGACGGCCTCTCCCGTCAGCGGCTCCCCGGCCCACCCCCACAGCAGCGTGCGCAGCTTGTTCTCGGTGTTGAAGGTCACTCCGTGGTCGATGCCGTACAGGTGTCCGTCTTCGGTGGGCAGCAGATGGCCGCCCTTGCGGTCGGCGTTGTTGACGACCGCGTCGAGGACGGCGAGCCGCCGCAGCCGCTCGTCGTCGGCGTGCACGAGCAGAGCGGTCCTGCCGTCACCGAGGTCGGCGAGCCCGACGGCCTTCCAGCCGTCCTCCGGCTCCTCGGCGTCCACCAGGGCGAGCAGTTCGGCGTCCGGCTGCCCCTCGATCCACAGCTGGCACATGCCCTGGCCGTAGGGCCCGTCGCGCAGCACGGTGGGCGGCACGAGACTCCAGCCGGTCGCCTCCGACACCTCGTACGCGGCGACCTCGCGCTGCGCCAGCGTCCCGTCCGGGAAGTCCCACAGGGGTCGCTCGCCGGCGACGGGCTTGTAGATGCAGGCGGCTTGCCGGCCGTCGGACGAGACCGTGCAGTACAGCGCCGCGTTGGATGCGTCACGGATGCGTCCGCGTACGGTCAGCTCGCCTTCGGCGAGCAGTTCGGCCGTGGTCACGCTCCGCGGCGGTATCCGTTCTGGCGCGGACATACATGTCCTTCCGGGTCGAGCGGCAGGCTGCACAGCGGGCAGGGCGGACGCCCGGCGTTGACGACGTCGAGGGCGCGTTTGGCGAAGGCCCTGGCCTGCGCGCCGGTCAGCCGGACCCGGAGCATCGGCGGGCCGTTCTCCTCGTCCTGCAACAGCCGCTCCTCGGCCTCGGCGAGGTCCTCCTCGGAGTCCGCGTCCAGCTCGACGAGGGCCTGGGCCTCGACGATCATGCGCTGTTCGTCGCCGTCCCAGGCCAAGGCCATGGTGCCGACGCGGAACTCCTCGTCGATCGGGGTGTCCAGCGGCGCCGTGTCGGTGATCTCCGAGGGGGCCATGGCGGGCACGGCGGCGCTGCCGCCGCTGCGGCGCACCACTTCGTCGAGAAGCTCGTCCATGCGCTCGGCGAGCGCCGCGACCTGGGTCTTCTCCAGAGCCACGCTGGTCATCCGGTGTCCGGCCGAGGCCTGCAGGAAGAAGGTACGGCGCCCGGGCAGCCCGACCGTACCGGCCACGAAACGGTCCGGGGGGTCGTAGAGGAACACCTGACGGGACACGTCCTGTCTCCATTGGATCGGGACCGGCTGACCGCGCCGGCCCGCTTCGGTTGCTGACGATTACTGCTGCTGACAACTACTGCGCTGGTTCGACCGCTTCACCCTACTGCGGCCGACGATCACGGTGCGCCCGCACCGCCCCCGACCGTGGCGTCCTGGCCGGGGGGTTCCTCACGCGGCACCAGGGAGGCGAAATCACCGGTGTCCCCGAGACGTACGAGAAACGGCCGCAGTCGTGTGTAGCGGATCGCGGTGATGGAACACGGTTCGACGGAGATCCGCTGGAAGAGGTCGAGATGAAGGCCGAGGGCGTCCGCGACAAGGGATTTGATGATGTCGCCGTGCGAGCACATGAGGTACACGGCGTCCGCACCGTGATCGCGCTCCACGCGCGCGTTCCACTCCCGTACCGCTTCCGCGGCGCGGGTCTGCATGGCCCGCATCGACTCGCCGCCGGGGAAGGCCGCCGCCGAGGGGTGCGCCTGGACGACCTCCATCAGGGGCTCGTCCTTCAGCTCGGCGAGCTTGCGGCCGGACCAGTCGCCGTAGTGGCACTCGCCGATGCGTTCGTCGGTGTGCGCGCGCAGTCCGGGGCGGGCGTCGAGCAGCGGCCGGACGGTCTCCTGGCAGCGCTGCAGGGGGCTCGTCACGACCTCGGAGATCGGCAGTTCGGCGAGCCGCCCGGGCAGGGCCGCGGCCTGCGCGATGCCGCGCTCGTCGAGCGCGACGCCGGGCGTCCAGCCGGCGAGCAGTCCCGCGGTGTTGGCGGTGGAGCGTCCGTGCCGGACGAGGATCAACGTGGGCATGCGGCCCAGCCTAGGACCTGCCCCCGGACTCCCGCGCAGGGCCGAAGGGCGGCCCTGCGGTGATCCCGGGGACGGCGGCGCCGGCGTGCGCGCCACGCGCGTGTGGCAGGTTTCCGGCGCCTACGCGAACTCCGGTGCCGTCCTCGCGGGCCCCGGATGCCTGTGCCGAACAAAGGACAGGGAGGACCGCGCGGCGCGTAACCAGGGGCCTGCCGACGCGTTGTTCCCGGTGACGGCCGTGGCGGGGAAGACACCCGAGCCCCCACCACGGCCGTGGAGACCTTCCGCTCGTGTTACGCGAGCCCGGCCCGCTCCAGGGCCTCGGATCCAGCCCGGAGCGAGGCGATCCGCTCCTCCAGCGTGAAGCCCGCAGGGGCGAGCGTGAGCGTGGTGACGCCGGCCGCGGCGTAGGCCTTCATCCGGTCGGCGATGCGGTGCACGGAGCCGAGCAGGGTGGTCTGGTCGATCAGCTCGTGCGGGACGGCGGCGGCAGCACCCTGCTTGTCGCCCGACAGGTACTTGTCCTGGATCTCGGCGGCCGCCTTCTCGTAGCCCATGCGCTGGGCGAGCCGGTTGTAGAAGTTCTGCTTGCGGCTGCCCATGCCGCCGACATACAGGGCGGTGTAGGGGCGGAAGAAGTCGGCCAGCGCGGCCACGTCCTTGTCGTCGCCGACGGCGAGCGGGAGTGTCGGGCAGATGTCGAAGCCGTCGAGGGTCCGGCCGGCCTTCTCGCGTCCGGCGCGCAGATGCCTGATCGCGGTCTCCTCGAGGTGGTCGGCCGAGGGGAAGATCAGCAGGGCCCCGTCGGCGATCTCGCCGGTCTGCTCCAGGTTCTTGGGGCCGATCGCGGCGATGTAGAGCGGGATGTGCTCGCGCTCAGGGTGCACGGTCAGCCTGAGCGGCTTGCCGGGGCCGCCGGGCAGCGGGAGGGTCCAGTGCTCGCCCTCGTACGTCAACCGCTCACGCGCCATCGCCTTGCGCACGATCTCCACGTACTCCCGGGTGCGGGACAGCGGCTTGTCGAACGTGACGCCGTACCAGCCCTCGGAGACCTGCGGACCGGAGACGCCGAGACCGAGGCGGAAGCGGCCGCCGGAGAGCGAGTCGAGGGTGGCGGCGGTCATCGCGGTCATCGCGGGTTGACGGGCCGGGATCTGGAAGATGGCGGAGCCGACGTCGATGCGCTCGGTCTGGGCCGCGACCCAGCTGAGCACGGTGGCCGCGTCGGAGCCGTACGCTTCGGCCGCCCAGCACACCGCGTATCCGAGCCGGTCGGCCTCCTGGGCCACGGCCAGGTTGTCCGCGTCCATCCCGGCGCCCCAGTAGCCGAGGTTGATCCCGAGCTGCATGACCCAATCCCCTTACCGCTCAGTAATGTCCCTTGTGGAGGGAGACAGTAGTCGACCGGCCTGGCCGCGGACACGGGGGAAGTCGGTTGTCCACAGGCCCCCCATGAGCCAAGTTCAGGCCGTAATCTCGGCGTTCATGGAGCAGAGGCATCTCGGCCGTACCGGCCTTCGTGTGTCCCGGATCGGACTCGGCACCCTGACCTGGGGACGTGACACGGACGAGCACGACGCCGCGGACCAGTTGAAGGTGTTCTGGGAGGCGGGCGGGACCCTCGTCGACACCGCGGACGTGTACGGCGACGGGGAGGCCGAGTATCTGCTCGGGAAGCTCGTGGACGGGCTCGTGCCACGCCGGGATCTGGTCCTCTCGACGAAGGCGGGGAGCGTACCCGACCCCGACCGCCGTTTCGACGGTTCGCGCGGGCATCTGCTCGCCGCGCTGGACGCCTCGCTTTCCCGCCTCGGCACGGACTACGTCGATCTGTGGCACATCCATGCCTTCGACGCCGCCACCCCGCTGGAGGAGACCCTGCAGGCGCTCGACCTGGCGGTCAGCAGTGGCCGGGCGCGCTATGCGGGCGTGTCCAACTTCTGCGGCTGGCAGCTCGCGAAGGCGGCGACCTGGCAGCTCGCGGAGCCGGGTGTACGGACCCGGATCGCGAGCACGCAGATGGAGTACTCGCTGCTGCAGCGCGGAGTGGAGCGCGAGGTGCTGCCGGCGGCGCTGGACCTGGGGGTCGGGCTGCTGCCGTCCTCTCCGCTGGGCCGGGGCGTGCTGACGGGCAAGTACCGGAACGCGACGCCGGCCGACTCACGCGGGGCGTCCGAGCACATGGCCCCGTTCGTCGCGCCGTACCTCGACGACACGGCGAGCGGCATCGTCGATGCCGTGCAGACGGCCGCCGACGGACTGGCCACCACACCGCTCCAGGTGGCGCTGGCGTGGGTCCGCGACCGGCCGGGCGTGGTCGCCCCGATCGTCGGTGCGCGCAATGCGCAGCAGCTCACGACGGCATTGTCAGTGGAGACGCTTAGTCTTCCTGGCGAGATCTGCCGGGCGCTGGACGATGTGTCGGCCCCGGTACACCGCTATCCCGATCACGACTGGAGCACGCTGTGACCACGGACCCGGAAACCACGGAGACGGCCCCCAGCCCGGGGGAACCGGCTGACGAGGCCGGGACCGGGACGGGTGGGAGCACGGACGGCGGCGGAGCATCAGGGGGCCCGGAGCCGGCGCCTGCGGCCGGTGAGGTCTCCGCGACATCAGCGACACCGGCCGACGGCACCACAACCGACGATGGCTCTCGGAGCGCGGGCACCGGCGAGGGCGACACCTCGCCCCAGATGTCCGCGGCCGAGGCCGAGCTGGCCGCTCAGCGGGTTGAACGGGAGCGGATCGAGCGGCGGAAGGCGGAGAGGAAGGGCCCGATCGAGGCCGGCGGGAAGCTGAGTGGGAAGGCCGCCGACCTGCTCGCGGCGGTGCGGGCCGTGGAGAGCGGCGAGAAGCCGGTGCCGGGCACGTTCGGCGGGCAGGCACCGTCCCCGCGCCGGCCCGCCGCCCCCGAGCCCGTGCGGCGCCCGCAGCCCGTGGCGCCCCCGGTCGCGCCTGCGGCCCCCGCCGCGGAGGCCGTCGCCGCCGTACAGGCCGTTCTGGCCGGGGGCGGCGCCCCTGACTCCCTCGCGCCCCAGGTCGCCGAGGCCCTCGGTGAGGGCGCGGACGCACGACTGCGCGCGGACCCCTGGCAGTTGCTGCGGGTCGCCGGTGTGCGGCCCGAGCAGGCCGACGGGTTCGCCCGGGCGCTGCTCGGCGCCGAGTGCCGCCCGGACGACGAGCGCCGGGCCCGCGCGGTGACGGTCTGGCTGCTGGAGCAGGCGGCCCTGGCCGGGCACACCGCGCTGGAGGCCCCCGCCCTCGAGGCCGCGCTCGCGCAGCGCTCGGTGCCGGACCCCGATGCTGCCCTCCGCAGCACGATCGCCGAGGGTGAGGCCCTCGTCTTCGAGGACGCCCTGGAGACGGCCGCACCGGATGCGGACGAGGAGGACGACGAGCGCCCGGTCCGCCTCATGATCGGCCTGGAGCGGTACGCGCTCGCGGAGGAGAGCCTCGCCGACGGACTGGCCCGACTGCTCGACTCCGTACCGAAGGAGGACGGTTCGGCCGCGGACTGGGAGCGGGAAGCCGGATCGGCGCATGGCTGTGCCGCGGAGCTGATCCGCGCGGTCGCGGGCCACGGACTGGTGCTTCACACCGGCGGGGAGGCGTCGCGTGCCGAGTCGGCGACGCTGCTGCAGGCGGCGCAGCGGCTCGGTGTACGTGCCTGGGCCGCCCTGCACAGCCCGGCCGGCCGGCGTCCGTTCGCCGCGCTGCTCAGCCGGCCCGGTCTTCCGGATGCCCCCGCGGAGCCGACGCGTCCGGCGCTCGCCACGGTGGCGGGCCTCCTGTCCGGTGCGGAGGGCCCGGGCCGGGACGCGGACGGGGCGCTGGACCTCGATCTGCTGATCGTGCTCGACGCGCCCCAGTTGGACGTCGAGACGGCGGCCCTGCTCGTGGAGTCGCTGCCCGACGGCGCCCGCCTGGTGCTGAGCGGAGATCCGGGGGTGCTGGGGTCGGCCGGTCCGGGACGGGTGTTCGCGGATCTGCTCACCGCCCGCGTGTGCCCGCAGATCGCCTCACGCACGCCCGACCCCGGCCCGATCGGCGAGTTGGTCTCCGCGATCGGCGTCGGTGAGCTCCCGCAGGTCGACGCGCCCGGCAACGAGGTCGTGATCGTGCCGGTGCGGAACGCCGGGGAAGCGGTGCACCGTACCGTGCAGCTGGTCGCGGACTCGGTGCCGCGTGCCCTCGGCATCCCGGCCGAGGAGACGCAGGTGATCACACCTGGCCACGGCGGGGCGGCGGGCACACGCGCGCTGAACGCGGCGCTCAAGGAGCGGCTCAACCCCGGCCCCGGCCGCTTCGGCGGCTTCGACCCGGGCGACCGGATCGCCTACTCCCCCGCCCCGGGCCGTACGCTGCCGGGCCGTGTCGTGAAGGCGGACGCCGAGGGGCTGCACCTGGAGTGCTCGGGTGCCCCCGTCGTCGTACCGAAGGAGCGGGTGGGGCAGTGCGTGCGGCATGGCTGGGCGCTGACCGCGCACCAGGCGGTGGGGCAGCAGTGGCGGGCGGTGGTCGTGGTGCTGCCCGGTGACGCCGCTCAGGCCCTCACCCGGCCCTGGGTGTACACGGCCTTCGGCCGTGCGGTCGGCCACCTGTCCGTGGTGCACGGGGTGGAGCAGGCACTGCCCCGTGCTGTGGCCGAGGTCCCCGCCAGGCCGCGGACCACTCGCCTGCCCGTACTGCTGCGCCGCTAGTGCCACCGGCAGGCAACGTTTGCCCGTCGCCGGGCGCGCGTTGCCTGCCCCGGCACTAGCGGTCGGAGTCCAGAGGCTCCAGGTCCTCGTCGTCGTCCAGGTCGGAATCGGGTCCGAGGTCCTCCTCCACGTCGTCGTCCTCCGACTCCTCGTCGAAGACGGCGCTCATGTCGAAACGGCAGACGACCCTGTGCGGATCGACGGGTTCGAAGGGGGCCTCCAGCCATTCGCCCGGCTCCGCGGGTTCGTCCGCGGCCGTCACCCACAGCGTGGAGTCGCCCTCCTCCAGGCCGAACTCCTTGTGCCGGGAGGCGATCTCGTCGGGTTCGAACTCGCCGAAGAGGACGCCGAGGGCGCCGTGGACCGTGCCGGACGACGGCTCCGGCGCGCCCTCCTCCTCCGCGGCCTCCACACGCTCCGCCTGCGTCAGCAGCCGCTGCGGCTCCACCACCGTGTAGTCCCGGCGGATCAGCACGCTCAGCGCGTTCGGTTCCTCGGGGCCCGTGTACGGCGGGAGCTCTTCCTCCACCTCGGGGATCTCGAAGGGCGTGACCTCGTCGTAGCGGTCGTAGAGAAGCTCGTCGTACTCCTCGGCCGCCGCGGCCAGCTCGTTGAACGCCTCGTAGACGGCCGGGTCGTCCTCACCCGTCCTGCGCTCGACCGCGGCCAGGTGGCGGTCGAGCGCGGTCTTGACCGCCTCGGCGGCGGCGCGTACCTCGGTAGCGGTCGGCTGCACAGCATCAGACATAGTGCAGACGCTATCCGTAGCGGACCCCAGCCCGCACAATAGATGCGATGCCGGAATACGAATTTGTCGATGTGTATGTACCGCGCGGGGTCTCGCGCAAGGACGCCACGCGCCTGCTGACAGACCATGCCGAATACGGACACTGGGAGTTGGACCGCCTGAGTCTGCTGCGCGACGGCAGCCGCAGGGTGCGGTTGCGCCGGCGGATCATCCGCCAGGTGCGTGCCACATGGTGACCCAAGGTGGCTGAAATGAATCGGGCCCCGCTGCGGCGGGGCCCGATCCGCACGCCGTGCGGGGAGGGATACGGCGTGCGTGCGACGGGCGCGCTGTCAGACCGTGATGAGTCGCGCGCGGTGTGACGCCCTGGGCCGGGACGGCCGCTGGGGCGCTCCCGCCTCCGCGTTACACGTGCGCGCGCGCCCTGCGGTAGAGCAGCGCACCGCCGAGCAGGGCCCCCGCGCCGGCCGGCACCAGGATGCCGAGCGGAGCGCTACCGGTGTGGGCGAGCTGTGCGGCGCCCTGGGGCTGGGTGAGGACCTGCGTACCGGGGTGATTGGTGTGGCCGTAGCCGCCGCTCGGCTGCTGCGGTGTGCCGGGGTGGTTCGGGTGACCGGGCCGCCCCGGGTGCTCGGGCGTGCTGGGAGGCGTGGTGCCGCCGTGGCTGCCGGGCGGTGTCTCGTGGCCGCTTCGCGGAGGCGTGGTGCTGCCGCCCCCGCGGGGCGGGGTGGTCGACTGGCCGCCGCCGGTGTTGGCGCAGCGGTTGCCGCCCGCCCCGTTGCCGAGGCCGACCACGTTCACGGAGTTGCCGCAGACGTCGACGGGCACGTCCACCGGCGCCTGCACGGTGTTGCCGGAGCCGATTCCCGGCGAGTCACTGGTGCGCCCTTGCGCATACGCGCCGCCTGCGCCGCCGGTGCGGCTGCCCGAACCGATGTTGGCGCAGGCGTTGCCCGTCGCCGGGTTGAGCAGTCCGATCACGTTCACGGTGTTGCCGCAGACGTTGACCGGTACGTGCACGGGCACCTGCACCGTGTTGCCCGAGAGCACACCGGGCGAGCCGGTGGCCGATCCGTTCGCACCCGAGTCGGCGTGCGCGTAGCCGCCGGTGACGGCGAGGACGCCGGTCGCCGCCGCCACAGTCATCAGGCCCTTGCGGGTGACCTGTCGCATTGTTGATTCCCTGCCTTCGACGTTGTCGTGGACCTTCCGGAACACGCCCGCGCGCTGGATGCGCGGGCGCGGAGGAACCGGTCGGCCCCGGAGTGCGGCACGCACTCCGGGGCCGACGGACTCAGACCCTCATGGGGTGAGGCACAACGTCAGCTGTTGACGCAGGTGTTGCCGAAGGCGGGGTTCAGCAGCCCGATCACCGAGATCGTGTTGCCGCAGACGTTCACCGGGACGTGCACCGGAACCTGAACGACGTTGCCGGACAGGATACCCGGGGAGTTCGCAGCGGCACCCGAGGCACCCGAGTCGGCGACGGCCAGGCCCGCGCCCGCGAGAACCAGACCACCAGTGGCAGCCGCAGCAGCGACGACCTTCTTGATCATTATTCCTCCTTGTTGGCAAACGCGATCCAAGCCTCGGACCGCACCACCTGTAACGAGGAGGGAGTAATGGGGCTACGAGCCTATGGTCGCATTCACCCGTTCTCGTCTACTCCCGTACACGCTCGCGAATACCGGGGTCGCACGTCGACGCCCAACCCGAGGCGCGACGAAGGGGGTTGGGAGCGACGCGCAGGCCCTCAGGAGGCGTCGATGAACCGGTCGAGGACGCGCACGCCGAACTTCAGCGCATCCACCGGTACCCGCTCGTCGACACCGTGGAACATGCCCGCGAAGTCCAGCTCCGGCGGCAGCTTCAGCGGCGCGAAGCCGAAGCAGCGGATGCCGAGATCTGCGAAGGACTTGGCGTCGGTACCGGCCGACAGCATGTACGGCACGGCGCGGGCGATGGGGTCCTCGGCGGACAACGCGGTCTGCATGGCCTCGACCAGCGCCCCGTCGAAGGTGGTCTCCAGCGCCTTGTCCGTGTGCACGTCCTCGCGCTTGACGCGCGGGCCCAGGATGCGGTCGAGGTCGGCGAGGAACTCCTCCTCGTGACCCGGCAGATAGCGCCCGTCGACGTGCGCGGTGGCCTGTCCCGGGATCACGTTCACCTTGTAACCGGCGCCCAGCTGGGTCGGGTTGGCGGTGTTCTGCAGCGAGGCGCCGATCAGCTTGGCGATGCCGCCGAGCTTGGCGAGTGTCTCGTCCATGTTCTCGGGGTCGAGTTCGGTGCCGAGTGCGTCGCCGAGTTCGTCGAGGAAGTGCCGCAGGGTCTTGGTCACCCGCACCGGGAACTTGTGCCGGCCCAGGCGGCCGACGGCCTCGGACAGCTCGGTGATGGCGTTGTCCTTGTGGATCATCGAACCGTGACCGGCGGTGCCGTCCACGGTCAGCTTCATCCAGTGCATGCCCTTCTGCGCGGTCTCCACGAGGTACAGCCGCAGCTTCTCGTTGACCGTGAAGGAGAACCCGCCGACCTCTCCGATCGCCTCGGTGACCCCTTCGAAAAGATCCGGGTGCTTGTCGACCAGGTGCCGGGCGCCCCAGGTGCCGCCGGCCTCCTCGTCCGCGAGGAAGGCGAGGACGATGTCGCGCGGCGGCCTGCGCCCGCTGCGCAGCCGGTCACGGACGACCGCCAGTGTCATGGCGTCCATGTCCTTCATGTCGACCGCGCCGCGCCCCCACACGCATCCGTCGGCGATCTCGCCGGAGAACGGGTGGTGCGTCCAGTCCTGCGCGTTGGCCGGTACGACGTCGGTGTGGCCGTGGATCAGCAGCGCGGGCCGTGAGGAGTCCTCGCCCTCGATACGGGCCACCGTGGAGGCCCGTCCCTGGTGCGACTCGAAGATCTGCGGTTCGAGCCCCACCTCGGCGAGCTTCTCGGCGACGTACTCCGCGGCCCTGCGCTCGCCCGGCCCCGAGTGGTCGCCGTAGTTGCTGGTGTCGATCCGGATCAGCTCGCGGCAGAGGTCCACGACCTCGTCCTCGCCGGTGACGTTCCTGGCCGTGTCCGTGTGGGTCACGCTGGTTCCTCCCGCTGTCACTGCTGGTGGTCCCTTCATCCTCCCTCCGACCCCCCTCGCTCCCCAAGACCGGTCCCGGCCCCTCACGCGCCGTTCACGAGGGAACGGGGCGTGATCGAACACCCCCGAAAGCCTGGTAATGTTTCCTTCGTCGCCGCGGGGAAGACCGCACGACAGACACCTGGTCCGGGTGGCGGAATGGCAGACGCGCTAGCTTGAGGTGCTAGTGCCCTTTATCGGGCGTGGGGGTTCAAGTCCCCCCTCGGACACCAGCTGAAACCCCTGTTCACCAGGGGTTTTTTGCTTTCCAGGACTATGGCGTGACCAACCACGTGACCAACAGCCTGGAGACTCCCCAGGTCAGACCAGGGAGGACAGGCCAAGTCGGCCCGCACCGGAGGCGGCCAGTCGGCGCGCTCCGTCCTTACGAGAGTGGCCGTACCGGGCCATGGTGTAGCCGGGCGAGTGGTGCCGGACGTTGGCGGAGACCTCTACCGGATTCTCTCCGGCCTCCAGATCGTTCGTGACCTTGCTGTGCCTCCAGTCGTGAATCCGGAAGTCCTCCGGCAGGTGCAGGCGGGTGCGCAGGGTGCGCCACCGTGCAGACACCTTCTCCGGGTCCTGCGGGCCCCCGGCCTCGCCTCGGTAGAGCTTGAAGCCGTCTCGGGCGAACACAAGGTCATGATCGACCCAGGCGGAGCCGAGGCGTGCCCGCTCGGCGTCCTGCCGCTCCTTCTGCCACTTCAGAACGTTCATGACGCTCTGGTCCACGTAGATCAGCGCGTTGTCGTCACCGTCCTTGGTCAGCTTCCGGAGGCGATAAGTGTTGCCCTCTTCGACCACCACCCAGCCCAGTTCGATGGCTCCCTCTTCCCAGTGGACGAGAGACCACTTCATCCCAAGTGCCTCACTGCGCCGCACGCCGGTAGCGGCGTAGACGGTCCACAGCGGAGCATCACGCAGACAGTGATGGGTCAGGCCACCGTCACAGGCCCGGTTCCCGCAGGGCTCCCACACGGTTGCCAGGAAACGGGCCGTCTGGCCGTCGTCCACGGTGGGGTACTTCTGTTCCTGCGCCCGTATCTCCCGCGCCGTGGGCGGGTGCGCAGTCGCCGCCGGATTGGCGGGGATCAGCTTGGGCACAGCAGCCCCGAGAGCACCGGACAGGATGTTGTGGATGTGCCGGACGCTTTTCGCCCCGAGCGGCTTGCCCTTGTTGGTCGGACACGGAGCGGTCTCCAAGAGCCGATACAGATCATCAAGCGCGTCGTCGGTGACCTCGCACAGCTTCACGCTGCCGATGTGCGGCTTGATGTGAAGACGGATCTTCGTCTCGTACCCGGCCACGGTAGTTCCCTCCTTCCTGAGATTCGACAGCCACTTGTCGAGCCAGTCACCCAGCTTCATGTCAGAGCGGGCCGCGATCTTCCCCGCCTCGTGGTCTGTGTGCCACTGCCGGAGTGCCTTCTCCGCCTCCGTCTTGGTCTTGTACTCGCGACCTATCCAGTAGCGCTCCCTCTTGCCTGTCGCCTTGTTGAAGTGGAGCGGCGTACGCACACCCCAGGTGTTCGGTCTGCCCTTGCGCGGGATCTCCACCGGAGTCCCCCCGAGCCCGTTACCGCGCTTCGTCACGTGGGAAGGGTGCCCTTCTAGTCGTTGCCCATGAGGTGATCAGTGATCTTGTCGAGGTATGCGCCTGTCGTGATCTCCCTCGCCTTGGTGGTGAGCTGACCCCCGGCCTTGCCGGGCACCGTGGTCAGCAGATCCCGCTTCCGGGCCTCTTTGAGGTGGCCCCGGATCGTTTCGGGACGCTTGTGGGTTAGTTCGGCCAGATGCGCGGTGACGTTGGGCACGGCCCGTGAAACGGCCCTGACGTACGCCTCTGCCAGAAAGGCCAGGTACGCATCCGAGATGCCCTCGGAGGCCAGCAGCCACCGCAGCGCCTCTCCCTCCGCCTCCTGCGTGACCTGCTGCTCAGAGTCGGCCGGCCGGGCGGCACGGAATTGGTCGCCAGCCCTCTTGAAGTCGACCTGGCGCAGCACGGTGGAGGACACGCCACCCTGCGTGGAAGCGGGGTCCGCGTCTGGGTGCGGGGTGATCAGCACACGTCCGGGGCCGCTGGCCGGGTCGGCGTCGGCCGCCCAGCGCATGTGTACCCGCCACGGGCCTACGTCCTGGCTGATCTCGATGTGTTCGCTCATACCCTCACCATACCACCCCGGGTGGTCATACCCAGGTTTGACAGGCGGGGTGGGTGTGCGTACATGTGGAAATAGGCCGGACAGCAACGGGCGGAAGCGCCGCCCACCGGCCGCAGGGGAGACGCATTGACCAAGCTCATGACCGTTGACGATGTGGCCGCCTACCTGAACAAGCCCAAGAAATGGGTGTACGGGAACTGGAAGGCCGAGCAGATCCCGTTCCGGAAGGTGGGACAGTCGCTTCGGTGCCGCCCTGCGGACCTGGACCGCTGGCTGGACGCTCAGGGGGCGGAGTGATTCCGCCGTGGGACGCCGAGTATGAACTGGTCAAGGCCGAGCGACCTCCGGGGAGGGGGCCATGGTTCGGGCTGAGTCAATCGGCGGCGTTCGAGGCCGGACGGGCGAAGGCGATCAACTCGGAACTTCGGTTGTTCCTCTACGCGGTCGGCAGAGCCGACACCTACGGACATGCGGAGTTCGCGCCTGAGGAGTTGGAGCAGCGATTGGGCATTCAGGCCAGCGGTATACGAAAACTGATAGGCAAGCTGAAGAAGGCCGGGCTTGCTGCTCCGGAAGCAAACGCGCGATGCGTCTTGCTGGCCTACGAGGTGCGCGGTGGTGGCCACGCGCCAGATGACCCGAAGCGATGCGGATGGCATGGGGAAATGGGGGCAGCCACGGCCCGACGGCAACCGGTGCGTGTTCCGGAATCGGAGGGAGCACAGTTCTGGTTGGACCTCTACACCGAGGGCGTGAAGGCAGACGATCAGGCGTTCCTCTCAGGACCGGCACCAGCCCCCTGACCTGCGAAAACACACTCTCTCCTATAAGCCTGGGCTGGGTGTATCAGTATCTTCTAGTGAGCGCCCCGGCTGAGGGGCCGGGGTCCAACAGCAGTGGAGAAGTTCAGCAAGCCGCCCCCCTCTGAAGGGGGCGGTTTTCTGTATCTGTGAGATTGATTGAGTTGAAGCACGCGGGCGCCCCTGAAGGTGCCCGCTTCTTCTTGGGAAGTGAATGCTGCTTCCTCGCTCTCGCTCGTCGCTGTTCGAATCTCCGGCTTGGGCCGTTGATGCTTTCGAGTGTTCCTCAGCCTTGCTCAGCCCCTGTGGTTTTTCCTCCCCGGGCAGGGTGCGGGAGGAAAACTCCTCGCGTCCGAGCGCGGCCGAGGCTGGCGCGCGGCCACCCCACTTATTTGCTTCTCTGCGAACGACCAACAGGAGTGACCATGTTCGATCGCCACTTCTTCACTGCCCGCCGTATCACGCTTGGCCTGTCTGTTGAGGAACTGGCCGACGAAATGGCTGTGGCGCCGTCCACGATCTATCGGTGGGAATCCGGAGAGACCTGCCCGAGCCTTCGCACCCTCGCCCAGGCTTCCCACTACCTGCGCACCCCTCTGGTAGCGCTCATGACCGTCACAGAAGCCGACCGGCCCGCCTGAATCAGAACCATTAGCTTAGGAGGTCGCCATGAGCGACGCAGAACCGATTCCCGAGGCCGTGCCGGCCGACCCTTCCGCCCCTGTTCGAGCCGAGGTTGAGCGGGAGTATTCCGGCAAGCTGGCACGGGCCGAACTCAAGGGCTATGCCGCCCAGGCCGGGATCACTCTCCCCGATGGATTCACCGATTACCTGGATGGTTCCAAGCTACTTGGTGAAGACGGCAAGCCTTCGGCCGAGGCAATGGACAAGGCCCTGGCGCCTTTCAAGCCCAAGGAACCGGCGTTCCCTCATCTTGTCGGCTCCGGCCCTAACCGCAGTGGTGGCCCTCTCCCTGAGCGCCCCCGTGTTTCTCTCGACGTTCGTAAGCGATAACTAGGAGTTTATTTATGAGCCTTGCCTATCAGCAGCCCGGCACCATCACGTTCGTGCCGGAAATTTGGGATGCCGACCTTCTTACGCAGTTTGATCCGCTTCTGGTCTGGGCCTCGCCGATCGTCTCGAATAACAAGTACGAGGGCGAGATCCGACAGAAGGGCGATGTGGTCCACATCAATAGCCTTCTTCGTCCCACGGTTGGCGATTACACGATCGCTGACGGAATGACGGCCCAGCGGCCGGAAACCGTGGACCAGGCGCTGACCATTACTGAGGCGAAGTTTCTTCAGGTTCTCGTGGAAAACGCGGAACGGGTTCAGCTCGCCGGGGGCCTGGACTCGCCCATTAACCAGCAGATGATTCGCGCCCTGGCCCGTGAGGCTGACACCTTTATGGGCAACATCATCGCCACTGGGGCGACGGCGCTTCCGGCCGTCACGCCGACCGCCGACAACATCCCTCAGAGCCTGTACAGCGGCATCCTGGACATGATGCTGGCCCTTGACGACAACGACATCCCGGCAGGCCGCTACGTGGTCGTCTCGCCGCGTGTGAAGCGGTACCTCATCGAGCATCCGGCCGTGGCCAACGCTGCAGCGTACGGCGAGGGTGGCGTGACCGCGAACGGTGTCGTTGCTCGCCTTGCTGGCTTCACGATTCTGACCACTACGGCTATGCCCGTTGGTGTGGACATTGTGGCTGGTCACTCGGAGTTTGCCACCTACGCCAGCCAGTTCAGCGGTTTCCGTGAGGGGCAGTCGGAGAAGTACCGGGCTGACTACATCGACACCCTGCATCTGTACGGCGGGAAGATCGTGCGATACCCGGAACTGGACACGAAGAAGTCCGACAGCACCTTTGATGAGTCCAAGCCGACCAAGGGAATCGTCAAGGCCGCTGTCACGTGGCCTACTGCCTAACCTTCGATTAGTTCGGGCCCCTGCCAATCCGCGGGGGCCCGTTCTTCTCACTGTCCGTCGACCAGAAGCCTGCGCCGGCCGTCGACACCCCGTAACGGAAACCGGAGGGTCCCAATGCCAAAGATGCGTAACCCGAATTCGCCGCACTCTCGATACAAGGGACTGGATGTGCTGCCGAACGATCACGGCTTGCCCGTTCCTGATCTTCCTTCCGTAAGAGAGTGGTCGGCTCCAGAACGCGAGCAGTGGCAGCAATGGTGGAACAGCCCTCAGGCTGCACGATGGGATGAGTCCTACGTTCCGACTGTGGCCGTAATGCTGACCTATTACGGCAAGATTCTTGACGGAACTGCCACCCGTGACCATCTGACGGAATACAGACAACTCGCTACCGCCCTCGGCCTGACCGCTGACGGCATGAAGCGGCTGGGATGGACCTTTGAGGGGGACGAGTGAGTAGGCGTGCAGCCAAGGCCGGTGCGGCAGGAGCCCACGACGGCATACACCGGGCTGGCTATGAGTGCCCGTGGTCTGAACCGCAATGCTCGGAATGTGTGCAGGAGTTCGCCATGCACATCGGGTGGCAACTGACCGGAAAAGTGCGGCCGTGGGACGACGAACTGAAGCACCAACCGAAGAAGTGTTATGAGTGCCGTTCTGAGGCTTTGGGGATTTGATTGGCAAACGCGATGGAAGGACAGCACCCCCGGTGGGTCCTTTTCTATTGAAACAAAGTATTACCCCCACCCTTATAATCATTTGAGTAACGCTTCAGAAATTCGTTAGTTACCGTTCCGTGATATGGGTTTGGGAGAATAGAAGTCAAGCGGGGAGGCCGTCAGAGCAAGGCTCCGGGTACTCGCTGAGACTTCCACCCATCAAAGGAATGTGGCGCGATGATCAAGACAGTTCTTGTTCCCGTTGAATACACCTTTTGCGATGCCCACATTGCTCGTGACGGGTCGGAAGTGGAGGCCACGTCATCGCTGACGCTGGGAATGGACACGTGGCACCTGTGCTTGGAGCATGACGTCACATTCGGTCGCTACCTCTGCGACGCGTTGGGCGTTCCGACTGAGAACGGGGCCACGCTGACTGAGCCTGAGTCCGTGCCGGTTGCTGAGCCTGTCTCGGAGCCGGAGCCGGAGCCGGAGCCGGAGCCGGAAGCGGTTCCCGTGGGGGTGTCGGGCCCTGCACCTGCCCGATCCGTGATGATCGCTGGTGAGGTTCCGGGATACGAGTGGGACGACGCACGGGAAGCCGTGCGCCGCATGGGCTATGAGGTGGTCGGTCGTGCCGATGACAGCACGGTCCTGCTCATCCTTGGTGACGGAGGCGACCGGAACGGCACCAAACTGCGTGACGCTGCTGAGCGTGGCATCCCTGTGATGGACGTGCGGGAGTCGGGGCGTTTCAAGTCGGCTGTTCGCTCGGGTGAGTTGGTTGGTGGTGACCCGCTTCCGGAGCCTGCCAAGGTCGACCGCTCCGCGATGAGTGAGCGAGAGCGGAACCGCGCCGTACGAACGTGGGCTCGAGAGAACGGCTTCACCGTGCCTACCAAGGGGCGAATCCCGATGCACGTGCGTCATGCGTGGGAGCACCGGGACGCGTCGGAGGGAAAAGCGGCAGCGGCCTAACCGCCGCCCCCACCGTGCCGGGCGCCGAGTGCGCCCGGCCTCCCCGGCCAGAGGCCACCCAACTAACCCTTCTTGAGATAGAGGCGTCATGAGCACCCCCGTTCTGTACGGTCCCATCGGTCGAGCGGTTCGCCGGATCGCCCCGTTCCTGGAAACGGATGCGTTGGGGGTGTACGTGGCCGTCCTCTCGATGTGGAGTGCCGCTCTCGGTGGCACAGTCAAGGTGTCATCCCGTGGCAATGCTCGCCCTGTGCTGATCTGGTCAGCCTTGGTGGCCGGAACGGGCAGGGGCAAGGGAACTGCCCTCCGGGCCGCGCATCACGTCCTGGACAAGAGCCTGGGCCGCTTCCTGGCTACCCACACAACCAGCGGCATCACGTCCGGTGCCAGTCTCGTGCACCATCTGTGGGAACAGCAGGAAGCCACTGCGGAGACCGAGCACGGGCGTGACGTCCGATCCATGGTCGTGGAAGAGGAATGGACCGAGGTATTGAAGCGGGTCAAGCGTGACCCGTCCTTCACCACCAAGCTCCGCGCTGCCTGGGATGGCGCAACTCTCCGTAACACCACCAAGGATGAGGCCCAGGAAGTCCGCGACCCTGCCATGGTCCTGCATTCGCACATCACCCCGTCTGACTGGGCCAAGTACGTCGGTGAGTCTGAAGCGGCCGGAGGGTCGTATAACCGCATCCTGCCGTTCCTGCTCGGCTCCGTGCCGATGCTCGATGACGACCGGGTGACCCTGCCGCAGGTGGATGGACGGGAGCTGTCCGACGCCTATGGCTGGGCCACCGCACGACCCCGTGTGATCACGCTCGGGGAGGACGCCCGGCCTTTGTGGCGGATCGTACGGCGCTATGCGCGCATCCTTGGTGAGGCGCTGCCGGAAGGGCAGGCCGTATTTATCGAACGGACCGCAGAGCAGACGCTGAGGGTCGCTGCCTGCCTCGCAGCGTCCGAGTGCTCGGAGACGATTTCGGAAGAGATGCTGTCGGCCGCCTTCACTCTGGTTCGGCGGTCGGTACAGGACGCCGTACGGATCACCAAGGGAGCGACTGCGCCGAAGGTGAAGCGCCAGCCGCTCAGTCTCGAAGACAAGGTGCGAGCACGGATCGAGATGCACGGCGGTCGCGCAACGTCCTCTCAGGTTCTCCCGTTCGTCGGGGCGACGGCCGCTGAGGTCAAGGAACTGTCCGGAATCGTCGTGACCGTGGAACGGTCGGGGAAGACCGGCCGACCGGCCACCGTCTTCACACTCCGCGGTGACAGTTCCGGTGACTCAGTGCCGCAGCCGGCCAGCACGGACAGCGACAGGAAGCAGGACAGTTCCCGTCACTCAGAAGCGCAGCCGGCCAGAGCGGAGCGTGAGCAGAACCGCGCAAGCGTCGTGAGCCTGGACGCCTACCGTCCGGCACCCAATCAGGCCCCGGAGCCTGCGCCCGAACCGAAGCGGCCCGAAGCGTTCGAAGAGAACCCGTTCCGCGCGCTGCTCTAACGAACCAATGGAAGCGCCCCGACTCACGTGGTCGGGGCTTCTTTCGTTTGAGGGACAGTGCCGAGGTACCGGCTACCGGGCGGCAGGCATGTTGCCCTCGCGCCAGTCGTTCACTCGCTTACGGATGCTGGCGACCATGGGGAGCGCGTCGACCTCTGTGGGCTGGAACCAACGGACATCTGTGGATTCCTCGGATACCGCCAGTTGCCCAGCAACAGGACGAGCCAGGAAGCAGATGGAGAACTCCTGCCGTACCTCGCCATCGTCGTACGCGAAGACGTGACGGGGGTTCGTGTAGGTCCCGACGATGCCGATGATCTCGACATCGAACCCGGTCTCTTCGCGGGTTTCTCGAACCGCGCAGTCCGGCAAGGACTCGCCAATGTGCATGACGCCACCGGGGAGCGCCCACATGTCGTTGTCGCGCCGACGCTGAAGCAGGATGCGTCCAGAGCCGTCAACAACGATGGCGGAAGCGGCCGGAACCAGGCTGTTCGCGGCCGGGGCGTTCGGGTCATCCTCGTAATCGCGCCTACCCATTACCTTCCTCGTCCCACACTGGGGTGCCTCGCTTCCACAGTTCCTCAACATGTGTAGCGAAGCGATCAAACATGCCGTCATCCTGGTAACGGCGCAGATGCAGCGTAGGGGCGTCGTGCCCAACGCTGTGAGTCAGCAGGGGCGTAACGATCATGTCGTCATCGAAGCGGAACACGGACAAGTGGGCGTGCCCGTCGCTGAACCTCGCGTCGATGCCTGGTTGGCTTCTGATCTTCTCCAGCTCGGCGAGCGTCACGCGGATACGCGTTGCCAGCGTGAGCGCCACAGCTTCGTCTTGCTCGCGGGACCGCGTGAGATCGCTGTCGGGGTTGCCAACCAGGAAGCGCACTCGACACCCAGAAGCCGCCTTGCGACGCAACGCGGCGCCGAATCGGGCCTGTTCGAGCCACAGGAAGTAGTTGGTGTAACCGGCGAAGGTCAACTCTCGCTCGGCTTTAGTGATCAACGACTGCCATAGGGAAGCCGGGCAGCTCGACCGGTACGGATAGACGGAAACGACCTCACGGTCCGGACCGACCTTGATTGCCTTCTTCGCGGCTGCTGGCCATAGCACCGCCTCGTCCTCCCCGAGCGCCTCGCAGACGGCCCACCGATGCCGGGCACGAGGAACCCGCCCGGTCTCGGTGATCCATCGACCGACAGTCTTGATGTCGACGCCACACCTCTCAGCTAACTGACGGTCTGTCAACCGAGCCTGAAGCATGGCACGGCGCAGTGCTTCATTCACAAGTACCCCCTGGGACGTTAGGCACGTTTCTCACGGTAGACCTGTTCCGTGCCTAACGGTCTCGGAACGAAGTAGGAACGCACCATCAGGGGCGGAAGTGTGGTGGGTGACTGGACGCACAGACCCCCGCGACCGTGGCGACGGTCCGGGGGCGTGGCCACCAACCGACAAGGGGTTGACGACAGTGCCCAAAGCTACATCCCGACCGCCCGAGTGGCAGAAGCGGGCGGAGGCTGACACCGACGCTCAGCAAGACGAGTACATGACGTACGCCCCCAGGGGCGAGAAGTGTCGCAAGTGCCGGAAGCTGTTTGGGAGTTTGGAAGTCGTCCGGCGAGTGCAGCCCTGCGGCGAAGAGCCGTCCGGCCGTCCGTACTCGTGCGTCGAATGCCCGACCAAGGCCAAGTCATGACGGCCCGGACGCTGCCCAAGGGGTGGAAGTGGTTTCAGTCGGCTGCTGACAGCATGACTGAGAGCCACTGGTACGCAACGGCCCCGTACGACGTGGAGGCCGTCAGGAAGCTGTCTGGCTTCAACGACGACGCACCCATGTCCGAACAGATCAGCCACCCCGCGTGGAACTTGGATCGAACGGTGTCCGCCCAGTCCTGGAATGCGTTGCGCCTTGAGGTGGGCGAACAAATCAAGCTCTACCAGAAACTCATCAGCGGGGGTAAGGCATGACTGCCCCGGCAAGGCACCTCAGCGCCCGTAAAAGTTCCCTTCCTGAGCCTGATCTGGTCAGCCTGGTTGAAGGCTCGGAACGGTCCTCAGACGGCGACTGGTGGAAGGAATACGGCGGCACCCTTGACCCGGCATCCGGCGTGATCGCGCTCCCGCCCAACTCCCTGCCCCCGTGCACGTTCCCGTGCGAGCGGTGCGCTCAGCGAGAGGGGGCGTGATGGTGCGGGCAACATACCGGTTCCGTGAGCACACGCTGACGCCGGACCGAACCGAGGACGGCGACCCCACTCTCTACGCCATGGAATGCAAGAGGTGCGGGCAGAGCAGCGACGGCAGTACAGACCCAGCTGACGGCTCAGAGTGGGCCGCTGGTCACCTCAAGGCCAACCCCGGCCATCTGAACTATCGGGAAGTCATCACTCGTCCCTATCGATTCGAGCCGGGAGCGTGGCTGACCAACTAATCAAGGAATGGGGCCTGTCGCACTGTTCAGATCTCGCGAGTGACACCCCCTGGACTCCCGCTCTCAGTTCAGTCCTGGAGCGGGGCGCACAACGGTGTGGGGACCGCTTCCCCGCAACAGCACGACGAAGGGATAGGCAATGACGGCAGTCCCCGAGTTCGAGTTCCGCACGTCTACGGCGTGCAAGTACAACAACAACGACCCCCGCTGTGTCGAGGTGGCGACGAACGTTCCTGACAAGGTCGCGGTGCGCAACTCCGTGACCGGTCAGACGGTCGAGTTTACGGCTGTCGAGTGGACCGAGTTCCTGTCCGGTGCCAAGCTGGGCGAGTTCGACTTGTCGGCGTAGGGAGTCCTCATGGGGCAGTGTCCGCAGTGCGGCGGCAGCGCAGAGCCCGACCCGGAACACTCCGGGGTGCTGTGGTGCCTGTCGTGCTGGCTCGTCTGGACGCCGCCGCGTGAACGATCCTGTTCCGGTTACCGGCCGATGCTGATCACTGCGCTCCGCAGGCTGGACGACGACCGGGATCTACGCCGCTGAACCGCCCCGCACTCCGCCCCCGTCGTGTGCCTCCCCCGTGGCGCATGGTGGGGGCTTCCGGCCACTCAGAGCGGGTTGGCCACGTGACCAACGCATGACCAACAGCGGCCAGGAACGGGCAGAAACAGCAGGTGAGCATGACCAACGCTCACAGTCTCGAAGAAGGCTCAGAGCGTACGTTCCCGCAGGTCAGCTAACTAATGGGCTGGTGCCCGAGTGGAGAGTTCAAGTCCCCCCTCGGACACCGAATTTTCACCAACCAAGTGCTGGCCGGGAGAGATCCCGACCAGCACTTTGCGTTGCGCGTAATGATATTCGAGCGTGACGCCGAGCTCCGCGAACAAGCGGGCCTCGAGGGTGCGGTCCGCAGGGCGTCGGCGTCGCCTCCGGCGGCGTTCGCGAGCTGACCGGTCCTGTCGCGGCTGAGGGGCATGGGCCGGGTTGCGGCCAGGCGGGCGGCGGCGTTGCGGTGGGTTTCCGTCTCGGTGATCCAGGTGGTGAGGTGCTGGGAGCGCGCAGGCGGTCGATGGTGGCCGCACGGCGCCCTGGGGCGAACTCATCGCGAACGCGAGTGGCATCGCCGACGAGGAAACCCGCTTTCCGAAGCCGTCCGGCGCCTCACGCGTTGGCCGGCACGGCGGGGAGGTTCCTAGACTCTGAGGTGTGGCCCGGCCCAACGAAGAGGTCGAGGCGCTCCTTCGGGAGTACGCGGACCTCATCGCGATCACCGGAGGCGACGCCTTCAAGGTGCGCGCCTACGAGAAGGCCGCGCGTGCGATCGGCGGCCATCCCGAGGACATCTCCCGTCTGGACGCCGACGGGTTGCGGGACATCCCGAACGTGGGCAGGTCGATCGCCGAGAAGGTGGTCGAGTATCTGCGCACCGGCACCGTCTCGGTGGTCGAGGAACGCCGGTCGAGGATCCCCGCCGGGGTACGGGAACTCGTCGCGATCCCCACGCTCGGTCCGAAGAAGGCCCTGCGGCTCTACGAGGACCTGCACATCTCGTCGGTGGACGAGCTGGCCGCAGCCATCGAGGCGGACGCACTGCACGATCTCAAGGGCTTCGGTGAGAAGACGCAGGAGAACATCCTGCACGGCATCGCCCTCCTGCGGCAGGCGGGCGGCCGTATCCCGCTGCATCTCGCCATGGACGCCGCCGAGGACATCGTCGCCGAACTCTCCGAGGTGAAGGGCTGCCGTCGTTGCACATACGCCGGGTCGCTGCGCCGGATGAAGGAGACCATCGGCGACATCGACATCCTCGTCGCCGCGGCGCGGTCCGCACCCTTCATGGACGCACTCGCCGCTCTGCCGTCCACCGCCGAGGTGATCGCCCACGGCGCGAAGAAGAGGTCGGTCCGCACCACCAAGGGCGTCCAGGTGGACCTGCGGGTGCTCCCGCCGGTCTCGTGGGGTGCCGGGCTGCAGTACTTCACCGGTTCCAAGGCGCACAACATCCGCACCCGCACCATCGCCGTCCGCCAGGGGCTGAAGCTCTCCGAGTACGGCCTGTTCGACGTGGACAGCGGGACGTCGGTCGCCTCCCGCTCGGAGGAGGACGTGTACGCCCGGCTCGGCCTGCCGTGGATCCCGCCCACGCTGCGTGAGGACCGGGGGGAGATCGACGCCGCCCTGCGCGGCGAGCTGCCCGAGCTGGTGACCGAGCGGGACATCCGCGGTGACCTGCACACCCACACGGACCTCACCGACGGCCTCGCGCCGCTGGAGACGATGGTGACGGCCGCCGCCGAACGCGGCTACGCGTACTACGCGGTCACCGACCACGCGCCCAACCTGTACATGCAGCGCATGACCGACGAGAAGATCCTCGCCCAGCGGGAGCGGGTACGGGCGCTGGACGGTGCCCACCGGGGGATGCGGCTGCTGCATGGGACCGAGCTCAACATCGATCCCGAGGGGGAGGTGGACTGGCCCGACGAGTTCCTCGCCGGTTTCGACCTCTGCGTGGCCTCCCTGCACTCTCATTTCGACCTGGACCGCAAGGCCATGACCAGGCGGCTCGTACGGGCCTGCGAGAACCCGCACGTCCATGTCATCGGTCACCCGACCACCCGGCTGATCGGCAAACGGCCGGAGGTGGACGCCGATTGGGACGAGGTGTTCGCCGCCTGTGCGCGCACCGGCACCGCGCTGGAGATCAACTCCCAGCCCGACCGGCTCGACCTGTGCGACGAGGACATCCTGCGCGCCAGGCAGTACGGCGCGAAGTTCGCCGTGAACACCGACGCCCACTCCGTCCTCCACCTCGCCTGTCTGCGCTTCGGGGTCGGTACCGCACAGCGTGGCTGGCTCACCCCGAAGGACGTCGTCAACACCTGGCCGCTGAGTCGTCTGCGCCGGTTCCTGCGCAAGGACGGGTCCGTCTGAGAGCGGCCCCGGGTCAGGTGTGCCGCCCTCCGTCGGGTGGCCGCAGCACGAGCGTGCCGTCGGGCCCGCGGCCGACGCGGGTCCCCATGTCCCGGCTGTAGGTGTCGAGGACGGTACGCAGCCACTCGGCATCCTCGGCCGACGCGTGCTCCAGGCGCATCCTGCGCGCCTGGAGGGGGACGATCCGCGCGTCGGCCAGCCGGCCGGTGTCCGGCTCCAGCGACACCAGGTAGAGCAGCCGCAGGTCGTCCCGGTACCGTTCGTAACCGCCGATGCCCTCGTAGTCGTCGACCAGGTCACCGCAGCCGTACAGGACGAGCCTGTCCCGGTACACCTCCAGCGGGCGCGGATGGTGTGAGGAGTGTCCGTGCACGACGTCGGCGCCCGCGTCGACGAGCGCATGGGCGAAGTGGACCTCGGCGCGGGAGACGTCGTAGCCCCAGTTGGCGCCCCAGTGGACCGAGGCGACCGTGATGTCGCCCGGTTGTCTCACCTGCCGCAGACGGTCGGCGAAGCTCTCGGCGGCCGTGGCCGACGGTCCCGCGACGAAGTCGACACCGGCCCGTTCCTCGGTGGCGGCCCAGCCGTGCGGGATCCCGCTGGAGGGCATCCCGAAGCAGAAGACCAGCACCCGTCCTCCCGTGTTCAGGGGGACGATCGCCGGCCGCCTCGCCGCAGCGGCGTTCCGGCCGGCCCCCGCCGTGCGCAGGCCCGCCTCCGCCAGGGCGTCGAGTGTCTCGTCCAGGCCCCGCCGGCCGAAGTCGAGGACATGGTTGTTGGCCAGGGCGCAGACGTCGGGGCGGGCCGCGGCCAGGCACGGCAGGTTGGCCGGGTTCATCCGGTAATGGACGCCCTTGCCGGGGGCGAACTCCCCGTCCTGGGTGACGGCGGTCTCCAGGTTGATCACGCGTATGTCGGGCGCGGCGTCGTCCAGGACCGGCAGCGCCTCGCCCCAGGGCCAGCGGAAGCCGACCGGCCGCGGAATCGGCCCGTTCGCCACCTCGGCCAGGCCGACGTAGCTCCGGGCGTCGTGGATGTACGTCTCCCGCAGTGCCGGGTCACCGGGGTGCGGGAGGATCTGATCGACGCCCCGGCCGAGCATCACGTCACCGCCGAGGAACAGGGTGACCGCACCCTCGTTCATCCCTTCACGCTAATGCGCGCTCCGGCCGTGCGCGAAGGCTCACCCGGTCGTCATGGCTGCGGGTGCGGTGCTGGTGCCCGGCAGGCAACGTTTGCCCGTCAGGGAGCGGCGTCCGGCGCGTTCCCCCTCGCTCGGCTTCGCTCGCGCGGGCGGTGCCCCCACCGGCGTGCCGGCCGGAAGTCCTCGTACTGGATGTCCTTGGGTTTTCGGCCGGTGCGGCGAGTGGGGGTATCCCCTGCTCGAAGAGCTTGGGGGAGCGTGCCGGGCGTCGCGACGGGGCGAACACGGCCTGTCGGGGCACTAGACATGGGCGGGTGCCATGTGGTCGGTGAACCAGTCGCGGGCCAGGTCGGTCACCGCCTCCAGCGCTCCGGGTTCCTCGAACAGGTGCGTGGCGCCGGGGACGATCGCGAGACTGTTCTCGCAGCGCAGCTGGGCCTGCGCCTGCCTGTTGAGGTCGAGCACGGTCAGGTCGGCGCCACCCACGATGAGCAGCGTGGGGGACGTCACCGCGGGCAGCCGGAGCCCGGCGAGGTCGGGCCGGCCGCCGCGCGAGACGACCGCGGCGACGTGCGTCTCCGGCTCCGCGGCGGCCCACAGGGCGGCGGCCGCGCCGGTGCTGGCGCCGAAGTACCCGATCGCCAGCTGCTCGGCCTCGGGTTGTCCGCGCAGCCAGCCGGTGGCGTCGGCCAGTCGCCCGGCCAGCAGACCGGTGTCGAACACATTGGCCCGGTCGCGCTCCTCGTCCTCGGTGAGCAGGTCGAACAGCAGGGTGCCGAGTGCGGCCCGGTTCAGTCCCTCGGCCACGAACCGGTTGCGCGGGCTGCGCCGGCTGCTGCCGCTGCCGTGCGCGAAGACCACCATCCCGGCCGCCCCCTCGGGCACCGTCAACTGCCCTCGCAGCAGCACGGCACCGGCCACGACGTCCACCTCCCGGTCCACGCGCCCGGCGCCGGCGGCGGATCCGTGTGAGCGGCCCGTCGCCCGCTCCAGGCAGGCGGCAACCTCCTCGTCCTCGACCTGGGAGAAGTCGGCGTAGAACTGCCCGATCGCATAGAAGTCGCGCGGCGTCTCCAGGCAGACCAGTTCGTCGGCGTCCCCGCCCAGCCGCTCGGTCCAGTCCTGCGGCGCAACGGGTACCGCCAGCACGATCCGCGCCGCTCCACGGGCCCGCGCGATCCGGCAGGCCGCCCGCGCGGTGGACCCGGTGGCCACCCCGTCGTCGACCACGACCACCGTCCGCCCCGCGATATCGACCGGCGCACGCGCACCTCGGTAGAGCCGGCCCCGTCGCTGGAGTACCTCGCTCTCGCGCTCCTCCACCTGCGCCAGTTCCTCCGGTGTGACGCGCGCGTCACGCACCACCGCGTCGTTGATCACGCGTACGCCGTCCTCGCCGAGCGCTCCCATTCCCAGCTCCGGCTGGAAGGGCACGCCCAGCTTCCGTACCAGACAGACATCCAGCGGCGCGCCGAGCGCCCCGGCGACCTGCGCGGCAACCGGCACTCCTCCCCTGGGCAGCCCCAGCACCACCACGTCCTCGCCCCTGAGATGCGCCAGGCGGGCACCCAGCCGGTGTCCCGCTTCGAGACGATCCAAGAAGAGCACGGTTCAGCCTCCTCATTCCCGGGGCGACCACAGCGGCGCGGGCGAGGGTTCCTCCGACGCCCCGACGTCCCTGATGTCACCCGCGGCCGCCCGGAGCAGCTGCTGGCCCAGCGCGACCAGGGCCCGGCCGACGGCGAGTTCGTCACCGATCTCGGGCACCGCCGTGTCGTACGGGTTCCGGTGGGCCTCGGCAAGACTCTCCAGCACGTTGTCACCGGTGTTCAGGACGACCCGGGCCGTGGTGTCCGGATCGTGTTCGGAAAGGTAGAGACGCAGCGTCCACTCCTTGGCGGACGGAGGCCGGCTGCCGGCGGCTCTGGTCATCATCCGTCCCTCCTCATGCCGTGCGGGACAAGGGGACAGGGGGCGCGGCCCCTTTCCACTGTGACTCCGATGGGCGCCTGCCGCACGGGGCGGACGGCCCTGGTGTTCCGGCACATCGGGGCGAGCGGGCACGGCCGGTCCCACCGTCCGAGGCCCTGCCGTGGCCAGCCCGCGGGGCTCCCCGGCGCAGCGGGCACAATGGCGGTCATGACCACGCGTTCCTGCCCGTGCGGCCTGCCCGAGGCGTATGAGAAGTGCTGCGGCCGTTTCCTCCCCCAGCCTCGAACACCCTCGGCCGGGGGGACCCCCATGGGTGCCGCCGCCGCACCGACCGCCGAGGCGCTGATGCGCTCGCGGTACAGCGCCTTCGTGCGCCAGGACGCGGGCTATCTGTTGCGCACGTGGCATCCGCGCACCCGGCCCGCCCGGCTCGACCTCGACCCGGGGATGCGGTGGACGGGGCTGGAGATCCTGGACACGACGGACGGTTCGGCGTTCCACTCCACGGGGACCGTGACCTTCCGGGCCTCCTACCGGGGCGGCTCGCTGCACGAGCACAGCAGGTTCGAGCGGGTCGACGGGGCGTGGGTGTACGTCGACGGCGACTTCGTGGACTGACGCCCGTTCCGTAGGGACCAGTTCGGACTCCCGACGGTGCCGGGTCAGGGAGCCAGGATGTCCAGCTCCTGCAGCGCGCCGACGGTGATTTCACGGGTCAGTTGTTCCGCGCGGGCCGCGTCGCCCTCCCGTACCGCCTCCGCGACCTGGACGTGCAGGGTGACCGCGGCCGGGTCGGGGTCCTCGAACATGACGTCGTGATGGGTACGGCCGGTCAGGACCTCCGCGACGACATCGCCGAGCCGGGCGAACATCTCGTTGCCCGACGCCGCCAGGATCACCCGGTGGAAGGCCACGTCATGGAACAGGTAGCCGTCCAGCTTGTGGCCGCGTGAGTTCGCGACCATGCCCAGCGCGCACGCGGTGAGTTCGGCGCACTGCTCGGGTGTGGCGTCGCGGGCGGCCAGGGCCGCGGCCGCCGGCTCGATCGCCGAGCGCAGGATGGTCAGTGAGCGCAGCTGGTTCGGGCGGTCGGCGCCGGCCAGACGCCACCGGATGACCTGCGGGTCATAGACGTTCCACTCGGACTTGAGGCGGACCCTGACACCGACCCGGCGGCGGGATTCCACCAGATGCATCGACTCCAGGACGCGCACCGCCTCGCGCATCACGGAGCGTGACACCTCGAAGTGCTGGGCCAGTTCGTCCGTGCGCAGAACGCTGCCCGGCGGGTAGTCGCCCGCGGTGATCGCGGGGCCGAGGGTGTCGAGTACACGGCCGTGTAGTCCCCGGCCCGGTGTGGTCATGCGCTCAGGGTACGGGGCAGACCAGTCCCCGAAAAAGTCAGACTTATTTGTCACATACTCTTGAATTCGTCGTACCTAATCGGTTTCAGTGACGTCGACATCAGATGTCGACGAAGACAGCGAGAGCACGATGCACCCAGTGCGCACCCCCCACGTCGTCGTGGTCATGGGCGTCGCGGGCACCGGTAAGACCACGATCGGTCCCCTGCTTGCGACGCGGCTCGGCGTTCCGTACGCCGAGGGCGACGACTTCCACCCCGCGGCCAACATCGCCAAGATGTCGGCCGGCGTCCCGCTCACCGACGAGGACCGGTGGCCATGGCTGGACGCCATCGGTGCCTGGGCGCACGAGCAGGCGGGGCTCGGCGGGGTGGTCAGCAGCTCGGCGCTGAAGCGGGCGTACCGCGACCGCCTGCGGGCCGCGGCTCCCGGCGTCGTCTTCGTGCATCTGACGGGCGATCGCGCGCTCATCGAGGACCGGATGGCGCACCGGCAGGGGCACTTCATGCCCACGGCGCTGCTGGACTCCCAGTTCGCCACGCTCCAGCCGCTGGAGCCGGACGAGGCGGGGGTCGTGGTGGATGTCTCGGGCAGTCCCGAGGAGATCACCGCCCGCGCCGTGAACGCACTGCGCGACCTCGAACGCTTCGAGCCGCGGGCCGCCCGGTCCTCGCGTTAATTCCCCGCCCCTCTCGGCCGGCCCTCTCCCCCAGGGGCCGCGGACCGGGGGCGGTCCTCCTCACCAGAAACCGAGAGTTCCTCTCCTTACCCAAGGGACACCCGTGACCAGACTCAGCGTCGAGATGCTGGCAGCGGACACCGTCGAGCCGATCACGTCGGCGGGCCACGCTCAACTGGGCATCGCGGTACTGGCGGGCATCGCCGTCATCGTGCTGCTCATCACCAAGTTCAAGCTCCACGCCTTCCTGGCCCTGACCATCGGCTCGCTCGCGCTCGGCGCGTTCGCCGGGGCGCCGCTCGACAAGGCGATCGCCAGCTTCACCACCGGGCTTGGCTCGACCGTCGCCGGTGTGGGCGTCCTGATCGCGCTGGGCGCGATCCTCGGCAAGCTGCTCGCCGACTCCGGTGGCGCGGACCAGATCGTCGACACGATCCTCGCCAAGGCGGGAGGGCGTGGGATGCCGTGGGCGATGGTGCTGATCGCCTCGGTGATCGGGCTGCCGCTGTTCTTCGAGGTCGGCATCGTGCTGCTGATCCCGGTGGTGCTGATGGTCGCGAAGCGCGGCAACTACTCGCTGATGCGCATAGGCATCCCGGCGCTGGCCGGTCTGTCCGTGATGCACGGTCTGATCCCGCCGCACCCCGGCCCGCTGGTCGCCATCGACGCCGTCAAGGCGAACCTCGGCGTCACGCTGGCGCTCGGCGTACTGGTCGCCATCCCGACGGTGATCATCGCCGGCCCGCTGTTCTCGAAGGTCGCCGCCCGCTGGGTGGACGTCCCGGTCCCCGACCGGATGATCCCGCCGCGCGCCTCCGAGGAACTGGACAAGCGCCCCGGCTTCGGCGCCACGCTGGCCACCGTGCTGCTGCCGGTCGTCCTGATGCTGTCCAAGGCGCTGGTCGACATCATCGTCGACGACCCGGCGCACATGGTGCAGCGCGTCTTCGACGTGATCGGCTCGCCGCTGATCGCACTGCTCGCGGCCGTGATCGTCGGTATGTTCACGCTCGGCCGCCCGGCCGGGTTCGGCAGGGAGCGGATCACCCAGACGGTGGAGAAGGGGCTCGGGCCCATCGCGGGCATCCTGCTCATCGTCGGCGCCGGCGGCGGCTTCAAGCAGACGCTGATCGACTCCGGCGTGGGCCAGATGGTCCTGGACATCTCCAAGGACTGGTCGATACCCGCGCTGCTGCTGGCCTGGCTGATCGCGGTGGCGATCCGGCTGGCGACGGGGTCGGCGACCGTGGCGACCGTCTCGGCCTCCGGTCTGGTCGCCCCCCTCGCGGCCGACATGTCGACCACGCACACGGCCCTGCTGGTACTGGCCATCGGAGCCGGCTCGCTCTTCCTGAGCCATGTCAACGACGCCGGGTTCTGGCTGGTCAAGGAGTACTTCGGACTCAGCGTCGGCGAGAACCTGAAGACCTGGTCGGTCATGGAGTGCATCGTCTCCGTGGTCGCCGGTGGGCTGGTCCTGCTGCTGTCCCTGGTGATCTAGGGCCGTGGCAGGCAACGTTTGCCCGTTAAGGAGCGGCGTCCGGTGCGGGCTCTGGGGGTCCCCCTGCTCGAAGGGCTTGGGGGAGCGTGCCGGGCGTCGCGACGGGGCGAACGTCGCCTGCCGCGGCACCAGGAGCCGGCTCTCGCTGCTGGGGCCTACAGCGGGTGCCCCACCAGCGAGTCGAGGATGCCGCGGGCGGCGATCAGGTCGTCGATCGCCGCCGTGATCCGCTCGCGCTCCTTCGATGACGGCCCTGGGCGGCACGGCAGCGTATGTCGGTAGCGACCCGGGGCGGGCGGCGGCACGGGCGGCCGACCAGGCCGTAGCCGCCGGGTACGGTCAGGACGGGCTCGCCCGGCTCGTCGCGCATGTGACGGCTACGGCGGCCACACCGCTGGGGCACCAGGTTTCACCCGTCGGCCGGCTATCCGACCGCCCGCGCCGCCGCCCGCCCGGCCGTGCGTCCCGAGAACAGGCAGCCGCCGAGGAACGTGCCCTCCAGGGAGCGGTAGCCGTGGACCCCGCCGCCGCCGAAGCCGGCGGCCTCGCCTGCCGCGTACACACCCGGCAGCGGGTCGCCGCCCTCGGCCAGCACCCGCGAGGACAGGTCGGTCTCCAGGCCGCCGAGCGTCTTGCGGGTGAGGATGTTGAGGCGTACGGCGATCAGCGGGCCCGCCTCAGGGTCGAGGATGCGGTGCGGGGCGGCCGTGCGGATCAGCCGGTCGCCGAGGTATCTGCGGGCACCGCGGATCGCCGTCACCTGGAGGTCCTTGGTGAAGGGGTTGCGGATCTCCCGGTCCCGTTCGACGACCTGGCGGCGCAGTTCGGCCTCCTCTATGAGCGGCTCCTCGGTGAGGGCGTTCATGCCGCGCACCAGCGCCCCCAGGTCCTTCTCGACGACGAAGTCGACACCGTGGTCCATGAACGCCCTGACCGGGCCGGGTACGTCCGCGCGTGCCCGCCCGATCACATCCCTGACCGACTTCCCGGTGAGGTCGGGGTTCTGCTCGGAGCCGGAGAGCGCGAACTCCTTGCCGATGATCTTCCGGTCCAGCACGAACCAGGTGTGGTCGTACCCGGTCTTCATGATGTGCTCGAGCGTGCCGAGGGTGTCGAAGCCGGGGAAGAGCGGGACGGGCAGCCGCCGGCCGCGGGCGTCGAGCCAGAGGGAGGACGGGCCGGGCAGGATGCGGATGCCGTGGTTCTCCCAGATGGGGTTCCAGTTGTGGAGGCCCTCGGTGTAGTGCCACATCCGGTCGCGGTTGATCAGACGGGCACCGGCCTTCTCGGCGATGCCGAGCAGCTTCCCGTCGACGTGCGCGGGCACGCCGGAGACCATCCGCTCGGGCGGGCTGCCGAGGCGCTCCGGCCAGTTGGCGCGGACCAGATCGTGGTTGCCGCCGATGCCGCCCGAGGTGATGATCACCGCCTGGGCCCGGAACTCGAAGGCGCCGGTGACGGTGCGGCTGCTGGCCTTGCCCCGTGGCACGTCCGACGGGTCAAGGACCTCCCCGGTGACGGTGTCGACGGTGCCCGCGCTGCGCGTGAGCCCGGTGACGCGGTGGCGGAGCTTCAGCTGGACGAGACCGCGCGCGACCCCGGCGCGCACCCGCCGTACGAACGGTTCGATCACACCGGGTCCGGTCCCCCAGGTGATGTGGAAACGCGGCACCGAGTTGCCGTGGCCACCCGCGTCGTAGCCGCCGCGTTCGGCCCACCCGACCACCGGGAAGAAACGCATCCCCTGCCGGTGCAGCCAGGTCCGCTTCTCGCCCGCGGCGAAGTCGACGTACGCCTCCGCCCACCGGCGCGGCCAGTGGTCCTCGGGGCGGTCGAATGCGGCCGTGCCCATCCAGTCCTGGAGGGCGAGGGCGTGACTGTCCCTGATGCCCAGGCGGCGCTGCTCGGGCGAGTCCACGAAGAAGAGGCCACCGAAGGACCAGAACGCCTGGCCGCCCAGCGACTGCTCCGGCTCCTGGTCGAGGACGATCACCTTCCGGCCGGCGTCCGCGAGTTCCGCGGCCGCCGTGAGTCCGGCGAGGCCCGCCCCGATCACGATGACATCAGCGTCGTAGGCCATGCGCCCGTCCTCTCGCGGCGGCTACCGGTCGGCACGTTGTTACCGACGGGTCAGATCCTTGGGCACAGGAGTGACCGAGTCAACAGCCTGTTTACGGGTACTCGTTGCAGCTGGACCCGCATCGGGGGCTCCGCGCACAGGACCGTGCCGAGAAGCGGTCGAGCACGGGCGGGCCACGGCCGGGAGCGCTACAGTCAGCGTGATACGCGTCCCCGTGACCCCGCTGAACTATTGAGGTACGCAGCGTGTCGGTACTGGTTCTGGCTCTCTCCGTGAGCGCGGCCTTCTGCCTGGGCACCGGATTCGTGCTGCAGCAGAACGCCGCCCAGCAGGCACCGCTGAGCGACTTCCTCTCCTTCCGGCTGCTACTGGACCTGGCAAAAGTGCCGCGCTGGCTCGGCGGCCTCGGTCTGATGGTGGCAGGCATGATCCTCAGCGCGGTCGCGCTGACCCACGGTGAGATCTCCCTGGTGGAGCCGCTGGTCGCCACGAACCTGCTGTTCGCCATGGCCCTGTCCCGCCACCAGACCAGACAGCCCCTGGGCCGCCAGGGCTGGGGCGGACTCGCGCTGCTCGCCGGGGGCGTCACGGCCTTCATCCTGGCGGGCCAGCCCAGAGGGGGCGACGCGGTCACGAATCCCGTACGGCACTGGTTGATCATCGGCGTGATGGTCGGCCTGGCGTTGCTGCTGACGACGTACGCGAAGAAGTCACGGCTGATCATCGGGCCGGTGCTGCTGGCGCTGGCGGCGGGGCTGCTCTACGGCGTACAGGACGCGCTCACCCGGGTCAGCGGGGAGCGGTTCACGCTGGGCGGCTTCACGGAGTTCATCACGGGCTGGCAGCCGTACGCCGTGGTGGTGCTCGGTGTCACGGGACTGGTGCTGGTGCAGAGCGCGTTCGAGACGGCACCGCTGCGGATGTCCCTGCCGGCGCTCACCGCGGCGCAGCCACTGGCCGGGATCGCCTGCGGAGTGGGTTTCCTCGGTGACCGGCTGCGCACCGACACGGGCGCGCTGGCCTGGCAGGCGGCGGGGCTCGCGGCGATCGTCCTCGGCATCGTGCTGCTGGGGATGCACCCGGCGATGCCGCGGGGGACGGCGACGCCGAAGCGGGCGAAGGATCTGCAGCCGCGGTGATGCGGCGGGCTTCCCGGCGCCCGCGCTCGTGTCCCCGGGGCGTCGGGGACCTGCTTGGATGGGCCACATGAGTGCCGCTGACGAACTCCTCGACATCGTGGACGAGAACGACAGGGTCATCGGGCAGGCGCCGCGCGGTGAGGTGTACGAGCGCGGGCTGCGCCACCGGTGTGTGTTCATCGAGGTACGGGACGCCGAGGGCCGCCTCTTCGTCCACCGCCGCACCCCCACCAAACTGGTGTTCCCTTCGCTGTACGACATGTTCGTCGGCGGGGTCGTCGGCGCGGGCGAGGCGTACGACGACGCCGCCCTGCGGGAGGCCGAGGAGGAACTCGGGGTCAGCGGGCTACCCCGGCCCGAGCCGCTGTTCGCGTTCCTGTACGACGACGGCGCCGGCCGGACCTGGTGGTCCTCGGTTTACCAGGTCCGCTGCGACCTGCCCGTCAGCCCCCAGACCGAGGAGGTCGCCTGGCACGCCTTCCTGCCCCATGACGAGGTGGAACGGCGGCTGTCCGACTGGGAGTGGGTTCCGGACGGGCTCGCCGGCTACGAGCGGCTCAAGGCGTATCGCCGGTCCGTGGGCTGACCTCCCCGGCTCATGCACAGCTCAGGCCCCCCCGCAGCCGCCCGGTAGGGTCCTGCGCGTGAGCGAATTCGCACGGAACATCCGCCTCTGGTTCGCACCCGAGGAGATCCGGGAGGAAGGCGAAACCCCCGACTACCGTTTCTCGCTGGCCAACGAGCGCACCTTTCTGGCCTGGCTGCGCACCGCGCTGGCGCTGATCGGCGGCGGCTTCGCCGTGGACCAGTTTCTGCCGCACCTGTCCTGGGCCTGGCGCGCCGGGCTCTCCCTCGCGCTGCTCGTCTCGGGGGTGCTGTGCTCGCTGCGCGCCATCAACCACTGGGTGCGCTGCGAACGGGCGATGCGACGGGAGGAGGACCTTCCCTCGTCGCGCTTCCCGACACTGCTGAGCCTCGCCGTCGCCGTGGTGGCGGTCGCCATGGTCGCGGTCGTCCTCGTCGGCCGGGCAGGATGAGCGCCCCTACCTCGCGGCGCGATCCGGGGCTCCAGCCGGAACGCACCCGGCTCGCGTGGCGGCGCACCACCCTGTCGAGCACCGTGGCCGCCGTGCTCGCCGTGAAGGCGGCGCTGTACGACAGAGCGGCGGGCGGCTTCGCCATCGCCGCCCTGTGCTGCCTGTTCTGGCTCGGCTTCCTGGTCCTCGCTCACCGGCGTATCCGCGCCCTGGCGAGCGCCGGCGCCGGCCGCCCGCCGCTCCTCGCGCCCCGTCACGCGGCCGCCGCCACCCTCTGCGCCATCGCGCTCGCCGTCTGCGCCGCGGCGCTCGTACTCTGAACGCGGGGGGAGCCGGCACCGCACATACCGATGAGCCGGAATTACACCGTTTCGTTAGCCTGAGATAACCCTGAGACCCCCGAAGGCGAAGGCGAAGGTGAGCGTCATGAGCACCCCCCACCTGGACCACACCGCACACCGCCACAGCCACGGCCCGGCCTGCGGGCACGAGGCGGTGCCGCACGGAGACCACATCGACTACGCGCACGACGGGCATCTGCACCGCGAGCACAAGGACCACTGGGACGAGTGCGAGCCCGCCCAGCACGTCGCACACCAGAGCCATGAGCACCAGCACGGCGAGGGCTGCGGGCACCACCCCGTACGGCACGGTGACCACGTCGACTATCTGCACAACGGCCATCGGCACGCGGCCCATGAGGGACACTGGGACGATCACTGACGAGCACTCCGGTGGCCCCGTCGAAAGCCCCCGGTTCCGCCCGTCACCGTCGACAACGACCCGAGGGGGGTCCCGTGACCGCGGCGGAACCGTACACGCTCGCACTCGCCGACGACGTGCACGCGTATGTGCAGCCGGACGGCGGCTGGTGTCTGAACAACGCCGGGTTCGTGAGCGACGGGACGGCCACGCTGCTCGTGGACACGACCGCGACCGAGCGCCGTACGCGAGCCCTGGGCGCGGCGGTCGCGGCCACCGGGGCGCCCGCGCCACGGTGGGTCGTCAACACCCACCACCACGGGGACCACACGTACGGGAACGGCTTCTTCGCACCGGCCGCGACGATCGTGTCGCACGTCGACTGCCGCCGGGAGGCCCTGGCCGCAGGGCGTCAACTGGAGCTGATCTGGCCGGGGAACGACTACGGGGACATCCGGATCCAGGGCGCCGACCTGACATACCGGGACCGTACGACGGTGCACGCCGGCGGGGTCGACGCCGAGGTGATCCACCCGGGAGTGGCGCACACCGTCGGCGACTCGGTGGTCTGGCTGCCGCACCGGCGTGTGCTGTTCGCCGGGGACCTGGTCTTCGAGGGCGGGACGCCGTTCTTCCTGATGGGCTCGCTCAGCGGCTCGCTGCGGGCGCTGGAGCGGCTGCGCGCGCTGGGCGCGGAGACCGTCGTACCCGGGCACGGCCCGGTCACCGACCCGTCCGCGTTCGACCGCACGGAGCGCTATCTGCACTTCGTCGCCGATGTCGCGCAGCGCAACCACGCGGCGGGCCGTACGCCACTGGAGGCGGCCCGGGCCACGGACCTCGGCGGGTTCGCGGAACTGCGCGAGAGGGAGCGGCTGGTGGCCAATCTGCACCGCGCGTACGCCGAGCTGGACGGGCTGCCCGAGGGAGCACCCCTGGATCCGCTTCCCGCTTTCCAGGACATGGCGCTCATGAACGGCGGGGAGATGGTGACCAGCCACGCGTGAGCGCACGGTGGCCTCGTCCGGCCGTGGCACCCGCGTCATGCGCGCCCCGATGACACCGTGGCACCCCTCACGTTCGCCCCACGCACTGGACGACATACCGACCGGTCGGCATCATGATGCTGGTCCTGTTTCCGCGCACGGAGGAGCAATGATGAGCCCAGACCATCCACCAGGACTCGATCTCGACCGGCTGCGCGGCCTGCTCGACGCCGAGCGGCCGGGCCTGGTGAGCGGCCCCCTGACCGGCCGGCTGATCGAGGGCGGGCGGTCGAACCTCACCTACGCCGTCTCGGACGGCGCGGCCCGGTTGGTCGTACGGCGTCCCCCGCTCGGGCATGTGCTGGCCACCGCGCACGACATGAAGCGCGAGCACCGGGTGATCAGCGCACTGCACCCGACGACCGTCCCGGTACCGCGCCCGATGCTGCTGTGCGAGGACGAGGACGTGCTGGGAGCGCCGTTCTACGTCATGGAGTTCGTCGAGGGCACTCCGTACCGCACCGCCGGCCAGCTCGCCCCGCTGGGCGCCGAGCGCACCCGCGACGCCGTGCTGTCACTCGTCGACACCCTCGTCGAACTGCACGCGGTCGACCCCGCCGAGGTGGGCCTGGACGACTTCGGGCGGCCCGAGGGCTTCCTGGACCGGCAGCTGCGGCGCTGGGGCAAGCAGCTGGACGCCTCCCGGGGCCGCGAGCTGGCGGGCATCGACGAACTGCACGCCACGCTCGGACGCCACCTGCCCGCCTCCCCCGCGCCCACCGTCGTCCACGGCGACTACCGCCTCGACAACGTCCTCATCGGCGCCGACGACCGGATCAAGGCGGTTCTCGACTGGGAGATGTCCACGCTCGGCGACCCGCTCACCGACCTGGGCCTGCTGGTGATGTACTGCACGCCGCTCGGCATGCCCGACTCGCCCGTGTCCACCACCGCCGAGGCCCCCGGACACCCCTCGCCCGCCGAGCTGGTGGAGCGCTACGCCGCACGCTCGGGGCGCGACGTGAGCGCCCTGTCCTGGTACACGGCGTTCGCCTGGTTCAAGCTGGCCGTGATCCTGGAGGGCATCCACTACCGGTACACCCTCGGTCAGACGGTCGGCCGCGGCTTCGACCGCATCGGCGACCTCGTCCCCGTCTTCATCCAGCACGGCCTGACCACCCTTCACTCAGGCCTCCAGGAAGGCTGATCCCGCCATGGACTTCACGTTCGACGCGCGCACCGAGGAACTGCGCGCCAAGCTCCTCGCCTTCATGGACGAGTACGTGTACCCGGCCGAGCAACTCGTGGACGAGCAGCGCGCACAGCTCGTCTCCCCGTGGGAGAACCCCCCGGTGGTGGAGGAGTTGAAGGCCGAGGCACGCCGCCAGGGCCTGTGGAACCTGTTCCTTCCGGACGCCGAGTACGGAGCCGGGCTGACCAACCTTCAGTACGCGCCGCTCGCCGAGATCACCGGCCGTTCCCCACAGTTGGCGCCCACCGTCACCAACTGCGCGGCCCCCGACACCGGCAATATGGAGGTGCTGGCGCAGTTCGGCGACGAGCGGCAGAAGAAGCAGTGGCTGGAGCCGCTGCTGGCAGGTGAGATCCGTTCGGCGTTCGCGATGACCGAGCCCGAGGTGGCGTCCTCGGACGCCACGAACATCACCACGCGCATCGAGCGGGACGGTGGGGGAGACTACGTCATCACCGGCCGCAAGTGGTACATCTCCGGTGCCATGCACCCGGACTGCAAGGTCTTCATCGTGATGGGCAAGACCGACCCGGACGGGCCGGACATCCGCCGCCGGCAGTCGATGGTGCTGGTGCCACGGGACACCCCCGGCGTCACGGTCACACGGGCGATGCAGGTCTTCGGCTACGAGGACCACTACCACGGAGGGCACGCCGAGGTGGTGTTCGACCAGGCGCGCGTGCCGGTGTCGAACCTCATCGGCGAGGAGGGCGGCGGCTTCGCCATCGCCCAGGCCCGCCTCGGCCCGGGCCGTATCCACCACTGCATGCGGCTGATCGGCATGGCCGAGCGGGCGATCGAGCTGATGTGCCGCCGGGCGGTGTCCCGTACGGCGTTCGGCAAGGCACTGGCCCAGCAGGGCGTGGTCCACAACTGGATCGCGGACGCACGGGTCCAGGTCGAGCAGCTGCGGCTGCTGGTACTGAAGACCGCCTGGCTGATGGACACCGTCGGCAACAAGGGCGCCCACACCGAGATCCAGGCCATCAAGATCGCCACGCCCCGCACGGTGACCGGCATCCTGGACCGGGCGATCCAGCTGCACGGCGCGGGCGGTGTCAGCCAGGACTTCCCGCTGGCCGAACTGTACGCGGCCGCGCGCACGCTGATGCTCGCCGACGGCCCGGACGAGGTGCACCAGCGGTCGCTGGCCCGACGGGAGCTGAAGAAGTACCGGTAGGCACCCCTGGCCGGACGGGGCCGCGGCCCCGGAACCCGGCGGCCGTGGCCCTCGTCGCTCACCTCACGGCCGCAGCGCCCGCAGCAGCAGGTCGGCCAGGTGGTCGGCGACCTCCTGCGGGCTGAGCGGGCCGTCCGGGCGGTACCAGGTGGACAGGTGGTGGACGGAGCCGAAGTGGTAGTCGACCACCAGGTCGGCCGGGGTGGCCGTGGTGAAGACGCCCTGCTCCTGGCCCTCCTCGATGAGCGCGCGGAAGCGTTCGTGGTAGCGCCGGCGCTCGGCGCGGACCTGCTTGTTCTTCTCCGGGCTGAGGTGGTGCATGGAGCGGAAGAAGATCATCGCGTCGTCGAGGTTGTCGATCGTCGTCACGACGACGTCGGCGGCGGCATCCCGCACCCGCTTCTCGACGGGTTCGTCGGCGTCCGCGAAGGCGTCCAGCCGCTCCTGCTGGATCCGCAGCACGCGCGCGTACACCTCGTGGAGGAGGTCCTCCTTGGAGCCGAAGTAGTGGTACAGCGCCCCCTTGGTGACGCCGGCCGCCTCGACGATCTCCTGCACGGAGGTGCGGTCGTAGCCCTGGTCGGCGAAGAGCCGGGTGGCGGCGGCGAGAAGCCGCTGCGGGACGGGGGTGCCGTCTCCTTCCGTGGTCCTGGGCACTGCCGCCACCTGCCTTTCCATGGTCCTGCTGAGGTCCTGCCGGTCCTGCTGACTCTCCTGCGTACGGGAACGGGGGTTCCCGACGGAGGATCTTCCCACCTCCGCCCGTCAGGCCGCGTGGCGGGAGGCGGGAGAGACGGTCACCGGGTTTCTTCCCACTTCTGCTGGATGTGGTTCATGTGCGTCAGCCAGCGGTCGGGGTCGGTGGCCCGGGCCTGGTAGTACCCGGCGACCTCCGGGTGCGGCAGGATCAGGAAACGGTCCTGCGCGATGCCCTCGAACAGGGCGTCGGCCACGGCCTCAGGCTCGATCGCGGTCGGCCGCAGCACCAGGTCGCCCGCGCTGCCGGTGGCGGTCAGCATGTCGGTGCGCACACCCTGCGGGCAGATCGCGTGCACCTTGATCCCGCGGTGGCGGTACGTCAGCGACAGCCACTCGGCGAAGGCGTACGCCCCGTGCTTGGTGACGCTGTAGGGGGCGGCGCCGATCATGGTGAGCAGTCCGGCGGCGGAGACGGTGGAGACGAAGCGGCCGCTGCCGCGCTCCAGCCAGGCCGGGAGCAGCGTCTCGGCGGCACGTACATGGGCCATGACGTTGACGTCCCAGGCCTGCGCCCAGACCTTCTCGCCGGCCGCTTCCGACCCGCTCGAGCCGAGGCCCGCGTTGGCGCAGTACACGTCCACCGTCCCGCCGAGCGCCTCGCGCGCCTCGGTCACGATCGCGGAGGCGTCGCCCGCGAGCGCGACGCCGCCGATCTCCTCGGCGACGGACTTCGCCTTCCCGGGGTCGAGGTCGTTGACGACGACCCGGGCTCCCTCGGCGGCGAACCGGCGGGCCAGTGCGGCTCCGATGCCTCCCCCGGCCCCGGTGACGACGGCTCCCGCACCCTGAACGGCTTCCATCATCGGTCTCCTTCGACACGGCTTCGACACGACGCGAATCGGCTCCGACGCGCCACACTAACCGGTCGGTATGTTGCGGGGAAGAGTCGTTCCGGGTGGCGCTCCGCCGGCGGACCGGTCCGGATCATTCCGGTCCGGCTCGTTCCGTGGCGCCCTCACGCACGCTAGCGTGCGTGAGCATGACACGTGCCGAGATCACGGAGGTCGCCGCATGAAGCTGTCCAGACGGAGCCTGCTCGCCACCACGGCCGCGGTCGCGGCCTCGACGATCCCGGCAGCACAGGCCCAGGCGGCCCCCGAGGGCCGCGGCCGGCCGCCGAGCACAGGCTTCGAGCGCCTGGCGGCCGACGGTTACGCGCTGCTCGACGGGCAGCGGGTCGGCATCGTCACCAACCCGACCGGCATCACCCGGGACGTACGGCACATCGTGGACGTCATGCACGCCGACCGCCGGGTGAACCTGGTCGCCGTGTTCGGCCCGGAGCACGGCTTCCGCGGCACCGCGCAGGCGGGCGGATCCGAAGGCCGCTACGACGACCCGGCCACCGGGCTGCCCGTGTACGACACGTACCTCAAGAGCGGGCGGCCGCTCGCCGATGTCTTCACCGCCTCGGGCGTGAACACGGTCGTCTTCGACATCCAGGACGTCGGCGCCCGCTTCTACACGTACATCTGGACGCTCTACGACTGCATGGAGGCCGCCGCGCTGGCCGGCAAGCGATTCGTGGTGCTCGACCGCCCGAACCCGGTGACCGGCCGGGAGTCCCTGGGCCCGGTGCTGCACCCGGAGTTCGCCACCTTCGTCGGACGGCAGCCGATCTCCCAGGCGCACGGCATGACGGTCGCGGAACTGGCGCGGCTGTTCAACAGGGAGTTCCTGACCAAGCCGGTGCGTCTGGACACGGTCCGGATGACCGGCTGGAAGCGGTCGCAGTTCTACGACACCTCCGGGCTGCCCTGGGTACCGCCGAGCCCCAACATGCCGACCCCCGACACCGCCCTCGTCTACTCCGGAACCTGCCTGTTCGAGGGCACCAACCTGTCGGAAGGCCGTGGCACCACCCGCCCCTTCGAACTGCTCGGCGCGGCGGGCATCGACGGACGCTGGGCGGATGCCGCGGGCGCGCTCGGGCTGCCGGGTGTGCACTTCCGGGAGGCGTACTTCGCGCCCACCTTCTCCAAGTTCCAGAACACGACGGTCGGCGGCGTGCAGATCCATGTCCACGACCGGGCCGCCTACGACCCCGTACGGACCGGGATCGCGCTGCTCGTCACCGCCAAACAGGTCTGGAGCGACTTCGCCTGGCGCTCGGACAACTGGATCGACAAGCTCACCGGTTCCACACGCGTGCGCACGATGATCGACGCCGGGGCGGACACCGACGCGGTGGTGGCCGGCTGGCAGGAGGAACTGGCGGCGTTCCGGAAGGTACGGAAGGAGTACCTCCTCTACAACTGAGCCTCCAGGAGGGTCCCGTCCCCGGCTGAGCCGTGGCGTATGGCCAATTCTCCCCATTAGCAGGACGATGCATCACGCATCGTGCCGTTCGGGAGGGACGAGGGGGTCTGTCATGACAGGTCCGGAGATCAGCGTGGCTCCGTACTGGGAGCTGACCTTCGACGCGGACGGGGACGTGGACGGCCCGGAGCGGGACCGGCTGCTCGCCGCGCTCCCGGCGAGCGGCGTGCGCGACCTGATCGTCTTCGCGCACGGCTGGAACAACGACCGCTCCCTCGCGACCCGGCTCTACAGCGACTTCTTCGCGCCGATCCCGCGGCTCGCCCCGGCCGCGCGGATCGGGTACGTGGGCGTGGTGTGGCCGTCGATGCTGTTCTGCGACGAACCGATCCCCGACTTCCCGCGTCCGACCGCCGCCGGGCCCGCTCCGGGCCCGGCGCTGGACCAGGACACCCGGCAGGCGCTCAAGAAGGCCTTCCCGGGGAGGGCCACGGTGGTCGACCGGCTGGCGCGGATGCTGCACGGGCATCCGCGCGACGAGGCCGGTCTGGAGGAGTTCGGGCGGCTGGTCCGGTCGCTGGTGGAGGCGGAACCGCCGGGCCCGCAGGGCCTGTTCGCGGCGGACACGATGACGCCGGGCGCGCCGCAGCGCGAACCGGTGATGTTCTCACGGCCCACGGCGGCCGTCTGCGCCGAGTTCGCGCAGGCCGAGGCCCAGTTGGAAGCGCCGGAGGGGCAGGAGTCGTTCTCGCTGCCGAACCCGTGGAACGGGGCGAAGGAGTTGCTGCGTCAGGCGACGTACTACGCGATGAAGCGGCGCGCGGGCACGGTCGGTGAGCGCGGGCTGGGCCCGGCGGTAGGGCGGCTGGCGGGCGCGGCCCCGGGCCTCAGGGTCCATCTGGTCGGGCACAGCTTCGGCGGGCGCCTGGTGTCGTTCGCGCTGTGCGGGCTGCCCGCGGGGGCAGGGGCGGTGAAGTCCGTGACCCTGCTCCAAGGAGCCTTCTCGCACTACGCGTTCGCCGCCCGGCTGCCGGACGACCCGCGCGCGGGAGGGGTGCTGCAGGGCCGGGAGCACCGTATCGACGGACCCCTGGTGTGCTGCTTCTCCCGTTTCGACGCGGCGCTCGGCACGTTCTATCCTCTGGCCTCGCGCCTGGCGCACGACGACCGGTCGCTGCTCGACCTCGGCCTCGGCTCGCTGCTCGGCGCGAGATGGGGGGCGATGGGGCACGACGGGGTCCAGGCGGTGCCGGGCACACGCTCGTGCACCCTCGCCGACGCCCTGGGTTCGGCGATGCCGGCGTCCGGGTGCGTGAACGTCGACGCGGCCGGGGTGGTCCGGCGCGGCGGCCCGCCGAGCGGCGCGCACAGCGACATCCTGCACCCGGAGCTCGCGCGAGTGGTCCTGGCGGCGGGCCGCATCCACTGACCCGCCGCCGGAGGGCGTCGTCGATGGTGGCCGCTTCCGCGGTGCCGACGGCCGCCGGCACGCATATCGACGCGGCCTTGAGGAACTCGGGGAATCGGCGGGGAGTTCTCGGAGTGTCGAGCGTGATGCGTGGGGTGCGCCGTGGCATGGCAGCTCCTCCGGACGATGGTGGGCCGGACGTTACCGTCGCTATCCCCGCGAGTGAAGATGAACATGCGTCAACTTGCGAGGGCCACCGTGGTTCACGCGGCGCCCTCGACGAGGAACGACGGCGTGCGGGAAGAGGGCCGGAAGCCGTTCGACGGATGGCTTATGGAGGTCATCGGAAAACGGATGGAGCCGAATCGCTTGTCGATACGTCTATTCGGCGACGTCCCTACGACGACGCCGAAGTGACCGCAGTACAGGTGCAGGTGTGACGGAGGTGCAGGGCGATGGCCGGTTTCCGGAGTCTGGCGAGACAGGTGCGGGATCCGCGGTGCGATCTGGCACTGCGACGCTACTCACTGCGCAAGTGCCTGGAGAAGTTCGCCCCTTACGGGCACAGGGCGACCTGGGACCATCTGTGCTCCCGGGCCGGGTTCGGCGGCGAGGACCGCTCCCCCGATCCGGTGCGGCTCGTGGCCGCGCTGGACGAGCTGGAGGAGGCCCGCTCCGTCTGGCTCGCCTACGAGGCGGAGTTCACGCAGCGCCGCAGAAGGGAGAAGCACGAGGGACTGCGCAGGCCGGGCAGTGTGGACGACTGGCACCGGCTGACCTGGGGCGGCTTCGGGGTCGCCTGGTGCGAGGACCCGCGCGTCCATCCTCATGAACCGCTGGCCGAGGTGTTGCGCCGGCTCATCGCCGCACTGGAGCGCGATCCGGGCTCGGCCTGCCCGGTGTGCACCGGTGAGCGCCTCGTCTGGAAGTACGACCTCGCTCACGAGCCCTCCTCGGGCCCGGTCTGCACGGACTGCGGCATCGTGGTGCCGCGGCCGGTGCTCACGCCGGGGGCCCTGGCGGAGACCAGGCGGCCACGGCTGCTGGCATCGGCGTGACGAGAAGGCCTGGGGGGCATGGGGGTGCGCCGGGAAGCCGCACCCCCCACTGCCGGCGGCGTCCGGCACCGGCACCAGTTCAGTCCAGGCGGTCCCAGCGCTGCTCCTGAGGGAGGGCGAGGACGGCCGCCTGCTCGGCGAGGCCGGGTTCACCCTGGGCACGGAGACGGTCGGGCGCATATCGAGCGAGCCACGACTGGAGTTCCTCCACCGCCGTGTCCTCGGCGCGCTGAAGCCAGCAGAACGGTGAGAGGTCGTCGAGCAGATCGGGTAGCCAGAGGCCGGCGCAGTGGACGAGGTGCGTGTCTGCGACGGAGCGCGGCAGCCACTGGTCGAGCAACGGGGTCACGGTCCCGCTGATGGCGGCGCAGGTCTCGAAGATCTCGTCCACCGGGTACGGAGGCTCGGGCGCGGTGAGGACGTCCTCCCACCAGGCGTGCAGGAACGCCTCGATGGCGGCCGCCTGCTCGGCAGGCCAGGAACGCCAGTCCACCCGGCTCAGTCCGTGGGCACCCCAGCCGACGCCGTCCAGGCTGCCGTCGGCCATGGCCCGCGCCGTCTGCGGCAGCAGCCGGCGCATCGAGGCGGCGTGGTCGTCGAAGTGGTCGGGGACCTCGAAGACGAACTGCCTGAGCACGTCCGGGGGCACGCGGACGTGCGGGGTGCGCAGGAACGCGACCTCATGGGGCAGGTGGCAGCGGCCACAGCCGGTCTCGTCCGGGCTCGCGAAGCCGTTGAAGACGGTGTCGATGTCCGCGAGGGCGGCGTCAAGGGCCGGGGATGTCATGGGAGCTTCTCCCGTCGGGACTCCGTGCGCGGCGCTGCCGCCGGCCGAAGGAGGCGACGCTACCAGCCGCAAATCCGCTGGCTCCATCCCTTTCCCGCACGGACAGTTGGGGGCGATGAATCACACCTGAGGCACCGCAGGAAACCCGAGGAGTCCCGATGTCGACGCTGCGCGTCACCGCCGAAGTACTGACCGTCCACGAGCATCCGAACGCCGACGCGCTCGAGCTGGCCCAGGTGGGCCTGTACCGCGCCGTCGTCGCCAAGGGTCAGTACCGCACCGGTGACACCGCCGTCTACATCCCGGAGCAGTCCGTGCTCCCGGCCGGGCTGATCGAGGAACTGGGGCTGACCGGGCGGCTCGCGGGCGGCAACAGCGACCGGGTCAAGGCGGTACGGCTGCGCGGCGAGCTCTCGCAGGGCATCGTCTGCCGGCCCAGGGCGCTGACGGGAGTCGACCTCGCGCAAGCCGCGGCGGACGGCACCGACTTCGCGGTGGCGCTCGGCATCACCAAGTGGGTACCGCCGATCCCGCCCACCATGAACGGTGACGTGGCGTCCGCACCGGATCTGCTGCCCTGGGTCGACATCGAGAACATCCAGCGCTACCCGGACGTCTTCGCGCCGGGCGAGCCCGTCGTCCTGACGGAGAAGCTGCACGGGTCGGTGTGCCTGCTGACGTATGTCGCGGACGAGGACCGGGTGCTCGTCTCGTCGAAGGGATTCGGCGCCAAGTCCCTGGCCCTGGTGGAGGATCCACGCAACCTGTACTGGCGGGCGATACGCGGCCACGGCGTCCCCCAGGTCGCAGCGCGGCTGGCCGAGCGGCTCGGCGCACGCCGGGTCGGAATCTTCGGCGAGGTCTACGGGGCGGGCATCCAGGATCTGACCTACGGCGCCGACGGCCGGCGGGACACTCTCGGGTACGCCGTCTTCGACGTGTCGGCGGAGATCGGCGGGACGCTGCACTGGCTGGACGCCGCGGACCTGCTCACCGGGGACCTGCCGTTGGTCCCACGGCTGTTCGAGGGAGCGTACGACATCGAGCGGGTGCTGGAGGTCGCGACCGGGCGGGAGACCGTGTCCGGACGGGAACTGCATCTGCGCGAAGGAGTGGTGATCCGGCCGACCACCGAGCGGTACAGCCCGGTGACCGGCGGAAGGGCGATCGCCAAGGCGGTGAGCCCGGCCTACCTGACCCGGAAAGGCGGCACCGAATACGAGTGAGCGCCGCGGCCGGGGCCCCATCAGCGGCAGTCCCCGGCCACTTCCCGCTGCTCCTGCTTGCGGTCGTGCCGTCGGGAGGCGCGGTCCACCATCAGGCGCGAGCCCGACTGCCGTTCACCGAAGACGTCGTCCGGGTTGGACAGCACGCAGGTCTCCAGGGACAGACAGCCGCAGCCGATGCAGTCCGTGAGGTGATCGCGGAGTCGGCTCAACTGACTTATGCGGTCTTCGAGTTCGGAACGCCAGGCCTCGGAGAGGCGGGCCCAGTCCGCACGGTTCGGGGTCCGCTCCTCCGGGAGCCGGGCGAGCGCCTCGCGAATGGTGGCCAGCGGGATGCCGACGCGCTGGGCGGCGCGCACGAAGGCGACCCGGCGCAGCGCGTCCCGCTGGTAGCGCCGCTGGTTGCCCGATGTGCGGCGACTGCTGATCAGGCCCTTGGACTCGTAGAAGTGCAGGGCGGAGACGGCGGCACCGCTGCGGGCCGACAGCTGGCCGACGGTCAGCTCGTGGATCTTCTCGGGAATCTGAGGCACCCCGCAGAGCCTACCCACCGGTCACACCGACGGTCCGTTGACAGGCGGACCGCACCCGGCCATGCTAAGCAGTTGCTTAGACATGGTGACTTCACGATGCGAGAGGCCGGCGACATGGCAGAGCCGAGGACCTTCACGTCCACCGACGAGCTGAAGGCGGCGGTGGGCGAGCAGCTGGGGTACAGCGACTGGCTGGAGATCGACCAGAAGCGGATCGACCTGTTCGCGGACGCCACGAGCGATCACCAGTGGATCCATGTGGACCCGGAGAAGGCGGCGACCGGCCCCTTCGGCAGGACCATCGCGCACGGCTACCTCACGCTGTCGCTGCTCCCGCTGTTCGGGCCGCAGTTGCTCAAGGTCGAGGGCGTGACGATGGGCGTCAACTACGGGACGAACAAGGTCCGCTTCCCCGCCCCGGTGCCCGTCGACTCCCGGCTGCGCTCCACCGCGACCATCACCGGTGTCGAGGACGTGCAGGGTGGGGTGCAGGTGACCGTCACCTTCATCGTGGAGCGTGAGGGCGGTGACAAGCCCGTCTGTGTGGCCGAGTCGGTGGTCCGCTACTACCTGTGAGCGGTCCGGGAACTACTTCGCGCCCACCATGCGCAGTACGAGGCCGGCGTAGAGCGCGCCGACCTCGTCGGGCGTGCGGGGGCCGTCGACATTGAACCAGCGGGCGACGTCGATGCACAGCGACATCACCGCGAGGGTGGTTCCCCGCACGTCCGCCACGTCGAACGCGCCGCTCGCCACGCCGTCCTCGATGATCCCGCGCACCTCGGCGTCGACCTGGCGGCGCAGTGCGACGACCTCCGCCCACGCCTCCGGGCCGAGCGCGTCGAGTTCGTACTGCACGACCCGCGCGACGGTGTGCTGAGCGGCGTGCCAGCACACGAAGGAGCGCACCGCGTCGGCCAGCCGCTCGGCGGCGGTGCCCTCGCCCCGCCCCGCCGTGCGCAGAACGTCCAGGGCCTTCTCGTGGCCGATCCGGCTGATGCGGTGGAGCAGCTCTTCCTTGGTCTTGTAATGGATGTAGAGCGCGGCCGGGCTCATGCCGGCCCGGCCCGCGATGTCACGTGTCGTCGTCGCGTGGTAGCCGCGCTCGGCGAAGGCCTCCACGGCGGCGACGAGCAGCCGCCGGGCCGCGTCAGGGGTGACCTCGGCCCATGGCTGCGCCTCGCCGCCCGACTCCTCCGCCGCACTCATCGCTCACTCGCCCCTCTCGCCGGCAGGGGTAACACCATACCGCCGCGGGTGAGCGGGCGCTTAGCCTGTCCGGCCGGCGAAGGGCGCGGGCCTGGGCGTCATAGCTTCTCGAAAGGATCGTGCTCGGCGAGCAGCTTCTCCATCCGGGCCTGGTCGACCCGGCTGACGATCCGGCCCGCCTCCTGGCGGTCCCTGATCACCTTGGCGAGCGTGAAGGCTGAGGTGACCAGGTACAGGACGGCGATGGCCAGGAATGCCCGCACCCAGGCGTCGGCGTTCAGCTTGAAGATGCCGACGGCGGTCGCGGCTATCGCCACGGAGAAGGACGCGACGGCCTGGCCGTAGAAAGCGGCCGTGCTCTGCTGCTTGACCGGTGTCTCACTCATGGGGACAAGGGTCGGCAAAGGCGGCCCGAGCTACCATCCGCCGATGTACTCAGACACGTACTCAGAATGCCGAAACGCCTTTCTGGGTACGCCCGAGGGGACGTCCGCACCCTTGGACGAGCACTGCTGGTTCCCTGTCCGCCGCCCTACCATGTGCGCCATGGCCCGACCGCGCAAGCCGCTCCTCAGCACCGACCGCATCGTCGCCGCGGCACGGGCGCTGGTGGATGCGGAGGGCCTCGCGGCCGTCTCCACACGCCGGCTCGCCGCCGAACTCGGGGTCAGCGGACCGTCCCTGTACAACCACTTCCGCACCAAGGACCAGATCCTGGAGGCGGTCGCGGACTCGGTGAGCGCCCAGGTCGACCTGTCGATGTTCGAGGACGGCCGCGACTGGCGGACCGCACTGTACGACTGGGCGGTCTCCTACCGGGCCGCGCTGCGCGACCACCCGAACATCGTGCCGATCCTGGCCCGCGGGCCCGGCCGCCGCCCGGCCGCGCTGCGCCTCGCGGACGCCGTGTACGGGGCGATGGTCGAGGCGGGCTGGCCGCCCGCGCAAGCCACCTCCATCGGAGCGCTGATGCGCTACTTCGCCACGGGGTCCGCGCTCGGTTCGTTCGCGGGCGGGTTCGTCGACGACGAGACGGCGTACGACCCGGCCGACTACCCCCACCTCGGCCAGGCCCATCTCCTCGCCGAGCAGCAGGAGAGGATCGACGAACGAGCCTTCGCAACCGGGCTGACGGCGCTGCTGGACGGGCTGGAGCGGCAGTACGAGCGGCTCGGGGAGACCGGGTAGGGGCCGTCCGTGCACACTTCGGGCGAGGCCGAAGTGTCCGTGCCCCATGCTGGGGTGCATGACCACCAAAGATCCGGGCCGGGCGCGGCCCAGGGACGCTCAGGCACCGGGACTCGCCGCGCTCGCCGGGCTGATCGCCGACGAGACACGGGCCGCCTGTCTGCTGGCGCTGCTCGACGGACGGGCGTGGACCGCCGGGGAGTTGGCGCGGTATGCGGGCGTCGCCGCGTCGACGCTGAGCGAGCATCTGGGCAAGCTGGTCGCGGGCGGGCTGCTCGCCGAGGAGCGGCAGGGGCGGCACCGGTATGTGCGGCTAGCCGGCGCACGGGTCGCCCAGTTGGTCGAGGACCTGGCCGCGCAGGTCGCACCGGACGCCGACGCGGCACGCCCGCGCACGCTGCGGGAGTCGAGCGCCGGGTCCGCGATGGCCCGCGGCCGCACCTGCTACGACCACCTCGCGGGACGGCTCGGTATCACCCTCACCGATGCGCTGACCGCCCGCGGGCTGCTGCGCACCACGACTGAGCTGAAGGAACGCGCCGGTGTCGAAGAGGTGAGTGCGGCCGGGCTCTCGGCACCGGAGGAAGGGGCCAGTACCGGGTTCGCGCTCACGGACGCGGGCCTGAGGTGGTTCGACGCCGCCGGTATCGGCCTCGACCGCAAGGGGCGCCGCCCGCTGGCCCGCGCCTGCCTCGACTGGACCGAACGGCGCCGCCATCTCGCGGGCGCCGCGGGCGCGGCGCTGTGCCGGCACGCCCTGGACACGGGCTGGTGCGTACGCATCGGCTCCGAGCGGGCCGTGAAGATCACGGCGGCGGGCGAGCGGGCCCTGTCGGAGCTGCTGGGAATCGAGGCTGGGGCGCTGCACTGATCCCTGGTGCCGCGGCAGGCCACGATTGCCCGTCAAGGAGCGGCGTCGTGGGGGCACCTCGCGCTCTGGGGGTCCCCCTGCTCGAAGAGCTTGGGGGAGCGTGCCGGGCGTCGGTGCGCAGACGGGGAACTCAGCACAGGCCCTGGTCCAGCACCCGCTCCAGATACCCCGTCAGCAATGCGCGGGTCTCCTCGATGATCTTCTCGTCGCCGTTCGGGGCGACCCGGAAGGCGAGGTGGACCAGGGCGTCGGCGGTTTCCACCGCGATCAGGAACATGCGGCGCAGACCGTCGTCGGGTTCGCGGTCGAGGCGGGCCGACAGAAGGTCCGTCAGCCGGTCGGCGACCCGGTGGTTGGGTTCGGCGCGGGCGCCGACCGGTATCTGGTTGCCGAAGTCGACCAGGGAGAAGCCCGGTGCCGTGCGCCTCAGGTCCAGGTACTCGTCCAGGATCGCGTCCATGGCGGCGCGCCAGTCACCCTCGCCCGCCGTCCTGGCCAGGCGGCGGGTGACGCGCTCGGTGTAGCGCTCCAGGTTGCGTTCGGCGAGGGCGTCGACCATCGCCCGCTTGTTGTCGAAGAAGCGGTACACGGATCCGATCGGCACGCCCGCGCGCAGGGCCACGGCCCGGGTACTCAGGGTGTCGTAGCCGACCTCGTCGAGGAGGTCGGCGCAGGCGTCGAGAATCCTGGTCAGTCGTTCGGCGCTCCGGCGTTGGACGGGCGCACGACGCAGCGATGTCGCTTGGGGCACGGGCTTCATCATGCCCGTCCGCGGGGAGGCATTGAATCCTCCCCTCCCTCGAAGGGAGGGGATTCCTGGCTCAGGCAGCCACCTGGGGCGGCGCCCCGGGTGGTCTTACGCCCTCAGCACCAGCCGGGTCGAGACCAGCC
>NZ_MLYP01000038.1 GCF_001866645.1 Streptomyces colonosanans
CACCCCCACCCCGAGGCGATCCCTGTCGCGCAGACTCGCGCCGACAGCGGGCCTGCTGCTGCTGTCCCCGATTTGCGCCGAGTACCTCATCGGCTACGACCAGAACATCGGCCGCCCGCTGGACCTGCTGGCCGGCCTGCTCTTACTCGCCCCGCTCTACGGCACACCCGCGGTGATGATCCGCGAGGTCACCCGCCGAACCGGACACGGATGGCCGACGATCCTGCTGCTGAGCGCGGCATTCGGCCTGGTCCAGGCGGGACTTGTCGACCAGAGTCTTTTCAACCCGGACTTCGTGGACGACCCGTCCTGGGACCAGGGACGGCTGCCCACCCTCCTGCCCGCCCTGGGCATCAGCGTCAGCCATGCACTGAACTTCGTCGCGGGCCATGTGATCTGGAGCTTCGCCGCACCGATCGCGGTAGTCGAGGCCTGCGTCCCGCGACTCGCCGACCGGCCGTGGCTACGCAGGGGCGGCATGAGCTTGATGGCCGGGCTGTATGCCCTGGCGGTCTTGTTCACCTTCCACGAGCACACCCGCCACTTCATGGCCAGCCCCGGACAGTTGGGCGCCACCACCGCGATCGTGCTCGCTCTTGCTTCGGCCGCCCTCGTGATACCGCCTCGCCGTGCGGACCGGTCCGGCCGGGCCCCGTCGCCGTGGTCGGCCGGTGGCGCCGCCTTCGTCCTGCTGGCCGTTCACCAGCTGGTCCCGTCAACCTGGACGGGCAGCGCCATAGACGTGCTGGCACTCGCCTCGCTCGGCGGCCTGCTGTGGTGGTGGTCGGCTCGGGAGCGATGGGACCGTGTTCACACCCTGGCCGTGGGCGGTGCCGCACTGCTGGTCAATACGGGTCTGTCCTTTGCGGTAGAACCCCTGGGCCAGGTGTCCTACGCCGTCAAGTACTCCGCCAACACCACTCTGCTGCTGGCTGTACTGACTCTCCTGGTGTGGGCCCGCCACCGACTACGTGAGCTGACTCCGGCCTCCGCTCACGATGATGCCGGCGCTGGGCAACACGGCGGTCCGGACCGCCGCGCCCAAGTCGGCGCCCAGATCTCGGCGTCAGAGCGGTCGAACCGCCCGGAGCAGAGATAGTCGCGGAGCGCGGCGAGCAACAGCGTGATCCTCTCCGACGCCGACGACGGCCGGACCGTGGACGTGGCCCCCCATGCCATGGTCCGGGTGCACCTGCACGCCATCCGCGGCGTGCATCAGACCTGGGTGTGGGATGTGCCGGCCGCCGCCTCGCCTGCAGTGCTCTCCCGGTCCTCGGGCAGCACGCCACCGAGCGGTGACGCGGAGGCGGGTTTCCACGCCGTGGACAAGGGAGTGACCGACATCACGGCCCACCGACGGTGTGTCCCGGACCCGGGCCATGTCTGCCCGCTGGTGGTCATCTCCTGGACGATCACTGTCGCCGCCCGCTGGGCCGGTCGCTCCCGGGCCTGCCAGGCAGCCCCGTGATCACATGATCAGGAGTTCTCGAGCCGCGCCTGCCTGCGGGCCGCCATGATCGCGTAGACGATGACTCCCGCGAACAGGAACAGCACACCCTGGTAGACCGCCGCATACCCGGCGCCCGCGACGAGCCACATCGAGAAGGCTGCCGCGACCGCCGTGACCACGGCGTCCCTCGCCAGCCGCGCCCCGTCGACCCGCTCGCGCCGCCCCGAGGCGAGGTGGAAGATCTGTGCGGCCGTGGCCAGCAGATACGGCACCGTCGCGGTGAACGTGGTGACGAGGACCAGCATCTCGAAGACCTTGCCCGAGCCCGACATGTAGTTGTAGACGGTGAGCAGTGAGGCGAGGACGACGGTGACAGCGACCCCGAAGGTCGGGACGCCCCGCCGCCGACGCGCGAAGGCGGCGGGGAACAGGCCGTCCTGCGCCGCGGCGTACGGGGTCTGGGCACTCAGCAGCGTCCAGCCGTTCAGACAGCCGGTCATCGACACGAGCGCGGCAAGGGCGACGGCCCAGCCACCCCAGGTGCCACCGAACATGGCGTTCACGGCGTCCGAGAAGGGCGCAGTGGACTTCACCAGGCGGTCGTGCGCGACCGAGCCGAAGACGGACAGCGTGCCCAGCAGATAGACGAGCGCCGCACCCGCGGTGCCGATGACCGTGGCGCGTCCCACATTGCGCCGGGGGTTCTTCACCTCGCCCGCGCTGACGGCGGCGGACTCGACACCGAGGTAGGAGAACAGCAGAAGCGCGGCCGAGGCGGACACCGCGCCGATCGCGCTGCCGCCGCTCGCATTGAACGATCCGAGGTTGTCCGGGTCGAAGAAGAACAGTCCGCCGACCGCGACGAGCAGGAGAGGCACGAACTTGAGCACGGTGGAGACGAGCTGGACGGCGCCCACGTAGCGACTGCCCGCGAAGTTGGCGAGCGCGGGCAGCCACTGCAGGGTGAGCGCTGCCAGGCACGCGGTCCAGCGGTGGCCGTTCACCGGGATCAGCACATTGAGGTAGCCGACGGCGGCGACGGCGAGCGCCGCGTTCGACACCCACGTGGTGATCCAGTACGCCCAGGCGGCGAGGAATCCGGCGAAGTCGCCGAAGGCCCCCCGGGCGTAGACGTACGGCCCGCCGGTGCGCGGGTCTCGTTCGGCGAGTCGGCCGAAAACCAGGGCGAGGGCGATGGCGCCGACGGTCAGGATGCCGAAGGCGACCAGGCTCACAGTGCCGTAGGGGGCGACGGAGGCCGGCAGCAGGAAGATACCGCCGCCGATGATGTTGCCCATGACCAGCGCAGTGGCGACGGGCAGCCCGAAGCGGCGGGCGTGTCTGCCGGTGTTGCCGGTGGGGTCCTCGGCGGAGGCGGAGACCGCGGGGTTCTCCTGCGGGGCCGGAGCCGACGGCGGGACGGTTCCGGGGACGTGCATGGGGTGGTGCGCCTCTCTTCGAGCCTGGTGCCCGGGACCGCCGGGACGGTGCCCATGATCGGGCATAGTCCGATGTCATGCCAAATCGCCCGTTTTTGTCCGGCAAGAGCGGGTCTGGCGCCGTAAAAGGTGCACCGCGATGGGCTCTGGAGCGGGAATCGTCCAGCGACACCTTCGAACCGTCCTCCTCGAGGCGGCCTTGCCGAGCGGCCGGGTGCCGGGATGAACGGCCGGTTTTCCCCCGTCACGAGGGGCGCGAGGCCGTACGTGCGGGATACCGGGCGGCCTGGGTGCCGCCCCCGCCCAGGTGGAGGAGATCAGGAAGATCGCGGCCTACGAGACCGCCGATCCCGAAGTGATCATCGCCGAGCATGTCGTGGTGGGAACGCTGCCGATCAGGCGCACCGCCTTCACCGTCCCCGGCCTCCTGGTACTCCAGGTCCACGGCGGCCTGAACACTCGGGTCCGCGACTACATGGACGGCTCGGGGGGCGTCGGCGCCAGGAGGTGATACCCGATCCGGCTGGGGGTACCTCCCAGGCCCTTAAGGAACTGAGGGAGGACGACACCGCCCCTGCACGACCGGAGTGATCATGCAGGGCATCGGACCGCCCAGGCCCGACCGGGCATCCCAAAGCATGAGGAACCCCGCCTCCCGCGTCCCCGGGCCACGGGCCACGGGCCACGGACCACGGACACGATCCGCCGGGACCGGACGCGGAGCGAAACCAGGGAACCAGGGAACCAGCGTGTCCACAACCCTTCGGCGCACACGGCTGAGCACGAGTCCTGGCAACAGGACTCACTCTCGCTCAATCCTTGGAAACCGTCAGAGTCAGTGCAGGTCTGCCTGGAAGGGATGACGGTGGTCGGCAGGGCACGCGAAGATCCGCAGATCCCCGAACCGGCCGACGACGACCCCTGTCTCGTGGTCGCTTGCCACGGTGAACAGCAGCCTCATGTCCGTGACGCACTCGCCGCACGGAAAGGCTGTGGGATACGTCAGGTGCCAGGTTGGCCAGCCGCCCATTTTCCAGCCGGCGAGGCGGGTGATGACATCACCGCCGTCGCCCGTCTCACGGACCAGTTCTTCCAGCCGCGGGCGAAGCTCCGGGGGCATTTCCTCCCGGAAGGGGAAGTCGGTCACGTGCTCAGCGGCGATGGCACACGCCTGGGGCAGGTAACCGTCCTCGTCGTACCGCGAAGGCGACGGCGGGGTCGCCAACCGGCTTGCCACATCAGCGGCGCGACGCCATCGCACCTCGATGACAGGGCTGACGTCGGCCTGCTGAGACGGAGGATCCCAGTGCTCGTTGGGACACCAAAGAATCTGCAAGAGGTCAAAGTCGGCCGGCCACCACGGTCCCGGCACGTCGCGCCGGAAGATCTGGGCGACGGGCACCATGGCCGTGGCAGGTGTCCCATCTGGGTTGCCCTCGTCGGGTAGCGAGCACTCGGGCCACGGTTCGTCACTCGGCCAAAGCAGCATGCCGCCGATCGAGCTGTCCCCGACCTCCGGTTCTCCCCGCTCGGGATGGAGCAGCGCTGCATCGCGCGCGTAGGGAGCGAGTTCGGGAAGTGCGGCGAGTATCGCCTCAGTTGATGGTCTGGGGGTGCGTGTCATCATGCCTTCTGGTGCGCTTGTCGTCGAGCGCTCGCAGCGTACAGGCGAGCTATGACAGCTTCCCGCTCGCGGCACAGGTACCCCGACCCGCGTGATCACCGCGGAGCGCGCCACGCTTTGGCCGTCGTGCGTATCGGCTGCCGCGGGTGGCCTCGGTGAGGCGGCACCGGGGCTGTCAGTGACCGTGGAGCATGGCCTGCGCACGGCCGTTGAGCCTGACGGCTTGGGCCATGCAGCCGAGGGCGGCGGTGTTGAGCAGGGTGCGCAGGATGTTGGTGCTCTCCCACGTGGTCTTGAACTTGTCGATGACGGAGAAGTCATGGGCCTTGGCGGGATTGCCGAGGTCGGCGAGCTCGTTGTTGAGCGGAATGTTCACGGTGAACGTGACCAGCAGGACCACGAGGTACAACACGGTGGCCAGGCCCGCCCACAGGGCGACCGCCCTGCGGCCGCGGCGGTACTCGATGACGGTGGCGGCCCCGGCGGCCAGGAGCGCGCCGGTGAAGACGAGGCCGAACAGTCCGTTGCCGTCGATCTCGCTGTTGAAGTTCTGCATCGCGGTGGCGAAGGTGCGTTCGTCGGTGTGGTTCAGCCCGGGCATCACCGACACGTTGAAGGCGAAGAACAGGCCGGCCATGAGGCCCACCGCGACCGTCGACACGATGAGCAGCGGGCCGACGGTCCTGCTCGGTCGTTCGGCCGGTCGCGGTGGTGTGGGGGTGTGGCCGACCGGCCGGCTTTGCTGCTGGGGCGGATGGGTTGTCATCGGTGTGTCCTCGTTCTGGTCGAAACGGTGACGGGGGTGGAGGCTGACGCCGGGCGGCGGTGGAATCTCCGCCTCACGTCCATGGGGTGCCCGCGAGCGCCCGGGCGCGGTATTCCTGGGGAGTGACGCCGCGTACCCGTTTGAACGCGGAACTCAGTGCGAAGCCGCTGCTGTAGCCGACCCTGCGCGCCACCGTGGCCAGGGTCGCGTCCGGTTCGCGCAGGAGGTCCGCAGCGAGGGTGAGCCGCCAGCCGGCGAGGTAGGCCATCGGCGGCTCCCCGACGACGTCGGTGAAGCGGCGGGCGAGTTGGGCCCGGGAGACCCCGACCTTGCGGGCGATCGACTCGACCGTCCACGCATGGGCCGGGCTGTCGTGCAGCAGCCGCAGCGCGGGCCCCACGACCGGGTCGCTCTGTGCCCGGTGCCAGGCCGGTGCGCCAGAGTCGGGGTCGGCCAGCCAGCCGCGCAGTACGTTGACCAGGAGCAGGTCCAGCAGACGGTCCAGGACCAGTTCCTGGCCCGGCTCGTCCCGGACCATCTCCTTGGCGAGCAGTCCGATCAGCGGGTCGTTGCCCTCGTCGGCGGGGCGCACCAGGACGGCGGGCAAGGTGCTCAGCAGACGGCGGCCGATCTCGCTGGGCGCCTGGTAGGTGCCGGAGAGCATCACCGCCGACCCCTCGCCGAGCGCGTCGCCCCAGGTGCGTACGCCGAGGGCCATGGTCTCCGTGACGTTCTCCCCCGCGACGGTGTTGCACTGCTGATCGGCGCCCACGGTGAGCTGCACGGCGGTGTCGAGGGCGTCGGAGATGACGTACGGGTCGGGCCCGCGCATCACGGCCACGTCGCCGGGCCGCAGCAGGACCGGGGCGGCGTGGTCGGGCCTGACCCAGGCGTCGCCGCGCACCATCGTGCCCACCGAGATCGGCGCCCGGTCCTCGATCCGCAGTGCCCACGGCGGGTTGAAGACCGACTTCAGCAGGAAGGCGCCACGCGCCTTGGGCCCCTCGAGGAGGCCGGTGATCGCGTCCATGTCGTCCTTTGAGGTGTGTTGCCGGGCCGGCGACTTGCACGGCGCCAATACGTGCGGGGATCCTGCCCTTTTCGAGACGGGAGGGGAAGCCCACCGGGGCTGACACCGGCTCAGGGACGGGTGTGCAGTGCCGGGGCCCGGCCGAGGCAGGCCGGCGCTGCGGTGCACACCGGCGTACGGGCGGCGTGAGCGGATACCCGGTGCCGCGGAAGCGGCTACGGCGATGCGACCGCGGCACGGGCGTCGGGCCGCGGGCCGCGGTCGCCGGGTGGGTCAGGTGTTCCACACGCCGTCGGCGGCGGCATCGCGGGCGAAGTCGGTGAAATCCTTCGGACCGCGGCCGAGGACCTCTTCGACACCGTGGACGAGATGGGCGTTGCGGCCGTCCAGGATCAACTCGAACAGGTCGGCGAACTCGACGGGAAGTCCGTTGTCCTCAAGGGACTTGCGGAAATCGTCGAGCGTGACCGGGATGTAGGTGATCTGCCGTCCGCTCGCCTTGCTCAGTTCCGCGGCGATCTCGTGGAAGCTCAGCAGACGCGGTCCGGACAACTCGTAGGTCTTGCCGACGTGCCCGTCCTCGGTGAGGGCCGCCACGGCGACGTCGGCGATGTCGTCAGCGTCGACGAACGGCTCCACCGCGTCCCCGGTCGGCAGGGGGAGCTCACCGGCGAGGACCAGTTCGTGGAAGAAGCCCTCGCTGAAGTTCTGCGTGAACCAACTCGCCCTGACCACCGTCCAGTCGGCACCGGACTCCTTGAGCTTGTCCTCGCTGATGCGGGCTCCTTCCTCCCCGCGTCCGGAGAGCAGGACCAGGCGCCGGGCACCCTTGGCGACGGCGGTACGGGCGAAGGCGCCGACAGCCTCTGCGGCGCCCGGGAAGGCCAGGTCGGGGTAGTAGGTGATGTAGACGGCGCCGACGCCTTCGAGGGCGGCGTCCCAGGTGCTGAGGTCCTCCCACACGAAGGGCGGCTCGCCGGAGCGGGAACCGACCCGCACCGGAAGGCCGCGTGCCGTGAGCCGCTCGGCCACCCGGCGACCGGTCTTGCCCGTACCACCGATCACCAGGGTCGTGTTGTTCATGGTCGAGGTGTTCCGCGTGTTCGTCATGCCCTCAGTCAACTCCCCGATCGGTGAGAGGGACCATAGCTGCAAGGCTCACCTCTATACGCGGGCGTCTACGGTCCAGGCGGAATCCGGGCCCACCCGGCCGGCCCGGGACAGGGTGCAGCGGCACCCGGCCGGGAAAGCGCTCGGCGGGCCTGTCGACCGGGTCTTCCTACATCAGGGCCCCGCCGGTCAGACCGGGAACGGTGCCGCCCTGTCCGGCGTCGGGCATCAACATCCCGGTACCCGACCGGAGTGCTTCGATGACGTGGCCCAGCATCTGCCCCGGTGTCATTCCGCCGTCAGGTGTTCCCGGGTCGTGTGCCCTCCTTGCATCTGGACCTCTCGCATGTGATCTCCTGCCGGCCTCGCGGGTGTGCTGCGACGGAACAGCTTCGGGGAGTTGAGCTGCGCGGCGAGCATGGCGGCCAAGGCGAGGACGAACCCGAGTACCTGCAACAGGTTCAGCGACTCGCCCAGCATGGTGCCGACGACGGTCGCGACCAGCGGAGACAGCAGCACCAGCGGCGCGGACGCACCGACCGGCAGCCGTCCGATCCCGCGGAACCACACCATGTACGCGATCAGCCCGCCCATGCTGCCCAGCCACAGGTAGCCGCCGACCGCTCCCGCATCGATCTGCTGCGGCACTCCCTCGACCGCGAGGGTGAGCGGAAGCAACAGCAGGCCGCCGATCGTCAGTTGCCAACCGGCCAGGGTCAGTGGGCCGACCCCTGCGGGACGGCCCCAGCGCTTGGTGAGGACGACACCGACAGCCATGGTGGCCGTACCGCCGAGGCCTGCGAGCACCCCTACGGCATCCAGCCGGGCCCCTGGCCCGAGCACGACCAGCCCGACACCGGCCAGACCGATCACACCCCAGGTCAAACGCCAGGCCGTCGGCCGGTCGCGAAGCACCGCGACGGCCAACCCGGCGACCATCAGCGGCTGGGCAGCGCCGAGGGTGGCGGCGACACCTCCGGGCAGCCGTTCGGCCGCCAGGAACAACAGGGGGAAGAACGCGCCTATGTTGAGCGCGCCGAGAATGGCGGCCTTCCACCACCAGTCCCCGCGCGGAAGCACCCGGGTGATCGCCAGCGCGATCAGTCCGGCGGGGAGGGCGCGCATCAGCCCGGCGAACAGCGGATGCCCGGGCGGAAGCAGCTGTGTGGTCACGGCGTACGTGGTGCCCCAGGAAATGGGAGCGAGTGCGGTGACCGCGACGGTTGCCGCCTGCGAGGTCCGCAGCGGGCCCGGTGGTTGCTGGGTCGTGGAGTTCATGCAATGAAGTCTCGGCCGCCACCCATCATGAGTCCAACACATGCTTGCCATAGCAGCTATGAACCATGACGATGGTTGTGTGGATCTCCAGCAGATGCGATACGTCGTCGCCGTCGCCGAAACCCGTAACTTCACCCGCGCCGCGGAGCGCTGCTTCGTGGTGCAGTCGTCACTCAGTCACCGGATCGCCGGCCTGGAACGGGAACTCGGAGTCAGGCTGTTCGCCCGGTCCAGCCGCCGTGTCGACCTCACCGACGCCGGAGCGGCGTTTCTCGTCGGCGCGCGCGAGTGCCTGGCCGCTGCCGACCGCGCGGTTGCCGATGCCGCCGCCGCCACCGGTGTGGTACGCGGCCGGCTCGCCGTCGGCGTGATCGTGACCACGGCTGCGGTCGACGTACCCGAGCTGCTGCAGCGGTACCGCGCCCGGCACCCCGACGTCCATGTGGTCCTGCGCCCCGGACACAGCGCCGAACTGGCTGCGGCGATCCGTAACGGCGACCTGGACATCGCCTTCCTCGGCCTGCCCGAGAGCGAAAGGCCCTCCGGTGTGGAGAGCGTTGTTCTCGATCACGACAAGCACGTGCTGGTGGTGCAGGCGGAACACCGGCTGGCGGGCGCTTCCCAGGTCGCGCTGCGGGAGATCACCGAGGAGACGTTCGTGGACTTCGCGCACGGGTCACCCGGCCGGGCCCAGTCCGACGAGGCGTTCGCCGCCGCGGGCCTGGTCCGCGAGGTCGCGTACGAGGCCGGCGCCGGCGAGTTGATGACTCGGCTGATTGCGCGCGGGCTCGGCGTCGCGCTGCTGCCGTCGGCGTTCATCCGGCCGCTGGCCGCCGACAACCCCGAACTGGCTCTGGTCCCGGTGGTCGACGGGCCGCGTCGCATCGAGTGGCTGGCGTGGAGCCGATTCAACCCCAGCCCAGCCACCCGAGCGATGCTCGATGTCCTCGGGGTCGTCCGACACGCGTAGCCTCACAGGCTCTTCGGCGGCGCGCAGCCGAAGAGGCGCACGTCACACTCGTTCATGTCACATCGCGGCAGGTCCGTTCGGTCATACATGTGCAGCGACAACCACCCGCGGGCTCAGACCCTTCCGAGGAGAAGCCACATGCCGACAGACCGGACAGCAACCAACAAGGCGACGCTGAGGGGCTTGCACGACGCCTTGAACACCCGCGATCTGGAGGTCATCTCGAAGACGATCGACGAGGTCGTCGCCCCGAACGTGCTGTTCCACGCGCCGGTGCCCATGGCGGAGACGGGGGCGCAGGCGCTCAAGCAGGTGTGGACGGTGCTCCTTCGTGCGTTTCCCGACCTTCATGTCGCGGCCGAGGACATGATCGCCGAGGGGGACAAGGTTGTCGTCAGGAATTTGGTGACCGGGACCCACCAGGGCGAGTACAGGGGCCTCCCGCCGACCGGCGCATCCGTCACATATGGCGAGATCTTCATCTTCCGCTTCACAGGCGGACGGGTCGCCGAGATCAGGGGGGTCGTCGACGTCTTCTCGCAGATGCGACAGCTCGGCATGATTCCCTGAGGCTCGCCGTGACCAGGGCGGGTGACAGCGGCGCGGCGAAGCCCAGGTCGGCGGCGACGCCGTCGGCGCGAGGAGTGTCGCGGTCGATCAGAACGATCTCCCGGCAGGTTCCCCCGCGTTCGACCAGGGACAGGGCCGTGGCGGCCCCGACTGCCCCCACCCCGACGATGCCGACCTTCATGTCTCCGCCTCCAACGGTTCGACCGGCCAAGGCGGCTCCACCTCCACGGGCACGACGGCTTCGCCGGTGTACACGTGGAAGGTCAGCGTCTCCTGGAAGTACAGGTGGATGGTGTGCTCGTCGTGCGACAGGTATCCGATGGACAGGTCCTGGCCGATGCGCAGTTCGAAGTCGCCGCCCCGTTTGGACAGCAGGAAGGCGCCGTCAATGGCGGGCGCCCAGACGATGTCGCCGTCCAGGACCCGGGCGATGTGTTTGATGATCGGGTAGCCGTGGTCGGATGTTTCGCTGACAGCGGTGTAGGCCTCGGCGCTCAGCGCCAGGGCGTACGGGCCGCCGACGCCGGCAAGCCGCAGCGCGGTCAAGGCCTTGCTGACGACGTCCGGGTATGCGCGCACCTCGTTCGGCAACGTCAGAGCGGAGTTGGCCGAACTCTCCCGCAGGCCCGAGATACCGGCGGCCGCGTAGCCCTCGAACACCGCGCGGTCTTCGGCGAAGGCGATCTTCCGGGCGGCGTCCTTGACCGCCTGCCAGTCGGCGTCTTTGGCGCCTCGTGCGACGTCGTCGACCTGCTGCCGGTCGACGGTGAACGGCACGCGCAGTTCGATCAGGGGCTGGAACCGGCGCACGCGGGCCATGACCCCTTCGGCGGGCGCATCCACGTCCTGCAGGTGCCCGGTCCCCACGCCCGCCAGTTCGAGACCACCCGGCTCGGGCACGTCGACGATCCGGCGGGCCGCGACGTGCCGCGCGAACGTACGTCGTGCCTCGTCCTCCAGGTCGGCCCACGCGGCGGCGGAGATGGGTGCCAGTTCCCGGTGAAGATTGTCCATCGCGGGTGCTCGCCTTCCTTCACGTCCTCAGGTCACCGATGCCCAGGGAGCCGTCCGCGGCCGGCACGGCGTCGGCTCTGTCGGCGCGATCGGTCTCCTCGTTCTCACGCGCGGCCGGCGGATCGGGGAGGTTGTCGAGAAAGTCGCTGGTGGGGACGTAGAACAGCGATCCCGTCACCGGGGTGGAGAAGTCCAGGATCCGGTCGTGGGCGGCCGGTGGTGCGCCCAGGAACATGCGCTCCAGCATCCGCTCCGTCACGGCCGGAGTGCGGGCGTAGCCGATGAAGTACGTACCGAACTCACCCTGCCCCACGGTGCCGAAAGGCATGTTGTCGCGGAGGATCTCGTGCTTCGTCCCGTCCGGGTCCTCGATCGTGGTCAGTGCCACATGGGAGTCGACCGGCTTGACGGCGTCGTCCAGTTCGATGTCGGAGAGTTTTCTGCGTCCGATCACCATCTCCTGCGCCTCGACCGGAAGGGCGTTCCACGCCCGCAGATCGTGCATGTACTTCTGCACGATCACATAGCTGCCGCCGCTGAACCGGGGGTCCTCGTCGCCGATCAGGACCGCCGCGCTCGCCGCCGGGCCGGTCGGGTTCTCGGTGCCGTCCACGAACCCGAGCAGGTCCCGCATGTCGAAGTACGTGAACCCGTGTACCTCGTCACGCACGGTGACCACGCCACGGAGTCGGTCCATGATCTCGGCGCCCAGTGCGAAGCAGAGGTCCGGACGAGCCGCGCGGATGTGGAACAGCAGGTCACCGGGTGTCGAAACCGCCCGGTGGCGGGCTCCGGCCAGCTCGCGGAAAGGGTGCAGGTCCGCCGGGCGGGGACCGGCGAACAGCCGGTCCCATGCCCGCGAGCCGATACCGACGACCGCGCTCAGCTTCCCGTCCAGCGTGGCCCGGAAACCGACCGCCCGCTGCAGCCCGTTCAGGTCCGACAGGACCTCCCGTACGGCCGGCTCGCCACCCTGGTCGACCGTCACGACCAGGAAGAGCGCCGCGCCCGTCAGCGGGGACAGCACCGGCTGAGGCACCGGCTCCTGGGAGTGTGCGCACATGCGACGCGCCCCTTCTGGTCGGTCATGGACGGCCGAGCATGGAGACGGTGATCGCGAGGGGCGGGGCGTGTGTGTGACGGACTCCGGTGCCGCCTCCGGCCCGGCACCGGCCTTCACGTCGTATTCAGGCGCTGATCGAAGCGAGTGCCCGCGGGAACGCCTCCCTGCTCACCGTAGGACGCGATCTCAGCACTCGCCACCGCTTGGCGACCTGCCTGCTCGCCGGTGACCGGCTGGTTCTCGCCGGACTCCACGCGCCGAAGCCAGAGCCTCCGTGGAGTACGTCCGCCCGCATACCGCCACGCGCACCGGGGCCCGGCTGAAGACCGTGTCCGTATGTGGTGCTTCTGCCGGGCCCGGGGTGGGATGGGCTACTTCCGCAGGGTGGCCAGGATGTCGTCGAGGTCGGCGGTTCCGGTGCGGGGGCGGTTGTAGGGGAGTTTGCCCAGGAGGTTGCCCATGGCGCAGGTGTTGCTGAGGGCGGAGAAGACGAGGCCGGCGCCGATGGCGGCGGAGAACCAGCGGGCGCCGGGCAGTGCCAGGTCGGTGAGGAGGCCGAGGATGACGAGGGAGCCTGCGGCCATGCGGACCTGGCGGTCCATAGCCCATACGGCGCGGGCACCGGCGGGTCGGTTCAGGGGGCGGCCGCTTTGGGCCCAGGCGCTGGTGCCGCCGACCACGGTGAAGGCGGGGATGCCGGCTGCGGCCAGCTGGGTGCAGGCGGTCTGGGAGCGGGCGCCGGAGGCGCACACGACGGCGAGTTCGCCGCGCTGGGCGGCGGCGCTCAGGTCCGGGAGGGCGCGCTGCAGTTTGTCGAGGGGGATGTTGCGGGCGCCGGGGATGTGGCCGCCGGCGTACTCGCCGGGTGAGCGCACGTCGATGACGGTGAGCTGTCCCAGGCGGGGTTCGAGCTGGTCGGCGGTGAGGGAGGCTGCCATGGTGGCGGTGTTCCTTTCGGCGAACGGTTCACAGGCGCGGTGTGGTGCGGGGTGGCCTTTGCGGGTGCGGGGCTCGGGGGGTGGTGCGGGG
>NZ_MLYP01000039.1 GCF_001866645.1 Streptomyces colonosanans
CGGAAGCCCTCGTACTGGACGTACTTGGGCTTTCGGCCGGTGCGGCGAGTGGGGGTACCCCCTGCTCGAAGAGCTTGGGGGAGGCGTGCCGGGCGTCGCGACGGGGCAAACGTTGCCTGCCGCGGCGCTAGTTGGTCACCGCGAACGACTGCAGGAGCGCCGCCGTCAGGTCCGTGTCGCCCTCCGCCTTGATGTGGTCCGCCACGGCGTCCGCGGTGACCCGGCCGCAGGCGAGGCGGACGTAGGTCTCCCAGTCGAGCATGAGCGACACCGCCGGGCCCAGCGAGGGCGCGCCGTCGATCGAGCCGCGGCCCTCCGCGTCGACCCGGACCGTGCGCAGGAACTCGACGGCGCCGTGGACGTCGAGGACGATCGCCGAACCGGGGGGTGCTCCGGCGTCCTTGGCGACGACCTCGGGCAGCATGGCCAGCAGCTCGTCCCGCGCGATGTGCGCGCCCGGCGAGTCCAGATTCCCCGGGACGCCCAGCGCCGTACGCAGATCCTGCTCGTGCACCCACACGTCGAACGCCCGGTACCGCATGGCCTCCTCAAGGGTCTGCTCGGTGCCGAGCGGGCCACGCACCTTGGTACCCGGGTCCCGCGACTCGTTCCGCAGCTGGCGGTTGCGGCGGATGATCGTGTACTCCAGCTCGGATGTCATCTCCGGCGCCGTGTGGTGGCGGCGGACATCGACCTGCATCTCCATGTAGCGCTGGTGCTCGTTCGTGACGTGGAAGAGGTCGCGCGGGAGCGTGTGAATGGGGCGGGGGTCGCCGAGCATCTCGCAGTCCAGGCCGATGACATGGGAGACCACGTCGCGCACCGACCAGCCCGGGCAGGGCGTACGCCGGTTCCACTCGCTCTCCACGAGCGGCTGCACCAGCTCGGATATCGCTTCGACGGAGTGGGTCCAGGCGTCGGCGTAGGGCTGAAGAGTGGGATGCAGACTCACGGAACGGGACCCCTCAAGCGGTCGGTGCACGGGCGATGGTGACGGCAGTGTCGACGGGAGGCGACTGTCGGCGGGTGTCTTGGAGCGTTAAGTTACGCTGCTGTGAGGCACCCCGGCAGTGCTTTCGTAGGACGATCGTAGGCCCGTAAAGACAGCTCGAATGCCAGGACGGTGGTAGCGTGCGCGCCTCCCTCATTCAGATCCGGGTAGACGAGGACGAATCACTCGATTCGCGCCGACGACGGGCCGCCGCGCTCGTAAAGGATCAAGCCGGAGTCGATCTGGTGGTGCTGCCCGAGCTGTGGACGACCGGGGCGTTCGCCTTCGACCGGTTCGCGGCCGAGGCCGAACCGCTCGAAGGGCCGACGTTCGAGGCGATGGCGAAGGCGGCGAGCGACGCGGGCGTGTGGCTGCACGCGGGCTCGATCCCCGAACGGTCCGGGTCCGGCAGCGGCTCCGCCGCGGATGACGGCACCCTCTTCAACACGTCTCTCGTCTTCTCCCCCTCCGGCGAACTGGCCGCCGCCTACCGCAAGATCCACCGCTTCGGCTTCGACAAGGGCGAGGCCGTCCTGATGGGCGCCGGGAACAAGCTGGTGACCGTGCGCCTGCCGCAGACGACCGTGGGCGTGGCCACCTGCTACGACCTCCGCTTCCCCGAGCTGTTCCGCTCGCTCGTGGACGCGGGGGCCGAGACGCTCGTGATCCCGGCGGGCTGGCCGGAGAGCCGCCGGTCCCACTGGACGCTGCTGGCCCAGGCGCGGGCGGTCGAGAACCAGGCGTACGTCCTTGCCTGCGGAACGGCCGGAACGCACGCGGGAGTTCCACAGGCGGGTCACTCCATCGTGGTGGATCCCTGGGGCGAGGTCCTCGCCGAGGCAGGAGCCGACGAGGAGATCCTCACGGTGGAGTTCGACCCGGCGAAGGTCGCGACGACACGGGAGCAGTTCCCGGCCCTGAAGGACCGGGTGCTCGGCCTGGAGCGGCCGCGCCACTGACGCGGCCGCCCCCGCACAGGGTGACCACACGCCATGTCTCGCCGTGGGTCGAACGCGGGGCAAGGGCAAGACCGCCGGCCGCGTCCGACCAGTGCCCCGACAGGCAACGTTCGCCCCGTCGCGACGCCCGGCACGCTCCCCCAAGCTCTTCGAGCAGGGGGTACCCCCAGAGCGGGAGGTACCCCCACGACGCCGCTCCTTCAAGGGCAAACGTCGCCTGCCGGGGCACTAGGCGGTGGGCACGTGCACCGTCTCCACCCGGCTCGCCACCAGCCGCTCCCGCTCCCGGCGCGCGGCCTGCCCCCGCAACCGGAGAATCTGGCTCACCCCCAGCACCTGGAGGGCGAACACCGCGGAGAACGCCACGGCGAAGTCGTCGCCCGTCGCGTCCAGGAGCACACCGATCGCCAGCAGCGTCGTCATAGAGGCGGTGAAGCCGCCCATGTTGGTGATGCCGGCGGCCGTTCCCTGACGTTCCGACGGGTTCGCCGGGCGCGCGAAGTCGAAGCCGATCATCGAGGCCGGGCCGCAGGCGCCGAGCACCACGCACAGCACGACCAGCAGCCACATCGGTGCATGCGCCCCGGGATAGGCGAGCGTGGCCGCCCACAGCACGGCCGTCGCACCGACCGTGCCGAGCGCCAGCGGCAGCCGCGCCGTGTGGTGCCGGGCGATGATCTGCCCGTACACCAGGCCGACGGCCATGTTCGACAGCACGACGAGCGTGAGGAGGTCACTGGCCGTCGCCCGCGACAGTCCCTGCCCCTGGACCAGGAACGGCAGGCCCCACAGCAGCAGGAACACCATCGCCGGGAACTGCGTCGTGAAATGCACCCACATCCCGAGGCGGGTGCCGGGCTCCTTCCAGGACGCCGCGATCTGCCGCCGCACATAAGCCGATCCGTGGTGCGGCAACGGCTCGGGCTCGTGGCCCTCGGGGTGGTCCTTCAGGAAGAGGAGGAGCAGGACGAGGACGACGACTCCGGCGAGCGCGCTGCCGGCGAACGCCGCAGTCCACCCCACCTGGTGCAGCAGCCGGGCCAGGACGAGCGTGGAGACCAGGTTGCCGGCCATGCCCACCAGACCGGCGAGCTGCGCGACCACCGGTCCGCGACGGGCCGGGAACCAGCGGGTGCCGAGCCGCAGCACGCTGATGAACGTCATCGCGTCGCCGCAGCCGAGCAGCGCGCGCGAGGCCAGCGCCATGCCGTACGACGAGGAGAAGGCGAACCCCAGCTGACCGGCCGTGAAGAGGACGCCTCCCATGGCCAGCACTTTCTTGGTGCCGAGCTGGTCCACCAGCAGGCCGACGGGTATCTGCATGCCCGCGTACACGAGCAGCTGGAGTATCGAGAAGGTGGACAGTGCGGAGGCGCCCACATGGAAGCGGTCGGCGGCGTCGAGCCCTGCCACGCCCAGCGACGTACGGAAGATGACGGCGACGAAGTAGACCGAGACGCCTATGGCCCACACGGCGACCGCGCGCAGGCCGCCCGGCGGATCGCCGGGCAGGGAGACGGAGCGGGAGCTCATCGCACCTCACCCCGGGCCAGGTTGGAGAACCAGTTCACGTGCCGGTGGACGATGGCGACGGCCGCCTCGGCGTCACCGGACCGCAACGCCCTGAGGATCTCCTCGTGCTCGGTGAGCGTCTTGGCGACCCGGTCGGGGTGCGAGTGCAGAACGGCGACGCCCATCCGCAGCTGGCGGTCGCGGAGTTGGTCATAGAGCCGGGAGAGGATCTCGTTGCCGCCGCTGCGCACGATCTCGGCGTGGAAGGCACGGTCGGTGGCCGCAGCTCCGGCCAGGTCCCCGGCGGCGACCTGTTCCTTCTGCCGCGCGAGCAGTTCCTCCAGGCGGGCGACCAATCCGGGCGGTGCGTCCACGGCCTTGCGGGCCGCGTACTCCTCGACGAGCTGACGTGTCTCCACCACGTCCGCGATCTCCTGGGCGGAGACCGGCAGGACGAGGGCCCCCTTCTTCGGGTAGAGCTTGATCAGCCCTTCCATCTCCAGCCGGAGCAGCGCCTCGCGCACCGGCGTCCGCGAGACCCCGACCTCGTCGGCCAGCTCGCCCTCGGTGAGCAGGGTACCGCCTTCGTACCTGCGTTCCAGGAGACCCTGTTTGACGTGCGTGTACACGCGGTCGGCGGCGGGCGGTCGCTTGACGGGCGGCCTCTCGGGAGCGGGGACGGCGGAGGGAGCTGAAGGCATGCGTACAGCATAGATACAACACGTACACATGCCGACAACCATCCACGATGCGGACTGACACTTCCGCCGCCACATTCACCCGGCGACCGCACATCCTTTTGCACTCCTCGCGTGTCTCACCAGAAGGCGGTCCGTTCATCCGGCCGCCGTTCAGGGGCATATGGATGCATTCAGAAGCATCAGAGACGCAATCGGAGCATTCAATTTGAATACCGGCATTAAGGGCGCACGGGTGCGCAGGGCAGTCGCGGCAGTGGTCACCACCGGAGCCGTACTCGCCACCGGCGCCCTCACCGCGGCGCCCGCACAGGCCGTGACGCAGCCCTCCATCACCGCCAAGGGCGGCTTCGTGATGAACAACGGCACTGGCAAGAGCCTGTACACCAAGGCCGCGGACACACGGCTGTCCACCGGCTCCACCACCAAGATCATGACCGCCAAGGTGGTGCTGTCCCAGTCGAATCTGAACCTGGACACGAAGGTCACGGTCGACAAGGCGTACAGCGACTACGTCGTGGCGAACAACGCCTCCCAGGCCCACCTGATCGTGGGTGACAAGGTCACCGTCCGCCAGCTGCTGTACGGGCTGATGCTGCCGTCCGGCTGCGACGCGGCCTACGCGCTCGCGGACAAGTTCGGCGCCGGCACCACCCGGGCCGCGCGCGTGAAGTCGTTCCTCGGCAAGATGAACAGCACTGCCAAGAGCCTCGGCATGACGAACACGCACTTCGACTCGTTCGACGGCATCAGCAATGGCAGCAACTACTCCACGCCGCGCGACCTGACGAAACTCGCGAGCAACGCAATGAAGAACTCGACCTTCCGCACCATCGTGAACACGAAGTCCACGAGCCAGAAGGTGACCACCAAGAGCGGCGGCTACCGCTACTACAACTGGGCCAACACCAACCCGCTGCTGGGCACCTACAGCGGCGCGATCGGCGTGAAGACGGGCTCCGGCCCGCAGGCCAAGTACTGCCTGGTCTTCGCCGCCACCCGCAACGGCAAGACGATCATCGGTACGGTCCTGGCGTCCACGTCGGTCGCCAACCGCACCGACGACGCCAAGAAGCTGCTGAACTACGGCTTCGCCGTCTGAGCCGCATCACTCACGGCGCGAAGGGGCCGGCCGCTCGAATGCGGCCGGCCCCTTCGTCATCTGTACGAACGCTGCCGAACGTCAGCCCCAGGTGATCAGCCGCTTGGGCTGCTCCAGGACGGCCGCCACGTCGGCGAGGACCTTGGAGCCCAGTTCGCCGTCGACAAGGCGGTGGTCGAAGCTGAGCGCCAGGGTCGTGACCTGGCGGGGCTTGACCTTGCCCTTGTGGACCCAGGGCTGGAGCTTGATCGCGCCGACCGCGAGGATCGCCGACTCACCCGGGTTGAGGATCGGCGTGCCCGTGTCGACGCCGAACACGCCCACGTTCGTGATGGTGATCGTGCCGCCCTGCATCGCCGCCGGGGAGGTCTTGCCCTCGCGGGCGGTGGCCACCAGTTCACCCAGGGCCTGGGCCAGTTGCGGGAGCGTCTTGTCGTGCGCGTCCTTGATGTTCGGCACGATCAGACCGCGCGGCGTGGCCGCCGCGATGCCCAGGTTCACATAGTGCTTGCGCACGATCTCCTGGTTGGCCTCGTCCCAGGACGCGTTGACGTCCGGGTTCCGCTTGATCGCCACCAGCAGGGCCTTGGCGATAAGCAGAAGCGGATTGACGCGCAGGCCCTCGAGGTCCTTGTCCTGCTTGAGTTCCTCGACCAGCTTCATCGTGCGCGTGACATCGACCGTCACGAACTCCGTGACATGCGGCGCGGTGAACGCCGAGCCGACCATCGCCTGCGCGGTGGCCTTGCGCACGCCCTTGACGGGGACACGGGTCTCCCGCAGGCCGTCGTACGTCACCACCGGCGCCGGCGCCTGGACGGCGGCGGGCACCTCGGCCGGGGCGGGAGCCGCTGCCGGCGCGGACGCCACCGCCGCGTGCACGTCCTCGCGCGTGATGACGCCGTCCGGACCCGACGGCGTCACGGTCGCCAGGTCGACACCGAGGTCCTTGGCGAGCTTGCGCACCGGCGGCTTCGCGAGCGGACGGGCCTGCTGGCCGTGACCGTTCAGCTCGCCCTGGAGCGCCGTGGCCGCGTAGAGGGTCTCCCCGGTGGCCGCCGGGACTCCCTTGCGGGGACGGCGCTTGGTGGACGACTCGGCCACCCCGTAGCCGACGAGAACCGGCTTGCGGCCCTGCTGCTTCGGCTCCTCGGTGGCGGGCTGCGGAAGCGACGGCTTCTCGGCCGGCGCGGGTGCCTCCTCGGCGGGGGCGCCCCCGGCCACATCGACCGCGATGATCGAGGTGCCGACGTCCACCGTGGTGCCCTCGTCGAAGTGCAGCGCGCGGACCACCCCGTCGTAGGGGATGGGTAGTTCGACGGCCGCCTTCGCCGTCTCCACCTCGCAGACGATCTGCCCGTCGGTGACCGTGTCACCGGGCTGCACGTACCACTTGAGGATCTCGGCCTCGGTGAGCCCCTCGCCCACGTCGGGCATCTTGAACTCGCGTACGGACGCGTCAGTCATCGTCGTCACGACCCTCTCCTCAGTACGCCAGGGCGCGGTCGACGGCGTCCAGCACCCGGTCCAGGCCCGGCAGGTACTCCTCCTCCAGCCGCGCCGGCGGATACGGGGCGTGATAACCGCCCACGCGCAGCACCGGCGCCTCCAGGTGGTAGAAGCACCGCTCCGTGATGCGGGCGGCGATCTCCGCGCCCGAGCCGAAGAACACCGGCGCCTCGTGCACCACCACCAGTCGGCGGGTCTTCTCCACCGACGCCTGGATGGAGTCGAAGTCGAGCGGGGAGACCGAGCGCAGGTCGAGCACCTCGAGGGACTTGCCCTCCTCCGCGGCCGCGGCCGCGGCCTCCTGGCACACCTTCACCATCGGCCCGTAGGCAGCGAGCGTCAGGTCCGCGCCCTCCCGCACCACCCGCGCCTTGTGCAGGGGGCCGGGAATCGCCTCGGGGTCGACCTCGGCCTTGTCCCAGTAACGTCGCTTGGGCTCGAAGAAGATCACCGGGTCGTCGCTCTGGATGGCCTGCTGCATCATCCAGTAGGCGTCCGACGCGCTGGACGGAGAGACGATCTTCAGGCCGGCCACATGCGCGAACAGCGCCTCGGGCGACTCACTGTGGTGCTCCACCGCCCCGATGCCGCCGCCGTACGGGATACGGACGACGACCGGGAGCTTGACCTTGCCCAGCGAGCGGGCGTGCATCTTCGCAAGCTGGGTGACGATCTGGTCGTAGGCGGGGAAGACGAACCCGTCGAACTGGATCTCCACCACCGGGCGGTATCCCCGCAGCGCCAGGCCGATCGCCGTGCCGACGATGCCCGACTCGGCGAGCGGGGTGTCGATCACCCGCTCCTCGCCGAAGTCCTTCTGCAGGCCGTCCGTCACCCGGAACACGCCGCCGAGCTTGCCGACGTCCTCGCCCATCACCAGGACCTTGGGGTCCGCCTCCAGGGCCTTGCGCAGCGACTCGTTGATCGCCTTGGCGATCGCCATCTTCTCGGCCATGTCACCGTCCCCCTTCTGCCGCGGCGACGCCGCTGTCGGACTCCGTCACGAACGACGCCTGGTAGGCGGCGAACTGGGCCCGTTCCTCGTCGACGAGCGCATGCCCGTCCGCGTACACGTTCTCGAAGATGGCGAAGTGGTCCGGGTCCGGCATGGCGCGGACCGCTTCGCGCACTCGCCTTCCCAACGCTTCGCTCTCCGCCTCGAGTTCCGCGAAGAATCCCTCGTCCGCGTGGTTCGATGCCTCGAGATACGCGCGCAGCCGTGCGATCGGGTCCTTCGCCTCCCAGGCGGCCCGCTCGTCGTCGTGGCGGTAGCGGGTGGGGTCGTCGGAGGTCGTGTGCGCGCCCATGCGGTAGGTGAACGCCTCGACCAGGGTCGGGCCCTCGCCGTTGCGTGCCCGCTCCAGCGCCCACTTGGTGACCGCCAGGCAGGCCAGGACGTCGTTGCCGTCGACGCGCACGCCCGGGAAGCCGAAGCCCTGCGCACGCTGGTACAGCGGCACGCGGGTCTGCTTCTCGGTGGGCTCGGAGATCGCCCACTGGTTGTTCTGGCAGAAGAACACCACCGGGGCGTTGTAGACCGCGGCGAAGGTGAACGACTCCGCGACGTCGCCCTGGCTGGAGGCGCCGTCGCCGAAGTAGGCGATCACGGCCGAGTCGGCACCGTCCTTGGCCACGCCCATCGCGTAGCCGGTGGCGTGCAGCGTCTGCGAGCCGATGACGATCGTGTAGAGGTGGAAGTTGTTGCTGTTCGGGTCCCAGCCACCGTTGTTCACACCGCGGAACATGCCGAGCAGGTTGGTCGGATCGACCCCGCGGCACCAGGCGACGCCGTGCTCGCGGTAGGTCGGGAAGACGTAGTCGCCGTCGTTCAGGGCCCGGCCGGAGCCGATCTGGGCGGCCTCCTGGCCGAGCAGCGAGGCCCACAGGCCCAGTTCGCCCTGACGCTGCAGCGAGGTCGCCTCGGCGTCGAAGCGGCGGGTCAGCACCATGTCCCGGTACAGGCCGCGCAGCTGCTCGGGGGTGATGCCCTCGACGTACGGGTCGTACTCGCGGTTCTTGACCCGCTTACCCTCAGGCGTCAGCAGCTGAATGACGTCGGGTTCGCCGCCCTTCTTGGGCGTGGTGCGGGTGGTGCGCTTGGTGCCGGTGGTACTGGCCTTACTTCCGGCGCTGCGTCGCGGCTTGCGCGCGGCAGTGCTCTCCACGGTCACGTGTGCTCCTCCGTCGGTCCGGCCCCCGGGTTCGCCGGGTGCCTGGGGTCCCCCATGCCCGTTCCGGGCCTGGGAGAGCGGCTCGCCTGCGGCGCACGGACGCACAGGGTGGGTGCGGCCCATGGGGAGCAGGCGTGACAGGTGCCCCGGCGAGCGTCCTGCGGTAGGCACGTTACCCAGTGCTCCACATTTCTGTGAAACCCCTCCTGAGCTGGGATTTTGCTTGGATTTCCAAGTAAAACCGCGCAACCCGGGAACAGGTGCTGGTCACAGCCTTGCAGGCAGCCGGGACAACGGCACGTTATCCCGCTCACCTGGAGCACGGGAAGACATCATCCAGGGCCGTTCTGACGGCAGGCCGTGTCGCTCACATCATGCGCAAAGAAGAAGAAATCACCGCATACGGCACTGGTCGCTCGTCGGCGACCGCGAGACCGCCAAGGCGTACGGTGCTCATGTGCCACGTTCGGTGACGACGCCCAGCTCGGACGGGCGCGGGCATCGACGGCCACGCGTACGCCTTGCCCCACGGATCGACGGACGGCACCGGCCCGGCGGCCGGCTCACGACCGTGCAGTGCGCGCGGCCGAGGGGGCGCTCCAGAGCCTTCCAGGCCTCCGGAATCGCCCCGTGAACGGCACACACACGCGCGCGTGGAGGCCGTTTCCGAACAGAGGGTGGCGCCGGCCCGTCAGGGCCCCGTCGAACCGCCCGCGCTGTCCCCGGCCCCGTCCGTCGCCGTCGGATCCGGGGCACCGCCGCCCGTGGGCTGCGTGTCCGTCGGCTCGTCCGTGGGCGTCGGCTGCTCCGTGGCCTGGTCGGTCGGCTGCTCCTGTGTCGCCGACGACTGGGCCGGCGGCGGCTGCTGCTGCTGGGTGTGGCGCTGCGTCGGCCTGTACGTGGGCCGGTAGTCCGAGTTGCCGCCCGTGTCCGAGTTGTCGTCCGTGGACGTGCCGGTGGTCGCCTCCTGCGTCGGCGTCTCGCTGGGCTGCTTGTCCTCCGGGGACGTCGTGACGCTCGGCGACTGCGTCGTAGTGGGGTGGCCGCCGTCCCCGCCGGTGTTGTTGATCGCCAGCGCGACGCCGCCGGCGATGGCGATGACCGCGAGGACCGCGAGGATCCACAGCTTGCCCCGGCCACTGCCCTTGTTGCCGTGCCCCTCGAAGCCGCCGTCGTCCCCGTGGCCGTAGCTCGAGGGCAGGATCGGCTGCGGGATCTGCGTGGTGCCGGTCTCGCGGGGGTGCTGCATAGCCGTCGTACTGGCGAAGCCCGCCGCCGGGGTGTGCCGGCCGTCGTGCGTCTCCACCGGGCCGGTGTTCCAGGTGCCCGTGTGGCTGCCCTGGTCGTACAGCATCTGCAGGCCGTACTGGACCATCCCGCGCATTTCCTCGGCGGTCTGGAACCGGTCGTCCGGGTCCTTCGCCAGCGAGCGCATGACGAGCCCGTCCAGCTCCGGCGGCGGTCCGTCCGAGACCTGCGACGGCGGCACCGGGGTGTCCTGGACGTGCTGGTAGACCACGGACAGCGGGGTCTCGCCGACGAACGGGGGCCGCAGCGCGAGCAGTTCGTAGAGCAGGCAGCCCGTCGCGTACAGGTCGGAGCGGTAGTCGACGGCCTTGCCGAGGGCCTGCTCCGGGGAGAGGTACTGCGGTGTGCCCATGACCATGCCGGTCTGCGTCATCGTCGTGGACGCCCCGTGCAGGGCGCGGGCGATGCCGAAGTCCATGACCTTCACGGCGCCGTTGTCGGTGATGATGACGTTCGCCGGCTTGATGTCGCGGTGCACGATGCCGTGCTGGTGCGAGTACGCGAGTGCTTCCAGAACGCCCGAGGTGATCATCAGGGCCTGTTCGGGGCCGGGCGCCTCGGCGTTGAGCAGCAGCTCGCGGATCGTGCGTCCCTCGACCAGCTCCATCACGATGTACGGCACCGACTGACCGCCCACGTGGTCCTCGCCGGAGTCGTACACGGCCACGATCGCATGGTGGTTGAGCCCGGCCACAGACTGGGCCTCGCGCGTGAAGCGGGCCTTGGAGGTCGGGTCCTCGGCGAGGTCGGAGCGGAGCAGCTTGACCGCGACAGTCCGGCCGAGGCGTACGTCCTCGGCCGCGAACACCTCGGCCATACCGCCTCGGCCGAGCCGGCGGGTCAGCCGGTACCGGCCGTCTCCGACCAGTCCGCTATTGCCCCAACTCTCCGGCGCGTCCGACATCCCGCCGCCAGACGCCTCGGGGTCGGACGGGCCCTGGGCGCGCTGCGTCTGTGCCATCAGTCCTCGCCGTCGTTTCTACCCGCGGTCCGCGCGGTGGTTGTCACGGTCTCCGACGGGTCACGCTACAGGCTTCGCGCAAGGCGCCGGTCCGAGATGGAATCGTGAGGGAGCGGTCATCCAATCCCTCCGCGGGATCCGCACGCAAATCCCGTGTACCGGCCGTACGTCCCCTGTAACGCTTCCGCGACGCTTCTTTCGCGTACGGTCACGGAACGGGCACCGAGCTTGACGTCTCACCACCCTGGGGCAGACTTGGCCGAGAATGGGCCAGTCGATCACGGAACAATCGCTGTCGATCGTCGAAGACATGACACCGATCACGGACCGCGGGAGCACAGCCAGTTGCTGCCGCCGCGCCGATGGGGGACGCAGAACATGAGCCAGGACGGCGCACAGGGCCGGTACGGGGGGCGCTCGTTCGCCGGCGGCCGCTACCAGCTGCGCGACTTGCTCGGCGAGGGCGGCATGGCCTCGGTGCACCTGGCGTACGACACGGTGCTCGACCGCCAGGTCGCGATCAAGACGCTGCACACCGAACTGGGCCGCGAACAGGCCTTCCGCGAGCGGTTCCGGCGCGAGGCCCAGTCCGTGGCGAAACTCACGCACACGAACATCGTCTCGGTGTTCGACACCGGTGAGGACGAGTTCGACGGGCTGACGACCCCGTACATCGTCATGGAGTACATCGAGGGCAAGCCGCTCGGCTCGGTCCTCGACGTGGACATCCGCCAGTACGGTGCGATGCCGGCCGACAAAGCGCTGAAGATCACCGCGGATGTGCTGGCAGCCCTGGAGATCAGCCACGAAATGGGTCTGGTCCACCGGGACATCAAGCCGGGCAACGTGATGATGACGAAGCGGAACGTCGTCAAGGTGATGGACTTCGGCATCGCCCGCGCCATGCAGTCCGGCGTCACGTCGATGACCCAGACGGGCATGGTGGTCGGCACCCCGCAGTACCTGTCGCCGGAGCAGGCGCTCGGCCGGGGCGTGGACGCACGGAGCGACCTGTACTCGGTCGGCATCATGCTCTTCCAACTGGTCACCGGGCGGCTTCCGTTCGAGGCGGACTCGCCGCTCGCGATCGCGTACGCGCATGTGCAGGAGGAGCCGGTGGCTCCTTCGTCGGTCAACCGCTCGCTGCCGCCCGCGGTGGACGCGCTGGTCGCCCGCGCGCTGAAGAAGAACCCGAACGAACGCTTCCCGAACGCCGAGGCCATGCGCGACGAGTGCCTGCGCGTGGCCGCGTCCCTCACGGCCGCGGCGCCGAGCATCGTGCCGGGCGCGCAGACGTCGAGCGGCGCGGGCGTGAGCTCGGCGGTCTTCCCGCCGGTCGACCAGTCGGCGCCGGGTCCGACGGGCCCCGTGCAGACGCCGTACCAACCCGGCCCCTACGGCAGCCCCACTCCGGCCCCGTCGGCCGCGTACGGCTATCCGCAGCAGGGCGGCTACCAGCCGCCGCCGCAGACCGCCGCGTACGCGCCCCAGCAGTACGCGTCGACCCCGCCGCCCTACGCCGTCACGCCACAGTCCTCGGCGCCGGTCACAGGTCCCTCGGGCGGGCGGAAGAAGAACCGGGCCGTGATCATCGGCTCGATCGTGGTCGCCCTGGTGGCGATAGGCGGCGTGATCACGGCGCTGACACTGCCCGACCGCGGCAAAGACGCCGGGGGCGGCAGCAGCGCGAGCCCGTCCCCGACGGTGGTCGCCGGTCACCGGGGCCCGGACACGACGAAGACGATCGAGACGACCAAGTGCACCGAGCCGGACAAGTCGTACAACGACCCGGAGCAGGTGAAGATGCCGGACTTCCACTTCAAGAACTGGGGCTCGGTTCTTTCCTGCCTCCAGGCTTCTGGGTGGAGGTACAAAAAGATCTACGTGAACGAGAACACGTTCGGCCAGGATACGGTGATGAACCAGTCCCCCCTGGCCGGTACGGATTTCGACCCGAAGAACCCACCTGAGATGCAGATCACCATCTCCACCGGGGACCCTTCGTAAGCCGAGCGACGGTGCACCGAGCAACAGCCTGAGCCCCGCCGCCACTTCGTGATCAGCAGTACGGGTTCGACTCGGGGAACGTAGTGCAGCCGTCGATGTACGTGCTTCCCTTGAACCTCGCGGCCTCGATCTTCAAGCCCGTGATCCCGTTCAGATCCCTGGCCGAAGTCTTCCGGGTGGCAGACCCGCCGGCAGACGTGCCGGTCGAGGTGCAGTGGTGCCACTGCCACTTGAGACGAAGCTGAGGCCGGCGAGGCGACGAGCGGCATCGAAAGGCACGCCATCGCTGCACCCGCTTCTTTTGTGGCGCGCGTCACCATCGGTCGAGGGTGTCTGACGCGACGGGCCTGCGCCACGCGTGCTGTGGCGCAGGCCCTCATCTGTTCCGCGTATGAAAGCCCCTACAGGTACGGCCCGCCCGAGCGGCCGCCCGTGCGGTGGTCCTCTTCGCCGTCGAGGGAGCCGACGCCCGGCGGGAGGGCGCGGCGCATCTGCTCCAGCTGGGCCCGCGCGGCCATCTGCTGGGCGAACAGCGTGGTTTGGATCCCGTGGAAGAGGCCCTCCAGCCAGCCCACCAACTGGGCCTGCGCGATACGCAGTTCCGAGTCGCTCGGAATCACCTCGTCCATGAAGGGCAGCGACAGCCGCTCGAGCTCCTCGACGAGTTCGGGGGCGAGACCGTCCTCCAGCTCCTTCACCGAGCTGGCGTGGATCTCCTTCAGGCGCTGTCGGCTCGCTTCGTCCAAAGGAGCGGCGCGCACCTCCTCCAGCAGCTGCTTGATCATGCTGCCGATACGCATGACCTTCGCGGGCTGCTCCACCTGTTCGGTGACAGGGATCTCGCGGGAGTCATCGTCTGCGGTGCCGCCGAGAGCCATTCCGTCCTGGCCCACGACCAGGATTTTCCGGGCGTTCTCCGACGACCTTTCGTTCCTCGGCATCTCCATGCCGCCATTCTCTCGCACGCGTACGCCTCATCACCCAGGTGCCCTCGGCGAGGGGTGATACACCCTGAACCACCGCCGTTTTCCCGACCGGCCCGCCCTCCCGCAGATCTCCCGCACGTCTCCCTCAGCCGAAGGAGGCCCGTCGCACGGCGGACCGGTGCGTTCCATCGGACGGACGTACCGCCCCCGCAGGCCGGCGCACCCCTCACCACTGAGCCCGTGCGACATGCGCACCAGAGTGTCTCCGGCCGCACGCACGACCCCCGCCCGTGCCGCTCCACCAGCGCCGACCGTCTGCGGCATGGCGAGGGGGCCGTATCCGTGGCGGACGGGGCGGAAGAGTGCCGCCGGGAAGTTCGCCGGGGAGTTCGCCGCGGCCCTCTCGGGCGCGCGGGCCGTGCGGCCCGGGATGCCGGCCGCCGGGGTCCGTGTGACGCTGGTGCCGTTGATCTTGCCGCCCGAGCACGGGAGGGGGTCACCCGCGTGACTCCATGGCTTCGTACACCGTCGACGTTCCGCATATCCCGCGTGACTCCATGGCCCGGTACGCCGTCCACGTTGCGTCTGTTCCGCGTAGCCGTCCTGCCACCGGTCCTCACCACGACAGCCGTCATCGGCGCGTGCGGCATATCCGCCGCGTACGGGGTGCCTCCCGGCTACGAGATACGTTCGGCGCCCGGCATCCGGCCCGCCACCTATGCGGTTCAGCCCGGGTACGGCGTCCGGGTCCCGCACCCGGCCGGCCGGCCGAAGTACGTCATCCGGCCGACGGACACCGCCACGTCCTCCACAGCGCCCGTCACGGCTTCGTCCGTATCGCCATCCGCCGCCCCTTCCCGGGCCTCCGGGCACATGGTGTCCCCCGCGCCCCTGCGCGCCTCCTCCTCCGGACTCACGACGCCCACCGCCCCCGCGCGGCCCCCGGCATCCTCCTCCTCCGCCCAGCCCTCGCCCGATCGCTCCCTGGCCGGCAGCCGGGCCGGTGAAGGGCGCAAACGGCCCGGCCGTCCGGAGCCCGAGCCAGAGAGCGAGACGGAGGGCGAGACGGACGACCCGCCGTACACCGGACAGGCCCCGACACCGCCGTCGGACGAGACAATGACGCCGGAGGACCGCGACACCACGGCCCCCGGCCTCGGCACCGACGATCCCCGCCCGAACGCCGACGCGTCCGCCGGTGCGTTCGACCCCGTGGAGGACTCCCCCACTCCGCCGAAGGGCTCCGCCACTCCCCACCGGCAGAACACCGCCTCGAAACCCACCCTGGAGATCCTGCCTCTCGGGAGCGGCCTGATCCTCGTAGGTCTGGGACTGGGGCTCATACTCCTCGGCCTGCGGCTGCGACGGGGATAGGCGGCGCCACCACGGGAACCGCCCCGCGCAGGCCGGCGGACCGACCGTCGTGCGGCTCACGGCGTCAGCAGCAGCACCTTTCCGATGTGCCCGCTCTCGTCCAGCAGCCGGTGGCCCATGGCCGCTTCACTCATCGGGAGTTCGCGGTCGATGACCGGACGGACGTGCCCGGAGGCCATCAGCGGCCAGACATGTTCCCGCACCGCCGCCACGATCGCCGCCTTCTCACCGAGCGGCCGCGCCCGCAGCGAGGTCGCGGTGATCGCCGCCTGCTTGCGCAGCAGCGTGTTGATGTTCAACTCGCCCTTCACACCGCCCTGAAGACCGATGATCGCGAGCCGACCGTTCACCGCAAGCGACTGGACATTGCGGTCCAGGTACTTCGCGCCCATGTTGTCGAGGATGACGTCCGCGCCCGCCCCGGCCGTGGCCTGCCGGATCTCCTCCACGAAGTCCTGCTCGCGGTAGTTGATCAGCACGTCCGCGCCCAGTTCCGCGCAGCGCTCCAGCTTCTCCTTGGTGCCCGCCGTGACCGCCACCCTCGCGCCCACCGCCTTGGCCAGCTGGACGGCCATCGTGCCGATGCCGCTGGAGCCGCCGTGAACCAGCAGCGTCTCGCCCGGGCGCAGATGGGCGACCATGAACACGTTGGACCAGACCGTGCAGGTCACCTCCGGCAGGGCGGCCGCCTTCCGCACATCGAGCCCGTCGGGCACGGGCAGCAGCTGCCCGGCCGGGACGGCGACCTTCTCGGCGTATCCGCCGCCCGAGAGCAGCGCGCACACCTCGTCGCCGACCGCCCATCCCGAAACACCCGGGCCGAGCGCGGCGATCCGTCCGGAGCACTCGAGTCCGGGGTACGGGGACGCGCCGGGAGGCGGGCTGTAGAGACCCTGCCGCTGGAGGAGGTCGGCGCGGTTGACCGCACTGGCCACCACGTCGACGAGCACTTCGCCCTCGGCGGGTACGGGATCGGGGACCTCGGCCCACACCAGCGCCTCGGGCCCACCGGGTTCAGGAATCGTGATCGCGTACATGAGGGGGACGCTACTCCTCACAGCGGGCGCTCAGGACGCCGCGCGGGGCGCGCCTCAGTCCCGTGGCAACGGACGGATGTCCGGTGTCACCCGGGTACCCGGCGACGCCCGCACGATCGTGATCAGACGATCCGTCAACTGGAGCTTGCCGACGGACGGATCGTCGTATCCGAGCACCCGGTGGCCGCGTACCACGCTCACCACCAGATCGTCCGTCTCCCGCACCCCACGGCCCGCCTCGGCCTTGGTGACGGGCCGTTCCACCAGATCGAGCCCACTGCCCTGCTGAATGAGGTCCTCCATCACCATGCCGGCGGCGGGGCTGAGCACGGAGAGCCCGAGGAGCCGTCCGGCGGCGCTGGCACTGGTGATCACCGCGTCGGCGCCGGACTGCTTCAGCAACGGCGCGTTCTCCTCCTCCCGTACGGCCGCCACGATCTTCGCCGCGCGGTTGAGCTGACGGGCGGTCAGCGCGACCAGGACAGCTGTGTCGTCCCGCTGCGTGGCGACGATGATCTGCCGCGCCTTGTGCACCTCGGCCCGCCGCAGCACGTCGCTGCGGGTCCCGTCGCCGACCACGCCCGCGTAGCCCTCGGCAACCGCCACGTCAACGACCTTGGAGCTGGGATCCACCACCACGATCTGGTCCTTCTTCAGGCCCGTCGCACACACGGTCTGGATCGCCGACCGCCCCTTGGTGCCGAAGCCGACAACGACGGTGTGGTCCCTCAAAGCCGCCCTCCAGCGGTTCTGCCGCCACTCCTCCCGGGTGCGTTCGGTGAGGACCTCGAGAGTGGTGCCGACCAGGATGATCAGAAACAGCACGCGCAGAGGCGTGATGACAAAGATGTTGGTGAGCCGGGCGGAGTCACTGACCGGGGTGATATCGCCGTATCCGGTCGTGGAAAGGGTGACGGTCGCGTAATAGAAGGAGCTGAGCAGATTGACCTTGTGGCCTGAGCTGTCGTGGTAGCCGTCACGGTCCGCCCAGACGATGAGGGCGGTGACGACAAGGGTGAGCAGCGCCATCGCCAGCCGTTTGCCGACCTGCTGTATCGGCCGATGAACGACCTTCCTCGGGAGTCTCACCCGACTCCTGACGAGCTGTTCGTCCGGTTGTCGGGCGATGGCGTCCCGGCCCGGAAGTTTCACGTGAAACACTCCCCGATCTGACTCACCCGTCCACGCTCACCCCGTCAACGCCCACGGCAGTTCGAGGAGTTCCACGTCCTCTCCGGGGCGGGCACCGCCCGGCGGCACGACCGCCAGGGCATCGGCGGCGGCGATGCCGCGCAGCATGGCCGGGCCGTGGTAGCGCAGCGGCACGGCCCGATCGTCGCGTACGGCGACGGGGATGAGCCGCGTGTCGTGCGGGTGACCGTGGACGGAGTCCTTCAACGGCAGTATGTACGGTTCCGGGGCGACGCGGCCCGCCAGGGTGCGCAGCAGCGGTTCGGCGAGCGTCAGCAGGCCGGAGACGGCCGCCAGGGGATTGCCGGGCAGTCCGACGAGGTGCTGGTCCTCTCGGGTGCGGGCGAGCAGCATGGGGTGCCCCGGGCGCACCTGCACGCCGTCGATGAGGAACTCGGCGCCCATGCGGCACAGAGTGGGGTGGACATGGTCGACGGGCCCCGCAGCCGTGCCGCCGGTGGTGACGATCAGGTCAGCCGTGGAGGACGTGACCGCCTGGTGCAGCGCCGCGGCGTCGTCACCGAGTCCGCGGACGGCGACCACGTCCGCGCCGAGCGCGCGCAGCCACGGCGGCAGCATCGGGCCGAGCGCATCCCGGATCAGACCGCCCTCGGGCAACCCCCGGGTCAGCAGCTCGTTCCCCAGCACCAGGACTTCGGCGCGCGGACGCGGCAGCGCGCGGAGGCTGTCGTACCCGGCGGCCGCGGCGAGCCCCAGCACGGCCGGGGTGACCTGGGTGCCCGGGGGAAGCAGCTGGTCACCGGCATGGCACTCCTGGCCGCGGGGCCGGATGTCCTGCCCGTGCGCGACCGTGGGGGTCCCCGCTGCTCGGTCGGAGCCCGGAGCCTGGGGGACGGTGGCGTGCAGCCGCCCCTTGGTGTCGGTGCGCCCGTGTTCGCTGCGCAGGACGGCCGTGGTGTCCGGCGGGACACGCGCTCCGGTGGCGATCCGCACCGCCTCGCCGTCCCCGAGGGGCGCAGGTTCCGCGTGCCCGGCAAGGACCCCCTCTCCCCGTACGGCCCAGGGTCCGGGACCCGCGACGGCCCAGCCGTCCATGGCCGAGGTGTCGAAGGAGGGGAGGTCGGTGAGTGCGGTCAGGGGCGCGGCGAGCACCAGGCCCAGGGCGGCGTCGAGAGGGACGCCGACGGGTTCGCGCCGCGGCACTGACCGTGCGGCGTGCCGGGCTACGGTGCGGGCCTCGGGCCAAGGGGTGGCCCTGTGGCGAGCGTGGTGCCCGGACGTGGACGTGGTGGAGTGCTCCTGAACGAGGTCCTGGATGCCGGGGTACCGCGTGGTGCGCGGGCCCGGGTCCCGCACGAGCGCGAGGGCCTCCTCGAAGTCGAGGTCGTGCTGCTCCTCGGACCGGCGGCCGGGGCGGACCTCCTGCCGACGGCCGGGCCCGCCGCTGTCGTCGGCCACGGCCACGGCCTCCTCCACGCCGCGTTCCTCGGTGTCCGGGCGTCCCGGGACGCCCCGACGGGTCATCCGGCGTCCGGCTGGGACTCGGCGGCGCCCTCGTCCACCCAGCGCACGGCCAGCGCGACGGCCTTACGGGCGGCCTCGGCGACCGCCTCGGGTCCGCCCCCGGCCTGCGCGGCGGCGTAGCCGACGAGGAAGGTCGTCAGCGGGGCCGCGGGGCGTGCGACACCGTGCGCGGCATCGCGGGCGAGGTCGAGCAGGGCACCGGTGTCGATGTCGAGGTCGATGCCCAGCTCGTCCTTGACTGCGGAAATCCATTCATCCAGCACGTGCACATGCTCCCTGATACGTGACCGGGCAGTGGCGATGTCGTCCCAGGTGTCGCAGTCGAAGGATGCGACGGGGTCGCAGATACGGGTGAGGTCGAGGCCGGTGACCAGGCGCCGCAGCGGAAGACCGGTGAGCCCGCTCTGCCCGGCGCCTTCATCGCGCCCACCGCAGCGGGAATGGCCGGGGTTCCCGGTGGCCAGCCGGTCCAGCTCCCGGCGCAGCGCGGTTCTCCGGTAGGCGGCGACAAGCGGCTGGTCGCGGCCCTCGGGATCAGTGAGCAGTGCGCCTTCTGCAGCGCTCGCCCGAAGGGCGCCCAGCAGCCGTCGCACCGTCCTCTGCTCCAGGAACGGCAGGTCGGCGGAGAGCACGACCACGTGCGCCGCCGTGGTCCGTCGCAGGCCCGCGTCGAGCGCGGCGGCCGGACCGGCGCCCGGCGGCTCCTCGCGGGCCCAGACCACAGGGCGCACGGTGGACCTGCGCTCGGCCACGACCACCGTGGTGGCCGCGCCGGAGCAGGCCGCCAGCACGCGGTCGAGCAGGGCCCGCCCGCCGACACGCACACCGGGTTTGTCGGCCCCGGCGAGCCGCCGGGCGGCACCACCGGCGAGCACGATGGCGTCGTACACCTCGGCGCCGGGGTCGGCGGGCGGCTCATACGCGGTCATGCCCCGAGTATGGGCGCCGTGTGGATCAACGCACACCTCGGCCCTGGGCGACGGCTCCCTCGCACGTTCGGCGGGTGCCCGGGCACCGCTACCTGTTCAGAGTGTGCGCAGCAACACCGCCGGCTGTTCCACGCAGTCCGCCACGTACCTCAGGAAGCCGCCCGCCGTGCCGCCGTCGCACACCCGGTGGTCGAAGGTCAGCGAGAGCTGCACGACCTGCCGTATCGCCAGCTCGCCCTCGTGCACCCAGGGCTTGGGGACGATACGGCCGACACCGAGCATGGCCGCTTCGGGGTGGTTGATGATCGGTGTGGAGCCGTCGACGCCGAACACTCCGTAGTTGTTCAACGTGAAGGTCCCGCCGGTGAGTTCCCCCGGTGTGAGGGTTCCGGCGCGCGCCGCCTCGGTCAGCCGCGCGAACTCCGCGGTCAGCGAATCGGCATCCCGCGTGTGCGCGTCCCGTACGACGGGGACGACGAGCCCCCGCTCAGTCTGCGCGGCGAACCCGAGGTGCACCCGGTCGAGTCGGACGACCTCCCTGGCCTCCATGTCGACGGTGGAGTTGAGTTCGGGGAAGCGGGCGAGCGCGGCGGTGCAGATGCGAGCGAGCAGCGCGAGCAGGGAGATCCTGGGACCTCCGGTGGCGTTCATGACCGTTCGCGCGTGCAGGAGTTCCGTGGCGTCGGCGTCCACCCAGCAGGTCGCGTCGGGGATCTCGCGCCGGCTCCGGGCCAGCTTGTCGGCGACGGCCCCGCGCACTCCGCGGAGCGGGACCCGGGTGCCGGATCCGCTCACCCCGCGCGTGCCGGTGTCCGCTCCGGCCACGGACGCCGCCTCGGGCGTGGTGGCAGGTGCTCCCGGCGTGTGGGAGTTCGCCATGGGTCCGGCCGCGGACGGCGAGGTCGCCGTGACCGCTGGGGTGCCTGCCGGCCGTCCGCGGGTCGCCTTGAGGACATCCTCGACATCCGCCCGCAGGATCAGCCCGTCGGGTCCCGAGCCCGCCAGCTGCCGCAGATTCACACCGTTCTCACGGGCGAGCCGGCGCACCAGCGGGGAGATCACCGGGACGGGCCCGTCGGGTTGCCCGGAGTCGGCCTCGTGGGGTGTCCGGCCGAGAGCCGCGGGCTGCGGGACGGCCGTGTGGGGCGGGGGGGACGGGACTGCGGACGCCGGTACCGCGGCGGCCGAGGCGGTACCGAGGGCGGCTGGGGCCACCACTCCGGCGGGTTCGGCCTCCCGCGCTGCCGCGTTCGCGAGCCGCACACCCGGCTGAGGCGACCGCACCCGGCGGCGTCGGGCCGGGGCCGCCGAAGTGCCGTACCCGACCAGCACGTTCCCGGAGGGCTCCGCGGCCGCTTCCGCGGGGGCGCCGACAGCAACTGCCAACAGCGGTGCGCCGACGGGTAGTTCCGTGCCCTCCTCACCGAATCGGGCCGTGACCACGCCCTCGTAGGGACAGGGCACCTCGACCATCGCCTTGGCCGTCTCCACCTCGACGACCGGCTGGTCGACCGCGACCACGTCCCCGACCCGCACCAGCCAGCGGACGATCTCCGCCTCGGTCAGCCCCTCGCCGAGGTCCGGCAGCCTGAACTCCAGCACCTGCGCCATCAGCTCCCCGCCTCCCACTGCAGACGCCCCACGGCGTCCAGGATCCGGTCGACGCCCGGCAGATGGTGCCGCTCCAGCATCGGCGGCGGATAGGGGATGTCGAACCCGGCCACCCGCAGCACCGGCGCCTCCAGATAGTGGAAGCAGCGCTCGCTCACGCGTGCGGCGATCTCCCCGCCCGGCCCGCCGAACCCGGTCGCCTCGTGCACCACCACGGCCCGGCCCGTACGCCGCACGGAGGCGGTCACCGTCTCGTCGTCGAACGGCACCAGGGAGCGCAGGTCTACGACTTCAAGGTCCCAGCCCTCGGCACGCGCCGCCTCGGCCGCCTCCAGGCAGACGGGCACCGACGGGCCGTAGGTGATGAGCGTCGTACTGCGGCCCGGGCGCCGCACCACCGCACGGCCCAGGGGTTCGACAACCTCGGGCTCCTCGGGGTTCCAGGCGTCCTTCGACCAGTACAGCCGCTTCGGCTCCAGGAAGACCACCGGGTCGTCGGAGGCGATGGCGGCGCGCAGCAGCCCGTACGCGTCGGCGACGGTCGCGGGCGTGACGACATGGAGCCCCGGAGTCGCCATGTAGTACGCCTCGGAGGAGTCGCTGTGGTGTTCGACGCCGCCGATGCCTCCCCCATAGGGGACGCGGATGGTGATCGGCAGCGGCATAGCGCCACGCGTGCGGTTGCGCATGCGCGAGACATGGCTGACCAGCTGCTCGAACGCGGGATAGGCGAAGGCGTCGAACTGCATCTCCACGACCGGCCTGAGGCCGTACATCGCCATGCCGACAGCGGTACCCAGGATGCCCGCCTCGGCCAGCGGCGTGTCCGTACAGCGGTCGTCGCCGAACTCCTTCGCGAGCCCGTCGGTGATCCGGAAGACGCCGCCGAGCGTGCCGACGTCCTCGCCCATGACGTGCACGGACGGGTCGGCCGCCAGAGCGTCGCGCATCGCACGCGTGAGGGCCTGCGCCATGGTGGCCGGCTTGAGGGCAACGGTCGTCATCGCCCGGCTCCTTCCGGCCCTGCGGCCTCCGCGTCCAGCTCCGCCCTCAGCTGGGCCTGCTGCTCCAGAAGCTGAGTGGTGGGCTGTGCGTACACATGGGCGAAGAGATCCATGGGGTCGAGCACCGGGTCCTGGTTCATACGCGTCCGCAGGTCCGCCGCCAGCGCCTCCGCGTCCTCTTGCGCGGCCCGTACGGCGTCCTCGTCCAGTAGCCCGCGTTCCGTCAACTCCCGCTCCATCAGCAGGATCGGGTCGTGATCGCGCCAGGCCTCGACCTCGTCCTCGCCGCGGTAGCGGGTCGCGTCGTCAGCATTGGTGTGAGCGTCGATGCGGTACGTCAGCGCCTCGACGAGTGTGGGGCCGCCGCCCGCGCGCGCGTGCCGTACGGCCTCGCCGAGGACCTCGTGTACGGCCACCGCGTCGTTGCCGTCGACCAGACGGCCCGGCATGCCGTAGCCGACGGCCTTGTGGGCCAAGGAGGGCGCCGCGGTCTGCTTGGCGAGCGGGACCGAGATCGCGAAGCCGTTGTTCTGCACGAGGAAGACGACCGGTGCGTGCCAGACCGCGGCGAAGTTCATGGCCTCGTGGAAGTCGCCCTCGCTGGTACCGCCGTCGCCGACCATCGCGAGCGCGACCACGTCGTCGCCCTTCAGACGCGCGGCGTGCGCAAGGCCCACCGCATGCGGGAGCTGGGTGGCCAGCGGGGTGGACAGGGGCGCCACACGGCGTTCGTACGGGTCGTAGCCGGTGTGCCAGTCGCCGCGCAGCAGCGTCAGGGCCTCGACGGGGTCGACGCCGCGGGCGACGGCGGCAAGCGTGTCGCGGTAGCTGGGGAAGAGCCAGTCGCGCTCCTCGAGGACGAGCGCCGCGGCGACCTCGCACGCCTCCTGCCCGGTGCTGGAGGGGTAGACGGCCAGACGGCCCTGCTTGGTGAGCGCCGTCGCCTGCGCGTTGTACCGGCGGCCACGTACCAGCTGGGCGTACAGCCGACGCAGCAGCTCGGGGTCGGCCTTCGCGGCCGCCTCGGTGCCGAGTACGCGATACGGCTGCGCGTCGGGCAGCAGCGGAGCGGGGTCAGTGCGGGGCTGCCAGGCGGGCGGCGGGGTCGGCTGGTAGGCACCCCGCTGCTCCATGACCGTCATGACGGCACCTCCTCGTGGGAGCGGCTTCTGGCGCGCCACGGGAGTGATGCGCCTCACCTACCGATTGTTCGGTCGACGGCACATTTTGGCTACAGGTGCCTTCAGGCTGTGGACAAACGGTTCTCCACAACCTGAGATGGACGCAGTACGTCCATGGTAGAGAGGTGGGGGGACATGGCACCTGAACAAATGGCCGAGCCGTCGGAGCACGGCCCTCTGACACCGCCCCCACGCCCCCTCGACGCCATCGATCAGGACATCCTGCAGATACTCCAGGCGGACGGCCGCGCCTCGATACGGTCGGTCGCCGAGCGTGTCCACGTCTCGCGGGCCAACGCGTACGCGCGGATCAACCGGCTCATCGAGGACGGCGTGATCCGCGGTTTCGGGGCCCGTGTGGACCACGAACGCGCGGGTCAGAGCACGTCGGCGTACATCACCCTGAAGATCGTGCAGAACTCGTGGCGCACGGTCCGCGACCAGCTGCGCATGCTCCCCGGTGCCTCCCACATCGCCCTGGTGGGCGGCGACTTCGACGTGCTGCTGCTGGTGCACACTCCCGACAACAGGGCACTGCGCGAGCTGGTTTTCACCCGGCTGCAGGCGATCCCCGAAGTGCTCAGCACACGCACGCTGTTGGTCTTCGAGGAGGAAGACCTGGACCCGGAAGGCTGACCCCGAAGGGCGAACCGCCCGGCCTCACTGGTCCCTGCGCAGCCCCGAGAAAACCAACTGCACGACGGCGTCGGAGACTTCACGCTCCCCCATGCCCCGCCCGTCCGGCCGGTACCACTCCACGATCGAGTTGATCATCCCGAAGACCAGCCGCGTCGCGAGTCGCACCTCCACGTCGGCGCGCACGTCCCCGTCATCGGCCGCCGCCTTGATCAGCCCGGCGACCCGGTGGTCGAACTCGCGGCGCCGCTCCAGGGCCCACCTCTCGGTGCCGGTGTTGCCACGCACGCGCAGCAGCAGTGTCACGTACGGCAGTTCGGCGGTGAGCACCTCGACCATGCGCCGCACGACGTACTCCAGCCGCTCCACGGCACGCCCCCCGCGCGCGTGCTCCTCGTCGAGGATCCCGAAGAGGCCGTCCAGCGCCCTGCTGACCGCGCGGCGCAGCAACTCCTCCTTGCCCGCGACGTGGTGGTAGATCGACGACTTGGAGATGCCGGCCGCCCTGGAGAGGTGCTCCATGGACGTGCCGTCGTAGCCGCGCTCGTTGAAGACCTGTACGGCGACCGAGAGCAGACTCTCCGGGGTGTACGTGTCGCGCTTGGCCGTGGTCATGAGGTGCCCTCCCGCTTCTCGGAGGCGTACGCGTGGCGGTAGAGCGCGAGGGATGGGGCGTACCGTCCGCAGGGGTCGCGCAGGTGCAGGTCGTCGAGGACGTCGTAGGCCCAGCTGTGGCCGAGCCTGCGGCTCCATTCGAGGGGACCGAGGGGGTAGTTGACGCCCAGGCGCATCGCGGTGTCGATGTCCTCCTCGGTGGCCACACCCTTGGCGACGGCGTCGTGCGCCAGGTCGACGATCCGGGCCACCGTACGGGCGACGATCATGCCGGGCACGTCCCCGATGACGCTGACGTCCTTGCCCAGCGCCTGGAAGAGCCCGGTGGCCTCGGCAAGGGTCTGCGGGGCGGTGTCCTGGGAGGCGGACAGGGCGATGCGGGTCGCCTTGCGGTAGTCGAGCGCCAGGTCGAAGTAGACGACGTCGCGGAACTCCACGGAGGTCTGTCCGTCGGCGAGGACCAGTTGCCCGCCGCTCGGCAGTATCAGGCGCGTCCCGTGGTCCTCCTCATCCTCACGCACGGATATGCCCGCTTCGCGGATCAGCGCAAGAAGTTCGGAGGCGGGGCCGAGGTCGCCCTCTGCGACGACGTACGCGGGCGCCTGCGCCTTCTCCGCGGTGTGCGGTTCGGGACGCTCGGCGCCGTCCCCGTACGCGTACCAGCCCTGTCCGGTCTTGCGGCCGAGCCGGCCCGACTCGACCAGCCGCCGCTGGGCGAGCGAGGGCGTGAAACGCACGTCCTGGAAGAAGGACTCCCACACCGAGCGGGTGACGGACTCGTTGACGTCCTGCCCGATCAGGTCGGTCAGTTCGAAGGCGCCCATCCGAAAGCCGCCCGACTCGCGCAGGACCGCGTCGATGGTGGCCGGGGCGGCGGCCTGTGCCTCGTAGACCGCGAACGCCTCGGCGTAGAAGGGCCGCGCGACGCGGTTGACGATGAACCCGGGGGTGTCCGCGCAGGCGACCGGCGTCTTGCCCCAGGCGCGGGCCGTCTCGTACGCGCGCGTGGCCGATGTGACGTCGGTGGCGAACCCGGAGACGACCTCCACGAGCGGCATCAGCGGCGCCGGGTTGAAGAAGTGCAGGCCGACGAAGCGGCCGGCGTTGCGCAGGGCCCCGCCGATGGCGGTCACGGACAGGGACGAGGTGTTGGTGGCGAACAGGCAGTCGTCGCCGACGATGTCCTCCAGCTCCCTGAACAGCTGCTGTTTCACCTCGAGGCGCTCCAGGACCGCCTCGACGACGAGCGAGCAGTCCGCGAGCTCGGCCAGGCTCTCGGCGGGCAGCAGGCGGGCACGGGCCGCGTCCCGCTCGGCACCGCTGAGCCGGCCCTTCTCGACGAGCCGGTCGAGGCGGGCGCCGATCGCACCGGCCGCCTCCTGGGCGCGCCCGGGCACGGCGTCGTACAGCCGCACCGGGTGGCCCGCGACCAGCGCGACCTGGGCTATGCCCTGGCCCATGGTGCCGCTGCCGACGACGGCCACGGGGCTGCTGAGGTCGAGTGCTGTCATGTGCGCGATCCTCCCGCACGACGTGTTCCACAGATGCGGCGGACCCCCTTGTCCCGACCGATCGTTCGGTTACTCTAACTCTGTCCGGCTGTTCCTGCCCAGGTCACGAGCTCAAGGGAGAGCTCACAAGACGAGGAGTTGGTCCCGCATGGCCGCCGAACTCACCGCGCACCAGCTGATCGCCCAGCACCGGCCCACCCTCGACCGGGCACTGGAAGCGATCCGGACTCGCGCGTACTGGTCCCCGCACCCCGAGCACCCCAAGGCCTACGGGGAGAACGGCAGCCTGGACGCCGCGGCGGGCAAAGCCGCCTTCGACGCCCTCCTCGGCTCCCGTCTGGACCTCGGCCAGCCCGGCACGGACGACTGGACCGGCGACGAGGTGTCGCCGTACGGGATCGAGCTGGGGATCAGCTATCCCCATGCGGACGTCGACGTCCTGCTGCCCGCCATGCGCGCGGGACAGCGGGCGTGGCGCGACGCGGGCGCGGAGACGCGCGCGGTGGTGTGTCTGGAGATCCTCAAGCGCATCGCCGACCGGACGCACGAGTTCGCGCACGCGGTCATGCACACCAGCGGCCAGGCCTTCATGATGGCGTTCCAGGCGGGCGGCCCGCACGCACAGGACCGCGGCCTGGAGGCGGTGGCGTACGCGTACGCCGAGCAGGTCCGCACGCCCGGCACCGCCGAGTGGAGCAAGCCCCAGGGCAAGCGCGACCCGCTGGCCCTCACCAAGACATTTCTGCCCGTCCCTCGCGGCATCGCGCTGGTCATCGGCTGCAACACCTTCCCGACGTGGAACGGCTACCCGGGCCTGTTCGCGTCCCTCGCCACGGGCAACGCGGTCCTGGTGAAGCCCCACCCGCACGCGGTGCTGCCGCTCGCGCTCACCGTGCAGGTGGCGCGTCAGGTGCTGGCGGAGGCGGGCTTCGACCCGAACCTGGTGGCGCTGGCCGCCGAGCGCCCCGGCGAGGGCATCGCGAAGGCCCTGGCCGTGCGCCCGGAGATCCGGATCATCGACTACACGGGTTCGACGGCGTTCGGCGACTGGCTGGAGACCAACGCCCGCCAGGCCCAGGTGTACACGGAGAAGGCCGGCGTCAACACGGTGATCGTGGAGTCGACCGACAACTACAAGGGGATGCTGTCGAACCTGGCCTTCTCCCTGTCGTTGTACAGCGGCCAGATGTGCACCACCCCGCAGAACCTGCTGATCCCTCGGGAGGGCATCTCCACCGACGAGGGCCCCAAGTCGTACGACGAGCTGGTCACCGATCTCGCGCGGGCGGTCGACGGCCTGCTGGGCGACGACGCGCGCGCGAACGCCCTGCTCGGCGCGATCGTGAACCCGGGCGTCAAGGCCCGTCTGGAGGCGGCCGCCGGGCTCGGCGAAGTCGCCCTGGTCTCACGGGAGATCATCAACCCGGACTTCCCGAAGGCGGTCGTCCGCACGCCACTGATCGTGAAGCTCGACGGCGCCAAGCCGGACGCGGAGGCCGCCTACATGAGCGAGTGCTTCGGCCCGGTGTCCTTCGCCGTCGCAGTCGACTCGGCCCAGGACGCGGTGGAGCTGCTGCGGCGCACCATCAGGGACAAGGGCGCGATGACCGTCGGGGCGTACACCGTCTCCGAGGAGGTCGGGCGGGCGGTCGAGGAGGTCTGCCTGGAGGAGTGTGCCCAGCTCTCGCTGAACCTGACCGGCGGGGTGTACGTCAACCAGACGGCCGCCTTCTCCGACTTCCATGGCTCGGGTGGCAACCCGGCGGCCAACGCGGCCCTGTGCGACGGGGCGTTCGTGGCGAACCGCTTCCGGGTGGTGGAGGTGCGCCGGGAGGCGTGAACGCGGCTCAGGCCGGTGCGCCCCCGGTGGCGCTCCAGTGGTACAGCGTCATGGCCACGCTGGTCGCGAGGTTGTAGCTGGAGACCTGAGGGCGCATCGGCAGCGACACCAGGTGGTCGGTGCGGGCACGGAGATCGGCGGACAGACCGGTGCGCTCGGAGCCGAACGCGAGCACGGCGTCGTCCGGAAGCTTCAGCCCGCGGATGTCGTCGCCCTCCGGGTCCAGTGCGAACACCGGGCCCGGCGGCAACTCGGCCACGGCCAACCGCTCCACGGCGGTGGCGAAGTGCAGCCCGGCCCCGCCGCGGACAACCGTGGGGTGCCAGGGGTCGAGCGTGCCGGTCGTGACGACTCCGGTCGCGCCGAAGCCGGCCGCGAGCCGGATCACCGCCCCCGCGTTGCCGAGGTTGCGCGGGTTGTCGAGGACGACGACCGGGGCGATTCGGGGTGTGCGCCGGAGGGTCTCCAGATTGGCCTCGCGCGAGGGGCGCACGGCCAGGGCGGCGACCCCGGTGGGATGCGGGCGCGGCACGAGTGTGCGGTACGCGGCCTCCGGGACCTCCGTCAGGAGCACGTCCAGGGCGTCCCGTACGTCGGGGGCCAGTTCATCGGCCAGGGCGAGCGCAGCCCGCCGGTCGGTGGTGACGGCGACGGGCACGCGCGCGTCGAAGCGCAGCGCGTGCTTGAGCGCGTGGAAGCCGTCGAGCAGGACCGAGGTGTCGGCGAGCCTGTGCCAGATGCTCAGCGGGTCGGTGCTGCGGGACGGGTCCGTCATGTCCTGCAGCCTACGTGCGCCGCAGGCCATGCGGGCCGTGAGGTCCCTGCGCGGCTCACGCCGGGGGCTGTGCGGGCCCACGCCGTGCGGCGACACCTCTCGCAGCAAACAGCCCACGCGGGGCTCATGCCCTCGAGCCCACCTGCGTGTGCCCGGCCGCCTCCCCGGTAGGCGGCTGCTGCCCGCGCGGGGCGGGCGGAGTTCGGTGTGCGCGCGCAGCAGCCGGCCGCCCACACACGCGTGCCACCCGTCCGCCCAGCCGCCGCAGGAAGGACGTCGGCAGGAACACCGCGTCCGCTGCGATCATCGCGAGCGAGAAGAACGGCAGCCCGAGGACCACGGCGATGACCACGTGCTCGGTCATGAGGAAGGCCAGCAGCACGTTCTTCACCCGCCGGTTGAGCAGGGTGAACGGGAAGGCGACCTGCGCGGCGACCGTCCCGTACGTCACCAGCAGCACGATCACACCGTGCGAGGACAGCAGGTCGGACAGAGCGGGCCAGGGCGAGAAGTAGTCGAGGTGCAGCGGGTAGTAGACGGCGGTGCCGTCCTGCCAGCGCGATCCCTGGACCTTGTACCAGCCGGCGGTCGAGTAGATCAGACACGCCTCGGCCATGATCACCAGCAGAGCGGCGCTGTGGACGAGGTTGGCGACGACGTCCAGCAGGAGGCGCGGCTCCGCGTGGAGGGCGCGCCGACCGAGGTACCACCACAGCCCCTGCATGGCCCACAGCCCCCAGAACAGCGTCAGCCAGCCGCTGCTCATCCGGTCCGCGCCCGCCGCCAGTGCCAGTGCGAAGCCGAGCGCACCCCACAGGGCCGGTCCCACCCGGTCCGGACGGGGCCGCTCGCCCCGCGCGCATGCCGCGCGAGCGCGCCGGGCGCGCCGCTCGTCGAGCGACCACACCTGCCCGCAGCGCGTGAACACCAGGTAGATCGCCATCAGATGGATGACGTTGTCACCGCCGTCCCCCAAGAAGACGCTGCGGTTCTGCAGCGACAGGACGCCCACCATGAACAGCACGGACATCGTGCGGGTACGCCAGCCGACCAGCAGCAGGACGCTCGACAGCATGGCGAGGAGGTACACCGCCTCGAACCACACCCGGCTGTCGGACCACATCAGGACCGTGAAGGCGTGATTGGTCGCGACGAGCTGCCGGGCCAGGTCCCAGCTCCAGGGGCCGTCGGGTCCGTACATCTCCTGCCGGTGCGGGAACTCACGCAGCAGGAACAGCAGCCAGGTGGCGGCGAAGCCGATGCGGACGACCGCGGTCTGGTACGGGCCGAGGGCGGCCTCGGTGACGCGGGCGATGCCGTGCGTGACGGGCCGGGCGATGCGGTTCATCAGGCGCCTGCCCCCGCCCATTCACCCTCGGGCAGCGACCACCAGGGCAGCTGCCGGTACACGGGCGTGGTGGGGACCTGCTCGTGGCTCCACCGGGGGGACGGCACATTGGTGGTGCGGGAGCGGACCTGGACGCGTTGGACGGTCTCGCCGTGTCGGGCGGGGTGCTCGCGACCCAGGCGCAACACGACGACGCGGCGCAGATAGCCCTCGGACAGGGCGCCGCGCAGGCCCTGGGGGCGGTTCTCGCCGTCGTGCGAGGCGACGTAGAAGTCCCAGGCACGGCGCAGCTCGTTCTGCTGGGTGTGGCTCGGAAGCGGGTTGCCGGCGATGGCGGCGCCGTCCAGCGCGGACAGGTCGTACCAGCCGGTCGTCCGCTCGCCGCCGTCCCCGGCGAGCATCTCGGCACGGACCTGGACGTCGAAGTTCTGCTGCAGGGGGTTGGGCGCGAACAGCTTCCAGTTCTGCTCGAACTCCGGGTAGATCCAGTCGTCGATCGCCTTGCCGTGCTCCTTGGTGACCGTGTTCGCGGGGGCGACGTGCAGGAACACCATGCCGAGGTGCACACAGGCGACGACGGCGACCACCGCGAGCACCAGCGCGGCGGCGATCTGGTAGGGCAGGGAGAGGGCGGCTATGCCAGTGCGGGGGGCGGGTTCCGGCTGCTGGGCCGCCGGAACGGGCAGGGGCCCGGACGGGGCCGGCGCATCAGGGGCGGGACCCGTCCTGTCCGGCAAGCCTGCGGCCCCCGCGCGCGGCGGATCTCCGGGGATGTCGTTCGCGGCGCCCTCGGGCAGCGGGGGCGCCGGGTCGTCCAAGCCGCCCGGCTCTCGCCGGGCACCCGGTCCCTCGTCGTACGCGTCCATCCCGCCCCGTCTCCCGAGCTTCCCGTGGCCCCGGCGCCACCGGGCTCTGTCTGCCTGCTGTCTGCGCCACGGGCCGCTCGGGGCGCATCACCCGTTCGCAGTGCACAGCGGCGTTCGCACCGGGAACGGTACTCAGGCCCAGCCGCCCCGCACAGCCCGATGGTCACAGCGGCCGGACAGCGGCTCGGAGGTTGTCCACAGCGGTTGACACCCTACGCAGCTCGTCCCACCATGGAATCGACCGGACCGAACGATCGGTCGGGTGACAGTGAGTGACCGAGGGGGACCGCATGGCGACAGCAGCAGCGCACCGGACGGCCCGCGCGGACGACATGGCAGAGGCTGACGCGGCGAGATACGAGGCCGTCTTCGACGCCGCCGTCGCGGCCGACGAGCGCATCGAACCGCGCGACTGGATGCCCGACGCCTACCGCGCCTCCCTGATCCGGCAGATGGCCCAGCACGCACACTCCGAGATCATCGGCATGCAGCCGGAGGCCAACTGGATCACGCGCGCGCCCTCACTGCGCCGCAAGGCGATCCTGATGGCCAAGGTCCAGGACGAGGCGGGCCACGGGCTGTACCTGTACAGCGCCGCGGAAACGCTCGGCGCCAGCCGCGAGGATCTGCTCGACAAGCTGCACACAGGCCGCCAGAAGTACTCGTCGATCTTCAATTACCCCACTCTGACCTGGGCGGACGTCGGCGCCATCGGCTGGCTGGTGGATGGCGCCGCGATCACCAACCAGGTGCCCCTGTGCCGCTGTTCCTACGGCCCGTACGCGCGCGCGATGGTCCGCGTCTGCAAGGAGGAGTCGTTCCACCAGCGCCAGGGGTACGAGCTGCTGCTGGCCCTCAGCCAGGGCACTGCGGAGCAGCACGCCATGGCGCAGGACGCGGTGGACCGCTGGTGGTGGCCGTCCTTGATGATGTTCGGTCCGCCCGACGACGAGTCCGCGCACTCCGCGCAGTCGCTGGCCTGGAAGATCAAGCGGCACTCGAACGACGACCTGCGCCGGCGCTTCGTGGACATCTGCGTCCCGCAGGCGGAGTCGCTGAACCTCACCCTCCCCGATCCGCATCTGCGATGGAACGAGGAGCGCGGGCACTACGACTTCGGCCCCATCGACTGGACGGAGTTCTGGGAGGTCCTCAAGGGCAACGGCCCCTGCAACGAGCAGCGGCTGTCCCAGCGCAGGCAGGCGCACGACGAGGGCGCATGGGTACGGGAGGCTGCCGCGGCGTATGCGGCGAAGCACAACGGCGCGACAGGTGCGGCCGACGGCCACGCCGACGTTGCCGTCGGACCGTCGGCGGAACAGGCCGGCATGAGCGGGGAGGCGTGACGATGACGACCGAGGATTGGCCTCTGTGGGAGGTCTTCGTGCGCTCGCGCCGCGGCCTCTCGCACACCCACGCGGGCAGTCTGCACGCCCCGGACGCGGAAATGGCCCTGCGTAACGCCCGCGACCTGTACACCCGGCGCGGCGAAGGCGTCTCGATCTGGGTCGTGCCGTCCGCCGCGATCACCGCGTCCTCCCCTGACGAGAAGGACCCGTTCTTCGAACCGGCCGCCGACAAGCCCTACCGGCACCCGACGTTCTACGAGATCCCGGAAGGGGTGAAGCACCTGTGACCGTCACCGTGCGCACCGGGGCCGTCCTGGCCCTCGGCGATGACGCCCTGGTGCTCTCGCACCGCCTGGGGGAGTGGGCCGGCCATGCTCCGGTGCTGGAGGAGGAGGTCGCCCTCGCCAACATCGCACTGGACCTGCTGGGCCAGGCCCGGGTGCTGCTGTCCCTGGCGGGCGACGAGGACGAACTGGCCTACCTCCGCGAGGAACGCGCCTTCCGCAATCTGCAACTGGTCGAACAGCCCAACGGCGACTTCGCCCACACCATCGCCCGCCAGCTGTACTTCTCCACCTACCAGCGGCTGCTCTACGCCCAGCTCGCCGCCGGAGACAGCGAGTTCACGGGCCTCGCGGCCAAAGCGGTCAAGGAGGTCGCCTACCACCAGGACCACGCCGAGCAGTGGACCTTGCGACTCGGCGACGGCACGGACCTGAGCCATGAGCGGATGCGCCGCGCGTGCGAGGCACTGTGGCGGTTCACGGGAGAGATGTTCCAGCCGGTCGAAGGCGTCGATGTCGACTGGGCCGGGATGAAGGCCACCTGGCTGGAGACGGTGGGCGACGTACTGCGCCGCGCCACCCTGGAGGTCCCCGAGGGGCCGCAGTCCGGGGCGTGGACCGCGGGCGCAGGACGGCAGGGACTGCACACCGAATCCTTCGGGCGGATGCTCGCCGAGATGCAGCATCTGCACCGCAGTCACCCGGGGGCGTCATGGTGACGGTCACGGCCCTCGAAGAGGAACTGCGCCGGATCGCCGGCTCCGTCCCCGACCCGGAGCTGCCCGTGCTCACTCTGGGGGAGCTGGGCGTCCTACGGGCGGTCCATGTGCGCGGCACGGACGCGGTGGAGGTCGAGCTGACCCCGACCTACACGGGATGCCCCGCGCTCGAGGCGATGTCCCTGGACATAGAGCGGGTACTGCACCAGCACGGCATGCGCGAGGTCGTCGTCCGCACGGTGCTCACCCCCGCCTGGTCGACGGACGACATCTCCGCCGAAGGCCGCCGCAAACTGCGGGAGTTCGGCATCGCGCCACCACGCATACGCCACCCGCAGGCGTCCGGACCCGTGGCGGTGGAGCTGAGCCCGACACGTACGGTCGCCGGCTCCCCTGCGCCGGGCGACCCCGTGCGCTGCCCGTACTGCGGGTCCGCCGAGACCGAACTGCTGAGCCGTTTCTCGTCCACCGCATGCAAGGCCCTGCGCCGTTGTCTGGACTGCCGCGAACCGTTCGACCACTTCAAGGAGCTGTGATGGCCCGGTTCCACCTGCTCCCGGTGACCGCGATCGACCGGCTCACCGACGACTCCGTGGCCCTGACCTTCGCCGTCCCGCCCGCGCTCCGCGAGGAGTACCGGCACACGCCCGGCCAGCACCTCGCCCTGCGCCGCACTGCCGACGGCACGGAAATACGGCGCACCTACTCGATCTGCTCCCCCGCACCGGCGCCGGACGAAGAGGGGCCGCGCACCCTGCGGGTCGGGGTGCGGCTGGTCGAGGGAGGTGCCTTCTCCCCGTACGCGCTCAAGGAGATCGCCGTCGGCGACGAGCTGGAGGTGATGACCCCGGCGGGACGGTTCACGCTGGAGCCCGCACCGGGGCTGTACGCGGCCGTGGTGGGCGGCAGCGGAATCACGCCCGTACTGTCGATCGTGGCGACTCTGCTGGCAAGGGAGCCCGGGGCACGGTTCTGCCTCATCCGCAGCGACCGGACGTCCGCCTCGACGATGTTCCTGGAGGAAGTCGCCGACCTGAAGGACCGCTTCCCCGACCGGTTCCAGCTGGTCACCGTGCTCTCCCGGGAGGAACAGCAGGCGGGCCTGCCGTCCGGGCGGCTCGACCAGGAGCGGCTGTCCGGGCTGCTACCGACGATGCTGCCGGTGGAGAGGATTGCGGGCTGGTTCCTGTGCGGGCCGTTCGGGCTGGTGCAGTCGGCTGAACGGGCGCTGCGCGGGCTCGGGGTGCAGCGATCCCTTATCCACGAGGAGATCTTCCACGTGGACGACACTGTGACCGCACCGTCCATGCCGTCCCCCGCGCACAGCACGGTGACCGCGCGGCTCGACGGACGCGGCGGAACCTGGCCGGTCCACGACGGCGAGTCGCTGCTGGAGACGGTGCTGCGCAACCGGCCCGACGCGCCCTACGCCTGCAAGGGCGGCGTGTGCGGGACCTGCCGGGCCTTCCTGGTCTCAGGTCAGGTACGGATGGACCGTAACTTCGCACTGGAACCGGAGGAGACCGACGCAGGATTCGTACTGGCATGCCAGTCGCATCCGCTGACGGAGACGGTGAAGCTGGACTTCGACCGGTGAGGGGACTCCGCCGACGGATATCGTCCGGCGGTTCCCTTGCCGATGCACCAGCCCGAACGGCCGCCCCTTCCTCAACGAAGCGCCACCTTCAGCGGGGAGCAGCAAGCGGGGGTCACAGCGGCGAAGGCCCCGTTCGCCTGGGCCGCGTCAGACGAAGTACCCAGTCCCGCGCTGACCACAGGCGTCGTCGCCGACGACTTCGACCGGGCCTCGTGGGCTAGAGCACGGAGCCCGGTTCGCCCTTGGCGTCCACGACAGGGCGACCCGCCGCGGCCCACACCTGCATGCCGCCGTCGACGTTCACCGCGTCGATGCCCTGCTGGACCAGGTACATCGCCACCTGGGCCGACCGGCCACCGGAGCGGCAGATCACATGGATCCGTCCGTCCTGCGGCACCGCCTGCGTGAACTCGCCGTATCGCGCGGCAAATTCACTGATGGGAACGTGCAACGCCCCCTCGGCGTGACCCGCCTGCCACTCATCGTCCTCGCGGACGTCCAGCAGAAAATCGCCGTCCTTGAGGTCCGCGACCTCGACCGTGGGCACACCAGCTCCGAAATGCATACTCCGACGCTACCCGACGCCTACGCGGACGTGCTGGGGCCTGATGGATGCCGTACGCGGCGGCTCAGCCGCGCAGCGCCTCCAGCTCGGCTTCCTTCTGCGCGACCTGGGCCAGCAGCTGCTCCGCGATCTCCTCCAGGAGACGGTCGGGGTCGTCAGGGGCGAGCCGGAGCATCGAGCCGATCGCGCTCTCCTCCAGCTCCCGGGCGACGAGTGTGAGCAGTTCTTTGCGCTGGGCAAGCCATTCGAGGCGGGCGTACAGGTCCTCGCTGGGGCTCGGCCTGCGGTCCGCGGGGGCGGGCCCGGCGGCCCACTCCTGCGAGAGCTCCTGCAGCAGGGCCTCGTCACCGCGGGCGTATGCGGCGTTGACCCGGGCGATGAACTCATCGCGCCGCGTGCGCTCGTCCTCGTCCTGGGCGAGGTCCGGGTGGGCCTTGCGGACGAGTTCCCGGTAGAGCCTGCGCGCCTCCTCGCTGGGGCGGACGCGCTGCGGGGGCCGCACGGGCAGGTCCGTCAGCATGGCCTGGGCCTCCGGGAACAGGCCGTCGGAGTCCATCCAGCCGTGGAACAGTTCCTCGACGCCCGGCATCGGCATGACCCGGGCGCGTGCCTCGTGGGCGTGGCGTATGTCCTCGGGGTCACTGGTGCGAGCGGCCTTCGCCTCGGCGATCTCCGCTTCCAGTTCGTCGAGGCGTGTGTACATCGGCCCGAGCCTCTGGTGGTGCAGCCGCGAGAAGTTCTCGACCTCGACGCGGAAGGTCTCCAGGGCGATCTCGTACTCGATCAACGCCTGCTCGGCGGCCCGCACGGCCCGCTCCAGCCGCTCCTCGGGACGCGCCTGGGCGCCGTCCGCCCCGGCATCCGGGGTTTCGCCGGAGCCGCCACCCTCGGCGACCGGCTCCTCGGCAGCGGACACGGACTCGCTCTGTTCGGCTTCGGGCGTCGTCACCGGACCAGCGTATGACACGACGGGGGCGGGCCAGGCTCATGTGCCGGCCAGACAACAGGGCACGAGTTTCCGCACAGGGAGCGGGCCTCCCCCGCTCCCTCGAACCCCCGGTTCCCCGCGACGCCCACTCCGCACCGCCGTCACCAACTCCGCATGGCCCGCCTCCATGCAGGCGTACGTCCCGGCGAACGTGGCCATCGCCTCGTCCAGTTCCTCGTTCTTGCCACAGAAGCCCGAGATCAGGCGTGGATCGGCGCTGTCAGGCGGGCGCGGCCAGGAGCGCTCCGGTCATACGCGCACAGTCGCCGGTCCGGTCGGCAACCGGGAACGCAAGTCGCCGCTGTCTTTGCGATTGCGGCGTACTCGCTCTGCCGGGCACCCCCACCCCGCACACCACCACCGCCCGGCCGAAGAACCGACGTCCTGCACCCCGACCGGCCACCTGACACCGGCCGCATGGGTCGGCCCACAACGACTCCCGACACCGCAGCACAGCACGACGAAGACAGGCCGCGCCTATGAGATGGCTCACATGCCGGGACCCGCAGTCCGCCCCGTCCGCACTGCCGCACGCCGGCACGCTGCCACCGGTCACCGGTCACCGTCGGCATGCTGATCAACACCAGCGAAGGTGCACTCCTGACGACCACCCGACGGGCCTTCCGGCCGCAGAGGAAGCGGGACGGTCGAGTAGAAGGAGAACCGAACCGCCCGACCCTCCCCCCACACCACCGGACGTACGGACCGGCGTCCCGACCAGGCACCGCAGCCGCTCGCCTCTCAGCCGGAGCGCCCCGAGCACGGCACGACGCACAGAAATGAAGCCCGCCCCGGCCGTGAGATAGCTCACGACCAGGGCCGACGACATCCTTCTCCGGGCTGCGCGACGCCTCATGCCACGCAAACCGAGAAACGGGCCCCTGCCGTGACTTCCGTCACCGGCAGAGACCCGTTTCATCGGTATCTCTTGTGCGCGAGGGGGGAGTTGAACCCCCACGCCCTTGCGGGCACTGGAACCTGAATCCAGCGCGTCTGCCTATTCCGCCACCCGCGCATTGGGTGTGTCTTCCGGCTTCTGCTTCTTGCGGTGCTGGCGCCTTCCGACATCGAGAACATTAGCACGCTGGACAGGGTGGCTTCACATCCCTTTTCCCCCGGGCCCCTCGCCCGCCTGCGGAAACCCCCGTCCGACCAGCCACGACCCGGGAAGCGGGGCAGCGGCCGCCGGCCGAGCGCCCGCGGATCCGGGCCCGGAAGCCGACGGGCGGGGCCGGCGGACCACCGCCCGGCGCCGGGCCCGCGGGACCGGCGGGCGGTCCCCCGCGCCCCCACCGCATCGGCAACGGCTCGGCAACATCTCGACGTGAACCGGTTCACGTATCAACCTCGTACCGGTCCCGCCCATCTCTACAGAAGGGAGACGAGGTCCACAGTCCGGTGCGGGACACTGGTCTGCAGCCGCCTCTACGATCCATGCAAGGAGTACGTGCAGGAGGAGTTCGAAGGGGGCGTCCGGAGGGAACTCCGGAGGCGTCGACACCCGTCGACAGGGGCGACAGGGGGAACCAGCCGATTTTCCGGCGCGTAGATACGATCAGTAAGCAGTACCAGGTAGGCAGTACGCAGGGCGGCAGCAAAGGAGGAGGTGCCCCATGGGAGTCCTGAAGAAGTTCGAGCAGCGTCTCGAAGGTCTGGTCAACGGCACCTTCGCCAAGGTGTTCAAGTCCGAGGTCCAGCCAGTGGAGATCGCCGGTGCGCTCCAGCGGGAGTGCGACAACAACGCGACCATCTGGAACCGCGACCGGACCGTCGTCCCCAACGACTTCATCGTGGAGCTGAGCACGCCGGACTACGAGCGCCTCAGCCCCTACTCGGGCCAGCTCGGCGACGAGCTCGCCGGCATGGTGCGCGACTACGCCAAACAGCAGCGCTACACCTTCATGGGCCCCATCAAGGTCCACCTGGAGAAGGCCGAGGATCTCGACACCGGCCTGTACCGAGTACGCAGCCGCACGCTGGCCTCCTCCACCGACCAGCAGGCTCCCGGGTCCGCCCCGGCCGGGCGGCAGGGCCCCGGCGGCTACGGCTACCCGCCGGCCGCCGCACCCGTGGGCGCTCCCCCCATGCCGTCCACACCGCCGCCCGGCGGACGCCCCGGCACCGCGCCCTACGGCCAGCGGCCCCCGGCCGCGCCGACGGCCGGCGGGCGCATGCGCTACTGGGTCGAGATCAACGGCACCCGCCATCAGATCTCCCGCCCGACGCTGGTACTGGGCCGCAGCACCGACGCCGACGTGCGGATCGACGATCCCGGCGTCTCGCGCCGGCACTGTGAGATCCGGACCGGCACGCCCTCGACGATCCAGGATCTCGGGTCCACCAACGGCATCGTGGTGGACGGGCAGCACACCACCCGCGCTACGCTCCGCGACGGCTCGCGGATCGTCGTGGGCAGCACCACCATCATTTACCGGCAAGCCGAAGGGTGAAGCGGGGGCAATGTCAGAGCTGACCCTCACGGTCATGCGGCTGGGTTTCCTGGCCGTACTGTGGCTGTTCGTGATCGTGGCCGTGCAGGTCATCCGTAGCGACCTGTTCGGCACGCGTGTCACACAGCGCGGCTCGCGCCGGGACGGGGGGCGGCCGCAGCAGCAGGCCCCCCGGCAGGCCCGCCAGGCGACGCCCCCGCCGCAGCGCCAGCAGTCGGGCGGCGGTCGTCAGCGTCGCGGCGCCCCCACCAAGCTGGTCGTTTCCGAGGGTTCCCTGACGGGCACGACAGTCGCGCTGCAGGGCCAGACCATCACGCTCGGCCGGGCGCACGACAGCACCATCGTGCTGGACGACGACTACGCCTCCAGCCGGCACGCCAGGATCTACCCCGATCGGGACGGCCAGTGGATCGTCGAGGACCTCGGGTCCACCAACGGCACCTACCTCGACCGGACGCGGCTGACGACCCCCACACCGATTCCGCCGGGCGCGCCGATCCGCATCGGCAAGACCGTCATCGAGCTGCGGAAGTAGTACGACAATGAGCGAGCGGAGCGAGCACGCGGCAGCGGCCCGGACGATGGGCCTCGGCGCGCTCCCGACCGGAGGGTGGGCACCGTGCGGATGTACCCGGAGCCGACGGGCGAGGTGCGCATGAGTCTGTCACTGCGCTTCGCCGCCGGATCGCACAAAGGCATGATCCGTGAGGGCAACGAGGACTCCGGCTACGCCGGTCCGCGTCTGCTCGCGATCGCCGACGGGATGGGCGGCCAGGCCGCCGGTGAGGTCGCCTCCTCCGAGGTGATCTCCACCATCGTCGCGCTCGACGACGACGTCCCCGGCTCCGACGTCCTCACCTCGCTCGGCACCGCGGTCCAGCGCGCCAACGACCAGCTGCGCGCGATGGTCGAGGAGGACCCCCAGCTGGAAGGCATGGGGACCACACTCACCGCGCTGCTGTGGACCGGCCAGCGACTCGGGCTCGTCCATGTCGGCGACTCCCGCGCGTATCTGCTGCGCGACGGTGTCCTGACGCAGATCACGCAGGACCACACCTGGGTCCAGCGGCTCGTGGACGAGGGCCGGATCACGGAGGAAGAGGCCACCACCCATCCGCAGAGGTCGCTTCTCATGCGGGCACTGGGCAGCGGTGACCACGTCGAGCCCGATCTGTCGATCCGTGAGGTACGCGCCGGCGACCGCTATCTGATCTGCTCGGACGGACTGTCCGGGGTCGTCTCCCACCAGACGATGGAGGAGACCCTCGCCAGCTACCAGGGCCCGCAGGAGACCGTGCAGGAGCTGATCCAGCTCGCGCTGCGCGGCGGCGGCCCCGACAACATCACGGTCATCGTGGCCGATGTCCTCGACCTGGACATCGGGGACACCCTCGCCGGGCAGCTGTCCGACACCCCGGTCGTGGTGGGCGCGGTCGCCGAGAACCAGCATCACCCGCACGACAACGGCATCATGCAGACGCCCGCGGGCCGTGCCTCGGGCCTCGGTCGCCCGGTGCACGGACAGGGCGGCGGGGGCGAGTTCGGGCCTCCCGGCAGCGGTGACAGCGCCGGGTACATCGCGGAGGACGGCTACGACTCCTACGGCGACGAGGACTTCGTCAAGCCGAAGAAGAGCCGTAAGTGGCTGAAGGGTTCGTTCTACACGGCCCTGGCGCTCGCCGTCGTCGGCGGCGGGCTGTACGGCGGCTACCGGTGGACGCAGACGCAGTACTACGTCGGCGCCGAGGGCGAGCATGTCGCGCTGTACCGCGGCATCAGCCAGGACCTGGCCTGGGTGTCGCTGTCGGAGGTGACGAAGGACCACCCGGAGATCGAACTCAAGTACCTGCCGCCGTATCAGCAGAAGCAGGTCAAGGCGACCATCGCCGAGGGCAATCTCAAGGCGGCCCAGACGAAGGTCTCCGAGCTGGCCGTGCAGGCGTCCGCGTGCAAGAAGAACGCCGAGCACCGAGCCGCGGAGAGCCAGGACAAGCACATCACGACCTCCCCGACGTCCAAGGCCACGCCGACCCCGAACCCGTCGGCGTCGGCGGGCAAGACCCAGACCGCACCCGCTTCCACACCCGGCCCCAGCCTCTCGGAGGAAGAGCAGAAGGTCGTCTCACTGTGCGGTAAGCATTGAGCGAGCCGTGAGAGGCCCTGTCACACTATGAGCAGCAGCACGCAATCGACGACGCACCACACGTCCACGATCGGCGCGATCGGCGCGCCGAGCCGCCGCAACACCGAACTGGCGATGCTGGTGTTCGCAGTCGCCATCCCGATGTTCGCCTACGCCAACGTGGGCCTCGCCATCAACAACACGGTGCCGCCCGGCCTGCTCGCCTACGGCGTCGGCCTCGGTCTGCTGGCCGGCGTGGGCCATCTCGTCGTACGGAAGTTCGCTCCGTACGCGGACCCGCTGCTGCTGCCGCTGGCCACCCTGCTCAACGGGCTCGGCCTGGTGGTCATCTGGCGGCTCGACCAGTCCAAACTGCTGCAGTCCATCGACCAGGCCGGCTCGGCGGCGCCCCGCCAGCTGCTCTACACCGCGATGGGCATCGCGCTGTTCGTGGTCGTGCTGATCTTCCTCAAGGACCACCGGGTCCTGCAGCGCTACACGTACATCTCCATGGTCGGCGCGCTGATCCTGCTGCTGCTGCCCCTGGTGCCGGGCCTCGGCGCCAACATCTACGGCGCCAAGATCTGGATCTCGGTCGCCGGATTCTCCATCCAGCCCGGTGAGTTCGCGAAGATCGTGCTGGCGATCTTCTTCGCCGGCTATCTGATGGTGAAGCGGGACGCGCTCGCGCTCGCGAGCCGTCGCTTCATGGGGCTGTACCTGCCTCGCGGCCGTGACCTCGGTCCGATCCTGGTCGTGTGGGGGATCTCGATCGTCATCCTGGTCTTCGAGACCGACCTCGGTACGTCGCTGCTGTTCTTCGGAATGTTCGTCATCATGCTGTACGTCGCCACCGAGCGGACCAGCTGGATCGTCTTCGGTCTGCTGATGTCCGCGGTCGGCGCCGTCGGCGTGGCAAGCTTCGAACCGCACATCCAGACGCGTGTGCAGGCCTGGCTCGACCCGATGCGCGAGTTCAATCTCAGCCGGTCCGGGGTCCACGACGGCGTGATGCACTCCGAGCAGTTGCAGCAGGCCCTGTGGGCGTTCGGCTCCGGCGGCACCCTCGGCACCGGCCTCGGCCAGGGCCACTCCGATCTGATCCGGTTCGCCGCCAACTCCGACTTCATCCTCGCCACCTTCGGTGAGGAGCTCGGCCTGGCCGGCCTCATGGCGATCCTGCTGGTCTACGCCCTGATCGTGGAGCGCGGCGTGCGTACCGCCCTCGCCGCCCGCGACCCGTTCGGCAAGCTGCTGGCCATCGGCCTGTCCGGCGCCTTCGCGCTCCAGGTCTTCGTGGTCGCCGGCGGTGTCATGGGGCTCATCCCGCTGACCGGTATGACGATGCCCTTCCTGGCCTACGGAGGATCCTCCGTCATCGCCAACTGGGCACTGATCGGCATCCTGTTGCGCATCAGCGACACGGCCCGCAGACCGGCTCCGTCTCCCGCCCCCAACCCCGACGCCGAGATGACCCAGGTGGTCCGCCCGTGAACAAGCCCCTGCGCCGGATCGCGATCTTCTGCGGGTTCCTCGTCCTCGCGCTGCTCGTCCGCGACAACTGGCTCCAGTACGTCAAGGCGGACAGCCTGAAGAACGACGAACACAACCGCCGCGTCACCATCGACCGCTACTCCACCCCGCGCGGCGACATCCTCGTCGGCGGCGACCCGATCACCGGGTCGACGGAGACCAAGAGCAACGGGCTCAACGACCTGAAGTACAAGCGCACGTACAAGGACGGCCCCATGTGGGCGCCCGTCACCGGCTACGCCTCGCAGGCCTTCGACGCCTCGCAGCTGGAGAAGATCGACGACAAGATCCTCACCGGCAACGACGACCGGCTCTTCTTCCGCAACACCCTGGACATGGTCACGGGCAAGCCGAAGCAGGGCGGCAACGTGGTCACCACGCTGAACCCGGCGGCGCAGAAGGCCGCGTTCGACGGGCTCAAGGGCCGTGGCAAGGGCGCCGTCGTCGCCCTGGAGCCGTCCACCGGCAAGATCCTCGCGCTGGCCTCCTACCCGTCGTACGACCCCTCGTCGTTCGCCGGCAACACCAACGCGGACGCCGATGCCTGGAACAAGCTGCAGAAGCAGAACGACCCCAACGACCCGATGCTGAACCGGGCGCTGCGCCAGACCTACCCGCCGGGCTCCACCTTCAAGGTGGTCACCGCGGCCGCCGCACTGGAGAACGGCCTGTACACATCGGCCGAGCAGCACACCAAATCCCCGCTGCCGTGGACCATGCCCGGCACCAACACCGAGCTGAAGAACGAGGGCAACCTCCCCTGCGAGAACGCCACCATGCGTGAAGCGCTGCGGGTGTCCTGCAACACCGTCTTCGGCAAGATCGGCGCGGACCTCGGCAACGACAAGATGCTCGAGGAGGCGGAGAAGTTCGGCTTCAACAAGGAGCAGTTCACCCCGGTCCGCTCCAACGCCTCGGTGTTCTCCAAGGACATGAACAAGTCGCAGACCGCGATGTCCTCGATCGGCCAGTTCAACACCGCCGCGACCCCGCTGCAGATGGCGATGGTCGTCTCGGCCATCGCCAACGACGGCAAGCTGATGAAGCCGTACATGGTCGACAAGCTCCAGTCGCCCAACCTCGACACCCTGGAGCAGACCGACCCGGAGGAGATGAGCCGCCCGCTGTCCGAGAAGAACGCGCAGATCCTGCAGTCGATGATGGAGACGGTCGTCAAGGACGGCACCGGCAAGAACGCGCAGATGGGCAACGGCGTCACCGTGGGCGGCAAGACCGGTACCGCCCAGCACGGCGTCAACAACGCCGGCAAGCCGTACGCCTGGTTCATCTCCTACGCCAAGATGAGCGACGGCAGCTCGCCGGTCGCCGTGGCCGCGGTGGTCGAGGACGAGAACGCCAATCGTGGCGACATCTCCGGTGGCGGCCTGGCCGCCCCCATCGCGAAGAGCGTCATGCAGGCGGTCGTCAACAGCAGGCAGTGACCCCTGTCACGTCCCCTTCACATCGGTGCACGTTGCGATACCGGTCCTGTATCGGGTGGCGGATGTGGCCAGGTCACGCACAGCTAGCCGGGTACCGTATGCCCGGACAGCACACCGCCCGACCACACGCGGGTGTGGCCGGGACCGACGGAGAGGGCTGGTAGGAAGCTATGGAAGAGCCGCGTCGCCTCGGCGGCCGGTACGAGCTGGGCCAGGTGCTCGGTCGTGGTGGCATGGCCGAGGTCTACCTCGCACATGACACCCGCCTCGGCCGCACCGTGGCAGTGAAGACGCTGCGCGCCGACCTGGCGCGCGACCCTTCCTTCCAGGCCCGGTTCCGCCGGGAGGCCCAGTCGGCCGCCTCGCTCAACCATCCCGCGATCGTCGCGGTGTACGACACGGGCGAGGACTACATCGACGGGGTCTCGATCCCGTACATCGTCATGGAGTACGTGGACGGCTCCACGCTCCGTGAGCTTCTGCACAGCGGCCGCAAGCTGCTGCCCGAGCGGTCCATGGAGATGACCATCGGCATCCTCCAAGGCCTGGAGTACGCCCACCGCAACGGCATCGTCCACCGCGACATCAAGCCGGCGAACGTCATGCTGACGCGCAACGGCCAGGTCAAGGTGATGGACTTCGGCATCGCCCGCGCCATGGGCGACTCCGGCATGACGATGACGCAGACGGCGGCGGTCATCGGCACGGCCCAGTACCTCTCACCGGAGCAGGCGAAGGGCGAGCAGGTCGACGCGCGCTCCGACCTGTATTCGACGGGCTGCCTCCTCTACGAGCTGCTGACGGTCCGTCCCCCCTTCGTCGGCGACTCCCCGGTCGCGGTCGCCTACCAGCACGTCCGCGAGGACCCCCAGCCCCCGAGCGTCTTCGACCCCGAGATCACGCCCGAGATGGACGCGATCGTGCTGCGGGCGCTGGTCAAGGACCCGGACTACCGCTATCAGAGCGCCGACGAGATGCGCCAGGACATCGAGGCCTGCCTCGACGGCCAGCCCGTCGCGGCGACGGCGGCGATGGGCGCGGTGGGCTACGGCGGCTACCCCGACGACCAGCCGACGACGGCCCTGCGCCCCGAGGCGGGCGCCGGAGCCACGACGATGCTGCCGCCGATGAACCCGGACGACGGCGGCTACGGCTACGACGACCGCCCGGACCGCCGCCGGCAGAAGAAGTCGAACCTGTCGACGATCCTGCTCGTCGTCGCAGCGGTGATAGTGCTGGTCGGCGCGATCCTCATCGGCAAGTGGATCAGCAGTGGCCACAGCACGAACAGCGACACGCTTCCGGTACCCAACCTCGTCGGCCGTTCGCAGACCGAGGCCCAGAACATGGCCACCAACTCCGAGCTGAAACTGTCCATCTCGAAGAAGCCGTGCGAGGACCAGCAGAAGGGCTACGTCTGCTCCCAGGTCCCCAAGGCGCCGACCGAGGTCAAGAAGGGCGACACGGTCACTCTGGTGGTGTCCACGGGCGCCCCGAAGGTGGAGGTGCCCGACGTCAGCGGGCAGAACGCCGACGACGCCAAGGCGAAGCTCGAGGGCGACGACTACCAGTTCAAGGTCGAACTCAAGTACCAGGAGTCCGCACAGGCCTCCCCGAAAACGGTCCTGGGGATCAACCCGCCGTCCGGCCAGAAGGTGGAGAAGGGCTCCGCCATCACTCTCACCGTGGCGCAGGAGCCGTCCCGGGTCATCGTGCCCGACCTGTCGGGCCAGTCGCCCGAACAGGCAAAGACGTACCTGCAATCCAAGGGCCTGGTGCTGGGCAACCAGACGCAGGAGGAGTCGGACGCCCAGTCCGAGGGCCTGATCTTCTGGCAGAGCCAGTCGGCCGGCTCGGAGGTCGCCCGCGACACCACGATCGACATCAAGATCGCCAAGGCACCGCAGGAGCAGCAGGAGTTCCCGATGCCCAAGGTGACTGGGATGACGCTCGGCGAGGCCAAGCAAGTCCTCGCCAGTAACGGCCTGACACTCAAGAATGTCGGGGGCCCCGGCTCGAACGACGACAACGCCATGGTGATAGCGAGCGACCCGTCGGAGGGCGACCCCGTCAAGAAGGGCGACGAGGTCAAGCTCATGGCGCTCGGCGGCGGCGGGCAGCAGTAGAACGACAGCAAGGACAACCAGAAGTTCGTCGAAGGGCCTGGAATCCGAAACGGATTCCAGGCCCTTCGACGTGTTCGGGGTTGCTCGTTCGCTACGAGAAGGCCCGGGCGTCCAGCCCGTTATGCGAACTTCGACGTACCTTCATATGCCCTGACTCGCTGTACGGGTGGGGCAGCAAACGGATCTCTGCCCAGTCACACCACAACGGCACACGTGGAAGGGGCAGTAGAAGTGATCGATGAAGCCGTCTGCTGGAATCGAAAGCCCTACGCAGCAGCGTGCTGGACCGCACGGACGTGCTCGACAGGGTGAAAGCGCCCTCCGCGAGGACATCGAGAACGTCGAGTGCGGCTCAAAGCCCTCCGCTGGACGCAGCACATCGAAAGGCCCGAAGTCGCAAGCACAAGTTGCGACTTCGGGCCCTCGGGCATCCTGCTCAGCCCAGCTCCTTCGGCGGCGTCCGCTTGCCGTCCACCTTCTCCACCCGCTCCAGTTCGCCCCACACGATGTACCGGTACTCCGACGTGTAGACCGGAGTACATGTCGTCAGTGTGATGTAGTGGCCAGGCTTCGTCACGCCCGCCTGTTTCGGGACGGCGGTGAGGACCTCCACGTTGTACTTCGAGGTCTCCGGGAGGATCGCGAAGACCTTGTAGACGTACCAGTCGTCCTTCGTCTCGAAGACGACCGGGTCGCCGTTCTTCAGCTTGTCGATGTTGTGGAACTTCGCGCCGTGTCCGTCCCGGTGCGCGGCCAGCGTGAAGTTGCCGGTCTTCCCCGTCGTCGGCAACGTCGCCTTGACGGGGTCCGTGTAGTAACCGGCCACGCCGTCGTTGAGGATGCTCTCCGACGTGCCCTTCTCGACCAGCACCTCGCCGTTGTGCATCGCCGGCACGTGCAGGAAGCCGATGCCGTCCTTGACGTCCAGGGCACCCGGACCACTGTCCTTCTCGCCCGCCGCCCAGTGGTCGCGCACCTTGTCACCCTGCCGGTCGGCCTTGCGGTCCGCGAGGACGTTCGTCCACCACAGCGAGTAGACGACGAACAGGCCGAGCACCAGGCCCGCCGTGATCAGCAGCTCCCCGAAGACACTGACCGCCAGCGCGATTTTGCTGCGCCCGCGGCGCCGCGCTACGGCGGGGGAGGCGGAGCGCGGCGACAGCGCGTCGGTCTGCTCGTCCCGGTCGGTCGTCACTCCCACTGCATCTGCCCCGTCTGTTCCACGTGCCCGTGCGTCCACATGCCCTCACGAAATGAGCGCGTCCGGTTTGCCTTTGCTGCGCGGCCGTTCCTCGACCATCTTGCCCCAGACGATCAGCCGGTACTTGCTGGTGAATTCCGGCGTGCAGGTGGTCAGTGTGATGTAGCGGCCCGGTTTGGTGAAACCCGACCCCTTCGGAACGGGATCGAGGACGCTCGTGTTCGACGGTGACGTCGCCGGAAGGACCGACGCCATCTTGTAGACGTAGTACTCGTCCTGCGTCTCCACCACGACCGCGTCACCCGGCCGGAGACGGTTGATGTACCGGAACGGTTCACCATGCGTGTTGCGGTGGCCCGCGAGCCCGAAGTTGCCCGTCTTGGCGTCCGGCATCGCCGTCTTCAGGCCCCCCTCCCCGTAGTGCCCGACCATGCCCTTGTCGAGCACCGCCGGCTTGCTGATGCCCTCCGCGATCGGCACCACCACGTCCAGCTTCGGGATGTGCAGGATGGCGAAACCCTGCCCGGGCGCGAACTCCCCCGGCTCACGCTTGCCGCTCGCCCAGTCCTGCTGGAGGTGCTTGGCGGCGCTGCCTGCCTCCTGGTGCGCCCGCACGTTCGACCACCACAGCTGGTAGGTCACAAAGAGCAGCATCACCACACCGGTGGTGATGAACAGCTCGCCGAGCACCCGGCTCGCGATGACCGCCGCACCCGGCTTCCGCGCCCGTGCGGCCCGTCGGGCCTCCACACGGGACAGGGGCGCCGCCCCGGCGCTCCCAGCGGGCTTCTCGGCCGTCTGCGGCCTGCCTGCGTGCCGTCCGTGCCTCCTGGCCGCCTTGCGCCGCGCGGCCCGGCCGCCTGGCGCGGGCGGCTCACCGGCACGGTCCACGGCCCGCAGCGCCCCCCTGGCGTCCATGGCGCGCGCGACGGCCTCGCTGTCCACGGGGGCCTCGAAGGACGCGTAGCCGCCCCCCTGAGCCGGTACGTCGTACGCCGCGACGGCCACGGGGTCCTCGTACGGGGAAACCACCTCGGGCCCCTCGTACACGGGAAACACCGCCGTCGCCTCGCCCGACGGCTGCCCGTACGACGGCGGGCCGTGCCCCGCGCCCTCGTACCACTGCTGCCCCTGCCACGCGCCGGAGCCCTCGTACGGCTGCTGCCCGTACGAGACCCCGTCGTCCGCAGCGTCCCCATAGGCGGCGCCGGACTCGCGCTCGGGGCGCAGCGCGGTCACGCCGTGGCCCTGCCCACCACCGGGGCAAGCCCCGCCGACCTCGCCACGGCCCCCCGGTCACCGCACTCCACCAGCCAGTTGGCCAGCATCCGGTGGCCGTGCTCGGTGAGCACCGACTCGGGGTGGAACTGCACGCCCTCGACGGGAAGTTCACGATGCCTGAGCCCCATGATGATCCCGTCGTGCGTACGCGCCGTGACCTCCAGTTCGGCCGGCACCGTCTCCGGAACGGCGGCCAGGGAGTGGTAGCGGGTCGCGGTGAACGGGGAGGGCAGTCCGGCGAAGACGCCCTTGCCCTCGTGCTCGACCAGCGAGGTCTTGCCGTGCAGCAGCTCGGGCGCACGGTCGACGACACCGCCGTAAGCCACCTGCATCGACTGCATGCCCAGGCAGACGCCGAAGACGGGGACACCGGTCGTGGCGCAGTGCCGCACCATCTCGACGCAGACGCCCGCCTTCTGAGGGGTGCCGGGCCCGGGGGACAGCAGCACGCCGTCGAACCCTCCCCCACTCCCGGCTTCGCTCGAGCGGGAGGGGCCCCCATGGGCATGCGCGGTCGTCACCTCGTCGTTGCGCAGCACCTCGCACTCGGCGCCCAGCTGGTACAGGTACTGCACCAGGTTGAAGACGAAGCTGTCGTAGTTGTCGACGACGAGAATGCGCACACTCACTGGTTGTCCACCGTCACATCGTTGAAGGGCAGCAGCGGTTCGGCCCACGGGAAGACGTACTGGAACAGGACGTAGACCACGGCCAGCACCAGCACGGCCGACATCAGCGCCTTCACCCAAGCGTTCCCCGGCAGATGCCGCCAGATCCAGCCGTACATGCCGTCCCTTCCGTCTCACCACGGCACCGGACACACGCCGTACGCCACCAGACTAACGGCGCACAGGCGTCGATTTCCCTGCCTCCACAGGCTGTGTGGAATCGAGATGCACCCGGACGACCGGCCGGTGACCGCGCTCCCCTTCCGGATCGCGCGTGGCCGGCCGGTGTCAGACGGCGGCCCGGGCGCGTGTACCCCCCGACCACCAGGCACAGCGTCGATCACCGCGACATCCGGCGGCACGGTTTTGTGAGGGCCTTTGTCGATCCGATACGAGAACCAGGGGGTTGCGTCGGCGAGAACGACCGCGTCGCCGGGGCGCCGCTCGGCCTTCTACTGCACGGGCTTCGCGTACTGCAGATCCACCGTGCCCGAGTAGCCGGGAAGGGTCGCCGTCCCGTCCTCGGTGACTTTCCAGCCGAGGCCGTAGACGTTGACGTACACCATGTAGTTCTGGATCGCGGGCGAGGCGGCGAGCGCCTGCTGGAGCGCGTCCGGGTTCCCGATCGCGGTGATCTTGTACGGGGGTGAGTAGACGCGCCCCTGGAGGATCAGGGTGTTGCCTACGCAGCGCACGGCACTGGTGGAGATCAGCCGCTGATCCATGACCTTGATGCCCTCGGCGCCGCCCAGCCACAGCGCGTTCACCACGGCCTGCAGATCCTGCTGGTGGATGACCAGGTAGTCGGGCTGGGGCTCGGGGTAGCCGGGGAGCTTGGCGGTGGCGTTCGGCGGGGCGTCATTGAGGGTGACGGTGACGGCCTTGCCGGTGAGCGTCTGGGTGCCCACGTTCTTCTCCAGCGCCGCGAGCCGTGCCTCTTCGGCCTTGCCGGTGCCGCCGCCGGTGCGTTTGGCCAGGGCCTCGACGTCGTGGCGCAGCGCGGCGTTGGACTCGTCGAGGCGGGCGTTCTTGTGGCTGCGCTCATGAATGAGGTCGGAGAGCTTCAGCAGCGAGGAATCCGTGCGGATGTTGGTGCCCTTGGCCGTGTCGAAGCTCATGAAGAAGATCAGCCCGGCGAGGGCGAAGACGCCCGCGGTGAGCACGCGCACGGGCCGGAACCGGCGCGCGGGGGAAGGCGTGGGCTCCGTTTCCGGGGATCCGGAACCCCTCTGGAGGGTGTCGGCCGTATCGCTCACGTACCCTTATCTCCTTCGGCGCCGCGGAAGCACTACGCTAACGGACGCCCGGGGGAGTGCTCAGTGTCCCCTTGTACGCTGCCCCGGGGCCCGCCACCGTTCTCTGCGCGGCCACGCAGCGCATCGACAGGAGAGACCCTCGTGCCGAAGTCACGTATCCGCAAGAAGGCCGACTACACACCGCCGCCGTCGAAGCAGGCGACGAATATCAATCTGGGCAGCCGCGGCTGGGTCGTACCGGTCATGCTGGCCATGTTCCTCATCGGCCTTGCCTGGATCGTCGTCTTCTACGTGACCGACGGCTCCCTGCCGATCCACGCCCTGGGCAACTGGAACATCGTCGTGGGCTTCGGATTCATCGCGGCAGGGTTCGGCGTCTCCACGCAGTGGAAGTAGCGGGTCCACTCCGTCCTCGGCCGGTGCTGCCCCGGACCGCACACCGAGTTATCCACAGCCCTGTGGAGGGCGCGGTGGAAAAAGAACGACGATCTGTGGATAACTCACCGCAGCATTGACGCCGGTATGACGGAATCACCGGACCTCGCAAACCTGTTCGCCCCCTGTCCCACCTGGGAAAACTCCGGTCGGTGACAGGGGGCACGCGCGTTCTCCGTGGCATGCACAAGATCCAATTTGGACTGTGGACAACGCTGGGTACAACCTCGGGCTACGACCTGTGCTTACCCGCCACTCAGGTGAGCTGAGCGGTCCTCAACAAGGTCATGACGACCACTGCGGCCAGCACCAGCGCGCACGTCCCGTACTGGACGAGGTTCCGCCGCTCGCGGGGCGCGTGAACCATCGCGTACCCCACCACGACACCGCCGACGAGTCCACCGATGTGCGCCTGCCAGGCGATGCCGCTCAGCCCGAAGGTGATGATCAGGTTGATCGCCAGCAGCGCGATGACCGGGCGCATGTCGTAGTTGAGCCGGCGCATCAGCACGGCGGTGGCGCCGAACAGGCCGAAGATGGCACCGGAGGCGCCCAGCGAGGGCTGGTTGGGCGCGGCGATCAGATAGGTGAACGCACTGCCCGCCAGCCCGGCGGAGAAGTACAGCGCGAGATAGCGGGCGCGCCCCAGGGCCGCCTCCAGCGGGGCACCGACCCACCACAGGCTGAGCATGTTGAACAGGATGTGGATGTAGCTGCCGTGCAGGAACATCGCGGTCAGCAGCCGGTACCACTGGCCCTGCGCAATGCCCTCTATCGAGCCGAGCTGCGGAACGTAGGCGTGGCCGAGGAGTACGAACCGCTCGGTGAAGCGGTCGCCCACGGAGAGCTGGACCAGAAAGACGGCCAGATTGATGCCGATCAGCAGCTTGGTGAGCAGCCGGGGGTCGGCGGTGACGGTGCCGCCCGCGAGCGTACGGGGCCGGGAGGCGGCCGGTGAGTGGCCCGTGCCGGAGCCGCCGCGGACGCACTGCGGGCACTGGAAGCCCACTGCCGCGTCGACCATGCACTCCGGACAGATGGGGCGCTCACAGCGGACGCAGCGGATGCCGGTCTCGCGGTCCGGGTGCCGGTAGCACGTCGGCAGTTCCCGAGCGCCGTGCGGTCCCTGGTTCTGCGGGTCCTGCGGGCTGCCTGGCGCCTGCTCCATGGGGTCCTCTCACTCTCCGTACAACGGGGTGCCCCGCCCTTCCTTGTACGGATGGGCGGGGCGCTTTGTTCCCTCGTGCGGTGTGCCTCGTGAGGCTCAGCTCTCGCGGGTCTCGACGACGACGGACTCGATGACGACGTCGTTGACCGGGCGGTCCGTGCGCGGGTTGGTCTGGGTGGCGGCGATGGAGTCCACGACCTTCTGGCTGGCCGCGTCGGCGACCTCACCGAAGATGGTGTGCCTGCGGTTCAGCCAGGCCGTCTGCGCGACGGTGATGAAGAACTGCGAGCCGTTGGTGCCGGGGCCGGCGTTGGCCATGGCCAGCAGGTACGGCTTGTCGAAGGCGAGGTCCGGGTGGAACTCGTCCTCGAACTGGTACCCCGGGCCGCCGGTGCCGTTGCCCAGCGGGTCACCGCCCTGGATCATGAAACCGCTGATCACCCGGTGGAAGACCGTGCCGTCGTAGAGCTTCTTCGTGGACTTCTCGCCGGTCGCGGGGTTGGTCCACTCACGCTCGCCCTTGGCGAGCTCGACGAAGTTACGGACCGTCTTGGGCGCGTGGTTCGGCAGGAGCCGGATCTGGATGTCGCCGTGGTTGGTCTTCAGGGTGGCGTAAAGCTGCTCAGCCACGATCTGCCTTCCGTTGTCCTCTGTGACTCCCCGATCCTCGCATGGGACGGACCGTGCGTCGCCCGGCCACGACCCCTCGGCACACATCCGGTGGTGATCCCGTGGTGTGCACGAGGGAAGGGCGCCGGTTCCGGGTCCGCCGGTGGCCTGGTCAGGGATCCGGGGGGCGTGGAAGTCCGGTCGAGTCGTCCCGTCGCGGAGCGCGGCGCGGCGATCCGTGGCAGTGTCGTCGATAAAGGTCCTATCGCCCCGTATTCATCTGCTCTCGTACGTGATCGACCCATACGCGTCATCCCGATCGTCCCCCACCCGGATTCGGAGCGGATTTGCCCTGTGAAGACCCCTATGACCCGGATGCCCGCTCTCGCATGCCCGGGGGCCCTACGCGGGGCATGATCCGTAAAAGGCTGAAAAGGCCGGAAAGTCGAAATACCGTACGCCACCGAGGAGGAGGAAGCCGTGACCCGCATCGACAGCGTGCGCGCCGCGACCGGCTCGGCGAAAGACAGCGTGCTGCACGCCGCGGAAGTGGTGGCGCCCTACGCCGACACGGCCAAGGACATGGCGGCGCACTATGCGCACGAGGCACGCGTCCGCCTCGCGCCGAAGGTGTCGCAGGCCGCCGAACAGGCCCGCGTCCAATATGGCGCCTATCTCGCCCCCCGCCTGGTACAGGCCCGCACCCATGTGCCGCCCAGGGTGGATCAGGCCGCCCAGGGCGCTGCCACCTACACCCGCACGGCTGCGCGGCAGGCGGCCGAGTACTCCCGCCCGAGGATCGAGCAGGCGGTCGCCGCCGCCGGTCCCATGCGGGAGGAGGCTGCGGCCCGCAGTGCCGCGGCGTTGGCCGCGCTGCGCGGCCAGGTCACGCCGAAGCAGATCCAGCAGCTGGTGCGCCGGCAGGAGCGGCGGGACAGGGCCTGCCGCGTCGTGAAGGGCCTGGCGGTGCTGGGCGTGCTGGTCGGCGGCGCCTTCGCCGCCTGGAAGTGGTGGGACAAGCAGGCCAATCCCGACTGGCTGGTCGAGCCGCCGGCCGCGACCGAGGTCTCACAGAGCGACCGTCTGGCGTCGGTGGACGGCAGCGGGCCGAGCGCACTGGACCCCGAGATGCAGACGAAGCAGGCCGAGGACGAAGGGGGGAACGGCGACCGCCGCTGAGCCCGTTCCCGACGCCCGGACCTGACCGGGCTCCAACGACGCCGTGGGGAAGGAGACTTGACGTCTCCTTCCCCACGGCGTCGTGTCACGTGGAACCCCGCGACCTCCCTGGAATCGGCCGCTGCCATGGGAGCGTTTACGCCTTCCCCTCTCGATGACGTTTGCAACGCATGGCATGTGCGAGTTCCATGGAGACCGCCTTTACGGAATGCATCCTTTTGCTTACGCATCCTCGGACATACCGGTCCATATGGGGTCCTTCACGCCACCCCACACCACCCCCCGGCCGCACCGGACACCTGTGCGAAGGTTGCGGCGGCCTCGGACCCGCGCGTCGTTTGCGCAAAGAATTGCAACGACTGCAAAGAATCTTGTGTGACGCGGGTCACCGCACACGAAAGACCGGTCAGCCGCCACGAGGGCACCTGACCGGTCCGGGTTGTGGAGCCTAGGGGAGTCGAACCCCTGACATCTGCCATGCAAAGACAGCGCTCTACCAACTGAGCTAAGGCCCCGGAGGAGATGCGTCCGGCCGACGCGGAAGCGAGCCGCCGGGCGCTGCCGACCAGCGTACCGGGTCACCCCCGGGATCTCACAAAAAGAGGGGGGTCCCCGTGAACAACCACGCTCCGTAAGATGCTCGTCGTGGTTCGCTACAGCGAACCCGGTATTTGGGGAAGCGATGGGGAGACGCAATGGACGCCGCACAGCAGGAAGCCACCGCACGGGCGCGGGAGCTGCAGCGGAACTGGTACGGGGAGCCGTTGGGGGTGCTCTTCCGTAAGCTCATCGACGATCTCGGTCTCAACCAGGCCCGTCTTGCCGGTGTGCTGGGACTGTCCGCTCCGATGCTGTCGCAGCTGATGAGCGGTCAGCGTGCCAAGATCGGCAACCCCGCGGTGGTCCAGCGGGTACAACTGCTGCAGGAGCTGGCGGGGCAGGTCGCGGACGGCAGTGTGAGCGCCGCCGAGGCGACCGAGCGGATGGACGAGATCAAAAAGTCGCAGGGGGGCTCCGTGCTCAACAACACCACGCATTCGACGCACAGTTCGGGCGCTCCCACGGTCAAGCGGGTGGTCCGCGAGATCCAGTCGCTGCTGCGCTCGGTGGCGGCGGCCGGGGACATCATCGAGGCGGCGGACTCCCTCGCCCCGACCCATCCGGAACTGGCGGAGTTCCTCCGGGTGTACGGCGCAGGCCGCACCTCCGACGCGGTCACCCACTACCAGTCCCATCAGAGCTGATCGTTCCGGCGTCCCGACCGTCGGCGACTGTCTCACCGAGGGTCGCACGGCACCCCTGTGGCCGTCGTGAAAGGTCGTGGCGACGCTGTTGCAGCCCGAGGCCCGGCCGCGCGGTTCCGCGCCGCCACAAAGGCGCGCAGGGCGCTTGCCGCGGCCGCGGAGCGGCCTCCTGCGCCGCCCACCGCGGCCATGGCCCTGACCCATCCCGCTCCGACGGCCGGCACGGCGCCGGCGGGGCCCACGGAGGCGGGAGGCAGGGCGCCGGGCGCGGCCGGCGGTGTTCCTGACGGAAGGGGGCGACACCGCCCTCCGGCCGGAACCCGGAGCGGGCGATCCTCCCGCGAGTGCGCCCTATGCCACCGGGACAACACAAGGCCCCGACCGCAGCGGCGGTCGGGGCCTGCTCTGAACCAGTTGTCTGTGGCGTCTGTCGGAACTCACGAACCCGTGGGCACGGAGTCAGTCGCCTCCGTCCACAGATCCTGCTCGGCGCGATCCGCCTGGATCTGGCGGTACACGAGGAGCCCGCCGATGGCGGCCAGTGCGACCAGGAGAAGCTTCTTCACCGCGCGACCTCGTCTTTCCTTGACGTAGAGGACCTCTGTCGCCCGACTATACACACCGATCGATATCGATCGGTGACCTGCATCTGCTCCTCAACTCCGGCCTGGCACAGCGCATTACGGCGCACGACGACCAGAAGATGCCGCCTCGATCTCCAGGTGGTCCCACATCACAGACTGTGATGTTCGCCGCTCTCCCCTGCTTTTCCTGAGTTTTCCGGCGCTCTTACGCCCATCCGAGTGGTGTTCATCCGAAGATCAATGCGCCACGGGCGTCGGTCCACCACATCACAGCCCACATACACATCATGAGCAAAGTACGCAAATCGTCCGTACCCGAAAGTGAGGGGCCATGGCCGCGAACAAGGTCATGAAGCTGTGGACCGCCATCGTCACCGCCTTCCTTGCACTGTGCACCGCGCTCGGACTCGTCACCACGACCGCTGCGGCGGCCGTACCCCAGCCCGAGTCGGCTCGCAACAGCAGCACGCGCCTGACGCCGCCGAAGCCGAAGCCGGTGCACCGCAGAGCGGCCCGCGAACGGGCCCTGCCCCCCACGATGAAGCAACGCATCCGCGCGGAGGCCCACAACGCCTCCCCGAGCTGCCGCCACCGCCCACGCACGGACACCGCCGCAGCCGACCCACTCACCCCCTCGGTCCCCAGGCCCCGCACCGAACCCGTCATCCCTTTCAAGCGGACCCCGCGCTTCCAGCCCTGACCCGGCCCCCCGCTCCCCCCACCCGGGGGACCCGCAATACTCCACCGGCGAACTTGCGTACCAAGCCCCGCACGGCGAACGGCCCGGCACCTCAAGGTGCCGGGCCGTTGATGTTGGACTTGGCCCGTGTCACCAGCACGTCGAGGACATCCGCGACAGCCGCGGCCATACCGTCGCGTCGAGCCCGGACCGCGTTGCGCGCGGCGCCGGGGCTCCGCCGCGTGCGCCGTTCGCTGATCGCCTGTCGTGGTTATGCGGTCCCAGTGTCGTCCGCCCTCTCACCCTCCGCCTGGGACGGCTCGGTCCTGGGAACGTCCGGGTGCTGCTCCATGGCCGTACGCTCGGCTGGTTCGTCGCGCTCGCCTTCGGCCTGGGAGGGGGTGTGAGAGTACAGCCCGGCGTCGTAATCCGAGGCTCCGGTTTTCATGGTGGGCCTCCCTTGGTCACTCACCTCTCATGCTCCTCCCTGGACGGCAGCAGAGCGAGAGCAGCCGGCTCTGCGCCGCGCCCATCAAGCCGGGGCCGTACTCGGTGACCTGAAGTTCGGCTGGGGCGAGGTGCCGGCGAGAGACGGTCACGGCGCGGCGTCACCTCGTATGAACCACCTCACCGAGGCAGCCCGCACCCCACCCCAGCCCGAAACGCAGAGCGGGCGCCTCCCACCTGGGGAGACGCCCGCTCTTTGCGATCTTCATCTGTGGGGCTAACAGGATTTGAACCTGTGGCCTCATCCTTATCAGGGATGCGCTCTAACCAACTGAGCTATAGCCCCGCCGCGCTTTGCGGTGTGTCCCGCGCGCTGACTCCTGAAGATTAGCGCACGACGTGGGAAGTCCCAAAATCGATAGCCGGAGCCGGGCTACGGCCGCCCGGACATGAGTGGAGCGCACCCCTGACCGGGATGCGCTCTCAGGCCCGACGTCGCTTCGGGCCTGCGTCCGGAGGACGCCGGCGGGCGGCTACTCGTCCTCCGCCAAGGTCAGCTCGACACCGCCCACGAAGCCCGCCGAGATGTTGTAGATGAACGCACCGAGCGTCGCGAGAGCAGTGGCCAGGACGACGTCAATGACCGCGATGATCGTCGTGAAGGTCAGGACGCGCGGCAGGGACAGGAACGACTGGAGGTCGAAGCCGTTCGAGCCGTTCGCGTCGTTCGAGCCGGTGGCCTCCGAGATCGTGCCGCCGACCGTCGAGAAGACGCCCATCGCGTCCATGACCATCCACAGCACCGCCGACGCCACGATCGTGCAGATGCCGAGGGCTATGGAGAGCAGGAAGCTGACCTTCATCACCGACCACGGGTCGGCCTTCGCCACCCTCAGGCGAGCCTTGCGGGTGCGGGGTGTGGTGCGCGCGCCGGTCCGCGGACGGCGCACGGCCCCCGTCGGCGGCTTCGCCTGGTAGGCCTGCGGCGGATGGTATGGCCCCGCGGGTTGCGGCTGGCGCTCCCCCGGCAGCGGGGAGGCGGGCGACGTGTCACCCGCCGGGGCCGCTGCCGGCTGTGCGCCGGGGGCGGCCGAGCCCGCTCCAGCCGCATACTGGGTCTGCGGGCCTCGGTTCTCCGTCACAGTTCCCCCCTGGGATCCATGAAAGCCATAGGAGTTCGTCGAGTCCGTGACGAAGCCACGGCCGCCGCCGTCCGTGTCCCTACCGGTCGATCCGGCGCCCGTGGCTCCGCTCACGCTGACTCACTTCCTCGTGCTACTCGGCCGAGGGCGCCTCACCCTCGTCCGTGCCGGTGCTCGCGGCACCTTCGGCGGTCTCGTCCACGGCCTCGTCGCCGTCGACTTCCTCCGCCTCGCGTCCCGCCTCGGCGTTACGAGCGATGCCGACCACGGCATCGCGCTTGCCCAGGTTGATCAGTTGGACGCCCATGGTGTCACGGCCCGTCTCCCTGACCTCACTGACTCGTGTACGAATCACACCGCCTGACAATGTGATGGCGAGGATCTCGTCGCTCTCCTCGACCACCAGCGCGCCGACGAGTGAGCCGCGGTCCTCGACGATCTTGGCAGCCTTGATTCCGAGGCCGCCGCGACCCTGGACGCGGTACTCGTCAACGGCGGTCCGCTTCGCGTACCCACCGTCGGTGGCAGTGAACACGAACGTACCCGGTCGGACAACATTCATCGAGAGAAGCTCGTCGCTCTCGCGGAAGCTCATCCCCTTCACACCCGAGGTGGCGCGGCCCATCGGGCGCAGGGACTCGTCGGTCGCGGTGAACCGGATCGACTGTGCCTTCTTGCTGATCAGGAGCAGATCGTCCTCCGAGGAGACCAACTCGGCGCCGATCAGTTCGTCGTCCGAACCGTCCGGCATCTCCCGGAGGTTGATCGCAATGACGCCGCCGGAGCGCGGCGAATCGTAATCCTTCAGAGGCGTCTTCTTGACCAAACCGCCCTTGGTGGCGAGCACCAGGTACGGCGCGGCCTCGTAGTCGCGGATCGCGAGGATCTGGGCGATCGACTCCTCCGGCTGGAAGGCGAGCAGGTTCGCGACGTGCTGACCACGCGCGTCCCGGCCGGCGTCGGGCAGCTCGTAGGCCTTCGCCCGGTAGACGCGGCCCTTGTTGGTGAAGAACAGCAGCCAGTGGTGCGTCGTGGACACGAAGAAGTGGTCGACGATGTCGTCTTCCTTGAGCTTCGTGCCGCGCACGCCCTTGCCGCCGCGCTTCTGGGCACGGTAGTCGTCGGTCTTGGTGCGCTTGATGTAGCCGCCCCGGGTGACCGTGACGACGATGTCCTCCTCAGCAATGAGGTCCTCGATGGACATGTCGCCCTCGAAGGGCACCAGCTTGCTGCGGCGGTCGTCACCGTACTTCTCGACGATCGCGGTCAGTTCCTCGCTGATGATGCCGCGCTGGCGGATCGGCGAGGCGAGGATCGCGTTGTACTCGGTGATCTTCGCCTGGAGTTCGTCGTGCTCCTGGACGATCTTCTGGCGCTCCAGGGCGGCCAGGCGACGCAGCTGCATCTCGAGGATGGCGTTCGCCTGGATCTCGTCGATCTCCAGGAGGCTCATCAGGCCGTCGCGCGCGATCTCGACGGTGTCGCTGCGCCGGATCAGCGCGATGACCTCGTCGATGGCGTCCAGGGCCTTCAGCAGGCCGCGCAGGATGTGGGCGCGCTCCTCGGCCTTGCGCAGCCTGAAGCGCGTGCGGCGGACGACGACCTCGATCTGGTGCGTGACCCAGTGACGGATGAACGCGTCCAGGGAGAGGGTGCGCGGCACACCGTCGACGAGCGCCAGCATGTTGGCGCCGAAGTTCGTCTGCAGGTCGGTGTGCTTGTAGAGGTTGTTCAGGACGACCTTGGCGACCGCGTCCCTCTTGAGCACGATGACCAGGCGCTGACCGGTGCGGGACGACGTCTCGTCGCGGACGTCCGCGATGCCGCCGATCCTGCCGTCCTTCACCAGGTCGGCGATCTTCTGCGCAAGGTTGTCGGGATTGACCTGGTACGGCAGCTCGGTGACCACCAGGCACTGGCGGTTCTGGATCTCCTCGACCTCGACGACCGCGCGCATGGTGATCGAGCCGCGGCCGGTGCGGTAGGCCTCCTCGATGCCCTTGCGGCCCACGACCAGTGCGCCCGTCGGGAAGTCGGGGCCCTTGATGCGCTCGATGAGGGCGTCCAGCAGCTCCTCGTGCGAGGCTTCCGGGTGCTCCAGGTACCACTGGGCGCCGGCCGCGACCTCACGGAGGTTGTGCGGAGGGATGTTGGTCGCCATGCCGACCGCGATACCGGCCGAACCGTTGATCAGCAGGTTGGGGAAGCGGGACGGCAGGACCGTCGGCTCCTGGGAGCGACCGTCGTAGTTGTCCGTGAAGTCGACGGTCTCCTCGTCGATGTCGCGGACCATCTCCATGGACAGCGGCGCCATCTTGCACTCGGTGTAGCGCATGGCGGCGGCGGGGTCGTTGCCCGGGGAGCCGAAGTTGCCGTTGGAGTCCACCAGCGGCATCCGCATCGACCACGGCTGCGCGAGGCGGACCAGCGCGTCGTAGATCGAGGAGTCGCCGTGCGGGTGGTAGTTGCCCATGACGTCGCCGACGACGCGGGCGCACTTGTAGAAGCCCTTCTCGGGCCGGTAACCGCCGTCGTACATCGCGTACAGGACACGGCGGTGCACGGGCTTGAGACCGTCCCGTACGTCGGGCAGCGCACGCGAGACGATGACGGACATCGCGTAGTCGAGGTACGAGCGCTGCATCTCCGTCTCGAGCCCGACGGGCTCGATGCGGACGGTGGTCTCGCCGCCCTCTTCTTCAGGGGTGGTCGGAGTGTTCTCGTCGGCCATTGCTGGTGAAGATCCTTCCTGGTGCGGTCAGCTGAGACCGACGTCAGATGTCGAGGAAGCGAACGTCCTTGGCGTTGCGCTGGATGAACGCGCGGCGTGCCTCGACGTCCTCGCCCATGAGGACCGAGAACAGGTCGTCGGCCTGGGCGGCGTCGTCGAGGGTGACCTGGCCGAGGACGCGGTGGTCGATGTCCATGGTCGTCACGCGCAGCTCCTCGGCGTTCATCTCGCCGAGGCCCTTGAAGCGCTGCACCGAGTCGTCCTTGATCCGCTTGCCGTTGCGGCGCCCCAGTTCGATCAGGGCGTCGCGCTCGCGGTCCGAGTACGCGTACTCGAAGTCGTCCCTGCCCCACTTGATCTTGTAGAGAGGCGGGCGGGAGAGGAACACGTGCCCGGCCTCGACCAGCGGCCGCATGAAGCGGAACAGGAAGGTCAGCAGCAGGGTGTTGATGTGCTGACCGTCGACGTCGGCGTCCGCCATCAGGATGATCTTGTGATAGCGGAGCCTGGAGATGTCGAAGTCCTCGTGCACGCCCGTGCCGAAGGCGGAGATCAGCGCCTGGATCTCCTGGTTCTGCAGGATCTTGTCGATCCGCGCCTTCTCGACGTTGAGGATCTTGCCTCGGATCGGGAGGATCGCCTGGTACTGCGGGTTGCGGCCGGACTTGGCCGAGCCGCCGGCGGAGTCACCCTCGACGATGAAGATCTCGCACTTGGTGGGGTCGTTCGACTGGCAGTCGGAGAGCTTGCCCGGCAGGGACGCCGACTCCAGGAGGCCCTTGCGACGGGTGAGGTCACGGGCCTTGCGGGCAGCCACGCGCGCGGTTGCCGCCTGGATGCCCTTGCGGATGATGTCCGCGGCCTCGTTCGGGTTGCGGTCCAGCCAGTCGTTGAGGTGCTCGTAGACCGCCTTCTGCACGAAGGTCTTCGCCTCCGTGTTGCCCAGCTTGGTCTTCGTCTGACCCTCGAACTGCGGCTCGCTCAGCTTGACCGAGATGATCGCGGTCAGACCCTCGCGGATGTCGTCGCCCGTGAGGTTGTCGTCCTTGTCGCGCAGCAGCTTCTTGTCGCGCGCGTACTTGTTGATCAGCGAGGTCAGCGCCGCACGGAAGCCCTCCTCGTGCGTACCGCCCTCGTGGGTGTGGATGATGTTGGCGAAGGAATACACGCCCTCGCTGTAGCCGCTGTTCCACTGCATCGCGACCTCGAGGGACAGGCTCTTGTCCTTGTCCTCGGCCTCCAGGTCGATGATGGTGTTGTGCACCACCTCTCCCTTGCGGGAGTTGAGGTACTTCACGAAGTCGACGATGCCGCCCTCGTAGTGGTAGGTGACCGACTTGACCTCGGCCTTCTCGTCGGCGCCCGCCTCGTCCGCGCCGCTGGTGGCCTTCGCCGACTCGCGCTCGTCGGTGAGCCGGATCTTCAGGCCCTTGTTGAGGAAGGCCATCTCCTGAAAACGGCGGGTCAGCGTCTCGAAGGAGTACTCGGTGGTCTCGAAGATCTCCGGGTCGGCCCAGAAGGTGACCGAGGTACCGGTCTCCTCGGTCGCCTCGTGCTTGGCCAGCGGGGCCGTCGGGACGCCCATCTTGTAGTCCTGTGTCCACCGGTACCCGTCGGTCTTGACCTCGACGGAGACCTTCGTGGACAAGGCGTTCACGACGGAGACACCCACGCCGTGCAGACCGCCGGAGACCGCGTAGCCGCCGCCGCCGAACTTGCCGCCCGCGTGCAGCACGGTCAGCACGACCTCGACGGCCGGCTTGCCCTCGGAGGGCACGATGCCCACCGGGATGCCACGGCCGTTGTCGACGACGCGGACGCCGCCGTCGGCGAGGATCGTCACGTCGATGGTGTCCGCGTAGCCCGCGAGCGCCTCGTCGACCGAGTTGTCGACGACCTCCTGCACCAGGTGGTGCAGGCCACGCTCACCCGTGGAGCCGATGTACATGCCGGGTCGCTTGCGGACCGCGTCCAGACCCTCGAGGACGGTGATGGCACTGGCGTCGTACGACGCGTTGACCTCACTGTTCGAGGTGGTCGTCGCGCCGTTCACGTCGGCGCCGATGGACGGGATGTTCTCGTTGGGGTTGCCGGAATCGGCCACGAAGCGCCCTTTCTGGCACAGCACGAGCCAGGCTCGTCGGCGGGTTGCCGGAGCGGCTGCGGCATGTTGCGTTGGTAAGCCTTGATCAGCGTTGCTCAGCTTTTCCCGGGCGGTCCCCACGTTTGGGGCGGGATTGGCTTCCAGTCTACCGGTAGCGCCGACAGTGATGGGGGTTTGCCGGTACCTGAGTACGCATGTGCCGCCCTCAATCGGTCTCAGCCGACTCCCTATATGCGGAGCGGGGCTCCAAGAGCCTCTGAGAGGCACTCAGCGCTTCCAGCTGTCAACCCTTGGCTACTTCGGAGTCACATCGATCTTCGTGACCGCGCGCAGGCACGGCGAAAGGGCCGCCGAAGCCTGTCTCGACGGCCCTTTAGTGATGTCCGTCACCCGTAGGTGTCACCGGGTCCCGTGCTCCCAGGAGCACGCAGGGGACCGAAGCGGCGGGCGGGACCGCCGGGGCCGTGGACCTTGAGCAGCCGGACCGTGCCGTGCCCCAGGTCCTCGTTGAGACGCGCGACCAGCTGCGGGGCCAGCAGCCGCAGCTGCGTCGCCCACGCCGTGGAGTCGCACCGCACGGCCAGGACACGCTCGTCCTCGTCATACCGCTCGGGGACGCAGTGCTTGGCGAGGTCATCGCCGACGATCTGCGGCCAGCGCCCCATCACACCGCCCACCGCGGCCGGGGTCTCCCAGCCGCGTTCGGTGATCAGCCGGTTGATGGCCGCGCCGAGCGCCATCGGGTCACGGCCGTCGGCGCGTGCACCGGAGCGCAGTCCGCCGCGCCGCGCCTGTTTCTTCTGCTGCGCCGCGTCCCCACGCGCCCGCGCCTGTTCCTTCGCGGCCCTGAGCGCCACGCGCGCGAGGTCCACACCCGAGAGCTCCGGGGTCTTCTTCGCTGCGGGTTCGTCGGTGCTCATGCGCGCTCCACCGTGCCCTCGAACACGGCGTACCGCGTCCCCGTCAGGACATGCGGTACGTCGTCGTCGACCGCGGCGGTCACCAGAACCTGCTCGCCGGGCGCGACCAGCTCCGCCAGGCGCTCGCGGCGGCGAGCGTCCAGCTCGGCGAAGACGTCGTCGAGGACGAGCACCGGCTCATTGCCCTCCGCGCGAAGGAGGTCGTAGGACGCCAGGCGCAGGGCCAGCGCGTAGGACCAGGACTCGCCGTGGGAGGCGTATCCCTTGGCGGGCAGCCGGCCGAGGCTGAGCAGCAGATCGTCCCGGTGGGGTCCCACGAGGGTGACACCGCGCTCGATCTCCTGCTTACGGGCGTCGGCGAGAGAGACCATCAGCTGCTCGTAGAGGGCTTCTCGGGTGTGGGCCTCGCCGGGCGCGGACGACTTGTAGTCCAAGGCGACCGGACCGCCGCCGGGGGCGAGCTGCTCGTACGCCTTGTCGGCGAGTGGCTGGATCGCGGCGATCAGATCGAGGCGCTGGGCGAGCAGTTCGGCACCGGCGCGCGCGAGGTGCTGGTCCCAGACGTCGAGCGTGGACAGGTCCATGGAGCGCCCACCGTGCCGGCGGGCCAGCGCGGCCGTCTTGAGGAGGGTGTTGCGCTGCTTGAGGACCCGGTCGTAGTCGGAGCGGACGCCGGCCATGCGTGGGGAGCGGGCGGTGATCAGCTCGTCCAGGAAGCGGCGGCGCTCGCCGGGGTCGCCCTTGACCAGGGCGAGGTCCTCCGGCGCGAACAGCACCGTCCGCACGATGCCAAGCACATCACGCGGTCTGACCTGCGAGGACCTGTTGATGCGGGCGCGATTGGCCTTGCCCGGGTTCAGCTCCAGCTCGATCAGTTGCTGACGGTCGCCCTGACGGACCGCGGCCCGGATGATGGCGCGGTCGGCGCCCATGCGGACGAGGGGGGCGTCGGAGGAAACGCGGTGGCTGCCGAGGGTGGCGAGGTAGCCGACCGCCTCCACGAGGTTCGTCTTGCCCTGGCCGTTGGGTCCGACGAAGGCGGTGACGCCCGGGTCGAGCGGGACTTCGACCCGGGCGTACGAGCGGAAGTCGGCCAGCGACAGATGCGTGACGTGCATGGTCGTTCGCCGATCTCTCCGGGGTTGTGGACCGCCGGGCGGTCCTGTGGATTACTTCTTCTCGACCGCGTGGCCGCCGAACTGGTTGCGCAGGGCGGCGATCATCTTCATCTGCGGGGAGTCGTCCTGACGGGAGGCGAAGCGGGCGAAGAGGGACGCCGTGATGGCCGGGAGCGGCACGGCGTGGTCGATGGCCGCCTCGACGGTCCAGCGGCCCTCACCGGAGTCCTGCGCGAAGCCGCGCAGCTTGCCCAGGTGCTCGTCCTCGTCGAGGGCGTTGACCGCCAGGTCCAGCAGCCAGGAACGGATGACCGTGCCCTCCTGCCAGGAGCGGAAGATCTCGCGGACGTTCTCCACCGAGTCGACCTTCTCCAGCAGCTCCCAGCCCTCGGCGTAGGCCTGCATCATCGCGTACTCGATGCCGTTGTGGACCATCTTCGCGAAGTGGCCCGCGCCGACCTTGCCCGCGTGCACCGCGCCGAACTCGCCCTCGGGCTTGAGGGCGTCGAAGATCGGCTGCACCCTGGCGACGTGCTCCGCGTCGCCGCCGTACATCAGCGCGTAGCCGTTCTCCAGGCCCCAGACGCCGCCGGAGACACCGCAGTCGACGAAGCCGATGCCCTTGGCCGCCAGCTCCTCGGCGTGCTTCTCGTCGTCCGTCCAGCGGGAATTCCCGCCGTCCACGACGATGTCACCGGGCTCCAGGAGCTCGGCCAGCTCGTCGATCGTGGACTGTGTCGGAGCGCCGGCCGGGACCATCACCCACACCACGCGGGGGCCCTCGAGCTTGCCCACAAGCTCTTCCAGACTGTGGACATCGGCGAGGTCCGGGTTGCGGTCGTATCCGATGACGGTGTGGCCTGCGCGGCGTATCCGCTCGCGCATGTTGCCGCCCATCTTGCCGAGGCCGACGAGACCGAGCTCCATCAAGTGTTCCTTAGGTTGCGATGTGGCGTGAGGGCACTTTCGTACCCGCGTCCGAGCGTAAACCCGGGCCGTCGCCCACACCTGTGGGTGTACGCGCTCACTCGTGCACCCCGACCTGTGGCTTCGCTTCTGGGCCTGGTGAGTCACCGGGCCCAGAAGCGCTGTGGACGGTCGTCAGCCGCTCAGCCGCACCGGCATGATCAGGTACTTGTACGTCTCGTCCGCCTCGGCGTCCACGGCAGGCTTGCCGCCCAGCAGCGCGGGCTTCGTGGACGTCGTGAAGGACAGCTGGGCCACCGGCGAGTCGATCGCACTCAGGCCGTCCAGCAGGAAGGTGGGGTTGAAGGCGATCGAGATGTCGTCGCCCTCCAGCTGGGCATCGACCCTTTCCACAGCCTGTGCGTCGTCGCTGGAGCCGGCCTCCAGGATGAGCACGCCCTGCTCGAAGCTGAGCCGCACCGGGGTGTTGCGCTCGGCAACCAGAGCAACGCGCTTGACGGCTTCCACGAACGGGGCGGTCTCGATGGTGGCGACCGAGTTGAACTCCGTCGGGAACAGCGTGCGGTATTTCGGGAGGTCGCCCTCCAGGAGGCGCGTCGTCGTGCGCCGTCCGGCGCCCTCGAAGCCGATCAGGCCTTCGCCCGCGCCCGAGCCGGAGAGCGCCAGGGTGACGCTGTCACCGCTGGTCAGCGCCTTGGCGGTGTCCAGGAGCGTCTTGGCGGGCACCAGGGCGACCGCGGACGCGTCCGGGTTCTCCGGCTTCCACAGGAACTCGCGGACCGCGAAACGGTAGCGGTCGGTGGAGGCCAGCGTCACCGTGTCGCCCTCGATCTCGATGCGCACACCGGTGAGGACGGGCAGCGTGTCGTCGCGGCCGGCGGCGATAGCGACCTGGGCGGCGGCCGCGGCGAACACCTCGCCGGGGACCGTGCCCGTCGCGCTCGGCATCTGCGGCAGCGCCGGGTACTCCTCCACAGGAAGGGTGTGGAGGGTGAACCGCGAGGAGCCGCAGACCACCGTCGCCCGTACACCGTCTGTGGAAATCTCCACCGGACGGTTGGGGAGGGCGCGGCAGATGTCGGCAAGGAGACGGCCGGAGACGAGGACCGTGCCCTCCTCCTCGACCTCCGCGTCCACGGACACGCGCGCCGAGACCTCGTAGTCGAAGCCGGACAGGCTCAGCTGGCCGTCCTCGGCCTTCAGCAGCAGGCCGGCGAGGACAGGCGCCGGCGGACGGGCCGGGAGGCTGCGCGCCGCCCAGGCCACTGCCTCCGCGAGTACGTCGCGTTCCACCCGGATCTTCACCGTAAGCCGCCTCCTGCTGTTGCCGGCGCTCTCGCCCTGCTTGGCCTTCGTCGTCTGACTCGGTGTCGCGGCTCCCTGGGAGGGGCAGGACACCAGGGGTCCAGTCTGACGCACCGCACTGACAGTAGGTGCCTCTCGGGGTCAAGTCGCGATGAGGGGCAGCCGGGAACCGGAGACCGAGTTGTGCACAGGGCCCACTTCCAGACGAATTCCCTGGTCTCTCTGAGTGGGAGTAGTAGTAGGGCCTGTGGATACCGTGGATAACCACGTTTTCCCAGCTCAGCAGCGAGATTTTGTCCACCGGCCCTGTGGGTGGAAGCGGTGGACAACCGGGGGTCTCTGTGGAGAACGGAAAGTTCTGCACACCCCGTGCACAGCCTCGGGGCACTTCTCCCCAGCGCTGTCCCCAGCTTTACCCGCCTTTCCCACAGCCCAGTCCGGCGTCTCGGTGTGACGCCTTTCACTCGCCCCGGTGAGGAGACACCTCATGTTGCCGAACAGTGGACAGGGGTGTGGAGAAGCCGGAGATCACTGGGGACAACCGGCCCCAGCCTGTGGGTTGCCGGTGGACAACCAGGTGCACAGGTTGTGGATCTTCTCCCTGTCCACAACCTGTGGAGATCGTTCGTCCACCAATCCACAACCGGCTGAGCTGGGCTGATCGTCGTTCAACAGCACAGCCTGTGGATGCGATCTGGACAACTTCACAGTCCCCAGCATGTGGACGGAAGAAAGTCACCAGATCTGTGGAGAATGACCGTAACGCCGCAGGTATTCGAACACCGGGCATCGCCGAAGCAGCCTGGCGACGTGTGCGCGGGCGGCAACGAGAGGCATGCGGCGGGGGCGGGGCGGTGCCGGGAACCGGGCTGAGCACTCGCGGTGGCGCCCGTCGGGTCGTGGCTCGGCGGTTTACGCGGGTGGGGCGGCAGGGCGGTGCTGGACGCGTGTGCCTGGAGCGGTTGGCGGGGCGTGAGGGGCGACCGGTCTGTGAGGGTGCGGGCCGCCGAGGGCTCGGAGCGCGTTCGAAGTCGTGCTGTGTTTCGCCTGAGACGACCACCGACCCGGTCGGCGAGCTCCTGGATCCGCCCTCCGGCGATGGCCAGATGCACCGAGGCGGTCCGGCCGACCCTGGCGGCCACGCCGTCCTGCCGGCCGTGTGGACCGGGACGCGGGGCCGCGGCCGCAGGCCGTGGGCCGCGACAGCGAAAGCGCCCCCGGGAAGTTCGTCCCGAGGGCGCTCGTGGGGCCTGTGACCGTCAGCCGTTCTTGATGCGGTTCGTCAGCTCGGTGACCTGGTTGTAGATGGAACGCCGCTCGGCCATCAGCGCGCGGATCTTGCGGTCGGCGTGCATCACGGTCGTGTGGTCCCGGCCGCCGAACTGCGCGCCGATCTTCGGCAGCGACAGGTCGGTCAGCTCACGGCACAGGTACATCGCGATCTGGCGGGCGGTCACCAGGGCGCGGCCGCGCGAGGTGCCGCACAGGTCCTCCACCGTCAGCCCGAAGTAGTCGGCGGTGGCGCCCATGATGGCGGTCGCGGTGATCTCGGGTGCTGCGTCCTCGCCGCCGGGGATCAGATCCTTGAGGACGATCTCCGTCAGGCCGAGATCCACCGGCTGGCGGTTGAGCGACGCGAACGCCGTCACCCGGATCAGCGCGCCCTCCAGCTCACGGATGTTGCGTGAGATACGGGAGGCGATGAACTCCAGCACCTCCGGCGGCGCGTTGAGCTGCTCCTGCACCGCCTTCTTGCGCAGGATCGCGATGCGCGTCTCCAGCTCGGGAGGCTGGACGTCGGTGATCAGGCCCCACTCGAAACGGTTGCGCAGCCGGTCCTCCAGAGTGACCAGTTGCTTGGGCGGCCGGTCCGAGGACAGCACGATCTGCTTGTTGGCGTTGTGGAGCGTGTTGAAGGTGTGGAAGAACTCCTCCTGCGTCGACTCCTTCTGTGCCAGGAACTGGATGTCGTCGACCAACAGGATGTCCATGTCGCGGTAGCGCTTGCGGAACGCGTCCGCCTTGCCGTCGCGGATGGAGTTGATGAACTCGTTGGTGAACTCCTCGGAGCTCACGTACCGCACGCGCGTGCCGGGGTAGAGACTGCGCGCGTAGTGGCCGATCGCGTGCAGCAGATGCGTCTTGCCGAGCCCCGACTCGCCATAGATGAACAGGGGGTTGTACGCCTTCGCCGGCGCCTCGGCGACGGCGACCGCGGCTGCGTGCGCGAAGCGGTTCGAGGCGCCGATGACGAACGTGTCGAAGAGGTACTTCGGGTTCAGGCGCGCGGTGGGCTCGCCCGGACCGGTCGCCGGCGCGGGCTGCGCGGCCAGCGGGCCGGGGGCGCCGGTGGCCGCACCGCCTCGGTGCACCTGGCCGTCGCCGGAGGCAGGCTCCGGGAGCTCGCGCCGGGCGGGGCGGTGCTGGTCGAAGTCGGGGCGTGCGCTCTCGTAGTCCGGGCGCTGCTGCTCGTACGGGGGCCGCTCCAGCGACTGCGCACGGTAGTCCGGTGTCGGCGTGGCGTAGGGGTCGCGCTGCTCGGGGAAGCCGAGCCGGTGCTGCTGCCAGCCGTAGTCCTCCTGGGACGGGCGCGGCCAGGCGCCGGGCTCGGGGCGCTGGTATTCGCCCGGGTAGGCGGGGCGGACACCGGGGAGCCGGTCGCCGGGGCCGGTGGCCAGCTGGTCAGGGCGCGCCGTGCGGTGGTCGTCGGCGTGGTGGCGGCCGTATCCCTCGTAGCCGCCCTGGGTGTCGTACGCGTCACGGTCACGGCGCTGGGGGGTGAGCTCAGGCTCCTCGTAGCGCGGCTGGGGGGCGGCGGGCTCGCCCGCGGAGTCGTCGACAGTGATCGCGATGCGGATCGGGCGGCCGCACTCGCGACTCAGGGTTTCGCTGACAACCGGCGCGAGCCGACCCTCGAGAACACCTTTCGCGAATTCGTTCGGAACGGCGAGCAGGGCGGTGTCGGCGACCAGCGCCAGCGGCTGGCAGCGCCTGATCCAGTGCTCGTCCTTGGCCTCGACACCCGGCCCACGCCCCTCGCCGAGAAGCTGCTCGAGTACGCGGGGCCACACTGCGGCAAGATCGGCAGGTACGTCAGCCACAGGGCACGCTCTCTCGCAGGTCCCACGAACATGTGGTTGCGGGACGGGTTGGGGTGTTCATCGGGTTGGGGTGAGGCGGGCAGATCCGCCGGAGCGGGGACAACGGAACGAATCGGAGTTCAGCCACGGTAGTCAGGGCGACCGGCGTGGTTCAAGTCGTTGTCCCCAGCCTGTGGACAAGTGTCCCCCATCGGTCATTGGTTTGACCGGATGGTGCCGCCCCGCGTACCGTAACCAGGTCGAGTTGTCGATGGCTGCTGCCGCCTGCCTCCGATGGGCACAGATCACGCACCAGTGCCTCTGCCAGGGCACATTTCGGTGATCGGAAAGCGGTGCACTCGGGCGTAATACGAGCTACTCGTGGGCGCACGGTGACAGCCAGGCGGCACCCCGCCACCCACCGAATCATTACTGGAGCCCCCGAGTGAGCAAGCGCACCTTCCAGCCGAACAACCGTCGTCGCGCGAAGACCCACGGCTTCCGGCTGCGTATGCGCACCCGTGCCGGCCGCGCCATCCTGGCGTCCCGCCGTAGCAAGGGTCGCGCCCGCCTGTCCGCCTGATCGCGTACAGGTCATGACGTGCTGCCTACCGAGCATCGGCTGAGGCGGCGCGAGGATTTCGCGACCGCGGTACGCCGAGGACGCCGGGCCGGACGCCCGCTTCTCGTCGTCCATCTTCGTAGCGGTGCCACGGACCCGCACGCGCCTGGGGAGAGCGCTCCTCCGACGCGTGCGGGTTTCGTCGTGAGCAAGGCTGTGGGCGGATCGGTCGTACGCAACAAGGTGAAGCGCAGACTTCGCCATCTGATGCGTGACCGAGTGGCCCTGTTGCCCCCCGGTAGCCTGGTAGTCGTACGAGCGCTGCCCGGTGCGGGCGACGCCGACCATGCACAGCTGGCCCGAGACCTGGATGCCGCCATTCAGCGGCTGCTGGGAGGAGGGGGCGCGCGATGAAGTACCCGCTGCTGGCTCTGATCAAGCTCTATCAGTGGACGATCAGTCCACTACTCGGACCGGTATGCAAGTACTACCCGTCATGTTCCCACTATGGCTACACAGCCATTGACCGCCATGGTGCGATCAAGGGGACGGCACTTACCGCCTGGCGCATCCTGCGGTGCAATCCGTGGTCGCTCGGCGGCGTGGACCATGTCCCGCCGCGCAAGCGTCCGCGATGGCACGAAATGGTGCGCAATGCCTGGCGTGCACGCAAGGGCGGGCCCTCCGCCGCCGAACCGGCCATCGAGGGGGACGTCCCTTCGAGCCCGGCCGCAGAGACCTCGTCCCATGCCCAAGGAGCATGATTAGTGGACACGATTGCCAGCCTCTTCAGCTTCATCACGACACCCGTCTCCTGGGTCATTGTCCAGTTCCACACGGTGTACGGCGCGATCTTCGGCGCTGACACGGGCTGGGCCTGGGGCCTGTCCATCGTGTCCCTGGTGATCCTGATTCGTATCTGCCTGATCCCGCTCTTCGTGAAGCAGATCAAGGCGACCCGGGCCATGCAGACGCTCCAGCCCGAGATGAAGAAGATCCAGGAGCGCTACAAGAACGACAAGCAGCGTCAGTCCGAAGAGATGATGAAGCTGTACAAGGAGTCGGGTACCAACCCGCTCTCCTCGTGCCTTCCCATCCTGGCGCAGTCCCCGTTCTTCTTCGCCCTGTACCACGTGCTCAACGGCATCGCGTCGGGCACGACCATCGGCGTCATCGACGAGAAGCTGCTCGCCAGCGCGCAGAAGGCCCATATCGTCGGCGCCCCGCTGGCCGCCAAGTTCACGGACAGCGTTGGCAAGGTCACCCAGCTTGGTGCCTCGCTGACCGACGTCCGGGTCGTCACCGCGGTCATGATCGTTCTGATGTCGGCGTCGCAGTTCTACACGCAGCGTCAGCTGATGACGAAGAACGTCGACACGACGGTGAAGACGCCGTTCATGCAGCAGCAGAAGATGCTGATGTACGTCTTCCCCATCATGTTTGCCGTCTTCGGTATCAACTTCCCGGTCGGTGTCCTCATCTACTGGCTGACCACCAACGTGTGGACCATGGGCCAGCAGATGTACGTGATCCACAACAACCCGACTCCGGGTTCCAAGGCCCAGGCCGCCTACCTGGAGCGCCTGCACAAGCACGTCACGCACCATGGCAAGACCCACAAGCGGGGTGACAAGGCCATCGTCAAGGCCATCGTCGCCAAGGGCCGTGACCGTAACGAGTTCGAGCGTAAGTTCATCAACGGTCTGAGCAAGGCAGGTCTCGCGGCCCAGCCCGATGGCACCGTAGTGAAGAGCGAGGCCGCGGCCGTCGCCGCCACCGAGGACGGTACGCCCATGGGCGCCCCCAAGCGCCAGCAGCCCAGGCGGCAGACCAAGGCGCAGCGCCAGTCCGGCGGTCCCAAGCCCGCGGGTGGCACCGAGCCTGACTCCTCCTCGGCGCCTTCGCTGAGCGAGTCCGACGAGCCGCAGGACGCCAAGCCGGCCGGTACCGCCAAGAAGGCGACGCCCCAGCCGGGCGCAGGCACCCGCAGCAAGGCCCAGTCCGGCCAGCGCAAGGGTCCGCAGCGGCCCAAGTCCCCGTCCAAGAAGTAAGAAGGAGTCCATCCCGTGACGGAAGGCACCACCTCCGCCGCTGCCGAGGGCGCAGACACCCTGACCCGCCTGGAGCAGGAGGGCGAGATCGCGGCGGACTACCTTGAGGGTCTGCTCGACATCGCCGACCTCGACGGCGACATCGACATGGACGTCGAGGCCGACCGCGCGTCCGTGTCGATCATCAGTGACACGGGCAGCCGAGACCTGCAGAAGCTGGTCGGCCGGGACGGTGAGGTGCTGGAGGCGCTCCAGGAGCTCACGCGCCTGGCCGTGCACCGGGAGACCGGCGACCGCAGTCGGCTGATGCTGGACATCGCGGACTACCGCGCCAACAAGCGCGAGGAACTCTCGGAGATCGGCGCCAAGGCAGCGGCTGAGGCCAAGAGCTCGGGCGAGCCCGTAAAGCTCAAGCCGATGACGCCCTTCGAGCGCAAGGTCGTGCACGACGCGGTCAAGGCCGCGGGCCTGCGTAGCGAGTCCGAGGGCGAAGAGCCGCAGCGCTTCGTCGTCGTGCTGCCCGCCTGATTCGGTCCGTACGTTTTTCCGGCCCCGTCTGTTGCGCAGGCGGGGCCGAACTTTGTCAGCCTGGTAGTTCCTCACGGCTGTGGTCATGGCAGCCGGTAGCCCTGATAGTCCTGGTTCTGCGCTCAGTGCGCTCATGCGGTACGGAAGGACGGTCCCCGTGACGGAAGCAGCAGCGCTTCCCCCTGCTCCCGAGCAGGCGCGCGAGGTGTTCGGCGATCGCTTCGCGGACGCAGTCCGCTACGCGGAGTTGCTTGCCGAGGCAGGTGTACAGCGCGGTCTGATCGGACCGCGGGAAGTTCCCCGCCTGTGGGAGCGGCACCTGCTGAACTGCGCGGTGCTCTCGGAGGTCGTGCCTGAGGGAGTGACCGTGTGCGATGTCGGTTCCGGTGCTGGACTGCCCGGCATCCCGCTCGCGCTCGTCCGTGACGACCTGAAGATCACGTTGCTTGAGCCACTGCTGCGGCGCACCAACTTCCTCGTGGAGGTCGTCGAGCTGCTGGGGCTTGACCATGTGACCGTCGTCCGCGGCCGTGCGGAGGAGGTCATGGGCAAGATTCCGCCGGTCCACGTGGTGACCGCACGCGCCGTGGCTCCACTGGACCGTCTGGCCACCTGGGGAATTCCTCTGCTGCGTCCCTATGGGGAGATGCTCGCCCTTAAGGGCGACACAGCGGAGGAGGAGCTGAAGAGCGCCGCCTCCGCTCTGAGCAAGCTCGGCGCCGTGGAGACGTCCATCTTGCATGTCGGTGAGGGGATCGTGGAACCGCTGTCGACCGTGGTGCGAGTGGAGGTCGGGGAGAGCCCCGGCGGTGTGCGCTTCGCGGCGAAGCGAGCGAAGGCAGCCCGGACAGGGCGGGCGCGTCGACGTCGCTGAAGGAGTGTGTCCGGGGGATGGGCCGGGCGCGTCGACGTGATTGACGTGGCGGTTGGCTGATCAGCCCTAAGAGGTCCTTCGTACTCCACACAAGCAGCCAAACCCATGCAACTCGGAGTGTCGCGGCGGTCCGGCCGTAGCTGCTGTGCATCGTGTTTCACGTGAAACGTCGCTCACTGCTGCACGGCATCATTAGTCGCGGCCGGGCTGCGGCCGAACCCCGCGACCGTAAGCCTCTCGGATCCCTCAGAGAACCGTCCACCCTTGGCGCCGTATCCCCCGTGGAGGGCACGGACTTGTCCACAGAGGTGGATTTCTCCACAGAAGACCAGACCTCACTGGTTCACGGCCCCGAAGGCATGGGAGGCTCTGTTCATTGCGAGCCTGAAGTCGAGGAGAGTGAATCCTTGCGGTCCGACGCCAACATCGCGGGACCGATGACCGATCCGGTCCCCGGTCCCCGTACCGAGTCGACGGGGGAGGATGTTTCACGTGAAACACCGCCCCCGATGGACGACACACCCATCGGTCGTGCTGCCCAACTTGCGGTGGAGGCGCTGGGCCGAGCTGGCGACAGCCTGCCACGGCCTGGCCAGACCCGTGTCATCGTGGTGGCCAACCAGAAGGGCGGGGTGGGAAAGACCACGACGACGGTCAATCTTGCTGCCTCTCTCGCCCTGCACGGTGGTCGCGTCCTGGTGATCGACCTCGACCCTCAGGGCAATGCATCCACGGCGCTGGGGATCGACCATCACGCCGAAGTCCCATCCATCTACGATGTGTTGATCGAGAGCAAGCCGCTCGCGGAGGTCGTCCAGCCGGTCCTCGATGTCGAGGGCCTCTTCTGTGCCCCCGCCACGATCGATCTCGCCGGTGCGGAGATCGAGCTGGTGTCTCTGGTGGCGCGGGAGAGTCGGCTGCAGCGGGCGATCCAGTCCTACGAGCAGCCGTTGGACTACATCCTTATCGACTGCCCGCCCTCGCTCGGCCTGCTGACAGTCAATGCGCTTGTTGCCGGCCAGGAGGTTCTCATCCCGATCCAGTGCGAGTACTACGCGCTGGAGGGCTTGGGGCAACTGCTGCGCAATGTCGACCTGGTGCGGGGGCACCTCAATCCCGCTCTGCATGTGTCGACCATCCTGCTCACCATGTACGACGGTCGGACGCGACTGGCGTCCCAGGTCGCGGAGGAGGTGCGCAGCCACTTCGGCGACGAGGTGCTAAGGACGAGCATCCCGCGCTCTGTCCGCATCTCCGAGGCGCCGAGCTATGGACAGACGGTGCTGACCTACGATCCAGGGTCGAGCGGCGCACTCTCGTATCTTGAGGCGGCACGTGAAATCGCGCTGAGGGGTGTCGGCGTCCGGTACGACGCGCAGCACGCCCACTTCGGCGCCCAGACGGAACAGAGCATGGCGGAGGGGATCCAGTGAGCGAGCGACGGAGAGGGTTGGGTCGTGGCCTCGGCGCACTGATCCCTGCCGCCCCGACAGGGGAGAAGGCGGCAGCCCCGGCTGGTCTGGGCGCCTCGGCGGCGTCCGTACTGACGACGGACCGGGGAGTGGCAGCCGGGAAGTTGGCCACCGCGCCCCCGCCTGTTTCACGTGAAACCGAGGTGTCGTCGCCGAACGGCCCCGCGGGGACGCCCGCACCCCCGTTTGGCGCCCACTTCGCCGAGTTGCCTCTCAACTCCATCACCCCGAACCCGGCGCAGCCCCGTGAGGTGTTCGACGAAGACGCGCTCGCCGAGCTGGTCACCTCCATCAAGGAGGTCGGGCTTCTTCAGCCCATCGTGGTACGGCAAGTGGGTCCGGCGCGCTACGAGCTCATCATGGGCGAGCGGCGCTTGCGTGCCTGCCGAGAGGCCGGATTGGACGCTATCCCGGCGATTGTGCGGGCGACGGAGGACGAGAAGCTCCTCCTGGACGCCCTTCTGGAGAACCTGCACCGGGTCCAGCTGAACCCCATCGAAGAGGCGAACGCCTACGAACAGCTCCTCGAGGACTTCAACTGCACCCATGATCAGCTGGCGGACCGTATCGGCCGGTCGCGTCCGCAGGTCTCCAACACGCTGCGGCTGCTGAAGCTGTCGCCGGCAGTGCAGCGCAAGGTGGCCGCAGGTGTCCTGTCTGCGGGCCACGCCCGGGCCCTGCTGTCCGTCGAGGACTCGGAGGAGCAGGACAGGCTGGCGCAGCGCATCGTGCGCGAGGGGCTGTCCGTGCGGGCTGTCGAGGAGATCGTCACCCTCATGGGGTCACGGTCGCAGAGCGCCCCCCGATCCAAGAGGCCGCGTGCCGGTGCCCGGGTCTCTCCCGCGCTCAGTGAGCTGGCAACCCGGCTCTCGGACCGTTTCGAGACCCGGGTGAAGGTCGACCTCGGCCAGAAGAAGGGCAAGATCACCGTCGAGTTCGCCTCGATGGAGGACCTGGAGAGGATCCTGGGCACGTTCGCTCCTGACGAGGGGCCGGTCCTTCAGAAGAGCCTTCTGGACGGTGGCTCCGACGATTCGGAGGACTGATCCCCCCAGCGTGACGGTCTCCGACCGTCAGAGCGGGCTGTGTCCGGTGTACCGGAACACGGCCCGCTCTTTGCTTTCAGGCGGTATCGAGGGAATCGCATCCTGGATACGATGCGATCAGGTATGGCGCATCCACCAGGCAGTACCTTGACCGGGGGGCGGGGGCCGTGCGAACCATGAGTTCTACCGGTCTGGTGACCACGGGCCTGAGCCTGGGGGTGGTCGGCGGGTTCGTCGGTAGTCTGCTCTGGGAGCGGAGCGCTCTGACAGCCGCCCGTGATGCTGCGGGCGAAGGAAGCGAGGAACTGCCTTCATGGGGCGTCGGCTCGTACCGCTCACGCTGGACAACCTTCCGGACCTTCCCAAGCGTTGCCGCTCGTGTGTCTTCTGGGAACTGGACCCGGTCAGTGGTGAAGCCGCGGTAAAGGCCGGCACGCCTGCCCTGGAGAAGGAGTCGTGGATCTCCGCTGTGCTGCTGGACTGGGGGTCCTGCGGCCGGGTGGTCTATGTGGACGACGTACCGGTGGGCTTCGTGTTGTACGCCCCGCCCGCCTACGTCCCACGCTCCACGGCGTTCCCCACGAGCCCGGTGTCGCCGGACGCGGTCCAGTTGATGACCGCCTTCATCAAGCCGGGCTATCAGGGGCAGGGGCTCGGCCGTGTGATGGTTCAGACGGTAGCCAAGGATCTGCTGCGCCGCGGCTTCAAGGCGATCGAGGCCTTCGGCGACGCGCGCTGGAAAGAGCCTGCGTGCCTGCTGCCCGCCGACCATCTTCTGGCGGTGGGGTTCAAGACCGTGCGCCCGCACCCCACGTACCCGAGACTGCGGCTGGAACTGCGCACGACGCTCTCCTGGAAGGAAGACGTGGAGCTGGCACTGGACCGTCTCCTCGGAGCTGTGCAGAAGGAACCGGCGCTGCGGCCGCTGTGACCGCTCCCCTCATGTCCGCTTGCATCATGCGAATGGGCCAGCCCCTCGGGGGCTGGCCCATTCGTGTTTCACGTGGAACGTCGCCGCGTCGCTTCGCAGCTCACTCGGCGATGAAGTCCTGGAGGTCACGGACGATCGCGGCCTTCGGCTTGGCACCGACGATGGTCTTGGCGACCTCGCCACCCTGGTAGACGTTCAGGGTCGGGATGGACATGACGCCGTACTTGGCGGCCGTGCTCGGGTTCTCGTCGATGTTGAGCTTGACGATCTCGATCTTGTCACCGTATTCGGCAGCGATGGCCTCAAGGGACGGGGCGATCTGACGGCACGGACCGCACCAGGCGGCCCAGAAGTCCACCAGGACGGGCTTGTTGTTCTTGAGGACGTCCTGCTCGAAGGAGTCGTCGGTCACGTTCTTCAGGGTGCCGGCCACGGGGGGCTCCTTAACTGTGGGGGAAGGGAGGGTCAGACAGTGGTCTTCTCGGGTTCGGCCTGCTGCTCACTGTCGGCGAGAGCGGCGAGGAAGCGCTCGGCGTCGAGGGCAGCGGAGCAGCCAGTACCAGCCGCAGTGATCGCCTGACGGTACGTGTGGTCGACCACGTCACCGGCGCCGAAGACGCCGGTGAGGCTGGTGCGCGTGGAGGGGGTGTCCACCTTGAGGTAGCCCTCCTCGTCGAGGTCGAGCTGCCCCTTGAAGAGTTCGGTGCGCGGGTCGTGACCGATGGCGATGAACAGGCCGGTCACTGGCAGCTCGGTCAGTTCTCCGGTCTTCAGGTTGCGCAGCGTGAGACCCTCCAGCTTCGGGTTGCCCTTGATCTCCGCGACCTCGCTGTCCCAGACGAACTTGATCTTCGGGTCGGCGAAGGCGCGGTCCTGCATGGCCTTGGAGGCGCGCAGGGTGTCGCGGCGATGGACGATCGTCACGGACTTGGCGAAGCGGGAGAGGAAGGTGGCCTCTTCCATCGCGGTGTCGCCGCCGCCGATCACGGCAATGTCCTGGTCCTTGAAGAAGAAGCCGTCGCAGGTGGCACACCAGGAGACGCCGCGTCCGGACAGGGCGTCCTCGTTCGGCAGGCCCAGCTTGCGGTGCTGGGAGCCGGTGGTGACGATGACGGCCTTCGCCTGGTGGACCGTGCCGGCGGTGTCGGTGACGGTCTTGATCTCACCAGAGAGGTCGACGGCGATGACATCGTCCGGAATCAGCTCGGCACCGAAACGCTCGGCCTGCGCGCGCATGTTGTCCATGAGCTCGGGACCCATGATGCCGTCTTGGAAGCCGGGGAAGTTCTCCACCTCGGTGGTGTTCATCAGCGCGCCGCCCGCGGTGACAGCGCCCTCGAACACCAGCGGCTTCAGCGACGCGCGCGCGGTGTAGAGCGCCGCCGTGTAGCCGGCGGGCCCGGAGCCGATGATGATCACGTTACGAACGTCGCTCACGGCTTGATTCCTCGTCTCTGCAGACTACTGCTACTGCCGGTGGGAGCCTCTCTCCTCACCCCACCCAACGGATCCTAAGGGGCCCGCATTCCCGGTGTGGCGGGGCACACGGAGATGCCGCACCAGACACAGACACCAAGCGGCACTTGGCCAGGAATCGTCCGGTGAGGGAGGCCTCAGGAGCGGGCGTACGAGTGGGTCAGCAGAACCTTGCCCGGCGATGCAGAGGCGTTCTTCAGACATGCCGCATCGACGATGTAGGCCGTGACCTTCGAGGTGTCGGAGGCATCGGGGGTGACCACGAGATAGACGGCCGTCCCCCGGTACACACCCTTGTCGGCGGCCAGCACCGTCTCGTTGCTGTGGATCCCCTGTTCTATGCAATTCGGTACAGGGGCGGGGGTGTCCTGGGACGTCGTGTTCTGCTGCTCGGTGGACCCCGTCGTGCCGGAGTCGGACTCGATGCCCCAGGGCTTGGCGCTGCCGGAACGGCCCTGGCTCGTCTTGCTTGTGGCAAGCAGGTTTGCCACCTGGCTCTGCAGGGTGCCCTCGGAATAGGTGTGCGCCGCATCGGTGTGCTGCCGTGTGGCCGTCGGTGCGGTGCCCGCGTCGTCGCCCAGGGCCTGCACCAGCAGCGTGCCCAGTCCCAGGGCGGCGGCGGTGAAGGCGGTTCCCAGGGCAACGGTCCTGCGACCAGCACGTCGCGTGCGGTTCGTGCGACCCGGCCCTGTGGTCGCACGGGCGTGCCCTGAGGGACGGTCGGACGGGGAAGGAGGTGATGTTTCACGTGAAACATGCGCAATGGCGGGCTCGGCAGAGTACGTGACGGAGGAAACGTCCGCGGTGGCGGCGTCGGGCGCGGACGCGTCCAGGAATGCCTCTGCGGCCAGCGCGACGTCGATGCGCTCCGCCACGTCGTCGGACATGCGTGGCGGGTCCGCCAGCGTGCCCAGGAGGTCACGGACCTGCTCCAGGGAGTTGTACACGTCGGCACAGAGGACGCACGTGTCCAGATGCTGTTGCACGTCCGCAGTCCGGGAAGGCGGGAGGAGACCTTCGCTGAGGTCGGAGAGTTCCTCGACCTCCGGGTGCCCGGCCGTGTCGGTCGTGGCTGTCACGCTCGCCCACCTCCGCCCTTCACAGCAGCTGAATCGCTTGGCCCCGCGTCTCGTGGTCTTGCTGCGGGTGGGACGGATGCCCCCTGCGTACGGTTCCGCCCGCCGCCCGACTTCTCGCCTTCTTCGTCGCCCTCCGTACGCAGGTGCGTGAGTAGCGGCAGCAGTCTGGCTCTACCCCGGGCACAGCGGCTCTTCACCGTTCCGGTCGGTACGTCGAGGATGCGGGCGGCCTCTGCCACCGGGTAGCCCTGCATGTCCACGAGGACGAGGGCGGCTCGCTGGTCGGGCGGAAGGGTGCCCAGGGCTTTCAGTAACTCGCGGTGCAGATCATTGCGCTCGGCGGGTGCGGACGCCGACTCGTGCGGCTCCAGGAGTTGCTCCAGCCGTTCCGCGTCGTCGACCGGCGAGGTCCTTCGGGATGCCGCTTTGCGGGCGCGGTCCAGGCAGGCATTCACCGTGATCCGGTGGAGCCAGGTGGTGACGGCCGATTGACCGCGAAAGGTGTGGGCGGCCCGGTAAGCGGAGACGAGGGCGTCCTGGACGGCGTCGGCGGCCTCCTCGCGGTCCCCCAGCGTCCGTAGCGCCACTGCCCACAAGCGGTCGCGATGCCGCCGCACGAGTTCACCGAAGGCGCCGGGGTCGCCTTCCACGTGGCGTGCGAGGAGGTCCTGATCGCTTGCTTCGCCGTACACGGCGTCATCGGCCATCGGACCCCCTCCCCCTCAGCAGGTGCTCAGCCGGTGAACTTCACGTCGGTGATGGCTTGCTTGTACCCCGCGCTGCTGTAGCCGTCACTGGGCGCCATGGGCACATCCGTGATCCAAAGCAGCACGTACTGCGTCTTCAACGACTTCGTTGCCTTCACCGTGAGAGAGGTCCCACTGGTGGTCGCGTTTCCGATCTCCTTCATGCCGTCGACTCCGGTGGAGGGGGTCAGCGAGTCCGTGGCGTAGAGGTGGATCGTGGTGTGGTCGCCGGGGTAGCGGAGTCCTATCGATGCCGTTGAGATCTCCTTGGCCGAACCGAGGTCGTAGACGATGCCCACCCCTGGTTTGTAGGGGGCAAGTCTCGGTCCCTCGTTGTACTTCTTGGTCCGCCAGTACGTGGAGCTGTTGCCGTCGTAGGTGTTGCCGACATCTTCGCGTGCCTGGGCTTCTCCGCTCGCGACGTATTCCCGAGCCCCCTGGATCTGGATCGGCCTGGCCGACTTCGACTGCTTGTCCTTCTTGTCGTTGCCGTCCTGTGTCTGCGTCTGGCTGTCCTTGGTGGACTTACCGCCGTGGTCCATCAGGGCGTCCGCCAACTGCCAGCTGCCCAGGCCCAGTGCCGCAATCAGCAGCGCCGAGACGGCCCACTTGAGGGCCTTGCCGGTGCGGCTCTGCAGAGGCGGCGGCGGGGTCGGCACCGGCTGCGTGACACCCGGGTGGGGCGCGGGGCGGCCATATGTGCCCTGCTGGTACGTCGTGCGCTGGTACTCGGGCGGCGCGGTGAACGTGGGCTCCGGCGGGCGGATGCGGGGCATCTCGCCGATCGCCTTCACCAGCTCCTCCGGCGTGGTGCACGGGGACTCATGGCGAGAGGCGGTGGCGCCGTCGTTGGCGAGTGCGCGCATGGCCAGCTCGGACAGGCCGCGGTGGACGCCGGCGCGCACTTGGTCGGGAGCGATCAGGCCCACGCCCTTGGGCAGTCCGGACAAACCGTAGGCGTCGTCTTCGTACGGCCAGCGCTGGGTGAGGGCGGCATACAGGAGGGCGCCGATGGCCTCCGTGTCGGTGCGCTGCGGGGTGTCGGAGCTGATGCCACGCAGCGCGGCGTTCACCGCGAGGCCGCGGATGCGCCATTGACCGGTGGAGGTGCGCAGGACGGTGCCCGGGGTCAGGCGCAGATGGGAGAGGCCCTCGCGGTGGGCGGCGGCCATCGCCTGGGAGACCTGGGTGACCATCTGGTAGGCGTCGTGGGCCTCGAGAGGCCCGGAAGCGAGCAGCGTGGTCAGTTCAACGGCGTCGGGCAGCCACTCGTGGACGACATAGACGAGATCGTTCTCCTCGACGGCGTCCAGGACCTGCACGAAACGGGGATCACCGAGCAGCGCGGAGGAACGGGCCGCGGCTAGCACGGAACGGGCTCGCGCATGGTTCGCGGGCAGGATGTGCACCCCGACGGCACGGCGGAGTTTCTCGTCCACCGCGCGCCAACTGCTGAATCCGTCCAGACGGGTGACGCACTCTTCGAGGCGGTAGCGTCTGGCCAGCTTGTGGCCGCTGTGCAGCTCCGGCGGTGAGGCATTCCCGGGCCGCTCGGGCCCGCCGCTCCCCTGCGCCTCGTCGCTGTCCGTATCCCGCTCCCGGTCCTGGGTCACCCCGTCGGACGTGGACTGGTCCGCCTTGGCGGTCAGCGGCTCGTCGCCGCTGTTGTCTGCCACGTCGACGGCAGCCCTGCTCCGTTCCGCCACCGTCGTTCCTGCCTCCCCATCCGTTGCGTGCTGTCCGACGCAGAAACCAATTGTGCCCACAGTCCGCCGCTATGCACGACACACGGCGGCGGACGATGGTTGTGCGCTACCCCCGTCTCAGCGCCCCAGGCGCCCGCGGACCATGCCGACCATGGAGTTGAGTTCCTCGATGCGCATCTTGCGTGCGGCGACGTAGAAGACACCGAGGAGAAGGACGCCACCGCCGAGCAGGGCGGCGAGCGAGCCGCCTACGCCCTGGCCCACTGTGTGGCCGATTCCGTAGCAGGCCGCTCCGCTCAGCAGAGCCGCCGGCACCGAGGCGATCCCGAGCCGCGCGTACGTGCGCAGCACTCGGGCGCCGTCCAGGTCGCCGCCCAGTTGCTTGCGCAGCCGGGCCCAGGCGACGCCCACACCGATCGCGTACGCGACGCCGTACGAGGCCGCCATGCCGATCACGGCCCAGCGGGCCGGGAGCACGAGGTAGCAGAGGATCGAGGCGCCTGCGTTCACGGCGGCCACGATGACCGTGTTGTAGAACGGGGTGCGGGTGTCCTCGTACGCGTAGAAGGCGCGGAGCACGACGTACTGCACGGAGTACGGGATGAGGCCGAGTCCGAAGGCCATCAGCATGTAGCCCATGTTGGTGGCCTCGCTGGTGCCCGAGGAGCCGAAGATCAGGGTGCACATCGGGATGCCGAGCGAGACGAACCCGAAGGCGACCGGCACGATCGCGACGGCGGTTGTGCGCAGACCCTGGGAGATGTCGTCGCGGACTGCGCCGCCGTCGCCCTCGGAGGCTGAGCGCGAGATACGCGGCAGCAGGGCGGCCATCAGGGAGACAGTGATGATCGCCTGCGGGAGGCCCCAGATCAGCTGGGCGTTGGCGTAGGCGGCGAAGCCGGTGCCATCGACCGGGGAGTGCTTGCCTGCTGCGGTGGAGAGCTGCGTTACGACAATCGCGCCGGCCTGGTTGGCGAGAACGAAGAGGATGGTCCACTTGGCGAGCGTCACCGCCTTGCCGAGACCGTGGCCCCTGAAGTCGAAGCGCAGCCGCAGACGGAACCCGGTTTCCCGAAGGTACGGGATCATCGCGAGGGCCTGGACGACGAGGCCCAACAGGATGCCGATGCCAAGCAGCCGCTGGCCTTCGGGCGGGATGTTCGACACCTTCATCCCGGAATTGGCCGCGGTGCCGTAGACCCAGATGAACATGCCCAGCGTCACGATGATGACGATGTTGTTGAGGACCGGAGTCCACATCATCGCGCCGAACTTCCCACGGGCGTTCAGAACCTGTCCCATCACCACGTGGATGCCCATGAAGAAGATCGAGGGCACGAAGTAGTGGACGAATGTGATGCCGACCTGGTTGGCCGCCGGATCGGCCGCCACCGACGGGGACAGCAGGTGGACCAGGAGGGGCGCGGCTGCAATCGCGATTACGGTGAGTCCGCCAAGTGCCACCATGACCAGGGTCAGCAGCCGGTTGGCGTACGCCTCGCCGCCGTCCTCGTCCTCCTTCATGGCGCGCACGAGCTGTGGCACGAAGACGGAGTTGAGGCCGCCGCCGACGGTGAGGATGTAGATCATCGTCGGCAGCTGGTAAGCGACCTGGAAGGTGTCGCCGAGCAGGCCGACGCCCAGCGCGGAGACGATCAGGGCGGAGCGGATGAAGCCGGTGAGGCGGGAGACCATCGTGCCCGCTGCCATCACAGCGCTGGACTTCAGCAGGCCCGAGGCCCGCCCGCCCTTCTTCGCCGCCGGCGCGGGAGCGGCGGCAGGTGCGTCTGCCGGCGCAGGGGTGGAAGCGTACGCCGCGGCCGAGGGGGGCACGGGAGCGTAGGCCGGGCCGGGGTACGGCCCCGGGCCCTGGCCCGGGGCCGGCACGGGGGCCGGGCCGGATACGGGCGGCGACTGCATGGAGGGTTGTCCGCCGCTCTGCTGCTGGTCCCGGAAGAGATGGGCGAAGGCGTCCGGCGTGTGCTGCTCCTCGCCTGCCTGGATGGCCAGGTCGTCGACGCCCGCGAACTGCGCGGGGTTGTCCCCGTACGGTAGGTGCCGCGTGGGACCGGCCGGCTCGGGTGCCGGCGGCGGGGCCCATACACGCGGGTCAGGGGTGTACTGGGGCGTCGGCGGCTGCCCGTACACCGGCTGCTGCGGCTGGTACGTGCCCGGGGGCGGCGGAGGGTGCGCGGCACGGTCGTAGACCGCCTCGGTCACCGGATCCTGCGCGGGCAGGTCCTGTGCCGGGTAGGGGTTCTGGGCGTAGGCGTCCTGGAAATACGTGTCGGCGGGGGGCTGCCACGGCGCCTGACCGGGCCCGTGCGGCGGTGGGCCCTCGGGGTAGCCCGAGCTGCCCGCGGCGCCCTGTCCGCGGTCACCGTCGTACGGCGCGTTCATGGATACCCCACCTCATCGTCCCCTGGCCCACCGGCCACGACATCGCTCAACGGTCCACTTTCTCACCCGTGCCGGACGGGTCGGGGCTTTCCGGTGCGGTGTCCGGTGCCGGGTCACTCGCGTGCTCCGGGTCGTCTTCCCCGGCCTGGGCGGCTGACTCCTCGGCGGGTGCCGTCGCAGATCCTGCAGTGTCCCCAGTCTCTACGGCGTCGTCCGCGGCCTCATTCAGCCCCCTTCCCTCCGCGGTGGACCCCGGGCCCTCCGGCCCGCTCTGCGACTCCTCCTCGGCCTGCTGTGCGGCCAACCGCTTGCGCTGGGTGTACATGCGGAACCCGGCGAGCACCAGGAGCAGGACACCACCTGCGATGACGAGCATCACCGTCGGTGTGATCTCGGTAACGTTCACGTCGAAGGTGACGGCGGGGCCGTACGCCCGGCCCTCTTCCGTGAAGAGCTGGGCGACCACGGTGGCCCGGCCATTGGCGTTGGCCGTCGTGGTGAACTTCACCGACTGGCTGTGGCCGCCCGAGATGGTGATGGGCTGCTCGGTGTACGGCCCGTCGCCGATCTTCAGACGGGTCGGCTGCTGCGAGGTGAGCCGCAGCACCAGGTGGTCGACCCCCTGCACGAGATTGTTCTGCACCGTCACGGGAATCGTGGCACTGCGGCCCGAGAGCTTCGTCTCGGACTTTTCGATCAGTCGGACCCGGTCGGCCAGCACATCGAGGTACGACTCCACACCTTGGCGGAAGGTCGACGCCTCCGTGGCACGCCCCCGCCAGGAGGTGGACATGGCGCGGTCTATGGCTCGCCCGAAGGGGGTGACGACCCGTGCGGGGTCGGTGAGAATCACCTTGAAGTTGTCGAGCTTCTCCTGCGTGTCCTCGATCTGCTGGAACGCCGACCGCGACAGCTGCGCCTTGCGTAGGGACGAGGGGTAGCTGGATGCGGGGGGCACCTTCGTCGTGGCATTCGGGTCCGGCTTGGCCTTGACGGCCGCGGACAGCTCGTTCGACTGCGACCAGCTACTGCTCTGGAGTGCGGTCAGTGCCTGCGCCATCGACTGTGCCTGGCCGGCGGACGGCATCCGCTGCGGCGCGACCACGATGCTGCGCTGCTTCTGCGGTTCCTCCAGATTGATCATCAGGCTCTGGGCCAAGAACTCCTGCACGGCGAGCGTGGAGTTGCCGGCCGAGGTCATGTCGCCCTCGAACGCGGTCGAGAGCCCGTAGTCCGCGACCACCGCCGTGGTGCCGCCGCCGATGGGGCGCGCCGCGGTGGGCGTGTAGGACAGGCCGCCCGTCTCCTTGAGGCTGTCGCTGCGGGCGATCACCTTGTCGGCGCCCGCGGAGGTGGCGACTTTGATGATCGAGGGGTCGATCGCGCCGTTCACCGGCCAGGCGAAGTCTGTGTCGGGTTTCACGTGGAGGATGGTCTCCACGGTCCTTGCGGCGACGTCCGTGGCGTCCTTGAGGTGACTGAGGGAGCCGGTGACGTTCTTGCCGTTGTGGGCGAGGGAGGCCAGATCGGGGTCGGCGAAGGGGAGGGCGACGACCTCCTTGTTCTGAACCGCCTTCTCAAGGTCGGCGAGCCACCGCTTGGCGACCGCCTGGTCCTTGCCCGCGGTGACGGAGTCGCCGTCTCCCTTGACGCTGTAGCTGTCCGTCATCGCGTCCACGGAGGCGAGCAGGTCGGGGTCGATCACCCAGGTGACATCGAGGTCCTTGCCCAGTGACAGGAGCTGGGAGAGGCGGCCGCCAGGAGAGATCTCCTTGGCCAGATCGTCGTTCTGGAAGACGGGTGTCTGCTCCTGGTTGGGAAGGGTTTCCGAAGCCAGGTGGACCGAGGAGATCAGCGGCCAGAGGAACGACGTCTTCGTCTTGGCGGCGGCGCCGTCGGGCTGCCAGGGCAGGAACGTCCGCTGGATGCCGAGCACCTGCTCATAGGAGGGCTGCGCGGAGGTCCGGCCCGAGAGCGAGACGCCGAGCTCGTAGACACCGTCGGAGCCCAGGTTCAGTTTCTTGACGGGTACGGAGATGCTGAAGTCCTGTGCGACGCCTGGGGCGAGCCGGGTGAAATTCTGGACGTACTTGCCGCCGACCTCGGAGCCGTCGACGCCCGGCAGGTATCCGGTGTGCCGGGCGGCGTCCTCGATGGATGTGCGACTGGTCAGGGACGGGCCCACGCGCAGGCCCACATGGGCACCTGTGATCGGCTGCTTGCTGTTGTTGGTGACCGTGCCCGAGACGGTGAGGGTGTCGCCGTCGTCCGGCACGCTGGGGCTGAGCGAGTTGAGGGAGACGGCGACCGTGCGAGAGCCGCCGGCCGCCACCGCGGTGCTCTTCTCGGCCGCGTGGGCCGCCGGGCCGGTGGGCAGCTGCAGCAGGCCGGCCAGCAGGGGTGCGCCCGCTAGCAGCGTTCCAGTGCGCCGGAGCCACCGGCGGGCAGGTGAGGGACTCATCCCCTGGAAGTCTGCCGCCTCGGCCACGCGCTCGCCCGTCCCTCGTCGTCAGTGTCGTCGGAATGTGCGTCCCCGCATGGTAACGATGCCCGCGAAGGCGAAGTGCCGCGGTCCGCACCACAAGATCAAGACTGAGGGTACGGCTGTCCTGTATTTCCGTGTATCGAGAGGAAAGCGGATACGGAACGCTTATGAACGTGTACGTAACGCTTGTGTACGTTTTAATGCAGGCACTCATCGCCGCCTGGGCCACGTACCCTTTTCTGTTGTGCCGAACGCCAACGAAGACAATCCCAGTGCCCTGAGTCAGGTGCAGCACCGCGCGGTGACGGAACTGCTGCGGGTGTCCCCTGTCGCCGACGACCTCGCCCGCCGTTTCCGGGATGCAGGCTTCTCGCTCGCCCTCGTCGGCGGCTCGGTGCGGGACGCTCTCCTCGGCCGGCTCGGCAACGACCTGGACTTCACGACCGATGCCCGCCCCGAGGACGTCCTGAAGATTGTGCGGCCGTGGGCGGATGCCACGTGGGACGTAGGGATCGCCTTCGGGACCGTCGGTGCTCAGAAGGTTGCCCGCGTCGGAGACGTTGTTCAGCGCTTTGAGATCGAGGTGACGACCTACCGGTCAGAGGCGTACGACCGCACCTCGCGCAAGCCCGAGGTGTCGTACGGCGACTCCATCGAGGAGGACCTGGTCCGTCGCGACTTCACGGTCAACGCGATGGCCGTGACCCTGCCCGAGAAGGAGTTCATCGACCCACACGGAGGGCTCGGCGACCTTGCCGCCCGGGTTCTGCGTACCCCGGGTACCCCCGAGGACTCGTTCTCGGACGACCCGCTGCGGATGATGCGGGCTGCACGGTTCGCGGCCCAGCTCGACTTCGAGGTCGCTCCCGAGGTCGTCACGGCCATGAACGAGATGGCCGGCCGCCTCGACATCGTCTCGGCTGAGCGTGTGAGGGACGAGTTGAACAAGCTGATCCTGTCCACGCACCCGCGCAAGGGACTGACGCTGTTGGTCGACACCGGGCTCGCCGACCATGTCCTGCCGGAGCTTCCCACGCTGCGGCTGGAGCGGGATGAGCATCACCGGCACAAGGACGTCTACGACCACACGCTCATCGTGCTGGAGCAGGCGATGGCGCTGGAGGAGGGCGGCCCCGACCTGACCCTGCGGATTGCCTCGCTGCTGCATGACATCGGCAAACCGAGGACACGCCGCTTCGAGCAGGACGGCCGGGTCTCTTTCCACCATCACGAGGTGGTGGGCGCCAAGATGACCAAGAAGCGCATGACAGCGCTGAAGTACCCCAACGACCTGGTGAAGGACGTTTCACGCCTGGTCGAACTCCATCTGCGCTTCCACGGCTATGGCACCGGTGAGTGGACGGACTCCGCGGTACGTCGCTACGTCCGTGACGCAGGTCCGCTCCTCGACCGCCTCCACAAGCTGACCCGCTCCGACTGCACGACCCGCAACAAGCGCAAGGCGACGGCGCTCTCCCGTGCGTACGACGGCCTGGAGAGGCGTATCGCCCACTTGAAGGAGCAGGAGGAGCTGGACGCGATCCGCCCCGACCTGGACGGGAACGAGATCATGGAGATCCTCGGTGTTCGCCCCGGTCCTGTCGTCGGCCAGGCGTACAAGTTCCTGCTGGAACTCCGCCTGGAGCACGGCCCGATGGCACACGACGCGGCGGTGGCGGCACTCAAGGAGTGGTGGACGGAGCAAGGCTCCTGAGACGGAAACGCGGTCGTGTTTCACGTGAAACACGACCGCGGGGACAACGAAGGGGCGATGTTTCACGTGAAACATCGCCCCTTCGGCACGGGTGGACCAGTGCGTTACTTGTTCTCCTTCAGGCAGAGCACCACGTCGTGGCCGCCGCCGTACTGGACGAAAGAGAACTCCGCGTCCTTGACGTTCTCACATTTGTCCTGGTCCTTGCTGCCGTCAAACTTCTCGACGACCTTGTACTGGGCATCGCTGGACGAGCAGTCGACCTCCTTGAGGTCGGGATTGGAGTCCGTGCCTTTTTTGTGCATACAGGCACCCACCGATGTGGTCTCCGCGTCACTGCGGTCAAGGAACCAGCCCGCGCCGAACTTCAGGCCGATGACGATGACAGCGACGACGATCCCGCCTATGAGGCGCACCGCCTTCTTGCTGGAGCGCTTCCCCGGACCAGCCTGCGGCGGTACCGGAGCGGGAGCTCCCTGATTCGGGAACGGTGCGTAGGGCGCCTGCGGCGGAACTCCCGGCTGGCCGGGCTGCTGCCCCGTGGGCATGGTGGGGTCCTGGGCGTATGGATTCGGGCCCTGGGGCGGCGGAGTGGTCACTTGGTGAGGTCCCCCCTCGATTGCGGGTGCGCATGGCGCGGAATAAGACGCTCGTAAGTTACCGGCCTCCACTGACAACTCTGAAGCCCAGTGAGGTTCCGTAGTACTGATGTGACACTTACTGGTGTTCGAAGCGGGACATAGCCGCAGCAATCACGGCGTAGATGACGGCGACAGTGACCACCAGGACGGCTGAGCGGCCGTCAGGGGGCAGCATCAGGGCGGCGACCCCGGCCGCGCCGACGAAAGCGACGTTGAAGAGCATGTCGTACACGGAGAAGATCCGGCCGCGGAATCCGTCCTCGACCGCGGACTGGACGATCGTGTCTGTAGAGATCTTCGCGCCCTGCGTGATCAGGCCCAGAACGAACGCCGCGATCAGTAGGGGTGCGGTGGCGAACGGCAGGCCGAGCGCGGGCTCCAGAACCGCAGCGACCGCTGCGCACACCGCGATCCAGCGGACAGGGCCGAGCCGTCCCGCCGCCCACGGCGTCACCACGGCCGCGGTGAAGAAGCCGGCACCGGAGAACCCCAAGGCCAGCCCCAGCAGGGCGAGTCCGCGTTCCGGGGTCGAGGACAGTGCGTACCGGCACAGCATCAGCACCAGGACCAGCAGCGCGCCATAGCAGAACCGCATCAGCGTCATCGCGGTCAGTGCCCAGGCGGCTTCCCGCCTCGCGGGTTCGGCGAGATGCCGTATGCCCGCCACCAGGTCGCGCGCGGTGCCGACGAGGGCCGTGCCCAGCCGCGGAGGCGCCGACCTCAGGTCAGGGCCCAGCAGTTCCGGCGCCAGGCTCAGTGAGGCGAGCGCCGCGCCCAGATACAGGGCCGCGCCCAGCAACACCACCGACGCGTCGGAGTCCGCGGCCACCAGGCGCACGATGAAGGCGAGTCCGCCGCCGGCGGTCGCGGCGAGCGTACCGGCAGTTGGGGAGAGCGAGTTCGCGATCACCAGGCGGTCGACGTCGACGACCCGGGGTAGCGCCGCGGACAGGCCCGCGAGGACGAAACGGTTGACCGCGGTGACGCACAGCGCGGAAACATAGAAGAGCCAGTCCGGTACCCGGCTCACCATCAGGACGGCCGTAGCGCAGGCCAGCACGGCGCGCAGCAGGTTGCCGTAGAGAAAGACCTGGCGGCGCCGCCAGCGGTCCAGCAGAACGCCTGCGAACGGGCCGACGAGGGAGTAGGGAAGGAGCAGCACGGCCATCGCGGAGGCGATGGCCGCGGCCGAGGCCTCCTTCTCCGGCGAGAAGACGACATATGCGGCGAGCGCGACCTGGTAGACGCCGTCGGCTCCCTGGGACAGCAGCCGCACGGCGAGCAGGCGTCTGAAGCTCCGGAAGCGGAGGAGGACACGCAGGTCGCGCACGACGGACATGAGGCACAGCCTCACATACGCATGCGGGTCCCCGGGCACGCGGCCCGGGGACCCGTCAGGACCGGAGGTCGATGGTCCTAGCGCTCGACCTCGCCCCTGATGAACTTCTCGACGCTCTCGCGGGCCTCGTCGTCGAAGTACTGGACCGGCGGGGACTTCATGAAGTACGAGGACGCCGACAGGATCGGGCCGCCGATGCCGCGGTCCTTGGCGATCTTCGCGGCGCGCAGGGCGTCGATGATGACACCCGCGGAGTTCGGGGAGTCCCAGACCTCGAGCTTGTACTCCAGGTTCAGCGGAACGTCACCGAAGGCGCGGCCCTCGAGGCGGACGTAGGCCCACTTGCGGTCGTCGAGCCAGGCCACGTAGTCGGACGGGCCGATGTGGACGTTCTTCTCGCCGAGGTCCCGGTCGGGGATCTGGGACGTGACGGCCTGCGTCTTGGAGATCTTCTTGGACTCCAGGCGCTCACGCTCGAGCATGTTCTTGAAGTCCATGTTGCCGCCGACGTTCAGCTGCATCGTGCGGTCCAGGATGACACCCCGGTCCTCGAACAGCTTCGCCATGACGCGGTGCGTGATGGTGGCGCCGACCTGCGACTTGATGTCGTCACCGACGATCGGGACACCCGCCTCGGTGAACTTGTCGGCCCACTCCTTGGTGCCGGCGATGAAGACCGGAAGGGCGTTGACGAAGGCGACCTTGGCGTCGATGGCGCACTGCGCGTAGAACTTCGCCGCGTCCTCGGAGCCGACGGGCAGGTAGCAGACGAGGACGTCGACCTGCTTGTCCTTCAGGATCTGGACGACGTCGACCGGCTCCTCGGCCGACTCCTCGATGGTGGCGCGGTAGTACTTGCCGAGACCGTCGTGGGTGTGGCCGCGCTGGACCGTCACGCCGGTGGACGGGACGTCGCAGATCTTGATGGTGTTGTTCTCGGAGGCGCCGATGGCGTCGGCCAGGTCGAGGCCGACCTTCTTGGCGTCCACGTCGAAGGCGGCGACGAACTCGACGTCACGGACGTGGTAGTCGCCGAACTGGACGTGCATCAGACCCGGGACCTTGGACGCCGGGTCGGCGTCCTTGTAGTACTCGACTCCCTGCACCAGCGACGCGGCGCAGTTGCCCACGCCGACGATGGCTACGCGAACCGAACCCATTTCGGTTGCTCCCTGTGTGTACGAGGTGAAGCCCCGACTGGACCTCACGTGGTGGTGTCGTCGGACGGATCCGGCCGGGTGCTGTCCCGGTGCCGGGGCAGGCCGCCCGTCTCTCCAGATGTGCTGTTTCGAGTGGAGCCGTCGGCGGCGGAACCCCTGAGGTCCCGTCCGGCCCGCTCGCTCTCGATGAGCTCGTTCAGCCAGCGCACTTCGCGCTCCACGGACTCCATCCCGTGGCGCTGGAGCTCAAGGGTGTAGTCATCAAGGCGCTCCCGGGTGCGTGCCAGGGAGGCGCGCATCTTCTCCAGGCGTTCCTCCAGTCGGCTTCGGCGTCCCTCCAGCACGCGCATGCGTACATCGCGGGACGTCTGCCCGAAGAAGGCGAAGCGAGCGGCGAAATGCTCGTCCTCGTACGCGTCGGGACCCGTCTGCGAGAGCAACTCCTCGAAGCGCTCCTTACCTTCCGCCGTCAACCGATAGACGATTTTGGCGCGGCGCCCCGCGAGCGGGGCGGCGACGACGTCCTCGGAAGCGCTGCCCGACTCCTCGGTCAACCAGCCATTGACGACCAGCGTCTTGAGGCACGGGTAGAGCGTCCCGTAGCTGAACGCGCGGAACACACCCAGCGATGTATTGAGTCGTTTGCGCAGCTCATAGCCGTGCATAGGGGACTCGCGGAGCAGGCCGAGGACGGCGAACTCGAGGATCCCGGAACGCCGGTTCATGTCCGCCTCCTTCCTGCCGCTGTCTCGTCCGCACGGTCTTTATGCCGAGCTGATGTATCGACTCGATACATCAAGACGATAGAACGCACCTCCCGGCGCGACAAGAGGTTGCACGGTGAACGGGGTCACATCACTGATTCGTAGGAAGCAAGTTGCCCTTTTTAAGGTGAAGTTCGGGGCTAGGTGAGTTTTGACGGTGCGTAGTCTGTGCGCCATGCACACCACCGGGAACCGGAGTGGCGCCTGGGAACGTCCTCGTCCCCGGTGCAGTACGGGTGAATGCCAAGGCGACCGCATCCGTACATCGGGGGGACCGGAAGCCAGCCGCCGTTTCCAGGCGCGCGAGGATGCGCCTGCCCGAGGAGTAGTCGTTCGATGAGCGAGCACCGTCGCAAACCGCCGCAGCCGCAGGGAGGCGGACGTGCCGCTGCCCGACGCGGCCAGTCGGCGCCCTCCGGTCGCCGTGCGGCCCCGCGAGGCGCCACTGGGTCACCTGCCGATTCCTACGAAGCGGGAGGTGAGGACCGCCCGTACGGTGGCCGCGCCGCGGCCCGGCGGGCAACACAGAGAAATGGAGGCGGTCGGCGCAGAGCGACCGACGGAGTCGACCGCGGGCGCGGGCAGGGCAGAGGGCGGGGTGCCCCTCCCGTCAAGCGCTTCATCGACTACCCGCGCGCGGGCAAGTACGGAGTCGGGCGCTGGTTGCCCTCCTGGAAGCTGGTGACGGGGCTGTTCGTCGGCTTCATAGGAAGCCTCGTGGCGGTCGCGGGCATCGGGTACGCCATGGTGAGCGTCCCGGACGTCGACAAGACGGCGACCGCGCAGAACAACGTCTTCTACTGGTCCGACGGCTCCCCGATGGTCTCCACCGGTGGTGAGGTCAACCGGCAGAACATCAACTACTCCCAGATCCCCAAGGAGATGCGATACGCCGTCATCTCGCAGGAGAACAAGACCTTCGAGACCGACAGCGGTATCGACCCCAAGGGCATCGCGCGGGCCTTCTTCAACATGGCCAGCGGCGGCGAGACACAGGGTGGTTCCACCATCACCCAGCAGTACGTCAAAAACGCGATGTTGAACGACCAGTCGCAGACGATCTCACGGAAGTTCAAGGAGATCTTCGTCTCGATCAAGGTGGGCGCCAAGGTCCCCAAGGAACAGATCATGGCCGGGTACCTGAACTCCGCGTACTACGGCCGCGGGGCCTACGGCCTACAGGCGGCTGCGCACGCCTACTTCGGCAAGGAAGCCACCGACCTCAACCCGGGCGAGTGTGCCCTTCTGGCGGCGACGCTCAAGAGTCCCGTGTACTACGACCCGGCGGGTGCGACCTCCGTCGACCCCGCCGCCACACCGGAGGCCAACACGCGGCGGGCCACGCGCCAGATGCAGGACACCCTCGACAAGATGGTCCAGTACGGCCATCTGAGCCCCCAGGAGCGGGCGAAGCACACCACTCTGCCCAAGATTCAGAACCCGCGGTCGAACGGCCGTCTGAGCGGCCAGGTCGGCTATCTCGTCGACCTCGCCAAGGGTTACGTGATCCACAACACGGATATCACCGCCGACGATCTGCAGCGGGGTGGGTACTCGATCTACACGACCTTCGACAAGAAGAAGGTCGACGCGCTCGAGGCTGCGGTCAAGAAGGTCCAGAAGACCAGCATCAAGCCCAATGAGCACCCGAGGACCGACAAGTTCGTCCAGTTCGGCGGGGCCTCGGTGGACACGGATACGGGTGCCATCAAGGCCATCTACGGCGGCGAGGACGCGACCAAGCACTTCACCAGCAACGCCGACGTGACTGGCGCCCAGGTCGGTTCGACGTTCAAGCCGTTCGTGCTCGCAGCGGCGATGAAGTGGGGTGTCCGTGACCCCGACCTCGGAGTGGAGCAGTCGCTGGACCAGCGCACGATCGTCTCCCCCAAGAGCCTGTTCAGCGGCAAGAACAAGCTCAAGATCAAGAAGTACAACGGGGAGGTCTGGAAGAACGAGAAGGGCGAGGAGTGGCTGCAGACCAATGACGGCGGCGATTCCGTCGGCCCCCCGCCGGACTACCAGATCGACCTTCGTGAGGCCATGAGGGAGTCCGTGAACTCCGCCTTCGTGCAGCTGGGCATGGACGTCGGCCTGGACAAGGTCAAGGAGGCTGCGATCGAGGCCGGCCTGAAGAACGAACAGCTGACCGGTGCCACCTACCCGGCGTTCTCCATCGGTATCTCCGACCCCAGCGCGATCCGCATGGCCGGCGCGTACGCCACCTTCGCGACCAGCGGCAAGCAGAACGAGCCGTACTCCGTCGAGAAGGTCACCAGCAAGGACGGGACGGTCTTCACACACAAGGCCAAGCCCACACAGGCCTTCGAGCCGGCGGTCGCCGACAACGTCACGGACATCCTGAAGACCGTGGTCGAGAAGGGCACAGGTACCCACGCCCAGCTTCCCGGCCGCGATGTGGCCGGCAAGACCGGTACCACCGACGAAAACAAATCCGCGTGGTTCGTCGGCTACACCCGGCAGCTGTCCACCGCGATCGGCATGTTCCGGATGGACGACAACGCGGACGCGAAGAACAAGAAGTTCCTGTCGATGTTCGGAACGGGTGGCCAGGAGAAGATCCACGGCGCCTCGTTCCCGGCAGAGATCTGGCGCGACTACATGTCCGAGGCGATGCAGGGCATGCCGGTGGAGGCGTTCCCGACCCCGCAGCCCATCGGCAAGGTCGTCAACGCCCGCCCCAGCCCGCCACCCTCGCAGTCGGCCACCCCGAGCCAGGAGACGAGCCCGACACCGAGCTCGTCGCCGAGCAAGGAGACCACCTCGCCCTCGCCGTCGCCGAGTGACAGCTGTGGTTACTTCGGCTGGAACTGTGGCAACGGCGGCAACGGCAACGGCGGCAACGGCGGCAACGGCGGCAACGGCGGCACTGGTGGACCTGGTGGACCCGGTGGAACCGGTGGAACCGGTGGAACCGGCGATGTGACCCCCTTGCCGACTGATACGACCAGCCAGGGAGGCAGCCGGGGCAATGGCAACGGCGGCAAGGGCAATGGCACCGGAGGGGGCTTCCCTCCGCTCGGATAGCTGTTATCGAGCGTGTTTCATGTGAAACGCTCCGTTTCACGTGAAACATCGACTACAGAAGGGCCGTCATACCAATCAGGTATGGCGGCCCTCGGCGTTCCCCCGGGTGGATGCGGCAGGATGAGCCTCATGCCCAGTGCAGAGACGATGCGAGCGAGCGTGCACGAGCCGGATTCCGTGCGGCCGACCAGGGAGGACGAGGTCGCCGCGGCCGGCAGCGAGCTGATCGGTGGCCCTGTCGGGCGACGCGTACTGCTCGGGACGTCCTGGTGGACCCCCGTGCGGATCGTGGCGCTCGTAGCGATCGGCATGTTCGCCTTGGGGATGGTTCAGAAGCTGCCGTGCTACGACAGCGGCTGGTTCTTCGGAGCCAGTTCCCAGTACACGCACGCGTGCTACTCGGACATCCCGCACCTCTACCAGGGACGTGGTTTCGCCGACGGGCTCGTGCCCTACTTCGACAAGCTCCCCGGCGACATGAACTACCTCGAGTATCCGGTGCTCACCGGTGTGTTCATGGAGGTCGCCTCCTGGCTGACCCCGGGCAGCGGTGCCCTCCAGGGCCGTGAGCAGATGTACTGGATGGTCAATGCCGGGATGCTCATGGTGTGCGCCGCGGTCATCGCCGTGTGTACCGCGCGCACTCACCGTCGGCGCCCCTGGGACGGCCTTCTGGTCGCCCTCGCACCCGCCTTCGTGCTGACGGCCACCATCAACTGGGACCTGCTCGCCGTGGCCCTGCTGGCCGCCGCGATGCTTATGTGGTCACGTGGTCGGGCCCTCGCCTTCGGCATCCTGGTCGGGCTTGCCACGGCCGCCAAGTTCTACCCGTTCCTGGTGCTTGGGCCGCTCCTCGTGCTGTGCTGGCGGGCGGGCAAGTGGCGGGAGTACGGGACCGCGTTTCTGGGCGCCGTCGGCTCATGGCTGGTGGTCAACCTGCCCGTGATGTGGCTCGCTCCCGAGGGCTGGGTGAAGTTCTACAGCTTCAGCAGGGAACGCGGGGTCGACTTCGGCTCGGTCTTCCTGTTCATCTCGCGCTGGTTCGACATCGAGATCACCCCGGACACCGCCAACACCTGCGCGATGATCATGATGGTGGCCGCCTGTGTCGGTATCGCCGCGCTCACGCTGACGGCGCCGCGCCGCCCGCGTTTCGCGCAACTCGCGTTTCTGATCGTCGCGGTGTTCATCCTCACCAACAAGGTCTACTCGCCGCAGTACGTGCTGTGGCTGGTTCCCCTGGCTGCGCTTGCGCGGCCGCGCTGGCGGGACTTCCTGATCTGGCAGGCCTGCGAGGTTGCGTACTTCCTGGGGATCTGGATGTATCTCGCGTACACGACCAGCGGGGACGCTCACAAGGGCCTGCCGACGGACGGTTATCAAGTCGCCATCGCCGTCCATCTGCTGGGGACGCTCTACCTGTGTGCCGTCGTCGTACGCGACATCTTCATGCCGGAACGGGACGTGGTGCGGCGGGCCGGTGACGACGACCCGTCCGGCGGGGTGCTGGACGGTGCGCCGGACGCCTTCGTGCTGGGCGCCGCCGCCCATCCGCCGCGGCACGCGGCACACGTCGACGGGCCGCAGGTGGACTGGGGCAGCCGCGGCACAGAGCCCACGGAGAACGATTCGCTCTGAGCGAACAGAGCTGACCGGACGGCGGCCGGCGAAAGGCCCTACACGGGTGCTGTGTACGGCCTTTCGCGCTTACGCCCCGGGCTCAGCAGTCGACGAGCCGGTCGAACTGTGTGGTGGTATGGCGCAGATGCGCCACCAGCTCGTCGCCGACCGTCGGCTCGGTGGCGTCCGCCGGTACGAAGAGGATCGAGACCTGCATGTGCGGCGGCTCGGCGAACCAGCGCTGCTTGCCAGCCCAGACGAACGGCGACAGGTTCCGGTTCACCGTCGCGAGGCCGGCCCGGGCGACACCCTTGGCGCGGGGCATGACGCCGTGGAGGGCCTTGGGGGCCTCCAGGCCCACTCCGTGCGACGTTCCGCCCGCCACGACGACCAGGAACCCGTCGGAAGCCGCCTTCTGCTGCCGGTAGCCGAAGCGGTCGCCCTTGGAGACGCGCGTGACGTCCAGGACGGCCCCGCGGTACTCGGTGGCCTCATGGTCCCCCAGCCACAGCCGGGTGCCGATGCGGGCGCGGAAACGCGTCTGCGGGAACTGCTGCTGGAGCCGGACCAGTTCCTCGGCCTTGAGGTGGCTGACGAACATCGTGTGCAGCGGCAGCCGGGCCGCGCGCAGCCGGTCCATCCAGCCGATGACCTCCTCGACGGCGTCGGAGCCGTCGGTGCGGTCCAGCGGCAGGTGGATGGCGAAGCCCTCGAGGCGGACATTCTCTATGGCGGCGTGCAGCTGCGCCAGTTCCTGCTCGCTCACGCCGTGCCGCTTCATGGAGGACATCACCTCGATGACCACCCGGGCGCCCACGAGCCCGTAGATGCCGTCGATGGACGACACCGAGCGGATGACACGGTCGGGCAGCGGCACGGGCTCCTCACCCCGGCGGAACGGCGTCAGCACCAGCAGGTCGCCGCTGAACCAGTCCTTGATGCGGGCTGCCTCGTACGTCGTGCCCACGGCGAGGACGTCCGCGCCCAGGCGCGTGGCCTCCTCCGCCAGCCGCTCGTGGCCGAAGCCGTAGCCGTTGCCCTTGCAGACCGGGACGAGCCCCGGGAACTGCTCCTGCACATGCTTGTGGTGTGCTCGCCAGCGCGCGGTGTCGACGTAGAGCGTGAGCGCCATGGCCGGTCCCGGAACCTTTCTCGTGACTGCGGTGTGTCGGGGGTCTGAGAGGAATTGTGACGGATCCGTCGGGCCGACGGGGCGGTGCCAGGCTGTCTTCTGATCGGCCCGGCACGGGCCTGCGGCGGGGTCAGCGGCGGGACATGTAGATGTCGAGCGCCTTGTGAAGCAGCTTGTTGAGCGGGAAGTCCCACTCGCCGAGGTACTCGGCGGCCTGTCCGCCCGTGCCCACCTTGAACTGGATCAGGCCGAAGAGGTGGTCGGTCTCGTCCAGCGAGTCGGAGATGCCGCGCAGGTCGTAGACGGTGGCGCCGAGCGCGTAGGCGTCGCGCAGCATCCGCCACTGCATGGCGTTCGAGGGCCGTACCTCACGGCCGATGTTGTCGGAGGCGCCGTAGGAGTACCAGACGTGTCCGCCGACGACCAGCATGGTCGCCGCCGACAGGTTCACTCCGTTGTGCCGGGCGAAGTAGAGGCGCATGCGGTTGGGGTCCTCGGTGTTGAGGGCCGTCCACATGCGCTGGAAGTACGACAACGGGCGAGGCCGGAAGTGGTCGCGCACGGCCGTGATTTCGTACAGCCGCTGCCATTCCTCGAGGTCGTGGTAGCCGCCCTGGACCACCTCGACACCGGCCTTCTCGGCCTTCTTGATGTTGCGGCGCCACAGCTGGTTGAAGTTCTTGTGGACCTCTTCCAGGGAGCGGTTCGCGAGCGGTACCTGGTAGACGTAGCGGGGCTGGACGTCGCCGAAGCCGGCGCCGCCGTCCTCGCCCTGCTGCCAGCCCATACGGCGCAGCTTGTCGGCCACCTCGAAGGCGCGCGGCTCGATGAAGTCCGCCTCGATGTCGCGCAGGCGCTTCACGTCCGGGTTCTGGATGCCCTGCTTGATGGAGCTGGCCTCCCAGCGCCGGATGATCACCGGCGGTCCCATCTTCACGGAGAAGGCGCCCTGCTGCTTGAGGTGAGCGAGCATCGGCTGGATCCAGTCGTCCAGGTTCGGTGCGAACCAGTTGATGACCGGACCCTCGGGGAGGTACGCGAGGTAGCGCTTGATCTTGGGCAGCTGGCGGTAGAGGACCAGTCCGACGCCCACCAGTTGGCCGTTCCTGTCGAACCAACCGAGGCTCTCGGAGCGCCACTCCGCCTTGACGTCCGCCCAGGCCGGGACCTGCATGTGGCTCGCCGCCGGCAGGCTCTGGATGTACGCCAGATGCTGCTCGCGGCTGATCGTCCTCAGGGTCAGGCTCATTCGGGGCGCTCCTCGGGCTGGTGTGTCCCCATGGGTACAGGGGCTCCGGCTCTCGCGCCGAAGCCTACTGCGCCCTGTGAGCGCCCCGTCTGGCCGTATGGGACCTGTGGGCCCGTCAGGTCTTCCGGCGGACCCCGTGGGCCCGGCTGGCGACCTGACGGGTCAGCCGATGATCCCTCCGAAGAGGCCGCCGTTGGCCATGCCGAGGAAGAAGCCGATGGCGGAGGCCCCGAGCCCCAGGATCAATCCGAAGCGCTCACGGGTCGTGACGGAGACGAGCTGTCCGTACGCGCCGGTGAAGATCCCCACCAGGCCGGTCCAGGAGCTGATCAGATGCAGGCCGCCGATCATCGCCGTGACAAAGGCCGTGACCCCCAGCACCAGGGTCACCACGAGCAGGGTGGTCTGGAGGGGATGGGCCTTGCCGTCCGTGGCGAAGAGGGATCCGGTGGTGTTGGGTCGCAATACCTGTGCCATGGGGCACCTCCTGCGGAAGGCGGCGCATCGTAGCGCCGTACACACCCGATGTGTACAGATTGACGGGCCTCACGGCCGGATTTCAACCGGAAGCTCGTGTGCAGGTACTCTGTACCGTCTGCACCGGTGTCTGCCCAGGCTGAGCCGGGGAATCCGTCGACTGGCCCCCGATTGTCAGTGGCGGCCGATACCGTTGCGTACGCATCACAACCCTCCTGCCACGGAACGACCGTGGCCGCTGAGTCCAAAGGAGGTGGGTTCCACATGCGTCACTACGAGGTGATGGTCATCCTCGACCCCGATCTCGAGGAGCGCGCTGTCTCCCCGCTGATCGAGAACTTCCTTTCTGTCGTCCGTGACGGTGGCGGAAAGGTCGAGAAGGTCGACACCTGGGGCCGTCGTCGTCTCGCGTACGAGATCAAGAAGAAGCCCGAGGGCATCTACTCGGTCATCGACCTGCAGGCCGAGCCTGCGGTCGTCAAGGAGCTCGACCGCCAGATGAACCTGAACGAGTCGGTCCTCCGGACCAAGGTCCTCCGCCCCGAGACCCACTGAGCCCTCCGCTCAGCTGATCTCGGGATTCGAGTAGCAGCACAAGCAGCCAGCAGCAAACCCGCCGAGAGGTTCCCCCATGGCAGGCGAGACCGTCATCACGGTCGTCGGCAATCTTGTCGATGACCCCGAGCTGCGCTTCACCCCGTCCGGTGCGGCGGTCGCGAAGTTCCGCGTCGCGTCCACTCCCCGCACCTTCGACCGTCAGACGAACGAGTGGAAGGACGGCGAGAGCCTCTTCCTGACCTGCTCGGTCTGGCGTCAGGCGGCGGAGAACGTCGCCGAGTCGCTCCAGCGAGGCATGCGCGTCATCGTGCAGGGCCGGCTGAAGCAGCGGTCCTACGAGGACCGGGAGGGCGTCAAGCGTACGGTCTTCGAGCTCGACGTCGACGAGGTCGGCGCGAGCCTGCGTAACGCCACGGCCAAGGTCACCAAGACCTCCGGTCGCGGTGGCCAGGGCGGTTACGGCGGCGGGGGCGGCCAGCAGGGCGGCGGCTGGGGCGGTGGCCCCGGTGGCGGCCAGCAGGGCGGCGGTGCTCCGGCCGACGACCCGTGGGCGTCCGGCGCTCCGGCCGGCGGCCAGCAGGGCGGTGGCTGGGGCGGTGGCTCCGGCGGTGGCTCCGGCGGTGGCGGCGGCTACTCGGACGAGCCCCCCTTCTAGGCCTCGGCGCCGGGTCCTTTCGGACCGGCCGGGTCGAGGGTGGGTCGTTACCCAAACTTCTTGATCACACAGGAGAAACACCATGGCGAAGCCGCCTGTGCGCAAGCCGAAGAAGAAGGTCTGCGCTTTCTGCAAGGACAAGGTCACGTACGTGGACTACAAGGACACGAACATGCTGCGGAAGTTCATTTCCGACCGCGGCAAGATCCGTGCCCGCCGCGTGACCGGCAACTGCACGCAGCACCAGCGTGACGTCGCCACGGCTGTCAAGAACAGCCGTGAGATGGCGCTGCTGCCCTACACCTCCACCGCGCGCTAAGGGAAGGGTGACCGACTCATGAAGATCATCCTCACCCACGAGGTTTCCGGCCTCGGTGCCGCGGGCGACGTCGTTGACGTCAAGGACGGTTACGCTCGCAACTACCTGATCCCGCGGAAGTTCGCGATCCGCTGGACCAAGGGTGGCGAGAAGGACGTCGCGCAGATCCGTCGTGCTCGCAAGATCCACGAGATCCAGACCATCGAGCAGGCCAACCAGATCAAGGCCCAGCTCGAGGGCGTGAAGGTCCGTCTGGCCGTCCGCTCCGGCGACGCCGGCCGTCTGTTCGGTTCCGTCACCCCGGCCGACATCGCCTCGGCGATCAAGGCCTCCGGTGGCCCCGAGGTCGACAAGCGGCGCATTGAGCTGGGCGCGCCGATCAAGACGCTGGGCTCTCACGAGACGTCCGTGCGTCTGCACCCTGAGGTTGCCGCCAAGGTCAACGTCGAGGTCGTCGCGGCCTGACGCCGCGCTTGGCTTGAACAGCTGAGAGAAGGGTCGTACCCGAGGGGTACGGCCCTTCTTCGTGAGTGGCAGTCATGCGTGCCGTTTCACTGACGTGGTGTTTCACGTGAAACGGCGCGGAGCCGAGCCGAGGCCGTCGGTCCGTCAGCGCGTCGCGCCCGTTACGAGCCAGCGGCCCGAGCGGGTGCGCAGCCACAGCGTGAGCATCCGTACGGTCATCATCAGCGTCATCGCTGCCCACACGGCGGTCAGTCCACCACCGAGGACCGGAACGAGCAAAGCTACGGGAGCGAAGACCGCCAGCGTCAGCAACATCGCCCAGGCCAGATACGGCCCATCCCCGGCCCCCATCAAGACACCGTCCAGGACGAAGACGATGCCGCAGATGGGCTGCCCGAGGGCCACGAGCATCAGGGCGGGCAGGGCCGCACGGTGGACGGTCGCGTCGCTGGTGAACAGGGGCAGGAACAGCGGGCGGGCCATGAGAACCAGAAGTCCGAGCACGACCCCGGCGATGAAGCCCCACTGGACCATGCGGTGACACGCTGCGCGGGCACCCTGAGGGTCGTCCGCGCCGAGATAGCGCCCGATGATGGCCTGACCGGCGATAGCGATCGCGTCCAGGGCGAAGGCGAGCAGGTTCCACAGCGACAGGGCGACCTGATGGGCTGCGATGTCCGCGTCCCCGAGCCTGGCGGCGACAGCGGTGGCGATCATCAGGATCGCCCGCAGCGAGAGCGTGCGGACCAACAGGGGAGTTCCCGCCTGTGCGCAGGCACGTATCCCAGCTAGGTCCGGGCGAAGTGAGGCGCCGTGGCGGCGGGCACCGCGGACGACGACGTACAGGTACACGGCGGCCATGCCGCACTGGGCGATGACGGTGCCCCAGGCGGAACCGGCGATGCCCAGGCCGACGCCGTAGACAAGGCCCGCATTGAGGGCTGCGTTCACGACGAAGCCCGCGACGGCTACGTACAGCGGTGTCCTCGTGTCCTGCAGGCCGCGTAGGACACCAGTCGCGGCGAGCACGACGAGCATTGCGGGGATGCCGAGTGCCGAGATCCGCAGATACGTCGTCGCGTATGGGGCGGCGGTCTGTGAGGCGCCGAAGAGGTCCACGATTCCGGGCGCCGTGGGTAGGACGACGGCGATAACGGCCGCTCCGAGCAGAAGCGCCAGCCAGATGCCGTCCATCCCCTGGCGGAGGGCGGCCCGCAGATCGTCCGCGCCGACCCGGCGGGCGACCGCGGCCGTGGTGGCGTACGCGAGGAAGACGAAGACGCTCACGGCGGTGGTCAAGAGTGCCGAGGCGACCGCGAGCCCGGCCAGTTGCGCGGTGCCGAGGTGGCCGACGATTGCGCTGTCGGCCATCAGGAAGAGGGGCTCTGCGACGAGTGCGCCGAAGGCCGGAACGGCCAGTGCGACGATCTCCCGGTCGTGCCGGCGTCGGAAGGCGCGGGGTGTCGCGGGAGCCTGTGTCATGACCGCCAATCTAACCGTCCACAAGTAAGAGATGCAACACCACTGAGCCCCTTACTTCTGTGCGGCGCTGCGCACCAATCGTGACGATCTTGATCCTGCTGGGGAAGTTTTTCTTCTGCACAGCCAGTGGATGGGAAAAGAGCAGGTCAGAGTCGATTCAGTGAGGTGTCTGAGGGCTTGTTCACAGGGCTGTCCACCGTGTCGTGCACAGGTTTTGCGGAGTTGTCCACAGTGTAGGGGCCGTCGTCCACATGCCCTGTGGATAACCAGATTGGCTGACGGTGCCGACAGGCCTAACGTGGTCCGGCGCCCGCTCCGCGCGCGCCCTTGGAGAACGTGCAACACCATGCGTCTGAACCGGAGCTGGGACTCGCACTTTGTCAGTGTCGTGCCCTAAAAACGAGGTGCACGACGAAGTCCGCTCAGGCGGACGGGAGGAGGTGGCCCGGTGAGCATTTCCGAGCCCTTGGACGACCCGTGGGCCGATAGCGGTCCCAGCGGTCGTGTACCCGCCTCCCGCCGACGCCACGAGGGCGGCCAAAGTCGCGACGAGCAGCACGACCGCGGCCGGGACAGCGAGGCATGGGACGGGGCGGGCTCCTCCTTCGAGCGTGTCCCGCCGCAGGACCTCGACGCGGAGCAGTCCGTTCTCGGTGGCATGCTCCTTTCCAAGGACGCGATTGCCGACGTCGTGGAGATCCTCAAGGGCCACGACTTCTACCGGCCCGCGCACGAGACGATCTACCAGGCGATCCTCGACCTGTACGCGAAGGGCGAGCCGGCCGACCCCATCACGGTTGCCGCCGAGCTGACCAAGCGCGGCGAGATCACGAAGGTCGGCGGAGCCTCGTATCTGCACACGCTGGTGCAGACGGTCCCGACCGCGGCGAACGCGGAGTACTACGCGCAGATCGTGCACGAGCGCGCGGTGCTGCGCCGCCTGGTCGAGGCGGGGACACGCATCACCCAGATGGGGTATGCGGCCGACGGCGATATCGACGAGATCGTCAACAGCGCCCAGTCCGAGATCTTCGCGGTCACCGAACAGCGCACGGCCGAGGACTATCTGCCGCTCAGCGAGATCATGGAGGGGGCGCTCGACGAGATCGAGGCGATCGGCTCGCGATCGGGGGAGATGACCGGTGTGCCGACCGGCTTCACCGATCTCGACCAGCTCACCAACGGCCTGCATCCCGGTCAGATGATCATTATTGCGGCCCGCCCCGCCATGGGTAAGTCGACACTGGCCCTGGACTTCGCACGGGCGGCCTCCATCAAGCACAACCTGCCGAGTGTGATCTTCTCGCTCGAAATGGGCCGCAATGAGATCGCGATGCGCCTGTTGTCCGCCGAGGCGCGGGTGGCCCTGCACCACATGCGGTCCGGCACGATGACGGACGAGGACTGGACCCGGCTCGCACGCCGCATGCCGGATGTGTCGGCCGCTCCGCTCTACATCGACGACTCGCCGAACCTGTCGATGATGGAGATTCGTGCCAAGTGCCGCCGCCTCAAACAGCGCAACGACCTGAAGCTGGTCGTCATCGACTATCTGCAGCTCATGCAATCCGGCTCCAAGCGGTCCGAGAGCCGGCAGCAAGAAGTCTCCGAGATGTCCCGGAACCTGAAGCTGCTGGCCAAGGAGCTGGAGCTGCCGGTGATCGCGCTCTCGCAGCTCAACCGAGGCCCAGAGCAGCGCACGGACAAGAAGCCCATGGTGTCCGATCTGCGTGAGTCGGGTTCGATCGAGCAGGACGCGGACATGGTGATCCTGCTGCACCGTGAGGACGCGTACGAGAAGGAGTCGCCGCGCGCGGGCGAGGCGGACATCATCGTCGGAAAGCACCGAAACGGCCCGACGGCGACGATCACAGTCGCCTTCCAGGGCCACTACTCACGCTTCGTGGACATGGCGCAGACCTGACCGGTGTTCCCGGGGCAGTGGCGCCCAGAGAATAGGCTCGACGTGAGATGCGTGGTCGGGTGGACTGGGCCCATGACGACATCTCAGGAAGAGCTGCTTCCGGCCACGCGCCGGGCCCTGCTGCATCGCATCGCCGTAGCACAGACCGAGGGACGGGCGCCGTCGCTGGTGGCGGCGGTCGTCCGGGACGGGCAGACGGTGTGGCACGGTTCCCGTACCTGCGTGGACGGACATGCGCCGGACGAGAACGTGCAGTACCGGATCGGCTCGATCACCAAGACCTTCACTGCGGTCCTCGTGCTGAGGCTGCGCGACGAGGGCCTCCTGGACCTCGGTGACCCCCTGGAGAAGCATCTGCCCGGCACCGGGGCGGGGGAGGCCACCATCGCCGAACTCCTCGCGCATACGGGCGGATTGGCAGCCGAGTCGCCCGCGCCGTGGTGGGAGCGCACGCCCGGCACCTTGCGCCCCGAACTCTCGGACGTGCTGGGCGAGCAGCCCCTGCGGCACCCGGTTGGTCGCAGGTTCCACTACTCCAACCCCGGCTATACGCTCCTGGGCGCGCTGGTCGAGGAGGTCCGCGGGGCTCCCTGGGAGGACGTTCTGTTGCGTGAGGTGCTTGAACCCCTGGGGTTGCATCGCACGAGTGTCCGACCGCAGGCTCCGCATGTCGGCGGCTGGGCCGTGCATCCGTGGGCGGATGTGATGCTGCCGGAGCCTGCCGAGGATCTGGGGAGGATGGCACCCGCCGGTCAGCTGTGGTCGACCACGGCTGACCTGGCCCGCTTCGCCATCTTCCTCTCGCGGGGTGGCGACCGGGTCCTGAGCGCGGAGTCCGTCCAGGAGATGCGCACGCCCGCCGCGCCGCCCGAGGCCGCGGATGTGGCGGCCGGTTACGCCTACTGCCTCGGTCTGGAGACACGGTACCGGGACGGTCGCCTCCTGGTCGGGCACACCGGCTCCCTGCCCGGCTTTCTCGCGAGCCTCAGCTTCAGCGTCGAGGACGATGTGGCGGCCGTCGTATTGGCCAATTGCACCTCCGGGCCCGTGCTCTCCGCCGTCGCCGCCGATCTCGTCGGCATCGTGGCCGAGGCGGAACCCCGGATCCCCCAACCGTGGCGGCCGCTGCCTGATGTGGATCAGGCGGTGCTGGAGCTGGCGGGGCAGTGGTACTGGGGGACGCAGGGCGTCGCACTGCGGCTGACGGCAGACGGGGGGGTTTCTTTGGAGCCACTGTCCGGTGTGGGCCGTCGCTCCCGCCTGCGACCCAACGGAGATGGCACCTGGACGGGGCTCGACGGCTACTACGCGGGGGAGCTTCTGAAGGCCGTACGGCGGCCCGACGGCTCCGTAAGTCATCTGGACCTGGGGTCGTTCGTGTTCACACGTCAGCCGTACGACGAAGGGGCTCCTGTGCCCGGTGGCGTGGACCCGGAAGGGTGGAGCGGAATCCGATAGCCCCTGTCGCTGCCGGAAGGGGCATGTTTCACGTGAAACATGCCCTTTTGTTCGTGAATGGTCTCAGAGTGACCGCTTGAAACCCACGTGCGACGCCTCGAAGCCCAGGCGCTCATAGAAGCGGTGGGCGTCGGTGCGTGTGGCGTCGGAGGTCAGCTGGACCAATTGACAGTCCTGGCGCCGGGATTCGTCGATCGCCCACTCGATGAGCCGCGTTCCGAGGCCGCCACCGCGCTCGTCCGCGTGGATGCGTACGCCCTCGATGATCGAGCGGGTCGCACCCTTGCGGGACAGTCCTGGGATGACCGTGAGCTGGAGGGTGCCGACGATACGTCCCTCGCGTACGGCGACCACGAGATGCTGGTTCGGATCGCCGCTCAGCCTCTCCAGCGCCCTCAGGTACGGCGTCAGGTCGTCCGGGGACTCGCGCTGGGCGCCGAGAGGGTCGTCGGCGAGCATGGCGACGATCGCCGGGACGTCATCCGCGACGGCGGGGCGTATCTCAAGATCTCCCATGTCCGCACCCTACGCGGGCATGTGCTACCTGTGCACGGGCAGCGTCCGGGTTGTACGGCCCTCCCGGACAGGACGCGAGGCAGGCCCGTTCCGGGCTCGACCACACGGACCAATAACTCCGGCTCGGGCTTCTTCGCGGTCGTCGAGTCCCACCACTGCGGGATGTTGCCACTTGCCGGCTGAGCCGGCCGCGTGTCTCCGGCATTGCGGGGACGACGCGGCCGTCGTGGCGGTGGGGGTCAGCCCGCCGCCACCGTCAGCGGAGCGAAGCGCCGCGTCCAGTCACCGGGCAGGTCCGGGATGCCATACGTCATTACCGCGTTGAAGCCGACGGAGAGGAGCCCGTGGTCCTTCAGCCATGTCAGCAGATCCTCGTGCCGTGTATCGACGTCGGTGCGCAATGGGCGGTTGGTATGGGCGGCCAGGGACGCGACGAGTGCCTTCGCCGTCTCCGTGTCGCGAGCGATGAGCGGGCCCACGACATGGGTGTCCATGTTGGGCCAGGCGGCCGCGTACCCAATGATGCGCCCGTCCTCTTCGGCGACACGCAACTCGTCGGCGAAGGCGGGCAGTCGCGTGATCATATGCGTGCGATCGACGCCGAAGACCTCCGCGTCGAGCCGGACGAGGGTGGCAAGGTCCTCGGCGGTGGCCGTGCGGGTGGCGACGGCGGGATGCGGTCCACCCGCCGTGAAGTGCCCACGCACCATCTCGGAACTGCCAATGACCTTGAAGCCGAGTTCCTCGTACAGGGGACGGCCGTACGGCGTCGCGTACAGCGTGAGGGGGGTGGCGGCCATCTCCGCCACCACATGCCGCATCAGCCTGCGGCCGACGCCCTGACGGGCATGCCGTTCGGCGACGAGCACCATGCCGATGCCCCCCAGTTCCGGACGGTACCGGGACCCGTACTCGGTCACGACACAGGCGGTGACAAGGCCGCCTTCGGGGTCGTCGATACCGTAGCCCTTCCCCGCGGCAAGGAGCAGCCCCCACTTGTGCTGCTCGCGGGGCCAGCCCCGGTCCTCGGACAGGTCGGCGCAGGCGCTGAGATCGCGGGGCGTCAGACGGCGGATGGGCAGAGCAGCGAGGGAAGGTGTCGACACGCAGGTCAGGCTGTCCGACCGGAGGCACTGGCGTCCACTCGTTTGCGGACCGACGTACCGCCTTTTGGCCATGTCATGTGTTGCCGCAGAGCAGGGGGACAGATGTTCCACGTGAAACAGCGAGCAGCTTGAGCGTGTCCGATCAGGGGCCTGGGCATGTCCTACATCCCGAGCCTGGAGGAGTGCCCCCCTGTTGGGGCACTAGCCTCCTCGCACATGACGAGGCTTCATCTCTTCGATCTGGACGGAACGTTGCTGCACGGGACGTCCGCGCCGGTGGAGATCTCACGGCAACTCGGTCTGGAGGCCGAGGCCGTGGCGCTGGACCGGGCGATCGCGGCCGGCCGCATCGGCCCCCCGGAGTATGCGAGACAGGTGCGCGCCCTGTGGGCGCAGCTCACGGACGCGCATGTGGAGGCGGCCTTCACGGCGGCCCCCTGGCTGTCCCGGATCGAGGATGTGTGGACAGCGATCCGCGAGAACGGTGACTACTGTGCCGTTATCTCGCTCTCCCCCTCCTTCTTCGTGGAGCGGCTGACGCAGTGGGGCGCGCATGCGGCGTACGGATCGCGCTTTCCCGCACTGCCCTTCACAGAACCGGTGGATCCGGCGGGGATCCTCAGTGCCGCCGCCAAGGTGCGGATTGCAGACGGACTGTGCACGAAGTTCGGCGTCGGGCGCGCCGACTGCGTCGCCTACGGCGACTCGCTGTCGGACAAGGACCTGTTCAACGCAGTTCCGGTATCCGTCGCGGTCGATGCGGACCAGTACCTGGCGGACCGCGTGACTCACTCCTACGTCGGGCGGGATCTGTGGGAGGCCTATGAACTGGTCGTGAGCGCCTCATCGGCGCGTTGAGTACGTATGCCTCCGCGCTCTGGGGCAAGGAGACTGAGGCTGCCCGGGTGCGCGCGTACACGACGATCTCTCGGTTGGTGAGCGGCGCAGCCACCGTGGTGGAGGGACTGGTTGCTGCCGGGGGTCGGGGCCCGGGGCTCATAGGGAAGGCCCTCGTCCGGGGTCAGCCCAGGTCGGGCGCGTGCATGGCCCGCACGCCTTCGATGTTCCCGTCGAGGTAGTGCCGCAGTGACAGGGGAACGAGATGGACGGATGCGATGCCGACCCGGGTGAAGGGCACTCGCACGATCTCGTACTCGCCGGTGGGCTCTTCCACCTCCGGGCCGTGCCGCAGGCGTTCGTCCATGGACTCGAGGCGGCAGACGAAGAAGTGCTGGACCTTCACGCCGGTCGCGCCGCGGTCCGCGCCGATGTGCTCGACGGTGTCCACGAAGCAGGGCACCACATCAGTGATCTTGGCGCCGAGTTCCTCGTGCACTTCGCGGTGGAGCGCGTCGACAACGGTCGTGTCCGACGGCTCGACCCCTCCCCCCGGTGTGAGCCAGTAGGGATCGACGCCGGGCTTGGTCCGCTTGATCAGAATCAGGTCGTCACCGTCGAGCAGGATGGCGCGGGCGGTGCGCTTGACCACGGGGCGAACGGTCATGGGTGAAATGTGGCCCAGCTTGTTCCACGTGAAACATGGCACACCCCACACGGCATCGAACCCGGAGTGAATTCCGGGTTTCGCCTCATGGTGCACCTTCCCTCGCCGTGGACATCGGCCGGAAGCCGGTCCGCAGCGCCGCGGCCCTCAGCCGGCGATCAGCCCCAGTCCGCCGCCGTCCGCAGCAGCCACTCGTGCGCCCGTGCGATGTGCGGCATGGCCATCGTGCCGGTGCGGACCACGAGGAAGTACGTCCTCAACGGAGGTATCGCCGGTTCATGGAGGGCCACCACTTCGCCACGCTCCAGCGCGAGGGCGCAGAGATAACGCGGCAGCACGGCCAGCCCCGCACCAGTGGCGGCGCAGGCGAGGACCGCACGCAGATCGGGGACGACGACGGTGCCGACGGCGGTCGGGCGGGAGTCGAAGACGGACGCCCAGTAGCGGGCGACGAACGGCAGTGACTCGTGCACCTCGACCAACGGGAAGCTCTCCAGCGCGTGTGCGCCCTTACGGCGCAGCCCGCCGGGACCGATGCGGGAAGCCCAGCGCGGAGCGGCGACCAGGACGTGCTCCTCGTCGCAGAGCGGGGTCGCGGTGAGCAGGGCGCCATGCGGCCGAGCCGTGGTGATGGCCAGGTCATGGTGCCCGGCGGCGAGCCCTTCCAGCGTTTCGTCGGCGTTCCCGAAAGAGGCGCGCAGGGCGAGCCCCTGGCCGTCATCGTCGGTCAGCTCCGCAAGGGCGGGCAGGGCGCGCTCGGCGGTGAACTCGGGCGGGCCTGCGAGATGGAGGGTGCGCAGCGAAGCGTGCTCATCGAGTTCCGTCTCGGCGATTTCCACAAGGGCGTCGAGATGGGGCGCTGCCTTGTGCGCGAGTTCGTCGCCGATGGTCGTGGGGGTCACCCCGCGGGCCCGGCGCAGGAAGAGAGGGCGGCCCAGCTGCCGTTCCAAGGTACGGATCTGGGAGGTGACGGCCGGCTGCGAGAGGCCGAGCAGCGCCGCGGCACGCGTGAAGGAACCGGCCCGGTGCACGGTCACGAAGGTGCGCAACAGGGCCACGTCCATGGCGCTTCCTCCCCTCCCCGCACCCCCGGCCGTGCTCAACTATAAATAAGTCGATAGGTCTCTGTCGCTACTGTGATTGGACACTGACACAGAGTCAACTAGCCTTGGGTGCACGGTTCTTCGCGCGCGGAACCGGGGCGGTCCGAGCCACGAGGGGGGAGGCTCGGACCGCCCGCTGTCCGAAGCAATGATCTCAGGGCCAGAGGACCGTTGCGCCGGAGGTGCAGGCCCCAAGCGGTGGCCATGGCTCAGGGCCTGTCATTCCGCCGACTCGTCGAGCGCGCGCAGCACATCGGCCACCAGGTCCTCGGGGTCCTCGGCGCCCGCCGAGAGGCGGATGAAGCCTTCCGGCACCGCGTCACCGCCCCAGCGCCCACGCCGCTCGGCGGTGGACCGCACCCCTCCGAAACTCGTCGCATCGTCGACGATGCGTAGCGCGTTCAGGAAACGGTCGGCATGTGCGCGTGTGGGCAACGCGAACGACACCACGCACCCGAAGCGGCGCATCTGCTGCGCAGCGATCTTGTGGGAGGGATCGTCGGGCAGCCCCGGATACCGCAGCCCGCTCACCTCGGGCCGACCGCGCAGCGCCTTCGCGACAGCGAGCGCGTTGGCGGTCTGCCGGTCGGCACGCAGTTGGAGCGTGGCCAGCGAGCGGTGCGCGAGCCAGGCCTCCATGGGCCCCGGGATCGCCCCGACGATTTTGCGCCAGCGCCGTACGGAGGCCATCGGCCTGGCGTTCCGGGACACCACGTAGCCGAGCAGAAGGTCCCCGTGCCCGGTGAGCATCTTGGTGCCGCTGGCCACGGAGAAGTCGGCGCCCAGCTCCAGCGGCCGCTGGCCGAACGGCGTGGCCAGGGTGTTGTCGACGGTGACCAGGGTGCCCTGCGCGTGCGCCGCGGCAGCGAGCCGCCGCACGTCGCAGACGTCCAGTCCGGGGTTCGAGGGGGTCTCGATCCACAGCAGCTTCGCACCCTCGAGGACGCCGAGCTGAGCGTCGGCGCCGGTCGGCGCGGTGCGCACCTCGATGCCGTACGCGGTCAGTTGCTCGCGGACCAGAGGCAGTACCTGGTAGCCGTCGTCGGGCAGCACAACGGTGTCGCCGGCGCGCAGCTGGGAGAAGAGGACCGCCGAGATCGCGGCCATGCCGGAGGCGAAGGCGAGCGTTTCGACCCCGTCCTGGCCGGGTGCCTCGAGCTCACCGATGGCGCGCTCCAGATGGGTCCAGGTGGGGTTCTCATCACGGCCGTAGGTGTACGGACCCGTCGGCTCGCCGGGCAGGTGGTAGTGCGCGGCGAAGACGGGACCCGGCAGTGTCGGCTCGTACTTGGCCGGCTCGGGCAGCCCCGCCCTCACCGCGCGCGTGCCGTCACCGGGCCCCGCGCCGGAGGCGTCGAAATCCGCTGCCGTCATGCTGCCCGTCCTTCCACGTGGTCCTGCACCGCGGCTATCAGGCCGATGCTCGCCGCCTCCACCATCTCAAGACATTCCTCGAAACCGTCCATCCCTCCGTAATACGGGTCGGGAACGTCGAGGTCGTCGTCGGTGGCGGTGAGGTCGTACGAGCGCAGGAGCCGGACCTTCGCCGCGTCCTTCGGGCAGGGTGCCAGGCGGCGCAGGGCCTTGAGATGGCCGGAGTCGAGGGCGATCACGAGGTCGAGACGGGAGAACCAGGAGGACGCAAACTGTCGTGCGATGTGATTGCTGTCGTAGCCGTTCTCCTCGAGGACGGCTACGGTACGCGGATCGGCGCCGTCCCCCTCGTGCCAGCCGCCCGTGCCGGCGCTGTCGACCTCGACCAGGTCGTCGAGACCGGCCTCCTCGACGCGCGCGCGGAAGACCGACTCGGCCATCGGGGAGCGGCAGATGTTGCCGGTGCAGACGAAGCAGATCCGATAGGACATACGGCTCACTCGATCAATCCTTGTCGTCCGGCAGGACGACGTTCAGGGCCCAGGAGACGATCGAGACGATCAGGCCGCCCACCATGGCGGTCCAGAAGCCTTCGACATGGAAGCTCAGGTCCAGCTTGCTCGCCGCCCATGAAGTGAGCAGCAGCATCAGGGCGTTGACGACCAGGGTTATCAGGCCGAGTGTCAGGATGAACAGCGGGAAGGTCAGAACCTTCACGATCGGCTTGACCAGAAAGTTCACCAAGCCGAAGAGCAACGCGACGACGATCAGGGTGCCGACCTTCTTGCCGGTGCTGGAACCCGTCAGAGTGATCTTGTCGAGCAGCCCGACGGCGACGGCCAGAGCCCCCGCGTTGGCGATCGTCTTGACTACGAAATTCTTCATGTGTCTGATCGTGGCAGACGGGATCACCGGGCAGTAGCGAGCAAGGGCGGAACAAGGGCGATGAAGGCATTCCGACTGGACGAACTGGAGGCGGAGCGAGCCGCCAATGACGGTGCCTACCTGCAGTTTCTGCGGGAGCGGAACATGTCGGTGGGTCTATATGCACTCGACGCGGGTGCCCTGGACCCCCAGAAGCCCCACCAGCAGGACGAGGTGTACTTCGTCGTCAGCGGTCGCGCCGCGATCACCGTCGGTATGGAGACCACCCAGGTGGCGCGCGGCAGCGTCGTCTACGTGCCCGCCGGGGTCACCCACAAGTTCCACCACATCACTGAGGACTTGAGGGTTCTGGTGGTGTTCTCTCCGCCCGAGAACTGAGGCCCGTCTCGGGGTTCCCTAGGGGGACGATCAGGGGAGGACAAGGGGTGTGGGGGATCCGTTCCGCCCCTCGGCGGCCCTAGCATCGAAGGCAGGACATCGGGCCCGGAGCAGAGCCCCCGAACGGGACGCGGGGCGACGGGCGGAGAGACAAGGACTAAGCGATGCGAGAGATCTTCGCGGGTTTGCCGTGGTGGGTGAAGTGGGTCGCGGTGCCGGTCATCGCCCTCGTCGTGTTCGGTGGCGTCATAGCGAGCATTATCGGCTTCGTCGTCAGCCTCCTCTTCAAGGCACTGCTCTTCGTCGCGCTGGTCGGCGGACTGATCTACGTCGTACGGAAGTTCCTGTCGAGTTCCACGTCACGCGGCGACTGGTGAGCAGCCCGGAGCGCGCCGAGCCGTCGCCGCACCGGCACGGGACGGCGCCTCGTGGGCGAGCGATGGCGGGCGGCCGGTAACGGGAAGCCGGAGTTCGCTCGGGCGAGGGAAGTTTTCCCGGTGGGGCCGTCGGCGGACGGCGGCGGACCGTTAGAGTCCGGAGTTCGGCGCGCGGCCAGCATCGCGCGTGGCGCACCCACCGCCCGTGTCCCCGCACGGGCGGCCCTCCTCGCGTTCCGGGAGTGATCCTTGGCCACGGCCCGCACCGCACCCCGAGTCTCACCCGCCCCGCTCGCACAGCCGCGCACGTCACCGGCGGAGGCCTGCCTACAGCCCGTGCAGCCGCACTCCGCCACGCTCATCGGATCCGTGCAGCGGGCCATGCGGTTGCTGGAGGCCGTCGCCGACCATGCGTACGGGGCTCCGGCCAAACAACTGGCCCGTGAGGTCGGCCTGGCGCTTCCCACCGCGTACCACCTGCTGCGCACCCTGACCCACGAGGGTTATCTGCGCCGGGACAAGGGCCTGTTCTTCCTCGGCGAGGCGGCCGAGCGGCTGAGCAGCGACGCAGCTCGGCAGAAGACGTCGCAGCATGATGGATGACGCGTGCGCACCATGGCGTGATGCGATCGGTGTCCCCGTGTACTACGCGATCCACCGTGAGGGTCAGATCGCGGTCGTTGACGTCGCCCACTCGCCGGGTAGCCCGGCGGTCGAGGAGTGGGTCGACGTCCGCGAGACCGGGTATGCCCAGGCGATCGGCCGGTGCCTGTTGTCCCGGCTCGACGGGGAGGTCCGCCGGGACCGTCTCGGCCGTTACCCCGTTCGGGCGATCGCTGCCTACCCGGTGCATGACGCCCGCACGCTCCTGCGAGGGCTGAAGCACGGGGGCGGACGGAACCTGTCACCGAGCCTCAGGAATGCGCGCTGGGGACGGTCTGCGCCGCGAATTGCCTCGCTGCTGGGGCGATGGCCATCACGACGGCCTTCTCCCCGCCCTCTCAGCGGAGGCCGACCGGTTGCCGCCCTTCGCGCGTCAGTCGCAGGCGGAGAGCGGAAGTCCACCAGGAACGCCTGCCCTCTCTATCAGCATCTGAAAACTCACTCCTTGTGATCTCATGCGCACGTTCAGCAAACTTTCGGCAGGTGTCAGGGGGATGATTCCTGGCCAGTCGACGGCAATTGACGGGGTAGGCGATGCGCGAGTCGGTACAGGCAGAGGTCATGATGAGCTTTCTCGTCTCGGAGGAGCTCTCGTTCCGCATTCCGGTGGAACTGCGCTACGAGACCTGTGATCCCTATGCCGTGCGGCTCACCTTTCATCTTCCTGGGGACGCACCCGTGACCTGGGCGTTCGGGCGTGAGCTACTGGTCGACGGAGTGGGTCGGCCATGCGGCGACGGAGACGTGCATATCGCCCCCTCCGAACCGGACACCTTCGGCGATGTGCTGATCCGGCTCCAGGTTGGCACCGACCAGGCCCTGTTCCGGTCGGGCGCGGTGCCGCTCGTGGCGTTCCTCGACCGCACGGACAAGCTGGTGCCGCTGGGGCAGGAAGGCTCCCTCTCCGGCTTCGACGCGCATCTGGACGAGGTGCTGGACCGGATCCTGGCGGAGGAACAGAGCGCGGGCTGAGACGATGCACGGCGCTGTAACGGTTCGCCATACGGGGCGCGATGGGTGTCGTAACGGTTCGCCATACGTACGCGGGACGGTGGCTGCTGCAGCGGTTCCCGCACGTGTACGGGATGGCGGACGCCGTACCGCTCCTATGGCCCTTGCATGGCATGCCTCAGCGCTTGCGGCGGCGGCCCCTCCCACCGCGAGCCGATGCCGCGACCGCGGCGGTCGCGGCGGGGCGGTCGGCCGAGACCACGAGGGCGGCGAGGGCCGTGGTCACCGGCACCGAGGCGACGAGGCCGATCGAGCCGACGAGCGTACGTACGATCTCCTCGGCGACCAGCTCGCTTGTGGCGACCGTGGCGACACTGCTCTGGGCGATCGAGAAGAGCAGCAGCAGGGGCAGGGCGGCGCCCGCGTAGGCCAGGACGAGTGTGTTGACGACCGAGGCGATGTGATCGCGGCCGATGCGGATGCCCGCACGGTACAGGTCGCGCCATCCCAGCGACGGATTCGCCTCGTGCAGCTCCCAGACGGCCGAGGTCTGTGTCACCGTCACGTCATCGAGGACACCGAGCGAACCGATGATGACGCCGGCGAGCAGTAGGCCGCTCATGTCGATGTGGGGGTACAGCCCGTGGATCAGACCGGTGCTGTCGTCCGTGTTGCCGGTCAGCGCGGCCCAGCCGATGAACAGAGAGCCCAGCACACCGATCAGTGACAGTGAGATGAGCGTGCCGAGCACCGCCACGGAGGTTCGGGCTGAGAGGCCGTGGCACATGTAGAGGGCGATCAGCATGATGGCGCTCGATCCGATCACCGCCACGAGCAGTGGATTCGAGCCCTGCAGGATCGCGGGCAGGATGAAGAGGCTCAATACCAGGAAGCTGACCGCCAGAGCGACGAGTGCCATGATGCCGCGTATCCGGCCCACGACCACCACGGCGACGGCGAAGATGCCGGCGAGTAGTGCCATGGGGAACGTGCGGTTCACATCGGTCACCGAATACTGCAGCTCCCTGGGCGCAGTGGGTTCGTACGCGACCACGACCTTCTCGTCTTGGTGCAACTGCCGTGACTGGTCCGGCTGGACGATCTCTGTGAACGTACGGCCCTTGTCCTTGCCGGTGTCGACGCGGATCGTCGCCTTCTTGCAGGTGCCGTGCTGTGCCGAGGAGCTCTCGGCGGTGGAGGTGCCACCGGTCGGGGTATCGCCCGAGGGGCTCAGGGGCGCGCAGTTCGCCGTCACGACCGTGGTGACCGTGGCCTGCTGGGTCTGTCGGTCGAAGCCGACGCCGGTGCGTGTGTGTGATGGGGCGCCACCGGGCCACAGCACCACGAGACCGACCACTACCGCCGCGGTGAACGGGATGAGGACCGCGGCGATGACTCTGCGCAGGTGCTGGGACACAGGGGCCGCAGGGCCATGGCTGTGACTGTGGAAGTGGCCATGCCCACTGTCGGGTCCACGAGTACGGCCGCCTCCGGGGCCGTGCACTTGTCCGGAGCGGTGACTCCGTGAGTGGTCCGTGCCATGGCCGTGAGGTGGCGTGGAGGGCGGGAACGGGGGCGGATGCTGCGTCGCGGTCACCGCCTGATCATTGCAAGAAGGCGTGAACCCGGGCTGTTCAGCTCGCGCGATAAGACGCTAGCGTGAGAACACCTTTGCACACGCGGGAGCTCGGAGCACCGGGCTGAGAGGGCGCTGACCTTCGCAAACGCGATGTTTCACGTGGAACATCAGCGGGCGGAAACCGCTGCGTCGACCGCTGAACCTGTTACCGGGTAATGCCGGCGTAGGGAGTAGGTCTCATGACCATCAAGGACGCACGCACGCTTGCCTCCGCCCAGGACGAACAGTCCCAGGAGGCCGGAAAGTCCATCGGCTGGCACAAGGCGTACGTCGGGGGTTCGCGCTCCGACCTGCGGGTGCCGGTCCGTCAGGTGCACCTCACCAACGGGCAGTCCGTCACCCTGTACGACACCTCTGGCCCGTATACCGACCCGCTGGTCGAGACCGATGTCCGTAGGGGGCTGGAGCCACTGCGGGAACACTGGATCGCTGCTCGCGGCGACACGGAGGAGTACGCAGGCCGTCCCGTCCGTCCCGAGGACGACGGGATCAAGCACACCTCGCCGCGTGGAGGGCTGCGCAATCTCGACGCGGTGTTCCCGGGCCGGCCACGTCGGCCGCGGCGTGGCCGCGCCGGCAGGGCGGCCACGCAGCTCGCGTACGCCCGCCGCGGAGAGATCACGCCCGAGATGGAGTTCGTGGCGATCCGAGAGAACGTTTCCCCCGAGGTTGTGCGTGAGGAGATCGCGGCGGGCCGGGCGGTGCTCCCCGCCAATGTGAACCACCCGGAGACCGAGCCGATGATCATCGGCAAGCGGTTCCTGGTGAAGGTCAACGCCAACATCGGCAACTCCGCGGTGACCTCCTCCATCGAGGAGGAGGTCGAGAAGATGACCTGGGCGACCCGTTGGGGCGCGGACACGGTCATGGATCTGTCCACCGGTCGCAACATCCACACCACGCGCGAGTGGGTGCTGCGCAACTCCCCCGTGCCGATCGGCACCGTGCCGCTCTATCAGGCCCTCGAGAAGGTCGACGGAAAGGCCGAGGAGCTGACCTGGGAGATCTACAAGGACACGGTCATCGAGCAGGCCGAGCAGGGCGTGGACTACATGACGGTCCATGCGGGTGTGCGCCTTCCGTATGTGCCGCTGACCGCCCGCCGCAAGACCGGCATCGTCTCGCGGGGCGGCTCGATCATGGCGGCGTGGTGCCTGGCGCACCACAAGGAATCGTTCCTGTACGAGAACTTCGAAGAACTGTGTGAAATCCTCGCGGCGTATGACGTCACCTACTCGCTGGGCGACGGCCTGCGGCCCGGCTCGGTCGCGGACGCCAACGACGAGGCCCAGGTCGCGGAGCTGCGGACGCTCGGGGAACTCAACCGGATCGCCAGGCGTTTCCATGTGCAGACCATGATCGAGGGCCCGGGGCACGTCCCGATGCACAAGATCAAGGAGAACATCGATCTGCAGCAGGAGATCTGCGATGAAGCTCCGTTCTATACGCTCGGGCCGCTGACGACAGACATCGCGCCGGCGTACGACCACATCACCTCCGGCATCGGCGCCGCGATGATCGCCTGGTGGGGCACGGCCATGCTCTGCTACGTCACACCGAAGGAACACCTGGGCCTGCCCAACCGTGACGACGTCAAGACCGGCGTCATCACCTACAAGATCGCAGCCCATGCGGCCGACCTCGCCAAGGGGCACCCGGGCGCACAGGAGTGGGACGACGCCCTGTCGGAGGCACGCTTCGAGTTCCGCTGGGAAGACCAGTTCAACCTGGCCCTCGACCCGGACACGGCCCGCGACTTCCATGACGAGACACTCCCGGCGGAGCCTGCCAAGACGGCCCACTTCTGCTCGATGTGCGGGCCGAAGTTCTGTTCGATGAAAATCAGCCAAAGCATCACAGAGCGGTTCGGCGGCGACGTGGCTGAGGGGGCGTCGGCGGAGGAGATCGCCGAGGGCATGCTCCAGAAGTCCAAGGAGTTCGCTGCGAACGGGAACCGCGTGTACCTGCCGCTCGCGGACTGACGCCGGACCCATGTGGTGGTCTGTGCCGCCGAACTGTTTCGGACCGGGCGGCGGCACGGGCAGCGGGGACCTCGTCCGCTGTCCCCGGCACCCTTGCGACGGTTCCTGCGGAAGTGGGGGAGCGTACGGCGGGCGTGCGAGGGGCACGGGGAGGGTGCCCGCTGCGCATGAGCGCGTGCCGGACGTACCGGTACCGTTCCCCGGCGACGGCACCGGTGTCGGGCAGGCGGCGCCCGTCACTCCGGCTGGTGCTCGGGCCCCCCGAAGTCCGGGCTGGTGAAGTCCGGGCTGCTGAACCGGGGGCGCGGGCCCCCGGCGGGGCCGCTTTCCGGGCTGCTGAAGCCCGGGCTGTTGTAGCCGAGGTGCGGGATACGGCTGGAGGTCGGTTCCGGTTCCTTCCGGCTCGTCGCGGCCGTGTCCGGGGCGGCGAGAGCCTCGCGGAGGAACGGCAGGATGCCGCGCTCCAGCAGGGCCGCGTGCCAGGCTTCCCTGGCCCGGGCCACTTCCGCCGTCAACGCGTCCCGGGCAACGGCTTCCGCGGTGGAGGAGCCATTGCGCAGAGCGGTCAGCAAGAGGCCGACCGCGGCGACCAGCATCGCCGCCGCGGTCACGGCACCGAAGACCCACCCGGTGGTCAGGAGGGTCCTGGCGAACGCCTGGTCGGGGTTGACCATCTTGAGGATGTAGCCCACGAGCAGGAAGATCGCCGCGGCGGCGCCGGCGAGGACGGGGGCGAGCACCGCGAGGACGGCACCAGGTCCGGCGCTCGCCGCAGCCTCTCCCACGGTGGCGGCGAGCCCCGGACCCTCCAAGTCCGGTCCCGGGGAACCGGTGGTGCTCTGCTGGCCGGTCGCGGCGGACGGGGCCGGCTGGCGCAGTTCCTCACGGACCTTCACGTAGCGCTGGTACTCCGCAGCCGCCGCCGCGGTGATCAGGGCGGTGGCGTTCAGCGCCACGGTGCGCAGTTGTTCGGGATTGAGCCGTATTTCCGCAGTGGTCAGTTCAGGGCGGTGTGGTGCGGAGCGCAGCGCCTCATCGAGGATCCGCTCGTATTCCTGGCGGTCCTCGCTCAGCAGGTGCTGCGGAACGCTGTTCATGTGCATCCCCCGATGCTCCGTAGGGCTTGGGGCTCGGCATGCTGACGAGCCGTCGGGCAGAAACGGAGGGGAGCCTGCTACGGATAAGCCGATGGTAGAGCGGTGACCGCACACGGTGACAGGGGGTTTCCGGAAATTGCCCTTGCCCGTCGCAGTTCTTCGGCAGTCCTCCGTAGGGGGACGACTGCCCGTTGAACGCTCAGCTATCCAGCGGAAGTTGCTGGACCAGCAGCTTTCCGGCCATGGTCACGCCGCCGTCCATCGCGATCGCCAGCCCGTCCGCGTAGAGGTGCGGGCCCTCGACCACCGGACCCGCGTCGTCCTCGCCGTCCTCCGAGCCGACCTGGCCCAGGAGGTAGGGAATGGGGCTGTGGCCGTGGACGATGCGCGTGCCGCCGTATGCGTCCAGCAGGGACCGTACGGCGTCGGCGCCGCCCTCGTCGCGGAAGGAGAAGCGCTTGGTGAGCTTCCGGAAGAGGTCCCAGACCTCGTCCGGGTCGTTGCGCGTGAGCGTTTCGCGGATGGTGTCGTTGACCGCTTCGATGGAGTCGCCGTAGCCGAGGTAGGCAGTGGTGTCCGAGTGGACCAGTAGATGCCCGTCGACCTCCTCGACCGCGTCCAGGCGGGCCATCCACTGGAGGTGGTGGTCCTGGAGCCGGTCCATGTCGCTCTTCTGGCCTCCGTTGAGCAGCCAGGCCGCCTGGAAGGTGGCGGTGCCCGCGCCGGAGTTGACAGGGGTGTCGCCGAACCGTTTGGCGCCGAGCAGCAGCAGCTCATGATTGCCCAGGAGCGCCTTGCAGTAGCCGCCGGCCGCGGCCGCCTCCGCGGACAGCCGCATCACCAGGTCGATGACGCCGATGCCGTCGGGGCCGCGGTCGGTGAAGTCCCCCAGGAACCACAGCCGCGCCGTGCCCGCGGACCAGTGGCCCGAGGCGTCGATGAGCCCCTTCTCCTGGAGCGCCGCCTCCAACTCGTCGAGATAGCCATGGACGTCACCGACGACGAACAGCGGACCGGGCCCGTCGGAGGGCTGCGGGGAGGGCACGGACGCCGGGTCGACGGTCACCTGGACGGTGTCGCCGCGGTTGATCACCGGCAGATCGCGCTCGGTGGGCGTGTATCCCTCGGAGTACCCGTGGGGGTACGACTCCGATGCGACCACGGGTCCGGCGACCTCGCCCGGGGGCGTGCTCTGTGCGTACGGACCGGTCTCGTGGACGTACGCGGGTACCCGGAAGTCGCGCAACGTAGCTGTCCGCTCCACCTCGGGTCCCTGACCGGCCCCCTGAGTCATTGACCCCTCCACCATCGCGCCGCATCTGCACCGCATCGGACTGCCTGGTCGCAGCGGCCCGCGGTGTCGTGGGCCCATCATAGGAATGCGGATCGCGCCTTGTGATGACCCAGGGGTGGTGAATCGGGAAGGACTCCGGTTCACCGTAGCATTCGCCCTGATTAGGAGGGGCTTTCGCCGCCGGGACGGACCATCGATGACCCGCGGGTGACCTGTGTGTCACCCGCGGATCACCAAGGGTCTACCCCTTCTCCGGCGATCGGGGCGGGCTGATCGTGGTACGGGGCGGGCGCCGCTGGGACGATGTACGCACGATCAGCTCCGTCGGTATCACCCGCTCGACGGGCTGCTCCGACTCGACGCCCTCGATGGCGTCGATGAGGAGCTGGACCGCCGCGGTGCCGATCCGGCGCGGCTTGAGGGAGAGCGTCGTGACGGGCGGTTCGGTGTTGGCGTACACGGCGGACTCGCTGCAGCAGACGAGGAGCAGGTCGTCGGGCACACGCAGTCCGTAGCGGCGGGCGGCGGCCAGGAGGTCGGTGCCGTTCGGATCGAAGAGCCCGTAGACCGCGTCGGGGCGGTCGGGGCGTGCCAGCAGCCGGTCGGCGGCGACGGCGCCCGCGCACGGGTCGTGGGCCGGGTAGGCCTCGTACACGGGGTCCTGCCCGACGCGCTCGCACCAGGTCATGTACGCGGTCGTGGACAGATGCGTGTACGTGTCGGTCGTGGTGCCCGTCAGCAGTCCGATCCGGCGGGCACCCGCCTCCGCCAGATGGTCGAGGATGCCCAGGACCGCGGCCTCGTGGTCGTTGTCGACCCAGGCGGTGACCGGGAGGGAGCCGGCCGGACGGCCGTCGGAGACCACCGGTAATCCCTGGCGGACCAGCTCGCTGACCACGGGGTCCTGATCGGACGGGTCGATGACGACCGTGCCGTCCAGGGCGACGCTCGACCACACGTCGTGGCGCGAGGTCGCGGGCAGGATGACCAGGGCGTAGCCGCGGGCGAGCGCGGCCGAGGTGGCGGCTCTGGCCATCTCCGCGAAGTACGCGAACTCGGTGAAGGTGAAAGGTTCATCCCCGTACGTCGTCACCGTCAGGCCGATGAGGCCCGACTTTCCGGTACGGAGGGTGCGGGCCGCGGCCGAGGGGCGGTAGCCCAGCCGGTCGGCGACCTCGCGGACATGGCGTCGAGTGGCGTCCGGCAGCCGGCCCTTGCCGTTGAGGGCGTCGGAGACGGTCGTGATGGAGACCCCGGCGGCGGCGGCCACATCTCTGATGCCCGCCCGGCCCGGCCGGTTGCCTCGGCGGGAGGTCTCCGCCCGGCTCACCTGGTGCTTCCCTGCTGCTGTCATGGCGAGCCGATAGTAGGGCTCATGCGGTGGGGTAGTGCGGACGCATATGCGCTCGTTGACAGGGACGTTTCTGCATGGTCAACAAGTGTCAAAGGCCATGGAACGCAAGGGGATTGAGCGATGCTTCATCAGTACGTGACTTGTCGGCGTGCATGAGCCTGCCCAGGCGGCGATATTCCGAAGAGGTCTCAACTCACCTTCACGAGGGATGCGCGCCACGGCGCGAGCCACCGGCGCGTGCGACAAGCAGCAGTGCGCCCCCTTTCCTTCGGGCGGCTGGAGGCCCGGACGCGCAGGCTGATGTGCCCGGCGCGGACATGGTTGTCCACAGCCCATTCGCAGCGGCGCCGAATCCTCATAAGGTGAGAAGCATTGGAAGCCGGTGGCGGCCATGAGCCGGCGTGCTTGAGGAGGACTGCGGTGAGCGAGACGAGCCCGAAGCTGCGTGCCGAGCTGGAGAGTATCCCCACCTATAAGCCCGGCAAGCCTGCTGCGGCCGGCGGCCCGGTGGCCTACAAGCTGTCCTCGAACGAGAACCCGTACCCCCCGCTCCCGGGCGTGATGGAGAGCGTGACGGCGGCGGCCACGTCCTTCAACCGCTACCCGGACATGGCGTGCACGGGGCTGATGTGCGAGTTGTCGGAGCGCTTCGGGGTGCCCGAGTCGCACCTCGCCACCGGTACGGGCTCGGTCGGTGTCGCCCAGCAGCTGTTGCAGGCCACAAGCGGCCCGGGCGACGAGGTGATCTACGCCTGGCGGTCGTTCGAGGCGTACCCGATCATCACGCAGATCAGCGGTGCGGCATCGGTGCGGGTGCCGCTGACCCCCGGCGACGTGCACGACCTGGACGCGATGGCGGACGCCATCACCGACCGGACCCGGTTGATCTTCGTCTGCAACCCGAACAACCCGACCGGCACGGTGGTGCGCCGGGCCGAGCTGGAGCGCTTCCTCGACCGGGTGCCGAGCGATGTGCTGGTGGTACTCGACGAGGCGTACCGGGAGTTCATCCGTGACGTCGAGGTCCCGGACGGCGTCGAGCTGTACCGTGAGCGGCCGAACGTGTGCGTGCTGCGCACCTTCTCCAAGGCGTACGGCCTCGCCGGGCTGCGGGTCGGCTTCGCGATAGCCCATGAGCCGGTGGCCGCGGCGCTGCGCAAGACGGCGGTGCCGTTCGGGGTGAGCCAGCTGGCCCAGGAGGCGGCGATCGCCTCGCTGCGCGCGGAGGACGAACTGCTCGGCCGGGTCGGCTCGCTGGTGTGCGAGCGCACGCGCGTGGTCGACGCGCTGCGTGCCCAGGGCTGGACGGTGCCCGAGACCCAGGCGAACTTCGTGTGGCTGCGGCTGGGGGAGCGCACGGTCGACTTCGCGGCGGCCTGTGAGCAGGCCGGCGTGGTGGTGCGGCCCTTCCCGGGTGAAGGGGTGCGCGTGACGATCGGAGAGTGCGAGGCGAACGACGTCTTCGTGAAGGTGGCGGAGAGCTTCCGCAGGGATCTTTGACGGATCTCCGGTCGTCAGGCGTCGGTCGTCTGCGGGTTTCGCGCGTAGAGGGTTACCGCCCCCAAGATCTTCAACAAAATGTTGAGGATTTTGGGGGCGGAGTCATGTCAGGACCTGATGGCACCCCATAAAGGACCCCCCGCCTATCCATCACCAAAGCGCCATGCGTCATAATTTCTTGTGAATGTGAACGCGTTCACAAACGTGTCCCGATAGCTCCTGTGATGTGCGTGACAAACGGGGCAGACTGCCGCTTGTGACCACGGCGAAGCAACGCTTGTGACCACGGCGAAGTAAGGAGAAAGACGACGTGGACATGGCTCTGGCGCCAGAGACTTTGGCGCGATGGCAGTTCGGCATCACCACCGTCTACCACTTTCTGTTCGTCCCGCTGACGATCTCGCTCGCCGCTCTGACGGCCGGCCTGCAGACCGCCTGGGTGCGGACGGAGAAGGAGAAGTACCTCAGGGCGACGAAGTTCTGGGGAAAGCTCTTCCTGATCAACATTGCGATGGGCGTCGTCACCGGCATCGTCCAGGAGTTCCAGTTCGGCATGAACTGGTCCGACTACTCGCGCTTCGTCGGTGACATCTTCGGTGCCCCGCTCGCGTTCGAGGCCCTCCTCGCCTTCTTCTTCGAGTCCACCTTCATCGGGCTGTGGATCTTCGGCTGGGACAAGCTGCCCAAGAAGCTCCACCTCGCCTGCATCTGGATGGTCTCCATCGGCACGATCCTGTCGGCGTACTTCATCCTCGCGGCCAACTCGTGGATGCAGCACCCCGTCGGCTACCGGATCAACAAGGCAAAGGGACGCGCCGAACTCACGGACTTCTGGCACGTGCTGACCCAGAACACCGTGCTCGTCCAGGTCTTCCACACCCTGTCCGCGGCCTTCCTGACCGGTGGCGCCTTCATGGTCGGCATCGCCGCCTTCCACCTGCTCCGCAAGAAGCACATCGCCGTGATGAAGACCTCGCTGCGGCTCGGTCTGGTCACGGTCATCATCGGCGGCCTGCTCACCTCGATCAGCGGCGACAGGCTCGGCAAGGTCATGTTCGAGCAGCAGCCGATGAAGATGGCCGCCGCCGAGGCTCTCTGGGACGGCCAGCACTCCGCGCCGTTCTCGATCTTCGCTTATGGAGATGTCAGCAAGGGCCGCAACACCGTGGAGCTGTCCGTCCCCGGGCTGCTCTCCTTCCTCGCCCACGACGACTTCCACTCCTTCGTCCCCGGCATCAACGACACCAACAAGGCCGAGCAGGAGAAGTACGGCCCCGGCGACTACCGACCCATCATTCCCGTCACCTTCTGGGCCTTCCGCTGGATGATCGGCTTCGGGATGGTCTCCTTCGCCATCGGCCTGGTCGGGCTCTGGCTCACCCGAAAGAAGTTCATGCTGCCGAAGCATCTGCGGGTGGGTGAGGACGAGGTGCCGCATCTGGTGCTCTTCAAGAACAAGGCCCTCGGTCCCAGGCTCACCACGTGGTACTGGCGGATCGCGATCCTGACCCTGGCCTTCCCGCTGATCGCCAACTCCTGGGGCTGGATCTTCACCGAGATGGGCCGGCAGCCGTGGGTCGTCTACGGCGTGCTGCAAACCCGTCACGCCGTCTCCCCCGGTGTCTCCCAGGGCGAGGTCATCGCCTCGATGACCGTGTTCACTCTGCTCTACGCGATCCTCGCCGTCATCGAGGTCAAGCTGCTCGTGAAGTACGTCAAGGCCGGTCCACCCGAGCTCACGGCGTCCGATCTCAACCCGCCCACCAAGATCGGCGGCGACTCCCATGACGCCGACAAACCGATGGCCTTCTCGTACTAGGCCGAGGGAGCGCTCACATCATGGAACTTCACGACGTCTGGTTCGTCCTCATCGCGGTTCTCTGGATCGGCTACTTCTTCCTGGAGGGCTTCGATTTCGGAGTCGGCATCCTGACCAAACTGCTGGCCCGTGACCGTACCGAGCGGCGCGTGCTGATCAACACGATCGGCCCCGTCTGGGACGGTAACGAGGTATGGCTGATCACCGCGGGCGGCGCGACCTTCGCCGCCTTCCCCGAGTGGTACGCCACGCTCTTCTCCGGCTTCTATCTGCCTCTACTGATCATCCTGCTCTGCCTGATCGTGCGTGGCGTCGCCTTCGAGTACCGGGCGAAGCGTCCCGAGGAGAGCTGGCAGCGCAACTGGGAGACAGCGACCTTCTGGACCTCGTTGATCCCGGCGTTCCTGTGGGGCGTGGCTTTCGCCAACATCGTGCGGGGCGTGAAGATCGACAAGCATTTCGAGTACGTGGGCAACGTCTGGGACTTGCTCAACCCGTTCGCTCTCCTGGGTGGCCTGGTGACGCTGACCCTGTTCACCTTCCACGGAGCGGTGTTCACGGCGCTCAAGACCGTCGGGGACATCCGGGAGCGGGCGCGGAAGCTGGCGCTGGTGGTCGGACTGCTGACCGCTGTGCTGGCGCTGGCCTTCCTGATCTGGGCGCAGGTCGACCACGGTGACGGCAAGAGCCTGGTCGCGTTGATCGTCGCGGTCGTGGCGCTCGTCGCGGCGCTCGTGGCGAACCAGGTCGGGCGCGAGGGGTGGGCGTTCGCGTTCTCCGGCGTCACGGTCGTGGCGGCGGTCGCGATGCTCTTCCTGGCGCTCTTCCCGAACGTCATGCCGTCCACGCTCAATGCAGACTGGAGTCTGACGGTGGCCAACGCGTCCTCGAGCCCCTACACCCTGAAGATCATGACGTGGTGTGCCGGGATCGCCACACCGATCATCCTGCTCTACCAGGGCTGGACGTACTGGGTCTTCCGTAAGCGCATCGGTACGCATCACATCGCCGCTGATGCGGCCCACTGATTCCGACCGGTGGGTGTGTTTCGTACGGAACACACCCACTCGGGATCAAAGAGCACGTTTCACGTGAAACATGCTCAATGAGAAGAGGGTGTGTTCCACGTGAAACCGATCGATCCGCGACTGCTCCGCTACGCCCGCGCCACGCGCCTTTTCCTTGTGGCGGTCGTCGGCCTGGGTGCCGTCGGGTCGGTTCTGGTCATCGCTCAGGCGATGCTGATCGCCGAGGTGGTGGTCGATGCCTTCCAGCACCACCAGCCGGTGGCCGAACTGCGGACGCCTCTGCTGCTCCTGGTGGCCGTGGCGGTCGGCCGGGCGCTGGTTTCCTGGCTTACCGAACTCGCCGCACACCGGGCCGGCGCGGCGGTCAAGTCCGAGCTGCGGGGGCGACTGCTGGTGCGGGCGGGGGCCCTCGGCCCTGGGTGGCTCAGTGGCCAGCGGACCGGCTCGCTGGTCGCCCTGGCTACCCGAGGCGTCGACGCCCTCGACGACTACTTCTCGCGCTATCTGCCCCAGCTGGGTCTCGCGGTCGTCGTGCCGATGGCGGTGCTCGCCCGGATCGTGACCGAGGACTGGGTGTCGGCGGCGATCATCGTCGGCACGCTGCCGCTGATCCCGCTCTTCATGATCCTGATCGGCTGGGCCACGCGCTCCCAGATGGACCGTCAGTGGCGGCTGTTGTCCCGACTCTCCGGGCACTTCCTCGACGTGGTCGCCGGGCTGCCGACGCTCAAGGTATTCGGCCGGGCCAAGGCGCAGGCCGAGTCCATCAAGCGGATCACCGGCGAGTACCGGCAGGCGACCATGCGGACGCTGCGGATTGCCTTCCTGTCGTCCTTCGCGCTGGAGTTGCTGGCCACGATCTCCGTGGCGCTTGTCGCCGTGACCATCGGTATGCGGCTCGTCCACGGCGACATGGACCTGTACATCGGTCTGGTCATCCTCGTGCTCGCACCGGAGGCCTATCTGCCGCTGCGGCAGGTGGGCGCACAGTTCCACGCGGCTGCCGAGGGCCTGGCCGCCGCTGAGGAGATCTTCACGGTGCTGGAGACGCCGGTTCCGTCCTCCGGTACGCAGCGCGTCCCGCACGGGGAGATCGCCTTCGAGGGCGTGACCGTGCGCTACCCCGGACGGTCGGCTGACGCGGTGTCCAAGGTGTCGCTGACGGTCCGACCTGGTGAGACCGTCGCCCTGGTCGGGCCGAGCGGCGCGGGCAAGTCGACGCTGCTGAACGCCCTGCTCGGTTTCGTACCGCCCACCGCGGGGCGCGTACGGGTCGGGGGAGTCGATCTCGGCTCGGCCGATCTGGAGGAGTGGCGCTCGCGGATCGCCTGGGTGCCGCAGCGGCCCCATCTGTACGCGGGCACCATCACGGACAACGTACGGCTGGCGCGGCCGGACGCGGACGACGCTGCGGTGCGGCTCGCGCTGGCCGACGCCGGGGCGCTGGAGTTCGTGGACGCGCTGCCAGCCGGAGCGGACACGGTGCTCGGCGAGGACGGCGCGGGGCTCTCCGCGGGGCAGCGGCAACGGCTCGCCCTGGCGCGGGCGTTCCTCGCCGACCGGCCGGTGCTCCTGCTGGATGAGCCGACGGCGTCCCTGGACGGGGCGACCGAGGCGGAGGTCGTGGAGGCCGTGCGGCGGCTGGCCGTCGGGCGGACGGTGCTGCTGGTCGTGCACCGGCCGGCGTTGCTCGCGCTGGCCGACCGGGTCGTGCGGCTGGAAGTGGAGGAGTACGGCACCGAGGGTGGACCGGCTCAGTCCGCTGCCGCGCCCCTGCCGCGCCCCCGGACGCCGGAGGAGCCGCAGGCCCACGACGAGCAGATGCCCGCCCTCACCCCGGTGCGACGCGGTGGCGTACTCCCCCGAGTCCGTGCCATGGCCGGTCCCCGACGTGGGCGGCTCACCCTCGCGCTGCTGCTCGGCAGTCTCGCGCTCGGGAGCGCCGTCGGGCTGATGGCCACCTCCGGATGGCTGATCTCGCGGGCGTCCCAGCAGCCTCCCGTGCTGTATCTGATGGTCGCTGTGACGGCCACCCGGGCGTTCGGCATCGGCCGCGCGGTGTTCAGGTACGCGGAGCGGCTCGTGTCCCATGACGCCGTGCTGCGGATGCTGGCCGACACCCGGGTCGCCGTCTACCGGCGTCTGGAGCGGCTGGCGCCGGCCGGGCTGCGCACCACCCGGCGCGGCGATCTGCTGTCGCGGCTGGTGGCCGACGTGGACGCCCTGCAGGACTACTGGCTGCGCTGGCTGTTGCCCGCGGGCGCCGCGTTCGTCGTGTCGGTCGGCTCGGTCGGTTTCACCGCCTGGCTGCTGCCCGAGGCCGGTGCCGTTCTCGCCGTCGGGTTGCTGGCGGCCGGTGCCGGTGTGCCCCTGATGACGGGTGCCGTGGCACGCCGCGCGGAGCGGAGGCTGGCGCCCGCCCGGGGCGTGCTGGCGACCCGGGTGACCGATCTGCTCACCGGGACCGCCGAACTGACGGTCGCCGGGGCGCTGCCCGCGCGGACCGCCGGGGCACGCCGGGCCGACAGGGATCTCACCCGCATCGCATCCCGCGCCGCCACCGCCACCGCGCTCGGTGATGGGCTCACCGCGCTCGTTACCGGGCTGACCGTCGTGGCCGCCGCCCTCGTGGGCGCACAGGCCGTCGCCGACGGGCGGATCGGCGGTGTGACCATGGCCGTCGTGGTGCTCACCCCGCTGGCCGCGTTCGAGGCGGTTCTGGGGCTGCCGCTCGCCGTCCAGTACCGGCAGCGGGTGCGCAGGAGTGCCGAGCGCGTGTACGAGGTGCTGGACGCACCCGAGCCCGTGCACGAACCGGAGCGCCCTCAGCCGGCGCCCGCATCGCCCTTCCCGCTCGTCATGGAAGGGCTGGCCGCCCGCCACAGCACGCAGCGGCAGGACGCGCTCACCGGACTCGACCTCACCCTCGAACAGGGCCGCAGGATCGCCGTGGTCGGTCCCTCCGGCGCGGGCAAGACGACGCTCGCGCAGGTGCTGCTGCGGTTCCTGGACGTGAGCGCCGGTGGGTACACCCTGGGCGGCATGGACGCGCACGCGCTCGACGGCGACGACGTACGGCGCCTGGTCGGACTCTGCGCCCAGGACGCGCACCTCTTCGACAGCTCGGTACGGGAGAACCTGTTGCTCGCCCGGAAGGACGCGAGCGAGGGGGAGTTGCGTGACGCGCTCGCCCGGGCGCGCCTTCTCGACTGGGCCGACGGGCTGCCCGACGGCCTGGACACGCTGATCGGCGAGCACGGCGCGCGGCTGTCCGGCGGCCAGCGGCAGCGGCTCGCGCTGGCCCGCGCCCTGCTCGCCGACTTCCCCGTCCTCGTCCTCGACGAGCCCGCGGAGCACCTCGACCTGCCGACGGCGGACGCGCTAACCGCAGACCTGCTGGCCGCCACGGAGGGCCGCACGACACTGCTGATCACCCACCGGCTGGCCGGGCTCGACGCGGTCGACGAGGTGATCGTGCTGGCGGAGGGGCGTGTGGTCCAGCGGGGTACGTACGCGGAGCTGGTGGCGGCGGCGGGGCCGCTCAGGGAGATGGTGGAGCGGGAGGCGCGGGGAGATCTGCTGGGAAGGCGGACGGGAGACAAGGGATCGGCGGCCTTGGCCCAGGCATAGGGACCTTCACCCCTGAAGGAGGACCCGAGCCCCTGAAGACCCGGGTCCCACTCGGATGAGGGACGCCGTGGGCCGATCGTGGTCCTCCGTTCCCCCAGCCGTACGACATGAACAGGACGGCCGACCCTGCCGTGGGCCACGATCGCTGATATGCGCTCATCTCGTCGCTGTCCTCTGCTCGTTCCGGTGCTCGTGTGCGCGGCCGCCGTGCTCCTGGCACGGCCCACCGCGGCCGAGGGGGGGTCGGGAGGCGGCGAGGCGGACTCCGGCGTCAGCACCAAGGTGATGCGGCTGTACGAGGAGGCCACCGTGGCGACGCGACGGTACGAGGTGGGGCACCGGGAAGCCGAGAAGCAGCGCGCCAAGGCGCGGCGTTCGGAGCAGCTCCTCGCACGGGAGCAGAAGCACATCGCGGCCCTTCACGAAGACCTCGGCCGGATCGTGCGGGCCCAGTACCGCCAAGGCGGTGGGATCCCGTACGCGGCGCAGGTCATTCTCGCGAACACTCCCGAGGAGCTGATGCGAAGTCAGCATGTCTTCTCGCAGGCGGACCTTGCGGTGGAGACCGCGGTCGCAAAGAGCCGCCGGGCGGAGGCCTGGCTCGCCGCGGAGCAGGCGCGGGCGGCCGCGCTCTGGCGGGATCTGGAGAAACGGAACGGCGAACTGGCCGGGATGAAGCGGGTCATCCAGGCGAAACTGGACGAGGCTCGACGGGTGCTGCAGAGCCAGGCTGACGCGTCCGCAGCCGCGGGCACGTGTCGAAGCCCTGTCCGGCTGGACGGGGTGCACGCGAAGATCACGCGGAAGTGGGTCACACCGGTGGAGGGCTACCGCCTCTCCGCGGGCTTCGGCAGTGGCGGCGCCCGCTGGGCGAACCGGCACACCGGCCAGGACTTCGCGGTGCCGATCGGGACAGTGGTGCGGGCGGCCGGGGCGGGGAAGGTGGTGAAGGTGACGTGCGGGGGCGCGTTCGGTATGGAGATCGTGATCGAGCACCCGGGCGGGTACTGCACGCAATACGCCCATCTCGCCGCCGTTATGGTCGGCCAGGGCGACCGGGTGGCCGCCGGACAGTGGATCGCCCAGTCGGGTACGACCGGCAACTCCACCGGTCCGCATCTCCACTTCGAGGTGCGGGCCACCCCGGAGCTGGGGTCGAGCGTCGATCCGGTGCCGTGGCTGACGGCACGGGGCGTGAAGCTGTAAGGGACCTGCCCTGGGCCTGCCCCGGCCTACAACCGCTCCGCGAGGATCCGTTCGATCACCACGGCCACCCCGTCCTCGTTGTTGGCGACGGTCCGCCCCGACGCGGCGGCTATCGCGTCCGGGTGTGCGTTGCCCATTGCGTACGACTGGCCGGCCCAGGTGAGCATCTCCACGTCGTTGGGCATGTCGCCGAAGGCGATGACCTCCTCGTGGGAGATGCCACGCTCGGCGCAGCACAGCGCGAGCGTGCTCGCCTTGGAGACGCCGGGGCCGCTGATCTCCAGCAGCGCGCTGGGGCTGGACCGGGTGATGGCGGCGCGGTCGCCGACGGCCAGGCGGGCCAGTGTGAGGAAGGCGTCCGGGTCCAGCTCCGGGTGGTACGCGAGGATCTTGAGGACCGGCTTGTGGGCGCCCGGGGCGTCCGCGGCCAGTAGTTCCTCGGCGGGCGCGCGGAACTCGGGAACCTCCATGTGCAGCTTTGGGTACGCCGGCTCCTGGTAGAAGCCGTACGTCTGCTCCACGGCGTACACCGTTCCGGGCGCGGCGTCCCGCAGCAGTTCGACGGCGTCGAGGGCGTTCTCCCGGGCCAGCTCCCGGACCTTGACGAAGCGGTGGGTGCCGGGGCCGCCGTGCAGGTCGACCACGGCCGCGCCGTTGCCGCAGATCGCCAGTCCGTGACCGTGGACGTGGTCACTGACGACGTCCATCCAGCGCGCCGGGCGGCCCGTGACGAAGAACACCTCGATGCCGGCCTCCTCGGCGGCGGCCAGGGCGGCGATCGTGCGCTCGGAGACCGACTTGTCATCCCGGAGGAGGGTGCCGTCGAGGTCCGTCGCGATCAGCCGGGGCGGGACGGTGGATGCCGGGGTCTCGGGCTCTCGGGTCGCTGAGGTCACGGGCTCATTCTGGCGCATATGCCCGCACGGCCGTGCGGGAGTTCTCACAGATGAGTGGTGACGCTCCTCACCAGTGGCAGCACGTCCCGTCCTGCTCAGCCCAGCTGGGCCGGGGCCTCCATGGCGATCTGCTCGAAGATCTTTTCGTCCGCCGCGAAGTCCGAGTCGGGGATGGGCCAGTGGATCACGAGGTCGGTGAAGCCCAGCTCCGCGTGCCGTCCGGCGAAGTCGACGAACGCGTCGAGGGACTCCAGCGGACGGCCGCGGTCCGGGGTGAAGCCGGTGAGCAGGATCTTGTCGAGTTCCGTCACATCGCGGCCGACCACGGCGCACGCGTCGGCCAGCTTCTCGGCCTGTGCGCGCAGAGCCAGCAGGGACTGCTCGGGGGTTCCGTTCTCGTACAGCTTCGGGTCGCCGGTCGTCACCCACGCCTGACCGTGGCGTGCCGCGAGCGCCAAACCGCGCGGGCCGGTAGCGGCCACCGCGAACGGCAGCCGGGGACGCTGGACGCAGCCGGGGATGTTGCGCGCCTCGTGCGCGGAGTAGTGGTCGCCCTGGAACGAGACGGAGTCCTCGGTGAGCAAGCGGTCGAGCAGCGGGACGAACTCGCCGAAGCGGTCGGCGCGATCACGCGGGCTCCAGGAGTCCTGGCCGAGCACGGTGGCGTCGAAGCCGGTACCGCCGGCACCGATGCCGAGTGTGATCCGGCCTCCGGAGATGTCGTCGAGGGAGATCAGTTCCTTGGCGAGGGGGACCGGGTGGCGGAAGTTCGGTGAGGTCACCAGCGTGCCGAGACGCAGACGCTCGGTGACGGCGGCCGCGGCCGTCAGCGTCGGCACGGCGCCGAACCACGGGCCGTCGCGGAAGGTCCGCCACGACAGATGGTCGTAGGTGAACGCGGTGTGGAAGCCCAGCTGCTCCGCACGCTGCCATGCGGAACGCCCTCCCTCGTGCCAGCGGACGTACGGCAGGATCACGGTGCTCAGACGCAGACTCATGCTCCGAGCGTAAGGGGAGCCACGGAGTGGTCGCGGTGATCAAAGGCACAGACTGGTCGCGTTCCAGCCAGGGCAGCGGTGCCCGGGCCGGCCGGGATGTCAGCGCGGTCCCCGAAACCGCAGGTAGCGCGGCGGTACGGCCTTGGTCAGCCACACTCCGTTCGCGCTGACGTGGAAGACGTGGCCGTCGCGCTGCATGGCGCCGGCGTCCACCGTCAGGACGACCGGGCGGCCGCGGCGGGCACCCACACGGGTGGCGGTCTCGCGGTCGGGCGAGAGGTGCACATGGTGCCGGTCCATGGGCCTGAGGCCCTCCGCGCGGATCGCGTCCAGGTTGCGTGCCACGGTGCCGTGGTAGAGGTAGGCGGGCGGGGTCGCCGGCGGCAGTCCGAGGTCGATCTCGACGCTATGGCCCTGGCTGGCGCGGATGCGGGTGCCCTCGATCGCGAAGCGCTTCTTGTCGTTGGTGGCGACCACGTGGTGCAGCTCGTCGCGCGTGATGCGGAAGCCGTGCGCGGCCGCCGCGGCGAGCAGGGTGTCGATCTCGACCCAGCCGCCCTCGTCCAGCGTGAGCCCGATTCTCTCCGGCCGGTGCCGCAGATGTTTCGAGAGATACTTCGACACCTTCACGGTGCGATTTTCGTCTTTCCTTTCCGTCATCCTTCCAGCGTGCGACAGAGACGCGGATCACGCACATGATTTTGATCCGGATGTTTGATCCACAAGCAAGTGCGGTTATCCACAGCTGATTTGGCAAACCTGTGGACAACTTGGCTGCGAGTCAGGTGCGTTGGGCAACTGTCCAGCGCTGTACGAGAGGTGCGGCACGTCAGGCCGATTGGTGTGGCTTGGGCGAGAGTTGAACGCCAGGCGGCGCGCGACAGCGAACTCCCCGGCCATCGCGTCGAGTTACTGCACCGCATCAGTTGAGACGTGCTCTTGACCGATCACTGGTCAAGAACATGCCGTCCGGAGGGCGTTGATCACAAAGGCGGCTCCAGCCGCGCGACGGCACGCAGCATGCGGGGGGTGAAGCGGGACATCAGGAGGGTGCCACGAGCCTCCGGAGTGACCGGCACAACAGCCTGGTTGCGCACGACGGCGCGCAGGATCGCCTCCGCAACCTTCTCCGGCGGATACCCGCGCAGACCGTACAGTCGCGCCGTCCGTTTCTGCAGGCGCTTCTCCTCCTCGCTGTCCACACCAGTGAAGCGAGCGGTCGACGTGATGTTCGTGTTGACGAAGCCGGGGCAGATCGCCGACACCCCGATGTCCCGCCCGGCCAACTCCGCGCGCAGGCACTCGCTGAGCATCAGGACAGCCGCCTTCGACGTGCTGTAGGCGGGCAGCGCCCTCGACGGCTGGTACGCGGCCGCCGACGCGGTGTTGACGATGTGACCGCCCTGACCGCGCTCGGCCATCTGCCGTCCGAAGAACCTGCAGCCGTGGATGACGCCCCACAGATTGACGTCGAGCACCTTCCGCCAGTCCTCGGCGGTCGTGTCGAAGAAGGAGCCGGACAGCCCGATCCCGGCGTTGTTCACCAGCACGTCCACCACCCCGTACTCGGCGGCGACCTTCTCGGCGAGCTTCTCCATGGCCTGCTCGTCGGAGACGTCGACCGTCTCGGCCCAGGCCTCGGGGGCGCCGATCAGCCGGGCCACATCCGCCGTCCGGGCCGCGCCCTCCGCGTCCCGGTCGACGGCCACCACGCGCGCGCCGGACTCGGCGAACGCGACCGCCGTGGCCCGCCCGATGCCGCTGCCCGCGCCGGTGACCAGCACAAGCTGGCCTGCGAACCGGTCCGCATACCGCCCGCTCGCCGCCGACGGCGACGGCCGACCACTTTCCACAGCGGTCACGAACTCAGCGATCCATGCGGACAGTTGATCGGGTCGGGTGCGCGGGATCCAGTGCCCCGCGGGCAGCGTGCGGCGAGTCAGCCGGGGGACCCACCGCTCCAGCTCGTCGTACAGCCGCTCCGACAGGAACGCGTCCCCCAAGGGCGTGATGAGCTGCACCGGCGCGTGCGCATGCGCGTCCGCGCGCGGGTGGTTCAGCCGGGACCGTACGTTGTCGCGGTACAGCCAGGCGCCATGGGACGCGTCCGTGGGCAGAGACCGGGTCGGGTAGCCGTCATCGGGTACCTTCTCGACGCGTTGCAGGAACTTCGGCCAGCGTTTGCCGAGCGGGCCGCGCCAGGCGAGTTCCGGCAGGACCGGAGTGTGCAGCAGGTACACGTACCAGGATTTGGCGCCCTGACCGAGCAGTTGACCCACCCGGCGCGGGGTGGGCTTTCGCACCCGCTCCTTGATCCAGTGCCCGAAGTGGTCCAGGGACGGTCCGGACATCGACGTGAAGGACGCGATCCGGCCCTCCGCGCGCTTGACAGTGACGAACTCCCACGACTGCACCGAGCCCCAGTCGTGCCCCACCAGGTGCACCGGCCGGTCCGGGCTGACCGCGTCCGCGACCGCCAGGAAGTCGTCCGTCAGCTTCTCCAGCGTGAACCCGCCGCGCAGCGGCTTCGGCGCCGTCGAGTCGCCGTGGCCGCGGATGTCGTACAGCACCACGTGGAAGTGGTCGGCGAGGCGGGCCGCCACCTCGGACCAAACCTCCTTGCTGTCCGGATAACCGTGCACGAGGACGACCGTCGGCTGCGCCGGGTCCCCCAACTCGGCCACGCACAGCTCGATTCCACCTGTCCGCACCCGGCGTTCACGCGCCCCCACGACCGTCACTCGTCCTCTGCCCAGCGTCGTACGTGCGGCAGATCGCCGTCCAGCCAGAACGCGCTCTGCGCTTGACACCGGCGAATCTCGCAGTTGTTAGAGCCTGCGTCAATAGGCCTGCCCCGGCCTGTGGAAAACCCCGGACGCGTTCGCCCTCAGGGGGACCCCTAGGGACTCGTACGACTGGAGTCTGATTCCAAGACGGCTCTGCGGGCTGACGACGCGCGTAGCCCAGGTCACTACCGTCGATGACGTGACTGTGATCGCGACCGAAAGCCTGAGCAAGCGGTTCCCGAGGGTGACCGCGCTTGACCGGCTCTCCGTGGACGTCGGACCCGGTGTGACGGGGCTCGTCGGCGCCAACGGAGCCGGCAAGTCCACACTGATCAAGATCCTGCTGGGTCTGTCCCCCGCCACCGAAGGCCGTGCCGAGGTGCTCGGACTCGACGTCGCCAGCAAGGGCGGCGCCATCCGCGAGCGTGTGGGGTACATGCCGGAGCACGACTGCCTGCCGCCCGACGTGTCGGCCACCGAGTTCGTCGTCCATATGGCACGCATGGCGGGCCTGCCGCCGACGGCCGCCCGCGAGCGCACCGCCGACACGCTGCGCCACGTCGGTCTGTACGAGGAGCGCTACCGTCCCATCGGCGGCTACTCGACCGGCATGAAACAGCGTGTGAAGCTCGCCCAGGCGCTGGTCCACGACCCGCAGCTGGTCTTCCTGGACGAGCCGACCAACGGCCTCGACCCGGTCGGCCGCGACGAGATGCTCGGCCTGATCCGCCGTGTCCACACGGACTTCGGGATCTCGGTCCTGGTCACCTCCCATCTGCTGGGCGAGCTGGAGCGCACCTGCGACCACGTCGTGATCATCGACGGCGGCAAGCTTCTGCGCTCCAGCTCCACCCGGGACTTCACCCAGACCACCACGACCCTCGCGATCGAGGTCACCGACACCGACGAGCACCCGGACGGCACCCGCGCGGTGCGCGACGCGCTCCACGCGCGCGGGGTGACCACGCACGACGGCAGCGAACTTCCAGGCGCCGGACACATCCTGCTGCTCACCGCGGAAGGCGAGCGGACGTACGACCTCGTCCGGGACGTCGTCGCGGACCTGGGCCTCGGCCTGGTCCGCATGGAACAGCGCAGGCACCACATCGCCGAGGTCTTCAAGGACGGCGAGGAGCAGCGGAAGGAGGCGGTCGGCCATGGCGGTTGAGCAGCCCACGGCCCGAGAGGCCGAGCAGACCCGGATCCACAACATCGGCTACCGCTCGTACGACGGCCCGCGTCTGGGCCGCGCCTATGCCCGCCGCTCGCTGTACTCGCAGTCCCTGCGGGGCGCTTACGGTCTCGGCCGCTCGGTCAAGTCCAAGGTGCTGCCGATGCTGCTGTTCGTAGTGATGTGCGTGCCCGCGCTGATCATGGTGGCGGTCGCGGTCGCCACCAAGGCGAAGGAACTGCCCATCGAGTACACGCGCTACGCGATCATCATGCAGGCCGTCATTGGCCTGTACGTCGCCTCGCAGGCGCCCCAGTCGGTCTCGCGCGACCTGCGCTTCAAGACGGTGCCGCTGTACTTCTCGCGCCCCATCGAGACCGTCGACTACGTCCGCGCCAAGTACGCGGCCCTGGCCTCGGCGATGTTCATCCTGACGGCCGCGCCGCTGCTCGTCCTCTACGTGGGCGCGCTGCTCGCCAAGCTGGACTTCGGCCACCAGACCAAGGGATTCGCCGAGGCAGTGGTCTCCGTGGCACTTCTCTCCCTGCTGTTCTCCGGGATCAGCTTGGTCGCCGCGGCCGCCACCCCCCGGCGTGGCTTCGGCATCGCGGCCGTCATCGCCGTCCTGACCATCTCGTACGGAGCCGTCTCCACCCTCCAGGCCATCGCGCACGTCCACTCCGGCGACACCTCGGTCCTGGTGTGGATGGGCCTGTTCTCGCCCATCACGCTCATCGACGGCGTACAGACCGCCTTCCTCGGCGCATCCTCCTCCTTCCCCGGCGCGCAGGGGCCCTCGGCGGCGCAGGGAGTCGTCTACCTCCTCGTCGTCCTCGGACTCATCGCGGGCAGCTACGGCCTGCTGGTCCGCCGCTACCGAAAGGCCGGGCTGTGACCACACTCACCATCGACCACGTCTCGCGCTGGTTCGGCAACGTGGTCGCCGTCAACGACATCACGATGACCGTCGGCCCCGGCGTCACCGGTCTGCTCGGCCCGAACGGCGCCGGCAAGTCCACCCTCATCCACATGATGGGAGGCTTCCTCGCCCCCTCCACCGGCTCTGTCACCCTCGACGGACAGCCCGTGTGGCGCAACGAGCAGATCTACAAGCGCATCGGCGTCGTCCCCGAGCGCGAGGCGATGTACGACTTCCTCACCGGACGTGAATTCGTGCTCGCCAACGCCGAGTTGCACAGCTTGGGCGCCAAGGCGGCCCAACGTGCGCTTGCCACGGTCGAGATGGAGTACGCGCAGGACCGGAAGATCTCCACGTACTCCAAGGGCATGCGCCAGCGCGTGAAGATGGCCTCCGCACTCGTGCACGACCCGTCGCTGCTGCTGCTCGACGAGCCGTTCAACGGTATGGACCCGCGCCAGCGCATGCAGCTCATGGAACTGCTCCGGCGCATGGGCGCCGAGGGCCGCACGGTGCTGTTCTCGTCCCACATCCTCGAAGAGGTCGAGCAACTCGCCTCGCACATCGAGGTGATCGTCGCCGGACGGCATGCGGCCAGCGGCGACTTCCGCAAGATCCGCCGTCTGATGACCGATCGCCCGCACCGCTATCTGGTGCGCTCCAGCGACGACCGGGCGCTCGCGGCCGCGCTCATCGCGGACCCGTCGACCTCGGGTATCGAGGTGGACCTCGCGGAGGGCGCGCTGCGCATCCAGGCGGTCGACTTCGGCCGGTTCACGGCCCTGTTGCCGAAGGTCGCGCGCGAGCACGACATCCGGCTGCTCACGGTCTCGCCGTCCGACGAGTCCCTCGAGTCCGTCTTCTCGTATCTGGTCGCGGCGTAGGAGGCCGAAGATGTACGACCCCACAGTCGCCCGGCTCACCTACCGGGGACTCCTCGGCCGCCGCCGGGCCCTCATCCTCGGCGCGCTGCCGGTCCTGCTGATCGTGATCTCCGCGGTCGTGCGCGTCCTGACCGGCGCCGACGACCAGGTGGCCCACGACGTCCTGGGCGGGTTCGCGCTCGCCACGATGGTGCCGATCATCGGCGTCATCGCGGGCACCGGCGCGATCGGGCCCGAGATCGACGACGGCTCGGTGGTGTATCTGCTGTCCAAGCCGGTGAAGCGGCCGGCGATCATCTTCACCAAGCTGATCGTCGCGATCGCGGTCACCATGGCGTTCTCGGCGCTGCCGACGTTCGTCGCGGGCCTGATCCTCAACGGCAACGGCCAGCAGATCGCCGTCGCCTACACCGTCGCGGCGCTGGTCGCCTCCATCGCGTACGCCGCGCTGTTCCTGCTGCTCGGCACGGTGAGCCGGCACGCGGTGGTCTTCGGCCTGGTCTACGCGCTGGTCTGGGAGGCGCTCTTCGGCTCGCTGGTCTCCGGGGCGCGGACGCTCAGCGTGCAGCAGTGGGCGCTCGCCGTGGCCCACAAGGTCTCCGACAGCTCTCTCGTCACCTCCGACGTCGGGCTGCCCACCGCGACGGTGCTGCTGATCGTGGTGACCGTGGCCGCCACCTGGTACGCGGGACAGAAGCTGCGGACGCTGACGCTGGCGGGCGAGGAGTGACGGACCCCGCGAGACGTCGGCCGGGGTGCGGCCCGGAACCGGGCCGCACCCCGGCGCACCCGAACCGCACCCCGGAACCGGCTCGTCGTCCAAGGCTTTGACACCGGCTTCACACCTGCCCGGGCACACTGGGCCAGGGGGATGCACAGCGGAAAGGAACGGGGATGGCAGCTCAGGCACCACAGGGCGACGGCCGGGGCGAGGCCGGGGACGCCTGGGACGGCGTCGTGTTCGACGAGGACTTCATACGGTCCGCGGCGTCCTCGGAGCCGTCCGCGCGTGCCCGGATGCTGGCCGCGCGCTGGCGCCACGAGGCCCCCGACCCCCAGCCGTGGCGCTCCGACGAGCCGCCCGCCGGCTGGTTCTTCAGCAAGGCACGCCGCCGCAGGTGGCGCCGCCGGTAACAGCCGTACGCGGTAGGCGGCCGGTGGATTCTATTCAGTGGCGCCTGATGCGGTGGACGGGCACAGTGGTGATGTCCACGACGCCGGATCGAGTCGGCGCCACATTCTGGGAGAGGAGCTGGGTGATGTCCATGCACGACAGTACGCCGAGCTCCCGACAGGGCAGCCCGCGGCAGGTTCCGGAGTAGTTACCCCTCCGTCGAGCCCGCCCGCACAGGGAGCTGCCCGGGGCGGCCGCTTCGAGCGCGCGATGTGCTTCGCGCGGGCCGCCCACCCGGAGGATTGGCCGAGTGGTAAGGCACCGGCTTGCTAAGCCGTGGTCGGGGTCGATCCCCGCGCGCGTTCGATCCGCGCATCCTCCGCAAGACACTGTCGCCGTCAACTGCCGCTGTCGCTTCGCCGACGTTCAGAGTCCGAAGTACGTCGGCACAGCCCGCAGCTACCCGAGCAACCGTTCCAGCACCACCGCTATGCCGTCCTCCTCGTTGGACAGCGTCACCTCGTCCGCGACCGCCTTGAGATCTCCGTGGGCATCGGCCATGGCCACACCATGGGCGGCCCACCCGAACATCGGTATGTCGTTCGGCATGTCGCCGAAGGCGATCGTGTCCGCGGCCTTCACGCCCAGCCGGCGGGCCGCCAGCGACAGACCCGTCGCCTTGGTCAGGCCGAGCGGAAGGATCTCCACGATCCCCTCGCCCGCCATCGTCACCCCGACGAGGCCCCCGGCCGTCTGTTGCGCCACCTCGGCCAGTTCGTCGTCGCTCAGCGTCGGATGCTGGAGGTACACCTTGTTCAGCGGCGCCGACCACAGCTCAGCCGCGTCCCTGATCGGCTGGTACGGAAGCGGCCATTCCTGGGCCCGGTAGCCGGGGGCGACCAGGACCTCGCCGTCCAGCCCGTCCCGGCTGGCGGCCAGCAGCAGCGGGCCCACCTCGGCCTCGATCTTCGCCAGTGCGACGCCCGCGACCTGCCGGTCCAGCGTCAGCGACGTCAGCAGCCGGTGCTCCCCCGCGTCGTACACCTGCGCCCCCTGGCCGCAGACCGCGAGGCCCCGGTACCCGAGGTCGTCGAGGATGTGACGCGTCCAGGGGACCGCGCGCCCGGTGACGACGATGTGCGCGGCGCCCGCCGCGGTGGCCGCGGCGAGCACTTCACGCGTGCGCTCCGAGATGGTCTCGTCGGAGCGCAGAAGCGTTCCGTCGAGATCGGTCGCGATCAGTTCGTAAGGGAATCCGGCAGACGTGCCCGTGCTCACTTGGCCACGGGCTCCAGCAGCTCCCGGCCACCCAGGTACGGGCGCAGAACCTCGGGCACCCGTACGGAGCCGTCGGCCATCTGGTGGTTCTCCAGGATCGCCACGATCGTGCGCGGCACGGCGCACAGCGTGCCGTTCAGCGTCGCCAGCGGCTGCACCTTCTTGCCGTTCCGCATACGGACCGACAGGCGGCGGGCCTGGAAGCCGTCGCAGTTGGAGGTCGAGGTCAGCTCGCGGTACTTGCCCTGGGTCGGGATCCACGCCTCGCAGTCGTACTTACGGGACGCCGACGAGCCCAGGTCGCCCGTCGCCACGTCGATGACCTGGAAGGGCAGTTCAAGCGAGGTCAGCCACTGCTTCTCCCACTCCAGGAGCCGCTTGTGCTCGTTCTCGGCGTCCTCGGGGTCGACGAACGAGAACATCTCGATCTTGTCGAACTGGTGCACGCGGAAGATGCCCCGCGTGTCCTTGCCGTACGTGCCGGCCTCGCGGCGGAAGCACGGCGAGAAGCCCGCGTAGCGCAGCGGCAGTTTCTCCGCGTCGATGATCTCGTCCATGTGGTACGCCGCGAGCGGGACCTCGGAAGTACCGACCAGGTAGTAGTCGTCCTTGTCGAGGTGGTACACGTTCTCGGCGGCCTGGCCGAGGAAGCCCGTGCCCTCCATGGCGCGCGGACGGACCAGGGCGGGGGGCAGCATCGGGGTGAACCCGGCCTCTACGGCCTGCGCCATCGCCGCGTTGACGAGCGCCAGCTCCAGCAGGGCGCCGACACCCGTCAGGTAGTAGAAGCGCGATCCGGAGACCTTCGCGCCGCGCTCGACGTCGATCGCGCCGAGCGCCTCGCCGAGCTCCAGGTGGTCCTTGGGCTCGAAGCCCTCGGCGCCGAAGTCGCGGATGGTGCCGTGCGTCTCCAGGACGACGAAGTCCTCTTCGCCGCCGACCGGGACGTCGGGGTGCACCAGGTTGCCCAGCTGGAGCAGGAGCCGCTTGGTCTCCTCCTCGGCCTCGTGCTGCTCGGCGTCGGCCGCCTTGACGTCGGCGGCGAGTCGGCTCGCGTTCTGCAGCAGTTCGGCCTTCTCGTCGCCGGAGGCCTTGGGGATCAGCTTGCCGAGCGCCTTCTGCTCGGAACGGAGCTCGTCGAAGCGGACGCCGGACGACCTGCGCCGTTCGTCGGCGGAGAGGAGGGCGTCGACGAGCGCGACGTCCTCACCACGGGCGCGCTGAGAGGCGCGAACACGGTCGGGGTCCTCACGGAGCAGGCGAAGGTCAATCACCCCTTAAGGCTACCGGTGCCGAGTTCCGGCCCACGACTCCATATTCGATCCGCGGCCCATGTGCCGTCATGGCGTGATTACGTTACGTGTCAATGCATGGGGTGCCACTCCCCGGCAGCGGCAATCCGGCTGCGGCTCATTGACTCGACTTCCTTGCAGGGAACGGGATTTGGGGTGCGCTCGTCCACAGGCGTCCACAGACCCCGCAAAGTTATCCACAGGCTGTGTGGAAAATCTGTGGATTCCGGAGGTGGTCATTCCGAATGTCGTGCGCGGGGCGGAGATTTTCTGGTCCAAACCGGCACTTCACACACTTCCGGGGGAGAAAGGTCGCCCAGAAGTGTTGATCAAAAGAAACAGATGGACAACTGTGACGGATGTGCCGGTGGACGGGCGGTGGACTCTTGGGGAGGTTCATCGGTTCGACCGCGCCATGCTGTCGACTTGTCCCCAGATAGAGGAAACGAGCCTGTGGATAACTTCTGTGGACGGCGAAGATCTGCAGGTAGGACCAGAGGCGCCGGAGACATCCCGGAACCGGACGTCCTAGAACCGGCCGTCCTGACAGCGCGCCACCCAGTCCGCCGCGCCCATGAACTCGCCGTCCGACGTTCCCGGCGGCAGATCCCGGACGCCGTTCGGCTCGACGTCGGCGCGCGGGTACGAGCCGAGGAACCGCACCTGCAGACAGATCCGCTTGAGCCCCATCAGCGCCTCGGCCACCCGGCGGTCGGAGATATGGCCCTCGGCGTCGATGCAGAAGCAGTAGTTCCCGATGCCCGCTCCCGTCGGGCGTGACTGCAGCAGCATCAGGTTGACGCCCCGCACGGCGAACTCGCCCAGCAGATCGCGCAGGCCACCGGGGTGATCGTCGCGCTGCCACAGGACGACGGAGGTCTTGTCCGCGCCGGTCGGCGCCGCCGGCCGGGCGGGCCGGCCGACGAGGACGAACCGCGTCTGTGCGTTCTCCGCGTCGTGGATACCCGTCTCCAGGGCCTTGAGGCCGTAGCGCGCGGCGGCGAACTCGCCCGCGAACGCGGCGTCGTAGCGCCCCTCCTGGACGAGGCGAGCGCCGTCCGCGTTCGACGCCGCCGACTCCCAGACGGCGTCCGGGAGGTTGGCCTTCAGCCAGTTGCGCACCTGCGGCTGCGCGGCCGGGTGGGCGGTGACCGTCTTGATCTCCGAGAGCTTGGTGCCGGGCCGGACCAGCAGCGCGAAGGTGATCGAGAGGAGCACCTCGCGGTAGATCATGAGCGGCTCGCCCGCGACCAGTTCGTCGAGCGTGGTCGTGATGCCGCCCTCGACCGAGTTCTCGATCGGCACGAAGGCGGCCTCGGCCTCGCCGCTGCGGACGGCGTCGAGGGCCGCGGGGACCGACACCATCGGGACGAGCTCTCGGGTCGCGGCCTCCGGCAGCGTACGGAGGGCCACCTCGGTGAAGGTGCCCTCGGGACCCAGGTACGCATAGCTGGCTGGCATAGCCTCACCCTAATGCGATCCGATGCGACCCGGCTCACTTCTGGGGACCGTGGCCCCTTCCGGGGGACGCGTCGCTTTTCATCCCTCCATCAGCCGCTGCCCCACGTACTCTCCCGCCGCAGCCCCTCCCGGCACCGCGAACAGACCGCTCGCCTCGTGGCGGATGTACTGCGACAGCGTGTCCCCGCGGTCGAGCTTGCGCTGCACCGGCACGAAGCCGCGCAGCGGGTCCGCCTGCCAGCAGACGAACAGCAGACCCGCGTCGGGCGTTCCGTCCGCGGTGAAGCCGTCGTGGAAGGAGAACGGGCGGCGGAGCATTGCTGCGCCCCCGTTCTGGTCGGGCCGGGTGATGCGTGCGTGCGCGTTGAGGGGTACGACCAGCTTGCCGTCGGCGCCGGTCTTCTCCAGGTCCATGGCGGTCGTCTCGGCGCCGCCGCTGAGCGGTGCCCCGTTGGACTTGCGGCGTCCGATGACGTTCTCCTGGGCTTTGGCCGAGAGCTTCTCCCAGTCGTCGAGGAGCATGCGGATACGGCGTACGACGGCGTACGAACCGTTTGCCATCCACTCCTGCTCGCCGCCGGCGGGCACGAAGATGCGCTGGTCGAAGTCGGCATCGCGCGGCTTCGGATTGTTCGTGCCGTCGACCTGGCCCATCAGATTGCGCGCGGTCATGGGCTGCGCTGTCGCGCCCGGCGAACGGTTGAAGCCGTTCATCTGCCAGCGGATGCGGGCAGCACTTCCGGCGTCCTTCTGGATCGTGCGCAGCGCGTGGAAGGCGACGAGCGCGTCGTCGGCGCCGATCTGCACCCACAGGTCGCCGTTGCTGCGGGAGGCGTCGAGCTGGTCGGAGGAGAAGTCGGGCAGCGGGTCCAGGGCGGACGGACGCTGCTTCTGAAGTCCCGTACGGGAGAAGAAGCTGTTCCCGAACCCGAAGGTGATGGTCAGGGACGACGGGCCGGCGTCACGGGCGACATCGGTGTCGTCGTGTCCGGCCGCCTCGCCCGCCATCAGCCGTTCCGCGGTGGCCGACCAGCGGCGCAGCAGCGCGGCGGCCTCCTTGCGGCCCGCGCCCGCCGTCAGATCGAAGGCGACGAGATGGCCGCGGGCCTGGAGGGCGTCGGTGATGCCGGGCTGATGTTTCCCGTGAAACGCCACCCGGCCCGTGCCGAGCGAGGTCAGGGGCGTGATCTTCTCGGAGGGCGCGGCGGCGTACCCGGCGGCTCCGCCGACCGCCCCGAGTGCGAGCCCGGTGGCACCGGCGGTCCCGAGGAGCCGCCGCCGCGAGATCATCCCTGTGGGTGAGGGGTGGTCGGACGTGGTCTTGCCGGGGCTGTTGCGGAGGGAATCGGCGTCGTTGGGGGAGCCCTTTCCGCCAGGGTGACGGCCCTGGCTCTGCTGAGAAGGGATGCCCTCGGAGGACGCCTTGGGCGTGGACTGGTCAGCCATTGTTCAGCCCGATCTTCGCGTTCTTGTTCACAGTCACTTGGTCGATGTCGGAGGTCCGCACGGTCACCGCGATCTCCCAGTCGCCCGCCATGGGGATCTGCACACCGGTTGCCGACCAGTGACCGGTGGTGATGTGGTCGGGTGTGACGGACAGCGGTCCGATGTCCTTCGCCTTGAGGGTGAAGGCGACCTTCACCTCGGGGACGTCGAAGGCCTTGCCGTCCGGCCGCACCACGTAGATGTGCAGCTGGTTGCCGCCCACGCGGGCCGGGTCGAGGGCGAGGCCCACAGTGCCCTTGCCGTCCTGGCCACCCGTGTCGAAGGGGATGCGCAGCGACACGGGACCGGACGACTGCGAAGCGGAGGGGACGGCCGTGCCGGCCGCTTCCTCCGCGCGCCCCGGTTCGGTGGACGTCAGCATGGTGGTGACGGCGAGCAGTACGACCGCGACGCCCGCCTCGGCGAGCACGGAACGGCGCAGCCCGGAGCGGGCCGGGTCGGCGTCCCGGACCTGCTTGGCGCGCGCCGTGGCCATCGCGGCCCGCTGGCGGGCCAGCTGGGCGGCACGCTCGGGATCACGGGATCCAGCGGAGTCCGGAGCGGCGCTCGAGCCCCCGTTCCGGCCGGAGGCCGCCGATGAGCCCTTGCTCCGAGCGGATACGCCGCCCTTCGGTCGAGCCTTCGCCGCCGCCGTCGGTGTCGTGGCCAGCTGAGCCGTCCAGCGCCGCGAGATCCAGGCGGTGCCGACGAGGACGGCGGCCAGGCCGATCTTCACGAGCAGTAGCTGTCCGTACGTCGTCCCGGTCAGCGCGGACCAGGAGCCGACCTGACGCCACGACTGGTAGAGCCCGGTCGCGGCGAGCGTCACGACGCTCCCGAACGCGATGCGCGAGAAGCGCCGTACGGCCGCGGTCTCGATCGAGGGTGCCCGGTAGAGAGCCACGAGCAGTGCCGCGAGTCCGCCCAGCCAGGTGGCGACCGCCAGCAGGTGCAGGACGTCGACGGGCATCGCGATGCCGGGCTGGATGCCCGTCGAGGCGTGCTCGGCCATCGCCCAGGTCAACGCGAGGCCGACCGCGAGGACGCTTCCGCCGAGGGCGAGACCGAAGGTGAGGTCCCGCCTCTCGGCGGCGCGGACGGCCGCGGCTTCGCCGGCGGCGCCGCCGCCGGCGGTCCCGGACGTCTCCTCCGCGTCGCGCTTCACATACGCCCCGAAGAGCACCGCGATGAACAGCGCCCCCGCGGCGAGCAGCAGCAACCGGGAGACGAGCGCCGCCCCCGACTTGGTCTCGAGCACCTGCCCGAGCAAGGACAGGTCGACGATGTCGGCGACCTTCCCCGAGCTTGTGTACGAGCCGCGCAGGAGCAGCAGCGCGAGTGTTGCGGCGGTGATGGCCACCCAACCGGAGACAACGAGCCGCTGCACCACCCTTACCCCGGCGCCCCGCTGCCAACAGGCCAGCACGAAGGCCGCGCCGCCGACCAGGACGATGAACCCCGCGTAGGAGACGTACCGCGCGAGCCCGTAGAGCCCGCCGACGATCCCGCCGCCCACGGCCTGGCCGGAGGCCGGGACCGTGGTCGCGGATGGGGCGCCGATGGAGAAGGTGAAGGCGCCGGAGATCGGGTGGCTGTCCGCGGACACCGCCTGGTAGGTGACGGTGTAGGTGCCGTCGGGCAGCCCCGCGCGTACCTTCACTCCGTAGGTGGTCCCGCGCAGGTTGGCCGCCTTGCCGGTGTCGACGCGCTGTCCTTTCGGGTCGAGGACGCGCAGCGAGCCGTCGGAGAGTGCGACCTGCTCGGAGAAGGTGAGCGAGACCTGGGTGGGCGCCTTGTCGACCACCGCTCCCTGTGCCGGGTCGCTGCCCGTCAGGGCGGCGTGCGCGGAGGCGGGTGCGGCCCCGCACAGCAGCACGCACGCGACGGCGAGCAGCAGTGCCGGCAGCCCGCGGACCAGCCGGATCCGGAGCGTGCGCCGGGCGGTCGCACGGAGGGTCTCCTGAATGCGGCCGTCGGGAGCGATGGTCTGTGTCACGGTGCTCTCTCCCTCAGTGCCCGGTCTTCGGGGTGTAGGTGGCCGACTTCACCGGCATGTCGATCGTGATCGTTCCGGATTTGGCGAAGTGCAGTTGTATCGACACCCTTTCGCCCTGCTTCGGCTTGTGGGTGAGCATGTCGAACATGAGGTGGTTGCCGCCGCGCGCGAGGTCGAGCGTGCCGTTCGCGGGCACGGCGAACGACTTCTCCTCGTGCATCGCGCCTCCCTTGGTGGAGTGCATCGTGATGTCTTTGGCGAGGCTGCTGGTGACGGAGGTGAGGGTGTCGGCACTGCCGGAGTTGGTGACGGTGAGGAAGCCGCCCGCCATGTCGCTGCTGACGGGCACGGGCATATAGGCGCCGGTGATCTTCAACTCCGGCTTGTCCGAGGACGAGCCGCCCGCGCCGCCGCAGCCCGCGAGTACCAGTCCTGCCGCCGTCATGGCGATGGCGCGGCCGAGGCGGCGGTTCACGGCTTCTCTCCCTTGATGATCTTGGGAAGGTCCTTGGTGTAGTCGTCGACGGTGGTGTCCTGGCCATACAGCACATAGCCCGCGTCGCTCTTCGGCGAGAAGGCGATGACCTGGCTGCCGTGGGTGGAGACGATCTTGCCGTCCTTCTCCTTCTTCGGCGCCTCGATGCTGATGCCGAGGGTGCGGGCGCCGGCCTGGATGGTGGCGAAGTCGCCCGTCAGGCCCACGATGTCGGGGTCGATGCCCTTGAGCCACTTGCCGAGGGCGGCGGGGGTGTCGCGCTCCGGGTCGGTGGTGACGAACACGATCCGCAGCGAGTCCTTCTGCGCCTGGGTGAGCTGCTTGCTCTGCTCCACCGCCTTCTTGGCGACGGCGAGGTTGTTCATCGTCAGCGGGCAGACGTCGGGGCAGTGGGTGTAGCCGAAGTAGATCAGCGTCGGCTTGCCCTTGGTCTCCGCACGGAAGTCGTACTTCTTGCCGTGGGTGTCGGTGAGGACGAGATCCGGCTTCTCGAACGGCTGGTCGAGCACGGTCGCGGCCTTGTTCGAGCCTGTCTCGACGGAGACCGCGGCGACCGGTCCGTCGCCTCCGTTGCCGGAGCCGCAGGCGGAGAGGGTGAACGCGACGGCGGCGAGGAGGCCGGCCGTGATGAGCGTCTTCTTCTTGCGCATAGAGAGATGTCCCAGATGTGAGGGTCCCGGCGAGCGCCGGTGCCGTACGGCACCGGCGCGGGCCCGGAGGTGAGTCGGTCCTCAGAGGTTGACGGCGGTACGCCGGCGGCTGGCCAGAACGCCGTACGCGACGCCCGCCGCGCCGACGACGATGCCGGTGATGCCGAGGACCCGGGCGGTGGTGTCACTGCTGCCGCCTGAGGCGGAGGCACCCTCGCCCGTGGAACCCTGGTGGCCGGAGGCGGAGGAGGCGGCCAGCTCGAGCACCGGGGCAGGGTTGCCGGGCTCCGGCTGGCCTTCCTTCTGCGGCTCGATCCAGCGCACGACCTTGTTGTCGGAGTACGTCTGGAGGGCCTTGAAGACGAGCTGATCGGTGTTCTCGGGGAGCTGGCCGATCGAGAGCGGGAACTTCTGGAAGTAGCCCGGTTCGATGCCCTTGCCGGTGGCGGTCCAGGTGACCTTGGTGACGGCCTCGTCGATCTGCTGTCCGTGCAGCGTGACCGGCTTGTCGAGCTTGGACTTGGTGACCTGCGCGTCCCAGCCTGCGACCGGCTGCGGCAGCACCGAGGCGAGCGGGTGGTCGGCAGGGAAGCTGACCTCCAGCTTCGTGGTCGAGGCGTCGTCCCGCTCGTTCGGGACCTTGAAGTCGACCACCGCGTACCCGCCCTTGGCGGCCTCGCCCTCCGGCTGCACGCTCACGTGCGCGAACGCGGGCGCGGACAGGAGGAAGACGGTCGATGCGGCCGCGGCACCGACGGCGGCCAGACGGGAGACCTTCGGGGAAACCTTGATGATCTGCATGATGCAGAGCACTCCACTTCGAGTGAGAAGTCCGTTGAGGGGGAGGCGCGCGTGCACGGAGCCGACCACTGCGGTGGCGGGCTGTGGATACGCGCGCGTGCCGCACGACGGCGGCCCCTCGGCATGGGCGAGCGGAGCGGCGCGTCGTGTCAGGCAGCGAAGACGGGAGCGGTGGAGGCCGGCGGTCCGCGACGGATCACCATGTGGTGCAGCGCGTGCGTCTGCAGCTTCGGTAGCAGGTGGAACCAGGCGCGCGGGACGCGCGGCCGCGCCTCGCATGCCTCGGGGAGACCCGCCAGCAGCGCGCGCACCAGAGCGAACACCGTCCGCAGGGACCGTACGAGCGCCCCTTCCGCGACCCCGTGCGCCGACAGCCGGATGAGTCGCAGCAGCGCCATGTCCCCGCGGCGCAGTACCCAGCCGGCCGCGACGCCCGCGAGGACGTGGGCGAGCAGCATGGGTACCGAAGGCAGCATCGACGACCAGGGACCGCCCGTGGTGGAAACGGCGTCCGCCGGGTGGGGCAGGGCCGCCGGGCCCGTCCCCGTACCGAGCCGCGCGTCGGTGAGGATCTTGTGGGCCTGCGCGGGGGAGAGCGCCGCCGCGGTGGTGCCGCACATGATGCGCGCGGCCCGCTCCACGAGCGAGGCGTCGGTCATGGGCACGGCACCCGACGTCATCGACGCGGCACCGGAGTGCTGCCCCAGTCCGAACAGCGTGTGCAGCACGGTCTGGCCCACCGCGAGGACCGCGGCGATGCCCGGAAGCGAGCGTTCGCGTCCCGCCAGCGCGGCGGCGACGGCGAACACGCCGAGGAAACCCGCGCCCAGCGTCCACAGCGGAATCGCGGCGCAGGAAGCGAGCCCGTGCCCGGCCGCGGCCAGCACGACGCAGACCGCGGCGAACACCGCGGCCCGCAGAATCCGGAGATCGTGTCCGGAACGCGCCGTGCGCTGGTGGAGGGCACTCATGGCGGCCTCATCATCCCACTGGCCTTACCGGCTTCATACGGCAGGTCCACAAGATGACGTACACGCGTTTATCGGACGGCTGATCCGGAGGGCCGTGTTCTCGCGGGGCCGCCCGCGCATACCCCGATCCGGGCCCCCGCACATCCGCCGCACGGGCGGGATCTCGTCGATCGGGTGATTGCCACCGGGCACTTGCGGCAATACGTAACGGTATGTCGAGCCGCGGCCGGGAGGCTGGAGCATGAGCATCTGGTGGTCACTCCATCTGCGGCGAGAAGCCGCAAGCGTGCCGCTCGCCCGACGGCTCCTGCTGGGCACGATGGAGACCGCGGGCGTCGACCCCGACGTTTCCTACGACCTCTCCGTCGCCCTCAGCGAGGCCTGTGCCAACGCGGTCGAGCACGGCGGCGACGGCGTCCACGGCGACGCGTCCGAGGCGTACCGGGTCACGGCCTACCTCGACGGCGAGATGTGCCGTATCGAAGTCGCGGACTCGGGCCCGGGCTTCGCCTCCGACAGCCCTTGTCCCGCCCGCGCCGACGCCGAGCACGGCCGGGGCCTCTGCCTCATCCGGGAACTCGCCGACCATGTCCACATCGGCGACCGACCGAGCCCGGGCGGAGCCGTGGTGAGCTTCGACAAGACCCTGAAATGGCAGGAGGGCGCGCCTCTGGTGGCCGTATAGGCCAGAGAAGGGCAATCGGGCGAACCGAACTGCGGGCGACCGGTCGGTGATCGCCCGCAGTCGGCCTACCGCCTCATGACGGCCAGGTCAGTGGAGCGTCAGCCCTTCAGGGACGCCATCCACGTCTCGACCTCGTCGGAGCGGCGCGGCAGACCGGCCGACAGGTTCCGGTTGCCGTCCTCCGTGACCAGGATGTCGTCCTCGATGCGGACGCCGATCCCGCGGTACTCCTCCGGGACGCTCAGGTCGTCCGCCTGGAAGTACAGGCCCGGCTCGACGGTCAGCACCATGCCAGGCTCCAGCGTGCCGTCCACGTACGTCTCCGTCCGCGCGGCGGCGCAGTCGTGGACGTCCATGCCGAGCATGTGGCCCGTGCCGTGGAGGGTCCAGCGGCGCTGCAGGCCCAGCTCCAGGACCCGCTCCACGGGGCCCTCGACCAGGCCCCACTCGACCAGCTTCTCGGCCAGGACGCGCTGTGCGGCATCGTGGAAGTCGCGGTACTTGGCGCCCGGCTTCACCGCAGCGATGCCGGCCTCCTGGGCCTCGTACACGGCGTCGTAGATCTTCTTCTGGATCTCGCTGTAGGCGCCGTTGACCGGCAGCGTGCGCGTGACGTCGGCGGTGTAGTACGTGTGGGTTTCCACGCCCGCGTCCAGCAGGAGCAGGTCGCCGGAGCGGACCGGGCCGTCGTTGCGCACCCAGTGCAGCGTGCAGGCGTGCGGACCGGAGGCGCAGATCGAGCCGTAGCCGACGTCGTTGCCCTCCACGCGCGCGCGGAGGAAGAACGTGCCCTCGATGTAGCGCTCGGAGGTGGCCTCCGCCTTGTCGAGGACCTTCACCACGTCCTCGAAGCCGCGCACGGTCGAGTCGACGGCCTTCTGCAGCTCGCCGATCTCGAACGCGTCCTTGACCACGCGCATCTCGGAGAGGAAGACGCGCAGCTCCTCGTCCCGCTCGGCGGTCACCTTGTCGTGCAGGGCGGCCTCGATGCCGGCGTCGTACCCGCGGACCACGCGGACCGGTCCGGTGGCCTCGGTCAGCTTCTGCGCCAGCTCCCGCACGTCCGACGCCGGAATGCCGTACAGCTTTTCGGCCTCGGTGAGCGAGTGGCGGCGGCCCACCCACAGCTCACCCTGGCCGGAGAGCCAGAACTCGCCGTTCTCACGGTTGGAGCGGGGCAGCAGGTAGATCGTCGCCCGGTGGCCGCTCGTCCCGTCCGGGGCGGTCACCGGCTCCAGCACCAGGACGCCGTCCTCGGTCTGATTGCCCGTGAGGTACGCGTACTCGACAGAGGAGCGGAAGGCGTACTCGGTGTCGTTGGAGCGGGTCTTCAGGTTGCCCGCGGGGATCACCAGACGCTCGCCGGGGAAACGTGCGGAGAGCGCGGCGCGGCGGGCCGCGGTCTCGGCGGTCTGGGCGATCGGCCGCAGGTCGTGCAGCTCGGTGTCGGCCCAGCCGGACTTCATGTTCTCGGCCAGCTCGTCGGACACGCCCGGGTACAGGCCGTTCTTGCGCTGCTTGATCGGCTCTTCTTCGGCAGTCTCCGGGGTCTCCGGGAGCTCTTCTGCCACGGTCATCCTCCTTGCTACGGCACTGGGCCTCCTCCATCGTACGGTCGTACGGAAGGGGGCCCAGGGCGGGAAGGCCTGTTACCGGAAGGCTCACGTGTGCCGGGAGTCACTCGAACCGTGCCGCCAGCAGCACCACGTCCTCCGTGTCGTCCGCCCCGGCCGGTAGCACGCTCCGCAGCACGTGGTCGGCGACGGCTCCCGGGTCGGTGCGCATCGGCCGCGGCACGCTCGAGGCCGCCGCGTGCAGCCGGGCGAAGGCGCGGTCCATGGGGCCGCCGGTGCGGTGCAGCAGTCCGTCGGTGTAGAACAGCACGGTTTCGCCGGGCTCCGCGGTCAGTTCGACGCTCGGCGCCTCCCAGCAGGCCAGCATCCCCAAGGGCGCCGACAGGGAGGTCTCCACGAACTCCGTGCGCCGCGGGCCGATCACCAGGGGCGGGCTGTGCCCGGCCCCGGCGAGGGTGAGCTTGCGCACCGCGGGCTCGCAGTACGCGAACAGAGCGGTGGCCGAACGGGCGGGCTCGGTGAGCCGCAGCAGCAGTTCCAGGTCGGACAGGACGGCGACCGGGTCCTCGCCCTCCATCACGGCGTACGCACGCAGGGAGGCGCGCAGCCGGCCCATGGCGGCGACCGCGCTGGGTCCGGATCCGGTCACGGACCCGACCGCGAGACCGAGTGTGGCGTCCGGCAGCGGCAGCGCGTCGTACCAGTCGCCGCCTCCCTGCGCACCGGTGCGGCGCCGGGCGGCGAGCTGGACGCCGGCGACCCGGGGCAGCCGGGAGGGGAGCAGTTCCTCGGAGATCGTCGTCAGGTACGCGCGCGTGCGCTCGATTTCGACCAGACGCGCCAGGTGCTCCGTCGCGTAGCGCGCATACAGGCCGACAAGGTGACGCCGTCGTTCGACCGGCTCGGCGGGCTCGTCGTAGAGCCACACGGCGGCACCGAGACGGCCCGCCGCATCGGTGGACAGGGGGAGTGCGTAGCTAGCGGCATAGCCGAGCCGGGCGGCCACCTCGCGGTGGCGGGGATCGAGCCCGTCCTCGGAGAAAAGATCGGGCTGGGCGATCTCGCGCTCGCCGTCCGGCAGTCCGTCGAGGATTCTGCCGAACGGCAGGGAACTGCGCGGCACGGTCTCGATCTGCCCGAGGTCGGCGCGGCCCAGGCCCAGGCCGATCGTGGTGTCCGGGCCGAGGCCGTCGCAGGGTTCCAGCACGACGAGACCGCGCCGGGCGCCCACGAGGGCGGCTCCGGCGCGCAGCAGTTCCTGGAGCGCGTCGGCGAGTGAGTCCGTGCGTGCCAGGCGTTCGGTGAGTTCGTGGAGGGTCGTCAGGTCGGAGACCCAGCCGGCGAGCCGGTCCTGGAGGACGGCCCCGGGGTCTGCGGGGGCCGGTGAGGCGGCCGAGGGGGCAGGCGTCGGCGCAACAGTGTGTGCGGGTGAGGGAACCGTTGAATCGATTCCGGCCACTTTCGAAGGGTGAGGGGCGTTCATGGCGTCCGGCTTTCGCACCGGCGCTTATTGCTCGATAGCATCGCAAAACCCCCATGTCATTCTGCGCCGCGAGCAGTGTCTCCACATGTACACGCACTCGTGAGGGGATGTCCAGCATTGTCCTGCCGGGATTCCTGGTGTCCGTGGGGCTCTCTTATGTTCTTGTGGAAAAGGAAAGTTGGCTTGAAACAGCCTCGGGTATCGCCCTATTGCGGTCGACTGACCCTGTTCGACAGAGCGTCACAGCGGTCGTGATGGGTACGTACTCGGTGAAGGCCAGGGTTGGTTGGGGGTCACCCGGAACCTGGCGCCGGACCCGGGCGTCTTAACCACCGACGGCCGAGCCCCATCCTCCCGCGACGGAGGCGGCGAGTAAGAGCGGGACGGCGAAACGCCAGGCGCCGCCACCCCGCGCCATGCCCATGCTGGTGATGGGCGCAGTACGAACGCGGATGCAGCCAGTTCGGTCCCAGGGGTTCCCCTTGTTCAGGACAAGGGCGTGATGCGCCGGCAGGTACGCACAGCGAAGTGATCGACACATGGTGTGAAGTAGCCCTCGGTGTTGCCAGGCGTGCAACGGAAAGGAACGAGCGCTCATGCGCGAGATCCTCGGAAGGCGACGCAGGCTCCTGTCCGGGCGGAACGACGGGAGTCCTGAGGTGATCGGCGCGGCCCTGACCTTCGCGACCGCATGGCAGTGGCCCGTTCTGCCAGGCGTGGCACCGGATCCGCGGGGGCGTGCCCGCTGCGGGTGCCCCGACCCGGAGTGCACCGTGCCCGGCGCGCATCCCTTCGACCCCGGGCTGCTCGCGGCCACCACCGACGAGCGCATGGTGCGCTGGTGGTGGACCAATCGGCCGACCGCACCGATCGTGCTGGCCACCGGGGGCAAGGCGCCCTGCGCGGTGAGCCTGCCCGCCCTCGCGGCCTCGCGCGCCCTCGCCGTGCTCGACCGGAAGGGCATGCGCCTCGGGCCGGTCGTGGCGGCACCGCACCGCTGGGCGATCCTCGTCGCTCCGTATTCCATGGAGCGACTGGGCGAGTTGCTCTACTCCAAGGACTTCGTTCCCGGGTCGTTGCGCTTCCACGGCGAGGGCGGCTATCTGGCACTGCCCCCCTCCGAGACGGGTCATGGGGAGGTCCGCTGGGAGCGGGCGCCGCTGCCCGGCTCCGCCTCGCCCTGGGTTCCCGACGTGGAGGCCGTTGTGGACGCGGTCGTGGCGGCCCTCACTCGTACGGGTGTGAGCGCACCCGAGTTCTAGGGTGTCGGGCGCGCGGCGAATCGGGCGCCCGTGCACGGTCGATATCTTCGGCCCCATGCTGATTTGTCCTGGGGGGTGCGGGAAGCGGCGGCCCGGAAGGCGCTTGCTGGTCCGCCTCGCCGGTCGGCCCGACCCCCGCAGGGCCCGTCTGCTCGCGCTCATGGGTCTGGTGGCGGCCGTGGCCGCGCTGCCGCTCGCCATGGCGTCCGCCGGACCGGTCGGCGATGCGGACCGCACGGTGGTCCCCCCGCCCGCGCGCGACGACGGCGCGAGGCTTCCGGCTCCCTCTCCCTCCCGGTTGCCGGGACTCGGTCTCGCCACCGCCGCCCGCTGCGGTCCGCAGCTCTCCTCCGGCGACGGCATCGAGGCGCAGACCTGCGTCCTGGCCCAGGGACGGGACACCTGGGCGCGTACGTACTACCGGAACACCACTGGCGAGGAGCTGAGTTCCTCCCTGAGCTTCATGGGGCCGGGCGGACGCGCCGTCGAGACGCAGTGCGCGGTGGGCGTGGAGGGTGACGCGAAGACCTGTGAGACACCGCGGCAGGCCATGACGAGTGACACTGCGGGGTATTCGGCGGTGGCGGAGTTCGCCCGGGGCGACGGGAGCGGTCCGCTGCTGCTGCGCTCCGGAAGCGATGCGGCCGAGCTGGACGGACAGTAACGCGTCGGCCTCGCGGGGCAGTTGGCTTCGTACGGCGTTTCGTACCGCGTCCGCGCATGGAAAGACCCGGTTGCTGGCGACGGGGGATGCACCAGCAACCGGGCTACTGGAACGGTAACAAGAGATCGGCTTTTCGCAAATTCGATCTCGGTCAATCGGACATGGGTTTCCCTGTCACAAGGATGAGTTGTGACAGGAGTCACCCGCCATGAGGCCCGTGAGGGGTTGACCAGCCGGTCAGCCGAGGTCGCGCGTCAGCTGAGCGTCACCTGTCGGTTGGTCAGTCCGCCGCGCGCCCGGCGCTCGTCCGCGGTGAGCGGAGCGTCCGACGCCAGGGCGGCCGCGAGGCGCTCGGCGAACTCGGCCACCGGCTTCTCGATGTCCTCCGCCCCCATCTCGCGCGGCAGGTCCCAGACCGGCACGGTGAGCCCGTGTGCGCGGAAGGAGCCGACCAGGCGCGTGCCCTCGCCGAGGCTCGACTGCCCGGCCGCGTGCAGCCGGGCCAGAGCGTCCAGAAGCCGCTCCTCGGGGTGCGGCATGACCCACCGCAGGTGGTTCTTCTCGGGGGTCTCGCACCAGTACGCGGCGTCCACGGCCGTGAGCTTCACGGTGGGGATGGCGGCGGCGTTGGCCCGCTCCAGGGAAGCGGTCACCTCCGGCGTCGCGTTCTCCACGTCCGGGACCCAGAACTCGAAGCCGCTGTGCACCACCGGCTCGAGGGCGCCTTCGGGGTCCAGCAGGTCCTGCAGCCGCGGACCGTCGGCGGGCGCGCGGCGGGCCTGCACCGGAGTGCCGGGTGCCACGGCGAGGGCGCGCTCAAGGGTGTCCGCGAGGTCGCGGCTGATGTCGCCCGACGCCGTGTCGTTCTGCAGGCCGAGCAGGATCGAGCCGTCGTCGCGGCGCAGTGCCGGCCACGCCATCGGCAGGACCGTGGCGAGCGTGACCGACGGGATGCCCTCGGGGAGGTCCCCCTTGAGCTTCAGCTCGGCGGTCGCCGCCGGCACCAGCTCGCGCAGGGCCACCCAGTCGCACTCGCCGGGAAGTCCCTCGAACGGGCGCTGCACCAGCTCGGTCACCGCGTGCGCGGCGGCCCGGCCGTGACAGGCCTTGTAGCGGCGGCCGCTGCCGCAGGGGCAGGGCTCCCGGGCGCCGACGACCGGAAAGTTCCCATCGGCGCCCGCGGCACGGGCACCGGGGGCGGGCTGCGGGCGCTTGGCCTTGGTCTGGGGTCGCTTCTTGGCCATCGTGGGTGTCTCCCGGTTACGGCTCGTTACGTACGGGCGCGAGCCTAGCCGCTCGTACGGCGGCCGACGGGATCCTGTGGACAACGCATCGCACAGCCCCGGAAGAGGGCGCTCCAGTGCTGCCCCGCCCGGGCGGGAAGCGTCCGTACGGCGTGTCCCGCCCACCTCGGCTCGCGAAGACGATCGTGACACCGGGTCCACCGCTTGTGTTCCACCGCTCCTGTGCGCGGCGCCCGCCGGGCGGGCGCCGCCGGGGCGGAACGCCTCAGTCGAGGTCGTCGAACGCGTCCGCGAAGTCCAGGTCGGCCGACACGGAGGGCGCCGTCACGCGCGTTGCGAAGTCGTCGCGGCGGTGCGCTGAGCCGGTGTCGTCCTGAACGACGACCCAGACCGTGACCTCGCCGCGAGCGTCGTCCCGGACGCCCCAGTCCTCGGCCAGTGCCGTGATGATGTTCAGCCCGCGACCGCCGTGCGCGGTGACCGACGGAGTCGCCGGAACCGGACGGGTCGGACCCCCGCCGTCCGTCACCTCGACCGTGAGTCGTCCCGTGGGCTCGACGCGCCACGCAGCACGCACATCCCCGTCCCCCGCAAGGCTGTCGCCGAGCGGCCTGCCATGGCGGCAGGCGTTGCTGAGCAGTTCCGACAGGATCAATACGGCATCGTCGATGACCGATTCCGACATGCCACCGGTACGCAGCTGATCACGCATCCGGTGTCTTGCTTCCCCCACGCCCGCAGGACCATGGGGTACGGCCATGCTCGACGACGTGGGCACCTCCTGTGCCACCACCAACGCCACCCCCGAGACCTCCTTCGCCCCACGCCACGGTGTGAATGCCCCACGTGACCGGGCCGGAAACCGACCCCTGTACGTGTGGTGACGCACTCGTAACGGTCGGATACGGACCGAACGCGCCGGTGCACTCCCTGTAGTCATGTGGCTGGATTTCAGCCCTTACGGCGGCTCTGCGGCGGAAGGCGCCGTGCCGGTCAGCGGCCGAGCTGGTGCAGCACCGCGCGCGGGCGGTTGGTGATGATGGCGTCGACGCCCATCTCGACGCAGAGATCGACGTCCTCGGGCTCGTTCACGGTCCACACGTGTACCTGGTGTCCGGCGCGCTTCAGACGCTGGATGTACCCCGGGTGGCTGCGCACGATCCGCATCGAAGGGCCTGCGATCCGCACGCCCGCGGGCAGCCGTCCGTCGCGCAGCCGGGGGGAGAGGAACTGCAGCAGGTAGACCGTCGGCAGGGTCGGAGAGGCGACCCGCACGCGGTGCAGGGAGCGCGCCGAGAAGCTCATGATCCGTACCGATGACTCGGCCGGTGACTCCGGGGCGTCCTTGCCGAACCGCTTCAGCAGGAGCAGCAGCCGCTCCTCGACCTGCCCCGCCCAGCGTGTCGGATGCTTGGTCTCGATGGCCAGGTCGATGGGGCGCCCGGCGTCGGCGACGAGTTCGAGCAGGCGCTCCAGAGTGAGGACGGAGGTGTCCTCGGGGTCCTGCGGGCGGTGCTCCCAGTCGGGCTCCTCGTCGCGGTTCTTCCAGGAGCCGAAGTCCAGGGCGGCGAGGTCGGCGAGTTCCAGGGCGGAGACCGCGCCGCGGCCGTTGGACGTACGGTTGACGCGACGGTCGTGGACGCAGACGAGGTGTCCGTCCGCAGTCAGCCGGACGTCGCACTCGAGGGCGTCGGCCCCGTCCTCGATCGCCTTCTTGTACGCGGCCAGGGTGTGCTCGGGCGCCTCTTCGGAGGCTCCGCGGTGGGCGACGACCTGGATCGGATGCTGTCGTGCGTGGGTCACCGCGTCATGGTGTCACTGTCAGGCAGAACGCGCGGGACCGGAAAGTGACGGCGGCGCATCGGTGAGGTGTCGGGAATGCAGATTTTTGTTCGGACAGGTCCGATATAAATGAAGGTCAGGGACCCACAGTCTCCGCTTATGGTGCCCTGACGTCCTGTGGGAAAAGCTTGACGGCATACACAAGGCCTTGCACTGCCGATGCGCGCCCGGCGCCGCGCGGAGCGGGCGAGTGCGGCCGCGTGCGACCCCAGAAGAAAACAGCCGTGGAACGAGGAGAAAGAGCTGTGAGCACCGAGAACGAGGGCACTGCGGTACCCCCGGCCCCGTCTGCACCTCCCGTGCCGGTGGACGCTCCCGCTCCCGCACCGGGCGCGGCCCCCGAAGGGCACGCTCCGAGTGCGGGGAATCCGGCTCCGACCGCGGGGGGTGTGCCGGCGGCCCAGTTGCCGCCCGCGCCCCCGGGGCAGCCGGGCGCCTACCCGGCCGCCGAGGCCGGGTGGCCCGCGCCGGCCGGCCCCGCGTACATGGGCGGCGACGGTGGTGCTGGCGGCGTGTGGGGCGCCTCGTACCAGCAGCCCGCCCCGAAGCCGAAGAAAGGCCGTGGCGGTCTGGTCGCCGCGATCCTCGTCGCCGCGCTGGTCGCGGGCGGCGTGGGCGGCGGCATCGGTTATCAGCTGGCCAAGAACGAGAACTCCAGCGGCTCGACGACCGTCGCCGCCGCCACCAGTGGCGGCGACGTCAAGAGCTCCTCCGGCTCGATCGCGGCAGTGGCCGCCAAGGCGCTGCCGAGCACGGTCACCATCGAGGCCGCGAGCAATAACGGCCAGGGCGGCACCGGCACGGGCTTCGTCTTCGACACCCAGGGCCACATCATCACCAACAACCACGTCGTCGCCGAGGCCGTCGACGGCGGCAAGCTCACGGCGACGTTCCCCAACGGCAAGAAGTACGACGCCGAGATCATCGGGCATGCGCAGGGCTACGACGTCGCCGTCATCAAGCTCAAGAACGCCCCGTCGGACCTCAAGCCGCTCCCGCTCGGCGACTCGGACCAGATGGTGGTCGGCGACACCACGATCGCGATCGGCGCGCCCTTCGGCCTGTCGAACACGGTGACCACGGGCATCATCAGCGCCAAGAACCGTCCGGTGGCCTCCAGTGACGGCGCCTCCGGCAGCAGGCCCTCGTACATGAGCGCGCTGCAGACGGATGCCTCGATCAACCCGGGCAATTCCGGCGGTCCCCTTCTGGACGCACGGGGCGCGGTCATCGGCATCAACTCGGCGATCCAGTCCACGGCCAGCGGCGGCCTGGGCGGCAGCGGCGGCCAGTCCGGTTCGATCGGCCTGGGCTTCGCGATCCCGATCAACCAGGCCAAGTACGTCGCCCAGGAGCTGATCAAGACGGGCAAGCCGGTCTACGCGAAGATCGGAGCCTCGGTCTCGCTGGAGGACTCCGTGGGCGGAGCGAAGATCACCGACCGGGGCACCGGCGGCTCCGCCTCGGTCGAGACGGGTGGTCCCGCGGACAAGGCAGGCCTGAAGCCGGGTGACGTGATCACCAAGCTCGACGACAGGGTGATCGACAGCGGGCCGACCCTGATCGGCGAGATCTGGACTCACAAGCCGGGCGACAAGGTCACGATCACCTACCAGCGCGACGGCCGGACCCACACGGTGGACCTCGCCCTGGGCTCCCGTATCGGCGACAACTGACCGGCCTCCACGAGCGGAAGACAGCGGGTGAGGGGGCTGCCGAGGGTCTCGGCGGCCCCCTTGCGCGTCTGCTGGTCCCCTCCGATCACTGCGTACGCCTTTGTCGCGGGCGCGCTCACCGGCCCGGACGACCTCCGCCGGTCCATCCGCATGGAGGGGCAGCGCGAGCCGGTGGGCTGCTCAGGCGACCCGCCTCGCCATCGACACCGCACCGTCGCGCCTAAAATTCTTGGTCGTGGCAGACATATCCGACGATTTGATCATGCTGGAACGTTCCGCCGAAGAGGAGCGCGAAAGGCTCGCGGGCCTGGACGGCGAGGAGCGCATGGCGCAGTGGCAACGCTGGTGGGAGGCGTCGAAGGCCGCCCAGGCAGCCGTCACGGAGCATGCCGAAGCGACCGGGCAGAACCGCTACGAGGTCGAGCAAGCCGTGAAGAAGGCCGTACGTCACCCGGGGCCGGAGAGCGCCGCCACGTGATGACAACGCCCCCACCGTTCGGCGCTGGTCCCTCCCCTCGTGGGGACCGGTGCCGAGCGACGGGGGCGGCGCAGCTCGCGCCGTACCGGTGTGGATCGGGCAAGGCCGGACCGTGGTCGGTGCGGCAGCCATCTGGTCCAGACCGGCTGTGCGGCTCTGCAAGCTCATACGACGGGACCACCGCCACCGCCGCCTCGCTTGACCGGAAGCCGGCCGAGAACATGCGGTGTCGTGAGGTGTCCTACCGAGAGCCGGTGGCCTGCCCCGGGCGATGCCCGGTTGATGCGCTCCTGTGTCGAGATCTTGCCATCTGAGACTTCCGCCGACGAGATTTCGACCTTGCCTCAAGGGCTAAACCGCAGGTCAGCCATATAGAGTGGGTTTTCCGGTCCGGACGTCCAGGTGCAGGGGAAGTGAGGAGTGGAGGCCTTGAGTTCCGACTCAGGGGCATGCACAGCCTTCGCGGAACGTCTGGCGCTGCTGTACAAGGAGGCCGGCAACCCTCCCCTCAAGCGCGTGGCCGAAGCGGTCGACCGGCTCCAGCGGGTCGACGAACGTGGGCGCCCCGTGCGGGTGTCCGCTCAGCGGATCAGCGACTGGCGACGGGCCAAGAACGTGCCTGCGCAGTTCGTCGCCCTGGCGGCAGTGCTGCACATCGTGATCCCCCAGGCACGCCGCCTGCAGCCCACGCCGGTGTCCGAGGGCCTGTACGACCTGGCCCAGTGGCAGCACCTGTGGGAGCGCGCGTTGGCCGACCCGGTCGGCGACCGCCCCGCGACATCCACGGACAAGGGGGAACGACCTCCGGCCGAAGCCCCGAGCGTCGCCCCCGTCGTCTGCCCCTACCGGGGACTGGCCTCGTACCGGCAGCAGGACGCCCGGTGGTTCTTCGGCCGCGAGCGCAGCACGGGTGCCCTCGTCGCCCAGCTCCGTGCAGCGGAGAAGACGGGTGGCTTGATCATGCTCGTGGGGGCTTCGGGAGCGGGGAAGTCCTCCCTGCTGAGCGCCGGTTTGGTGCCCGCACTGCAGAACGGCGTACCGGGCGAGGAGACCGGCCAGGCGTCGGACGTGGTGGTGCAACTCGTGCCGGGCAGCGATCCTTTCGCGGAGCTGACCCGCCGAATACCCGAACTCGCGCGCCTCGTCCCCGGCGCGGAGGAGCCGGCGGCGCAGGAGCCCGGCACTGCGGAGTTCGCCCACGCGGTGCGAGAGGCCGTCACGGCATGGGCGCAGCGCGAGACGTCCTCCGCCTTCCGCCCGGTCGTCATCGTGGATCAGTTCGAGGAGGCGTTCACCCTCTGTTTCGACGAGGCGAACAGACGCGCTTTCATCCAGCTCCTCCACGCCGCGTGCACGCCCGCCGAACCCGGTGACCAAGCCCCCGTGCTCGTTGTTCTCGGCGTACGCGCCGACTTCTACGAGCAATGCCTCGGGTATCCCGAACTGGCCGACGCGCTGCAACACCGTCACATGGTCCTCGGGCCACTGACCACTGCGGAGCTGCGTGAAGCGGTGATCGGCCCGGCCAAGGCCGTGGGGCTGGAACTCGAGCCGGGGCTGGCGGAGTTGATCGTCCAGGAAGTCAGCGACGACGGCCCCCGCGGAGCGCACGACGCGGGAGCGCTGCCGCTCCTCTCCCACGCCCTGTTCTCCACCTGGCAGCGGCGGAAGGCGGGAAGGCTGACGCTGGCCGGCTACCGCGCGGCGGGCGGCATCCAGGGAGCGGTGGCGGCGACCGCCGAGCGGGCCTGGTCCGGCCTCGATCCGGCGGCTCGTACGGCCGCGAGACTGCTCCTGCTCAGGCTGGTCCGGCTGGGCGAGGACACCCAGGCCACCCGTAGGCGGGGGACGCGGCGCCAACTGGCGGAGGAGTCCACGGACCCCGGCAAGACGGAGGAGTCGCTCGAAGCGCTGGTGCGCGCCCGATTGGTGACACTCGACGCGGAGACCGTGGAGATCACCCACGAAGCGCTGCTCCACGCCTGGCCACGCCTGCGCGACTGGATCGACGAGGACAGGCACGGCCACCTGCTGCGCCAGCGACTCGAGGAGGACGGCAGGGCCTGGGAGGGCTCGAACCGCGACACGTCACTGCTGTACCGGGGTTCGCGTCTGGAACAGGCCCACAGCTGGGCGGAATCCGCTGGTGGAACCTCTTTGACCCGGAGCGTGGTGGAATTCCTGGCCGCGTCCGTCCGGTTGCGCAAGCGCACGGTCTGGGTCAGTCGTGGCGCGGTGTCGGCTCTGGTCGTCCTGGCGGTGCTGGCCGGTGGGTCGGCGGCGCTCGCGTGGCGGCAGCGGGACGACGCCGTGTTCGAGCAGGTGCTCGCCGAATCCGATCGTGTCCAGTACACGGATCCGTCGTTGTCCGCTCAACTCGACCTGGTGGCACACCGCCTGCGGCCACATGACAAGGGCACGAACAGCCGGTTGATATCGATCGTCAACGCGCCGCTGGCCATGCCGCTGCTCGGCCACACTGGCGCCGTCTACCTCACTTCGTTCAGCCCGGACGGGCGGACCCTGGCCACCGCCAGCTACGACCGGACCGTCCGACTGTGGGACGTGACGGACCCGACCCGCCCCACGCCCCTGGGCAAGCCCCTCACCGGTCACGCGAGCTGGGTGAGCAGCGCCGTCTTCAGCCCGGACGGCCACACCCTCGCCAGCGCTTCGGACGACGGCACGATCCGGCTGTGGAACGTGCGGGATCCCGCCCACCCGCGCCCGCTCGGCGCGCCCCTGACCAGCCATGCCGGCACGATCTACCTGCTCGCCTTCAGCCCGGACGGACGCACTCTGGCCTCCGCCGATGAAGATCACACCGTGCGTCTGTGGGACGTGGGCGGCCCGCGCGGGCCGAGGGCGCTCCGTGCCCTGACCGGCCACACCGCCGCCGTGCGCTCCGTGGCCTTCAGCCCCGATGGACGGACACTGGCGGCCGGCGGCGACGATGCCACGATCAGGCTGTGGAACATGGCAGATCCGCGTCCGAGGCCGATCGACGCGGTACTCACCGGCCACAGGGGCACGGTCCACTCCGTGGCCTTCAGCCCCGACGGCCGCACCCTCGCCAGCGGCAGCACGGACGACACCATCCAGCTCTGGAACGTGGCCGATCCACGGCATGCGACACCGCTCGGTGCGCCGCTCACCGGTCATACCGGTCCCGTATGGTCCGTGGCCTTCAGTCCTGACGGAACCATGCTGGCCGCCGGCAGCGCGGACAGCACGGCGAGTCTGTGGAACGTCAGTGATCCGGCATACCCGTCGCAGGTCGGGGAGCCTCTCGCGGGCGGCAGTGGCGAGATGTACGCCGTGGGTTTCAGCCCCGACGGGCGGACCCTCGCGACCGGGAGCGGCGACAACAAAGTCCGCCTGTGGTCGATACCGACATCGGACATGATCGGCCGCATCGGAGCATTCCGTCCCGACGGGCGGGTGCTCGCCACGGCCGCACGCGACGAAAAGGTCCGGCTGTGGAATGTGCAGACTCCCAACCGGCCCGTACTGCTGGGCAATCCGTTCATGCCCCGGGAGGGCGACGTGCGTTCGCTGGCGTTCTCGCCCGACGGCCGCACCCTCGCGGTGCTGACGGGAAGCAGCGCGGTGCAGCTGTGGAACGTCGCCGACCCGGCCCGGCCGGTGTCCTACGGGTCGCCTGTCGCGCTGCGCACACGATTCGCCGGTCCCGGAGCGCTGGCCTTCAGCCCGGACGGGCGCACGCTGGCAACCGCCCATGACGACCGCACCATCCAGTTGTGGAACGTCAGCGACCCGTCCCAGCTCCGTCCGTTCGGTGCGCCGCTCACCGGCCACAAGGGCTACGTCAACGCCCTCGTCTTCAGCCCGGACGGGCGCACTCTGGCCAGCGGCGGCGCGGACGCCACCATCCGGCTGTGGAACGTGGCCGACCCACGTCGTGCCACCCGACGCGGCGCGCCTCTCACCGGGCACCTGGGACCGGTGAACGTGCTCGCCTACAGCCCGGACGGCCGTACCTTGGCCAGCGGCAGCGACGACGACACGGTCCGGCTCTGGGACATCACCGACTCGCCTCGGGCCACGCGGCTGGACTCCTCCCTCAAGGGGCACACCGAGGCGGTCGTGTCGCTGACGTTCAGTCAGGACGGACGCACACTGGCCAGCGGCGGCAACGACAACACGGTCCGGCTCTGGAACGTCACCACCCCTTCCAAGGCCGCCCCCATCGGCCGGTCGATGAGCCCCAACGCCAAGACCGGCACTTTCCTGTCGTTCAGCCCCAACAGCCACATGCTCGGAGTGTCGAGCGGTGCCGATACCGTCCGGCTGTGGAACCTGGATATCGACGAGGCGATTCGCCGCATCTGCTCGATCACTCGGGGCGTTCTGACACCGGAGAGGTGGCACGAGTATCTGCCCCGCCTCTCGTACAAGTCTCCGTGTGATCAGTAGCGGATCCGAGCCGGCACCTCCTCGTGGATCGGGTTCCGTGATCCCCGTCACAACTCCTTGCCGTAGCAGAGTAGTCGGCTCCCCGCCGCGCAACCGGCCTTGTTACTCTGGCGAGAGCCCGGCCGCTGGTGCATCCCCCGTCGCCAGCGACCGGGCTCTTCCGTATCAGGGGTGCACGAAAGCCACCCCCGCGCGCAGGACGCGCATCCATCGCGTCGGCGGGTCCGCCATGACGGGCATTCGCGGCTTTGTACGCCGCAGCCGCCGGCGGCTGCGGGACGGTGATTGCGGCGGGGCCGTGACCGGTGGCCATCCCCTGGCCGATCTCCCGTACCCGAGGTCCCGAGGCGCTAGGCTGTACCTGCTCCGCCCCTGGTGGGCGGCGCAGGGGTGGGTTGCCCGAGCGGCCTAAGGGAACGGTCTTGAAAACCGTCGTGGCGCGAGTCACCGTGGGTTCAAATCCCACACCCACCGCGCAGGTTGACGGCCTCTGACCAGGTAATACGGTCAGGGGCCGTTGTGCTGTGTGCCGCCCGCTCATCGCCGTATTTCCCCGTGGTTTCCCGCTCGATCGGGCACGGATGGGGCACGGGCCGACCACCGTAGTCGGAGATCCATCGAGCAGCGGGCTCGCCGCCGACTAGGAGTGTCCTGAAGATCTTGGAATCGCGCCCGACTTGCGCCGTTTCGTGGCGATTGACATTTACCGGCAATCCGGGGCGAGCCGGATGGCCGGAGCAAGATTCTCAGCAGTCTTCTAGAGCGTGTCTCTCAGACATCGCTTGGTGCAGCCGCGTGGAACCTTGCCGTACGCGCTAGGCAAGGATGCGATTAGTCCATGACAATTCGCAGGTGATCAATCGAGTCAGCTTGGCTATATCGATTTTCGGTGCTTTGGTCTGCCTCATGCTCGTGATCGGTGCGTTGCAGGCGTATCTGACCGGAGATGAGTCGGCCTGGTGGGTCGCGTCGGCATGCCTGCTGCAAGTCACCACTATCTGGCAGTTAGTGCGTGACATTCGACGTCGCCGCAGGCCGCGAAGTGACGTGGGCTGATTTCTCGCGCTGGTTGCCGGTCGGACAAGCCCTAACGGTTGATCGGGATCTCGTAGACAATCTCGCAGTGAGCGGCGGGCACCACGATGTCCGCTGTCTCGACGGGGCGTCCCTGGTCGCTGTAGTACGTCCGGCGGATGTGGGTGACGAGGGCGGCCTTCTGGATGCCCAGGAGTGATGCCTCCTCGGCGGTCGCCTGCCTCGGTTCCGGCTGTTCCACGGCGTGGCTGACGGTGACGCCGATCGCGGCCATGCGGTTCACGACGCCCGCCCCCGCGTGGGGCCCTCCCTCGGGGAGGACGACGAGGGAGCCGGCGGTGAGGTCGTATGGCTCCCAACTCGTCGACAACTGCACCGGCCTGCTGTCGGCCAGGTACTCGTACGTAGTCCGGACGCATAGATCGCCCTCGGTAATGCCGAGGCGGGCCGCGATCTCCGCCGGGGCCGGGATCTTGGCCTCGGTTCGGCTCTCCCAGTCCCCCTGCTTGCCCACGGCCTTCATGTCCGCGCGAAACGGAGATCCGTTGGGGTGCTCGCGCGCCGATGAACGGACGACCCGCACCCGCTGCCGGGGCTCGGCGACGTACGTTCCGGACCCGGCCCGGCCCTCCAACACGCCCTGGGAGATCAGCAGTTCCTGTGCCCGGCGCACCACGTTGTCGCCCACGCCGCACTCCTGGCCGATCTGGGTGCGGGAGGGAAGGCGGTCTCCCGGCTCCCACATGTGCTCCGCGATCCGCCGCCGGAGGCACTGTTCTGACCTCGTTGTGTCGTCTCACCCCAGCCCCGGCCTGGTCTTCGCCCCCTTGTGGGCGCGGGCGGGCGACGGCGCGCGGCCCCGGTGACGAAGGTAAGGAGGGGCGGCGCGGCGGCGACCGCCCGGCGCCGCCGCGCTGTGCGCGGCACCTCTGATCTCCGATCGGACTGCTTGCAGCTTGGGAGGCCGGGAGCGACGGCGAGCGAAGCGAGCCCTTGATGAAGGAGAGAAGGTTTTATCCCGCTGGGATGAGGTGCCTGCCATCGTGGCTCCGTACGTAGGGGCCGTTGCCGTTCAGGGCGTCCAAGAGCCTGATCGAGTAGACCTCGGACATGCGCTCGCTGACCTCGTCAGGCGTGAGCCAGGAGACCGCTGTCGACTCGTTGGAGGTGCGCTCGGTGCCGCCGGAAGGCTTGCAGCGGAAGACCAGGGCGACGATGCCGCGGGTCATGTTCTTGTAGACGCCGGTGAGTTCGTCGACCTCGACGTGGATGCCTGTCTCCTCCAGGACCTCGCGGGCGACGCCGGCCTTGGGGGTCTCGTTGAGTTCGAGGACACCGCCGGGGAGTTCCCAGGTGCCGTTGTCGGCCCGGCGGATCGCCAGGAGGCGCCCGTCCTCGCGCACTACTACTCCGGCCACGGACACGGAGTGCAGGGGAGGCGATGTCGCTTCCTGTGCTTGACTCATGTAGAGGAGCATAGGAGGCAGAGAAGGACTATGGGAACTGCGGCTGGAGGGGTCGGATCCGGGCCTCGGTACGTGCGTATCGCGGAAGAGATCGTGCAGCAGATCCGGGCGGGTGTTCTCAAGCCCGGTGACATGGTGCCGAGTGAATCGGAGCTGGTGGACCGCTATGGCGTGTCCGGCGGCACCATCCGTAAGGCCATGGTCGAAGTGCGGGCGAGCGGGCTCGTCGAGACCCGGCACGGCAAGGGCTCGATCGTGAAGAACCGGCCGCCGGTGCGGCACCGCTCCTCCGATCGCTTCCGGCGCTCGCTCCGTCAGGGAGGGCAGGCCGCGTACCTTGCGGAGTCTGCGCAGTCCGGTGCTTCCGCCAAGGTCAGCGTCCTCTACATCGGGCCCATGGAGGCACCCGAGGACGCCGCCCAGCGACTGGGCGTCCCCGCCGGCACGCAGGTGCTGGCCCGCCGGCGCCTCTACTTCCGCAATGGCACCCCGGTCGAGACCGCCACGTCCTACCTTCCCTGGGACGTTGTGAAGGAGATCCCGGAGCTGTTCGCGGAGAACCCCGGCGGCGGTGGCATCTACGCCCGACTCGAAGACCACGGGCACGAGTTTGCGGCGAGTACGTGAAGCATCCCGGCGACGGAAAACTTATGGCGCATGTGCCCGAAGGAATTTTCCTATCTGGAGAGGGCGACGATCCGGTGTGGGTAGATGAAGTCCACATCGATACCTTTCCGACCACGAACGCCGACTATGCGCGATTCTGTGCGGCGACTCGACACCCGGTGCCCGAGCACTGGGAGAGCGGTCGTTGTCCGCGTGAGCTGTACGACCACCCCGTTGTGCACGTGACGTGGCGAGACGCGAACGCGTACGCGACGTGGGCGGGAAAGTCACTGCCCACAGCGAACCAATGGGAGAAGGCGGCGCGCGGAACTGCTGGCCGCACCTTCCCGTGGGGTGACCAGAAGACTGCCGCCAAGTGCAACGTCAGAGAGACCGGAGTGGAGCGCACGACGTCCGTATCGCGCTACCACAGCGGTGTCTCGCCCTACGGGGTCTACGACATGGTGGGCAACGTGTGGGAGTGGCTTGCCACGCCGACCGATCCGGGACGGTACGAACTCCGGGGGAGCGCCTTCACGAGCCCTCTGTTCCGGGGAGTGCCGGCCGTTCCCAACGACGCCGACGACACGATGCATGACGACGACACAGGGTTCCGCTGTGCGGCGACGCCAGAGCAGATGGTTCCCCGTAGGAAGTGAGCACACCTCTGCTCGGCTTTGGGCTCCCCTCGGATCCGCCAAATGAGGTGACCTGTAACGGCGCGTCATTCCATCAGCGTCCCTGGCGGAGTGAGCACCCTTATCTTCATGAACAACCTCCATCGCGTCGTCGTAGAGGCTCCAGACAGCCGCGGTCTGCGGGCCGTGCGTGTCGGAGGGGAATATGTCGGTGGAGCCTGGTCACTGCGCCACCTGCGAAGGATGTTGCGGCGCGCCAGCTTGCCGCCAGATTTCGATCTCGACGACGCTGACCACGTCTATTGGGCAGCGGATAAGTCATCTTGGCCTGACCGTCCATGGCGCAGATGGGCTGCGGCCCTAGTAACTTCCCTTGGGCTTCTCGGATCGGCAACAGTGCTGTTGTCGGTGGGCAAGAATGACACATTCCATGGGCTGACCTATGGTGCTCACTTCGTGGGGGTCGTGTTCATCGCCGCAGCCCTTGTTGAAGCAGTCGCTGTTGCGGCGGCGTTCGACTTCTGGGGAAAGAGGACCTTTTCTTATTCAGGTGCAGCACTCATCATCGGTGTTGGCGTCGTCGCTCTCACGGATCTCCTGTTCCTACTCTTGCAGATCCAGAGCAAAAACTGGAGCCCACGTCTCTTGCTATGGGTTGCTCTGGCGGTCTGGTGCGTATGGGCCTTGTGGGCAGTGACTCAACATGGTGTCTGGAGAGGTGTCCCACACCCAAAGAGTGTCGCGATGAGTTTCGTAGCATCTGCTGCGATTGGGGCTGCAGGCATCGCCTATTCGCAATTATTTTACCTGCCCTACTCGACTCCGATGAAGTTTGCCTTGAACGCATCCTTCGGTGAACCCACTATTAGCGCTGACGGGAGCCATATTCAAGTTCCCACACACTTCGAATTCCGCAATTCGGGCGCCGTGAAGATTCAGATCTTGGGTACCCTATGGAGAGTTCATGGCTACGCGTCTAAGTTCGACGCAAAGGGCAGTGGAATGAACGAAGGGGGGAGCGACTTGCTCTCTGAGGGCGAGGTAGCCGAACACCTCAACTTTGGTCAGGCTAATCTGCTAGGGACTGGATTCATCTACGGGGAAGCTGGGTTGATCAATCCGGGAGTGGGATTCGCAAACGACGGTCTAGTAAACGTTCCCCTGAAGACCGGGCTCAACGTAATTCGCTTGCATGCGAGTATGGTTCTCATTCGGGGCGACAGGTACTGGATCGAGCCAGCCGAGTCCCCGAGTGAAGTCTCTTGGGACCGCAGCACACAGCGCCATGTGCGAGATGTGCCAAAACGGTTCGCCTACGCTAACCCTAAGGCTGAATTCATTCGAACCTCCTACAAAATCCACCCCAGCAGTGCGGTGCTGGATATAACACGTAAGCCTGCGTACGCCTCCGATTGGTGGATCCTGCCACCCTGGCGACCGGGCGCAAGTGTCGGCAAAGATGACACCATTCCATTCCTTTCAGTTGCGTTTTCCCACGACCGATACGGAAGGGAACGTGTCAGCGAACCAGAGGCGCGAGCGTACGATGATCAGGACATGGAACAGTGGGTCGTGAAAAGTGTAGATCAACTCATCAAAGAGGCCAGGAAATAGGTGAGCGGGGTTGAGGAGGGTCCGCTGTAAATCTGCCGGGTCGCCCTGCCGGGCCGTCTGTGGGCCGTCGAAGCAGCGTGGTGCTCACGCTCTGGCATCTAGCCGGAGGAGCTGACATCAACAGAGGCGTACGACCGAGCACGGTGACACACCCGCAATCGGTGGGCGAGCAAACAGATCCCAGCAGACGAGCGGTTCGTGATGGTGCTGCACGCGCCTACGGATCTCAGCAATCCGGGCACACCATCGGCCACGGTCGCGATCCTGCGGCACAGGCACGGGGTCCTCGATCACCTTGTGCTCGCAGACTCACCCGTTGTCCTCGATGGCCAGGACGGCTACACCGTGATCACGGATCAGCGGGTGGACGAGATCCTTCCTGATCTGCAGACAGAGGTGGAACGCCACGAGACCCACACACAGGGAAGCGCTTCAGCGTCTGGTCCTCGCCCAGAGAGAGGTGCGTAACACCCCAGACGGCTACTGGGTCGCGGGCACCGATCCGGAGTCCGCGCACCACGGTCTGACGGGCACAACCAAGCTCGACGACGTACGGAGCGCGGCCGTCATGTCGGATGGCGTGTCGAGACTCGTCACGGAGTACGGCATGGCTACCTGGGATGGGGTGTTCGCCACACTGCAAGCGGGAGGCCCACGTGAGCTTATCGAGACTGCTCGCAAGGTTGAGGCGACAGATCCAACCGGCATTTGGTGGCCACGCTACAAATCCGGTGATGACGCGACCGTGGCCTTCTGCTAGTGGTGGCCAGGAAAAACAGGCGGGCGGCCTGACATCAGCGGCCGACACCAACCGGCGTACACGTGCGCACAGCGGCACACCGTTCGCACGATGAGTCCCGCGAGTGACCAGCTGGGTTCTCCAGGCGGAGAGTGGTGATTACGGGGGCACGCCCACAAATTCTTATCAGAAAGGCGGTTCTTCGGGCCATTGCGAGATGCTGACCTGACTAGCAAGATCGGCGAGCCCATCATCTTTGAGAGCACCCGCGTATTCTGACCGCTTGGACCAAGGGATAGCTTCGAGCAGGACGCGGTGCATCCCAAACCGGTTATGACGGGATCCCGCTGAGTTACTCCTTCAGGCTGTCGTCATCGTCCTCAATTGGCGTGTCGGGAAACACCGCATGGTCGCCCCGTTACCGTGCGGGGGTCGACCACAAAGGACTGCCCGGCGGCTGGCGGGTAAGGGCTCCCTCAGCCGCGTAGCGGCGTAGCCCGATCGAGAGGATCTGGACCTTGAGCGATTTTTCCCGCCGCTACCTGCTCAGGGCGTCAGCGGCCGTCGGCGCCGGGGCGGTCGTCGTCCCGGGCCTTACGGCCGCAGGCGCGCCGGACATTGCGGCCGCGAGCACCTCGGGCCTTCTGGCCGCGAGCGACCCGACTAAAGGGTCGTCGGGATGTCCGCCGGCGAAGCTGACCGGTCGCGTCGTCCGCCCCGGTGATGCCTCGTACACGGATGATCGCATCGACTACGACCAGTTGTTCTCTCACTACCCGCTGGTCATCGTCTTCGCCCAGGAGACCCAGGACGTGGTGAACGCCCTCACCTGGGCGCGGCAGCACAACGTCGCACTGCGGGTACGCAGCGGCCGCCACGCCCTGGAGGGCTGGTCGAACATCGACAACGGCATCGTGATCGACGTCAGCCAGCTCAAGTCGGTCCACATCGACACCGACGCTCGTATCGCGACGGTCGGCGCCGGCCTGACCCAGTTGGAAGCGGTGACGACGCTCGCCAAGCAGGACCTCGCGGTCACGACCGGAAGCGAGGGCAGCGTCGGCTTGGTCGGTGCGACGGTCGGCGGCGGCCTTGGCCCCCTCAACCGCTGGCTCGGCATGGCCTGTGACAGCCTGATCGGGACCGAGGTCGTCGTCCCGTCGGGTCGCGACTGCGCCGAGGTGATCCATGCCGACCTGAAGGACCACTCAGACCTGCTCTGGGCGCTCCGTGGGGCGGGAAACGGCAACTTCGGAATCGTCACGCAACTCACCTACAAGGTGCACCCGCTCAAGCGCATCGCCTATGTGCAGGCGACCTGGGACGGCCTTACGGACCTGCATGGGATCTTCGATGCATGGCAGCGCACGGTACCGTTCGCCGACAACCGCCTCGGATCCGAAGTCGAGATCCACAAGTCCCAGATCCTGCTGTTCGCGTGGCTCGCGGAGGGCACGGCGGCAGAGGCCAGAAAGATGCTGGCCCCGATCCTGTCGATCGGCACGCCCGATGTGAAGGTGCAGGTCGGTAACTGGGGCCCCATCTTTGCCGGAGCCCAGGTCCCGCGCTCGCAGGAGCCCGCCAACGTGAAGTTCTTCTCACAGTTCGCCAAGAAGCTGTTCCCGAAGAAGGCGATCGACGTCATCGGCTACTACATGCGAAACGCTCCCACGGAGGACAGCAACTACTTCGTCGATGCCTTCGGCGGGGCGATCAAGAAGGAGCCCCGTGGCGGCACCGCGTTCGTGCACCGCGACGCGATCTTCTACGGCGAGATCGGCGCAGCCTGGGGGACTCCTTCAACGACACCAGGCGTCTGCGACCCGCTCACCTCGACGTGCCAGGCCTGGACCGCCGAATTCAGCCAGGCGATGCGCAGCTTCGTGGACGGCGCCTACGTCAACGTGCCGAACGTCGGCATGCAGGAGTGGGAGACCGCCTACTGGGGGAGACGCCACTTCGAGCGGCTGCGCGAGATCAAGGCGAAGTACGACCCCCGCAACGTCTTCCAGTACGAGCAGAGCATCCCGCCCGCGTCACGCTGATCGACAGTTCGCCGTCGGGGCCCCGCCCCGGTCAGGCTCGGCCTTTCACGCAGAAGGGCCCGACGCAGTCGAAGGGGTGTCGTTAGCCTCGATCTTGCATGAGGGATCGTCAGCTTGCTGACGATCCCTTTGCTCGTTCAGAGTGAAGATTTCTGCTTGCGGGCAGGGCTGATGGTCCGGCTGTCGTGCCGGGTGGGCGCCGGGTTCCACGGCTCCGGTTGTGATGGCGCTGGTAGCAGGGATGGGATGCTGCTGGTCAGCCAGGGTTGGGCAGAGCTTCGAGCCGGTCGAGGCGATCTGGATGATCTCCAGCCAGATCTGGCTCTGGGGCGTGTCGTGCAGGGCAGGTTGCGCAGGCCGGTGGAACGGGCGGCGCGGATGCGGTCCTCGGCGCGGACGCGCGGTGCTGACATCAGCAGCTGACATCAACAAGCACGGACAGCGGTGCATAGTCACGGACGGTTACCTGAAGCAAGGTGCGACGTTGGTGCATTGGATGGCTTCTGCGACTTGATCGACTGCGACCTGCACGCGCCTACGGATCAGATGGCAGCCGGGCCAAAGCGCCGGTCGCTGTCACAGAGCGGTAGGCGCGAGCTACGGTCCCCCGCCTCGCGAGTAGAGGCGGGGGCGTTCGTATGTCTCGGCAACGGGTGAAACGAGGGCCACGTACGGCGGATGAAAAGTGAGCCACTCCGCGATCTCGTGATCCTCCTGACTTCACTGTCTGGGGTCAGGAGGAAGCGAGGGTGATCGACGTGGAGGACTGGGCTGAGATCCGCCGGAAGGCCGATCACACCTGAAGCACTGACCTTGCCGGTCAGCATGAGACCTCAACGCCAGACGAGCAGGTCGTAACGTCGATGGAGATCACCCGTGCGTTCTATACGGAATTGATGCCTGTTCCTGTACGTACGGGGCGCGGGTGGCGTGGATGGAGGGTCCGTGGGCCATCCGTGGGCCAGCGCCCGGGCCGTGTCTCAGCAAAAGTGTCTTCGGCCAGGTCAGGCTGGGTTTCGAGCGCGACACCGCGACGGTCTTGAAAACCGTCGTGGCGCGAGTCACCGTGGGTTCAAATCCCACACCCACCGCAGTGGTTGAGGGCCCCTGACCGGCAGCATCGGTCGGGGGCTCTCGCGTCGGCCCTGACTGCCGGTCGCCGCTGTCCTGCGTGGTTCTCCGGCCGACCGGGCGCGCGAGAGGCACGAGAGGGATCGCTGTCTTCGGACCGTCGAGTTCGCTCTCCGTCGGGTGCGACTGGATGGCGACCTGCGCCGTCGCGCCTGCCGCAGCTGTCCTCAGGGTCGCTGCCCCGTCGTCCGTGCCGCCGACGCGATCGTCGAACGGGCCTCGCGTTCCGTGAGGCCGGTGCGGACCGCGGCGTCGATCAGCGCGGGGGCCAGGTCGGGGCCGAACCCGTTCTCGTACGCCCGGCAGGCGGCCCAGAACAGCCGGGTGTTGCGCTGTCCCTCGTGCGCGGCGAGGACGAACTGGACGAGGCCCCGGCCGTGCCGTCCGGCCGGCGAAGGCGTGGCCGGACGCAGGCGCGGCGGGGGCGCGAGCAGGCGCAGCAGGGTGGACGGGCAGGGTGCGGGCGCGAGGTGCGCGGTGCCCGGCGCCGTGCCGTACACGCCGTGCTCGGTGCGCGAGCCGGGGCCGACCAGATAGCCGCCCGCACCGCGTACATCGACGCCGGGTGCCAGACGGCTTGCCGAGTTCGGCACGACCACGTCCGGCGGGCCGCTCAGCCACAGGTGCCGGCCTCCGCTCGGGGTCAGCACGACCACCGTCTCGGGGATGGCGAACAGGTGGCGCAGTGCGAGTTCGCGCAGGGCTGCCGAGGAGCCGGTTCCTGATGTGGTGTCGATATCGATGCCGATCAGGTGGTGGGGGTACAGGCCGCAGGCGATGCCGTAGCCGGTGGTCCAGGGTGCGGCGGAGAACAGTTCGCGGATACGGCGGGGGTCGGTCGTGGCGTCGTACACCCCGTGCCCGAAGCGGCCGCATTCGCCGTGGCAGGCGGCTGCTGTCGGGTCGGGATCGTCGCGGTGGGGGGAGCGCAGGGCCGGCAGCTTCGTCCGGGACAGCGGGATCACCGCCAGTCCGCGCTCCGCGGCGGACAGGGCGTGGGCCAGGGCCAGGGCGGTGGCCTGCCGGTCGATGGTGGCCATGAATCCATGCTCGTACGAACGTTCGAAATAAGGAAGAGGGAGGTGACGCTCGGTGCGGCCGGCAGCGGCCGCTGCCGTGCGAGCTGCTCGCATCGCCTCTCAGGGGCGAACCCTCAGGGATGCATGCAGACTCGTCCACCTTCAGTAGGTGGGGGTGGCCCCCCACCTACAACCTGAGGCGGAGACCGCTTCGGGACCTGCGGCCGATCCGCCGGAGGAGGGGCGAACCTAGCGTGGAGCCATGACCACACCCGTCTGCACCAGCGCTTCGAACGCCAGGACGCGGACCCTTCCGTACCCGTCGTTCTCGGCGTACGTGGAGGCCCGCCATCCGCTGCTGCTGCGCACCGCCCGGTCGCTGACCGCGAACCCGAGCGATGCGGAGGACCTGCTGCAGACCGCGCTGACGAAGACGTATGTCGCCTGGGACCGGATCGAGGACCATCGCGCGCTCGACGGGTACGTACGCCGTGCGCTGCTGAACACGCGGACCTCGCAGTGGCGCAAGCGCAAGGTCGACGAGTTCGTGTGCGACGAGTTGCCCGAGCCCGCGGGGGTGCCGGCCGCAGACCCGGCCGAGGGGCAGGCGCTGCACGACGCCATGTGGCGGGCCATCATGAAACTGCCTGCACGTCAGCGGGCGATGGTGGTCCTGCGCTACTACGAGGACCTGAGCGAGGCCCAGACGGCCGAGGTGCTCGGCGTCTCCATCGGTACGGTCAAGTCGGCAGTGTCCCGGGCATTGGGCAAGCTCCGCGAGGATCCCGAGCTGGAGCCGGTGCGCTAGTGCCCCAGCGGGCGTCGTCTACCCCGTCGCGACGCCCGGCACGCTCCCCCAAGCTCTTCGAGCGGGGGGACCCCAGAGCGGGAAGTGCCCCACGGCGTCGCTCCTTTGAGGGTGAACGTTGCCTGCCGGGGCGCTAGTGCTGTGACCGCGCCTTGATCGATCATCCCGAGGCCTAGTGACATACCAAGCGGTATGTGCGCAGAATCTGCGCAACCCCTATGACCGCGTAGGCCATGCCGCCCCGGGAGGACCGCCGTGCTGAGCACCATGCAGGACGTACCGCTGACCGTCACCCGCATCCTCGTGCATGGGGCGCTGGTGCACGGACGGTCCCGGATCACCACCTGGACCGGGGAGGGCGAGCCACAGCGGCGTACCTTCGCCGAGGCGGGCAGCCGCGCGGTGCAGCTGGCCAACGCCCTCCGCGACGACCTCGGGGTCAGGGGCGACGACCGGGTCGCGACCCTCATGTGGAACAACGCCGAGCACGTCGAGGCGTACTTCGCGATCCCCTCCATGGGGGCGGTCCTGCACACCCTCAACCTGCGCCTGCCCGCCGAGCAGCTGGCCTGGATCATCAACCACGCCGCCGACCGCGTGATCATCGTCAACGGCTCCCTGATCCCCCTGCTCGCCCCGTTGCTGCGGCATCTGAAGACGGTCGAGCACGTCGTCGTCTCGGGCCCAGGCGACCGTACCCCGCTCGACGGCTCTCCCGTGCAGGTGCACGAGTACGAGGACCTGATCGTCGGCAAGCCGACCACGTATGCCTGGCCCGAGTTGGACGAACGCCAGGCCGCCGCTCTGTGCTACACCTCCGGCACCACCGGCGACCCCAAGGGCGTGGTCTACAGCCACCGCTCGATCTACCTGCACTCCATGCAGGTCAACATGGCCCAGTCGATGGGACTGACGGACCAGGACACCTCGCTGGTCGTGGTCCCGCAGTTCCATGTGAACGCCTGGGGCCTGCCGCACGCCGCCTTCATGACCGGCGTGAACATGCTGATGCCAGACCGCCATCTGCAGCCCGCCCCGCTCGCCGAGATGATCGAGGGCGAGCGGCCGACGCACGCCGCCGCAGTACCCACCATCTGGCAGGGCCTGCTCGGCGAGCTGATCGCCAGGCCCCGCGACGTCTCCTTTCTCACGCACGTCACCATTGGCGGCTCGGCCTGCCCGCCCTCCCTCATGGAAGCCTTCGACAAGCTGGGGATGCGTGTCTGCCACGCCTGGGGCATGACGGAGACCTCACCGCTGGGCACGGTGGCCCGCCCGCCGGCCCACGTGGTCGGTACGGAGGAGGAGTTCGCGTACCGGCTCACCCAGGGCCGCTTCCCGGCCGGCGTCGAGGCCCGCCTCATCGGACCCGGTGGCGAACGGCTCCCCTGGGACGGCGCGTCGGCGGGCGAACTGGAGGTGCGCGGACCGTGGATCGCGGGCGCGTACTACAACGGCCCGGATGTCGAACCCCTGCGCCCCGCCGACAAGTTCAGCGAAGACGGCTGGCTCAAGACCGGTGACGTCGGCACCATCGGCCCCGACGGCTTCCTCACTCTCACCGACCGCGCCAAGGACGTCATCAAGTCCGGCGGCGAGTGGATCTCGTCGGTGGAACTGGAGAACGGGCTGATGTCCCACCCGGATGTCGCCGAGGCCGCCGTCGTCGCCGTTCCGGACGACAAGTGGGGCGAACGCCCGCTCGCCATCGTGGTGTTGAAGGACGGTGCCGCTGCCGACTTCGCCACCCTGCGCTCCTTCCTCTTGGACGAGGCCAAGATCGCCAAGTGGCAGCTTCCCGAGCGCTGGACGGTCATCGATGTGGTGCCCAAGACGAGCGTCGGAAAGTTCGACAAGAAGGTACTGCGGCGGCAGTACGCCACCGGAGAGCTGAACGTCACCCATATTTAGGGCCGAAGGCGGGCGAAAGAGGGCACTGTTTCACGTGAAACAGTGCCCTCTGTGGCATCTGGGTGGATTGATCACCCTTCGGACGGCCTCAGTTCGTACCGATCCGCGCCAGCAGATCCACGATCCGCCCCTGCACCTCGGCGCTCGTCGAGCGCTCCGCCAGGAACAGGACCGTCTCCCCCGACACCAGCCGCGGCAGGTCGGCCTGGTCGACGGCAGCGGTGTAGACGACGAGCGGGGTGCGGTTGAGCAGGTTGTTCGCGTGCAGCCAGTCGACGATCCCGGCCTGGCGGCGGTGAACCTGCATCAGGTCCATCACCACGAGGTTCGGTCGCATCTGTGCGGCGAGCGTGACCGCGTCCGTGTCCGACGCGGCCCGGGCGACCTGCATCCCGCGCCGCTCCAGCGACGCGGTGAGCGCGAGCGCGATCTCCGTGTGCTCCTCGACGAGCAGCACGCGTGGTGGGTGCTGCTCGGAGTCACGCGGAGCCAGCGCCTTCAGGAGTACGGCCGGGTCGGCGCCGTACGCCGCCTCGCGCGTCGCCTGTCCGAGCCCCGCCGTGACCAGCACGGGGACCTCGGCGGCCACCGCGGCCTGGCGCAGCGACTGGAGCGCGGTCCGCGTGATCGGGCCTGTGAGCGGGTCGACGAAGAGCGCGGCCGGGAAGGCGGCGATCTGTGCGTCGACCTCCTCACGGGAGTTGACGACGACGGGCCGGTAGCCGCGGTCGCTGAGCGCCTGCTGGGTCGTCACGTCCGGCGCGGGCCACACGAGCAGCCGACGCGGGTTGTCGAGCGGCTCCGGGGGCAGCTCGTCGTCCATCGGCTGCGTCTGGGGGTGGTCGGCGATCTCGACGGCACCGCCGGGTCCGTCGAGCGGCTCGGGACCCTCGTCGGCGTTCGCGTCCGGGGCCCCTATGGCATACGACCGTCCGGCGCCCTCGGAGGCCGCGGCCAGGCGGGACTGCCCGGCCAGGGTGGGCTGTGCCGGGAGCGGAGTCGAGGCAGTCTGCGGATGCGGGCGCGCGGCAGTCTCCGCACGCTCGCCCGCGGGCTCGGGAGGTGTGCCGAGTTTGCGGCGCCGACCCGAACCGTTCGACTGGTTGGGGGGAGGCGTGGACGACGGCTGAGACTGCGGCTGGGCAGCCGTCGGACGTACGAAGGGCACACCCTGACCGAGCGTCCGTACGCTGATCGCCCGTCCCTGCGTCGAGTGGGGATCGACGGGTGCGGCCGTCTCGGCGGGCAGTGGCTGCGCGGTCCGCGGCTGGGCGGTGCGCTCCGGAGGCAGTGGGGTGCCTGCCGACGGGGTGGGCTGCGGTAGAGGCATCCCGGCCCCGGAGGTGTCACCGGAACCGGAACCGGGCCAGTGCTGCGGCTGGGCGGCCTGCGGGGGCACCAAGGTTCCGGACGGGGGCGTGGCGGTCACGGGCAGGGCCTGCGCGGGCTGCAGCCCGCCCTGAGCCGGAATCCCCTGCGGGGGAACGGCCTGCGGCTCGACCGTGGCCACGGGGACGCCCTGCGCGGGGACAGGATGCGGACCGTCCGGTGCGGGCACGCCCTGGCCGGAGGGTGCGGCCGCCATCGATGCGGGGACACCCTGGGGGGAGGCGATCTGCGCGGGCACGCCCCGGGGAGGCGTCGGCCCGGCCGTATCCGTGCTGCCCGTCCTGTCCGGCAGCTGCCCGGGCACGGCGGCCTGGCGGGCGTGGCGGCGACCCGTGGGCACCGGATGAGGCTGCGGCGGCGTGTGGTTCTCGACCTGGTCGTGCGGTGCCGCGTCATGGCGGCCCTCGTCGGCCTGGGCGGCAGCGGGCGGGTTCTGCTCCGGTGTGCGGTCGGCCTCGGCCGGCGGCAGCGCGAACACCGGCCGGGCACCGGAGTCCGCGGCGGCGGCACGCTCGTTCGCGGGGGCGAGGGCGCGCCGACGGCGTCCGGTGGACTCCGGAGCGGCCCCGGAGCCGTCCGGTGACGGCGGGCCGGAGGCCGCAGGCAGGGCGGGCTGCAGCGCCTGCTGCTCGCTGTTTTGGCGGGCGCGTCGTCCCGTGGGCGCGGGCAGGCTTTCCGCAGCATGCTCGGCGGCGGTCACCGCCGAGTCCTCGTTCACGCCTTCGCTACCGCCCTCGGCGGGGGTCGGCAGTCCGCGTCGTCGTCCCGTGTCTCCGGACGCCCCGGTCTCCGCGGCACCCTTGCTCGCGGTCGCCTGAGCCGTCCCGGACGCCTCTGCGGCGGCCTTCTCCGCCGCGCGCCGCCTGCGCCGCCCGGTGGGCGCCGCCGCGTCCGTGTCGGAGGGCGCCGCGGAGCCGCCGACCTCGCTCTCCAGGAACGCGTCCACGGAGGACCGGCGGGCCCGCCGCCGGCCACCGCCCTGCTGGGCGGCCCGCTCGGGCGGGGCGGCCTCGGCACCGGGCTCCTCCCCGGGCGCCTCGGCCGAAGTCGCCGTGACCGCGCCCGCGCCACTGCCGAGCGGTACCTCCAGTACGTACGCGCTGCCGCTCATGCCCGGCACCTCGTGCGTCTGCAGCACACCACCGTGCGCACGCACGATGCCGCCGACGATCGGCTGGTGCACCGGGTCTCCCCCGGTGTACGGGCCGCGCACCTCGACGCGTACGACCTCGCCGCGCTGTGCGGCCGCCACCACGACGGTGTTGTCCGTGTAACCGCCCGCGGAGACGGGCGCGTTGCCCGTGGCGTCGACGCCCGCCACGTCCGCGATGAGGTGCGCGAGCGCCTGGGCGAGCCGCCGCGGGTCGACCTCGGCCTCGATGGGCGGGGCGTGCACGGCGAACTGCACACGTCCGGGCCCGATCAGTTCGACGGCGCCGTCGACACCGGCGGTGACGACCGCGTCGAGCATGACGGTCGTCCGTACGATCTCGTCCTCGCCCGCGTCCAGACGCTGGTAGCCGAGGACGTTGTCGACGAGCGTGGTGATGCGCGAGTAGCCGGCCGCGAGGTGGTGGAGCACCTGGTTGGCCTCGGGCCACAACTGGCCGGCGTCGTCCGCGGCGAGTGCGGACAGTTGACCCCGCAGCTGGTCGAGGGGGCCGCGCAGGGACCGGCCGAGTACGGCGAGCAGTTGCTCATGGCGAGCGGTCAGCGCCTCGTAGCGGTCCTTCTCGCGCTCGCCGAGCGCCGCATAGCGCTCGTCGCCGGCCGCGATCTCCTCGGCATGCCGCTCCCGGAGCCCGGCGAGCTCCAGGGCGTGCTCCTCGGCGACCCGTTCCCGCTCCTCCTCGTGCTCCTTGGCGACCCGCTCCCGTTCCTGTTCGTGCTGCTTGGCGGCCTGGTCCTTCTCCGCGGCGAGCGCGTCGAACGGGCGCCGGTCGGTGAACGTCATCACGGCGCCGACGATCTGGTCGCCGTCGCGTACCGGCGAGGTCGTCAGGTCGACCGGCACCTTGCCGCCGCTCTTGGACCACAGCACCTGTCCGCGCACCCGGTGCTTGCGTCCGGAGCGCAGGGTGTCGTGGAGCGGGGACTCGGCGTACGGGAAGGGGGAGCCGTCCTCGCGGGAGTGCAGCACGAGGGTGTGCAGCTCCTTCCCGCCAAGATCGCTGGCCCGGTATCCGAGGATCTGGGCGGCGGCCGGATTGACGAGCACGATCCGCCCGTCCGTGTCCGTGCCCACCACGCCCTCGGCCGCGGCCCGCAGGATCATCTCGGTCTGACGCTGGGAGCGGGCGAGTTCGGCCTCCGTGTCGACGGTGCCGGACAGGTCGCGGACGACGAGCATGAGGAGTTCGTCGCCGGTGTAGCCCTGGCCGTCGTACGCCTGCCGGCCGTCCTCCAGGTTGGCGCTGGTGACTTCGACGGGGAACTCGCTCCCGTCCGTCCGCCGGGCGGTCATCCGCGTCGGCTTGGTCCGCCCCTGTGAGTCCATGGAGTCGGGTCGTCGCATGGACCCGGGGATCAGCCGTGAGTCGAAATGCGGCAGCAGATCGAGCAGCCCCCGCCCTACCAGAGCCGTCCCCGGCGCCTCGAAGGCCTCCAGGGCGATGGTGTTGGCGTTCACGACGGTCCCGTTGGCGTTGACCAGCACCAACGCGTCGGGCAGTGCGTCCAGTATGGCTGCGAGGCGAGCAGCGCCTCGGGATGGCCTGCTGCTCACGAGACGCTTCCTCCCTGTTACTGCACCTTGCCGACCGCGGAGGCCATCTTGCCAATCGGCCCGCAGCGTGTCACGCGAGGGAGTCTACGGGCAGTGGCCCGGCCCGCGGCGGCGGATGGGCGGGAAGCGGCATGGGGAAGTGACGCAGAGCCAGTGACCGCGCAGGTCGTTCCCGCGGAACCCGATGTCCCCAGGCGCGGGCCGTGGCCCGGTGGGGGCGGACGCTACGAACGGACCTTCGGCAGCAGGGGCACCAGTTCGTTCCAGCGGGCGATCTCGCAGCCGTTCCTGCGGTTGTACCGCGCGGCGACCGGACGCCCCGCCCAGCTCCCGGTGATGTGCGCGGTGGCCGGGCCGCCGTATTCCATCGTGCACAGGCGCAGTGGCGGCACCGGGGCGAACGGGTCCCGGCCCCAGACGGTCCGCCGGTCGAGGGTGGCGCACGCGCCGGCAGGGTTCGGATGGCTGCCGCGAGCGGGATGGCAGCGCAGCAGGTACGTCCCATCGGCGCGCCCGGCGTGGCTGACGGTGATGACGAGCCGGTCCCCGCGGGGGGCGGAGGGGTGGACGTGGTCGTACGCCACGGCGGGCGCCGCGGCCATGGAGAGGAGGGCGACGGCACCGAGGAGTGCGCGGCGCGTGGTGATCTGGATCATGCCCTGACTAACGGCGACGGGGTGCTGTGGTTGCGGGTGCGGCACGGGTGGCGGAGGTGGCGGCCGTGGCGTCGCCGAGAGGGAAGCGGCGCGCGCCGCCCCCGGAGCATCCGCGTCGGACCCCGCCTTGCGCATCCCGCCCGGCGGATCGCGGCCCCGTGCTTTGCCCTGTGGCCTTTCGGCCTAGTACCGTGGGGGGCGATTGGTGACACGCCGCTCGACTGTGTCATCATCTGCACGCACCATTCGCGCTCGCGCGGACGGTTGTGCTGGAGGCGTCGCCTAGTCCGGTCTATGGCGCCGCACTGCTAATGCGGTTTGGGTCTTAAAGCCCATCGAGGGTTCAAATCCCTCCGCCTCCGCGCTTGATCACCGAAGCCCCGGTCCTCACGGCCGGGGCTTCGGTGTTTCCGGGATGGCGTCGCCTCCCGGCCGGCCGGCCCGCCCCGCGAACCACCTTGCCCCCTGCAGTGCGTTTCCGCAGGTCACAAGGGGTGTGGCAAACGGATTTCACATGGCGGCGGCAGTCATGTAATGTTCTTCCTGTCGCCGCGAGCGGGCCGAAAGGACCGGGAGCGGGGGCGAAAATAAAAGACAAGCACTCGTAGCTTAACGGATAGAGCATCTGACTACGGATCAGAAGGTTGCAGGTTCGAATCCTGCCGAGTGCACATAGATCAGAGGCCCCGCCGGTTCGCCCGGCGGGGCCTCTGACGTCAGTGAGTGACATCAACACCTGCGTTGGCCGTGCGGACGACGTCATGAAAGCACCCGACTACAAGATCTCCTCTTTGAGATCGTCGCCCAACGCATCGTCCGTCCGATCCGCAGCCGCGCGCAGCGTCGCCCCCATCACGTGCGCGTAGGTGTCCAACGTCATCGTGATCATGCTGTGGCCCAGCGTCTCCATGACGGTGCGCGCGTCGACGCCTTGGGCCGGCAGCAGCGACGCGCAGGTCGTGCACCCGCACGCGCCAACCTGATGTGAGCGACGGCATGGAGGACACATGTGAATGCCCTGCGATGCCCCGGGGCTCGCGGTGAGACCGTGAGGCGTGTTGATGGCGGCGTGCCCAGGCGTGAGCCCGCGTCCGTACAGGGTCCGCGGACTCTTTGCGGGCCCGGCATGAACGCTGGGAGTTACGACCCCCGGGTGCTGCGCGCGTAACGGCGGTGCAGCGCACGCAGCTGGGACACCTGCTTCTCGAAGTCCCCCACGTCGGCGGCGCCGACCCACGGCACCGGCAGCGAGACCATGGAGCCGTCGCGCAGTGTGGCCGCGACACGCAGGTTCGAACGACGGACGCGGGGGTCGGCAGCGGCTACCCGCAGGTCCTCCAAGCGGACGATCTCGTCCCACTCCAGCCGCCGCCACCGCAGCACCGTGCGGAATCGCAGCCCGTCCGGGCCCGCCTCCACCCGTCGCCTGAGCAGCCCGAGCGCGCACCCGACGGCCCCCACACCCACGATCGCGGAAATGATCCCCCAATCCTGCGCGCCCGGAGCACCGAGGCGTGCCGCACCCCCCGCCGCAACCGCGAAGAGCGCGGACAACGCGGTCCACCAGCGTGCGGACTTCCCTTCCCACCGCAACGACAACTCAGCATGACCGGCCATCCGCGTGATCATGCCATCCATCCGCTACTTACGCTCGCCTGACGGCCAGTCATCCCCTGTACCTCGCCGCCCCTTTCACGGGAGGGGCCCAGCATCACGAGGTGAGTGCAGGCCGGTGATGACCATATGGATCAGCAGGTCGTAGCTCTCGTCCAGTTTCTCGGGGAGTCCGAACGCGCCTTCGCTCTCCAGGGCGGCGAAGCCGTGGACGACGGCGCGCAGGCATCGGGCCGCGTGGATCGCCGCGGAGTCCTCCATGCCGTAGGCCCGCAAGGTGGCGAGCACGATGTTGATCAGTCGCGTGCCGGCCTCGGCCGTCCGTGGCTCGGGGCTGTGGACGAGTGCCGCGTAGCGGTTCGGGTGCGCCAACGCGTAGTTGCGCCAGGCCGACATGAGTGCGCCGATCGCCTCGTCTGCGGAGCGTCCGAGCACGGCCTCGCCGACCTGGTCCGCGATCTCGTTCATGATGCGCGCTGAAAGAAGGTCGCGCAGCTCGGCAAGGTTGCGCACGTGCTTGTAGAGAGACGGGGTGGCCACACCCGCCCGGCCGGCGACCGCCGACAGGGTCAGGGCGGCGGGAGAGTCCTCGTCGAGGATCCGTAGCGCGACATCGACCACCGCGTCCGCGGAGAGCGTGGTTCTAGCCACGTGGGCTGACCTTGAGGAAGGCCGTGATGGCTGCGGTGACTTCGGCGGGGAACTGGACGTGTGCGTAGTGGCCCGCCCCCTCGATCATCTCAAGGCGGCCGAGGCCCGTGGGCATCCCTGCCACGACGCCCTCGCCCTCGGCCCCGGGGTCGGCCCAGTCGGGGTCGAGCGTGCCACCGATGACCAGAGCGGGGCACTGGATGCCAGCGAGTACGGCACCCGCGTCGGTGGGTGCGGACATACCCATCCTGCTGACGACCGCCATCCGGCCCGGCCTGCGCAGGTCGGCGTCGAGAGCGGCGATATGGTCGGCGACGTCGGCGGGCCTGAGGCCCGGGTAGGCGTGGTCGAGGTAACGCTTCCACAGCCCGACGCTGCGCAGGAGCCCGGCACCCATGAGCAGCGCCATGCCCTTGCGGTAGCGGGCGTGGGACGCCAGAGCGCCCAGGTCGATCTTCTGCGCGCGGGTGAACGGACTGATCTCGACGATGGCGCTGACCAGTTCGGGGTCCCGCGCCGCCGCGATGGTGGCGGCGCCACCGGCGAAGGAGTGGCCCACGATGACGGCGGGGCCGCCCAGGTGCCGGATCAGAGCGAGCAGGTCGGCCGCCACATCGGTGCGGGTGTAGGACGCCCAGCCGGTGCTGGACTCGCCGTGCCCGCGCAGGTCGGTGTTGACGATGCGGAATCCGACGGCGGCGAGACGTGCGGCCACCTCGCGGTAGGCCGCCCTGTTGTCGCCCATGCCGTGGGCGAGCACGATCAGCGGGCCCTCGCCTGTCACGTCGTAGGCGAGCCGTCCGTCGTCGACCTTCAAGAACTCGGTCATGCCGTCCCCACAGGAGCTAATGTCTGTAACTAAAAAGCTAATGCCATTAGCCTCACCTGTCAAACGAGGCCCGAGCGTGTGCCCTCCGCGCACCCGGTGCGTCTCCCGTGGGCGCGCCGGCCCGCCGGTCCGTCTTCCGCGTCGTCCCTCCTTCCGGACCGCGTTGTCAGTGGCCGCCTCTACTCTCGACAGCAATGACTCAGGTGTGGCGATGCACGGGGCTGCGGTGGGGGGACGGCGTGCCCGTGCTCGGGTGGGAAGGCGGGCGGGGCAGTCGTCTGCAGCGGGGGAAGCGGGTGGCCTTCGCCGTCGTGGCGGGGGGTGTGCGGACGTGTGTGGGTGCGCGGGGGCACGGGTGTCCGGCGCGGGCCGTGGTGTCCGGGCGGAGTACCGGCGCGCGGTGCGAGGAGTGCGCGCGGCTCGATCGGATGCATTCCGTCGCAGCCGACGCCGCCGTCGACGATCCGCAGCCGTACCACGTGTATCTGGCGTGGTTCGGGCCCGGCATGGTCAAGGTCGGGATCACGGCGGTCCGGCGCGGTCCAGCGCGGTTGTTGGAACAGGGCGCCGTCTCCTTCACCTGGCTGGGGCGCGGGCCGCTGATGGCGGCACGGCGTGCGGAGGAGCTGCTGCGCGCCGCGCTGCGGGTGCCGGACCGGATTCCGTACGCCGACAAGCGGGCGGTACGTGCTGCGTTGCCGCCCGCCGGGGAGCGGGCCGCTGAACTTGCGGAGCTGCACGCGCGGGCGGTGGCACTCGCCGGCTGGCCGGAGTCGCTGGAGCGGGCGCCGTTCCGGGTCGTCGACCACAGCGGGGTGTTCGGGCTCGACGGGCTGGCACGGGCGGACGGTGTGGTGGGCGAGTTGGTCGCCGGCGGGGTGGTGAGCGGCGAGCTTCTGGCTGCCGCAGGGCCCGATCTGCACATGGCCACCGGACGCGGTTGCGTCGTACTGGACACGCGGTTGATGACGGGGTGGGAGCTGACGGCCGCCTCGGGGAGGGATGAAACGACCGTGCCGATACGGGAGGTGGGGGACGCGGGTGTTCAGGACGGGCTGTTCTGACGGGCGGAGGACCGTGGCCCTGCTGTCTCGGTATCGGGGTGCGCGGTGCAGGTGCAAATGCGCCTTACGGCAAGGCCGGTGGCCCCGATGGGCGGGCGGTGCCGGAGTCTTCCCGGGAGTTCCCTGAGAGGAACCTGTGCGTTTCTCAGGGAAATCACAGATCACTGAAAGAGCGCTCTCAGGGGACCTCGACAAGGTGTCCCCCATGACCACGACCTCGCCCCAGAGGCGCACCGAACTGCTCAGGCCGGACGGGGGTCCCGTCCGAGTCCTGGTGGTGGACGACGAGCTGTCGATCGCCGAACTGCTGTCCATGGCACTTCGCTACGAAGGCTGGCAGATCCGCAGCGCGGGTGATGGGCAGGGCGCGATGCGGACCGCGCGCGAGTTCCGGCCCGACGCGGTCATCCTCGACATGATGCTTCCGGACATGGGCGGCCTGGCCGTCCTGGGGGAGCTGCGGCGCGTGCTGCCCGACGTGCCCGTTCTCTTCCTGACCGCCAAGGACGGCGTCGAGGACCGGATCGCGGGTCTGACCGCCGGTGGGGACGACTACGTCACCAAGCCGTTCAGTGTCGAAGAGGTCGTGGCCCGGCTTCGTGCTCTGATCCGGCGGTGCGGTGCCGCCGACCGCCGCTCCGAATCCGTGCTCGTCGTCGGCGACCTCACCCTCGACGAGGACAGTCACGAGGTGTCGCGGGGCGGTGAGAACATCCACCTCACCGCCACCGAGTTCGAACTACTCCGCTTCCTGATGCGCAACCCGCGGCGTGTGCTCAGCAAGGCGCAGATCCTGGACCGCGTGTGGTCGTACGACTTCGGCGGGAAAGCCAATGTCGTCGAGCTGTACATCTCCTACCTGCGACGGAAGATCGACGCAGGCCGCGAGCCGATGATCCACACCCGGCGCGGCGCCGGATACCTGATCAAGCCCGCGGTGTCCTGAGCAGGCGACGACGGCCGCATACGCAGAGACGACGCCGCGGCACGGTCGCCGACCCCGCCATGGCGCACGCCATCACGAGTGCCATCCCGCCCACGAAGGCGGGCGTGGGCGCGGGCATCAACGGCACGCTCGTGGAATTCGGCGACGGCCTGGGCGCGGCGGTGCTCGGGGCGGTCCTCACCTCCCGCGTCGCGGTGCTGATTCCGGTCGCCGCGACGTCCCTGCCGGGGGCGTCGGCGGGCTCGGCGGCGGAGCGGCGTCGTGTTCCGGACGCGCGTTCCTCCGGTATGACGGACAGTCATACGGTGAAGGCGGTGGCCGTACTGCTCGGGGGGCTGGTGGCGGCGGCGTTGCTGCGGAGGGCGGAGCGGGCAGACTCGGAGGTGGTGGCCGCCGCCTGGGGCCAGTGCCGGACGGCCGCGAAGGGAGGCGGACGTTGCCCGCCGGGGCACTCGATCGGGCGGCGCGGTCACCGTGCGGCTGCGGACCCCTGTGCGACTGGTCGCGCAGGGGTCCGGTCCCTTGCGGGGTACCCGCTCCCGGCGTTTCGTCCGGGCGCGGGGCACCTAGCATCGTGATCAGGCGTCGGAGTGTCGAGAGAAGGTGCGCCATGGTGAAGGCAGCCCAAGGGGCGGGGCGTGCGGCGCGGACCAGCGTCTGGCTGGAGGGCAGGACACCCCGGGGCGGTAGCTCCCGCGGCGGCAGCCAGCCGTCCGGCCTGGATCGTGACCGGATCACCGAGACGACCGTACGGCTGCTGGACGCGGACGGCCTCGCGAAGTTCTCCATGCGGCGCCTGGCAGCCGAACTGAACGTCACCGCGATGTCGGTCTACTGGTACGTGGACACCAAGGACGACCTGCTGGAGCTGGCGCTGGACGCGGTCTTCGGCGAGATGCGGCTGCCGGGCGCCGACTCGGAGGAGGACTGGCGCGATCAACTGCGGGCCCTCGCGGCGGAGTACCGGGAACTGCTGGTGCGACACCCATGGGTGTCGCCGCTGACCGGGACGTTCCTCAACATCGGCCCGCACGCCGTCGCCTTCTCGCTCACCGCGCAGCGGGTGATCGAGCTGACCGGGCTGCCCGCATACGGCCAGACGGGCGCGATCGCGGCGGTCTTCCAGTTCGTGTACGGGTTCGGCACGATCGAGGGCCACTTCGTCGAGCGCTGCGCGGCGGCCGGGATGAGCCAGGACGACTATTTCCGACGGGCCATGAGCGCGGTGACGGAGAACCCCGCACTCGACGAGGTGATGCACCGGTCCGTGGACATCATGGAGGCCCGCGGCGGTGGCACGGTGAAGGAGATGCGCGAACGGGACTTCGCCTTCGCGCTGGAGACGCTGATCGCCGGGATCGAGGCGATGGTCGCCCAGGGATAGCCCCCGGGCATCCGGCGCGGTGGTCAGTCCTCCGAGGCCACCAGGCGGGCCGGGAAACCGCCCGTCGCCACCGGGCCCCATCGCACCGGAGTCACCCGGATGATGGCCTTGCCCTGCTTGATCATGGCCTGCCGGTACTCGTCCCAGTCCGGGTGCTCGCCCGCGATGTTGCGGTAGTACTCGACGAGCGGCTCGACGGAGTCCGGCGGGTCGATGACCTCCGCCGTGCCGTCGATCTGCACCCACGGCCCGTTCCACTCGTCGCTGAGCACGATCAGGCTGACCCGCTCGTCCCGCTTGGCGTTGCGGGTCTTGGCGCGCTCCGGGTAGGTGGAGACCACGATCCGCCCCGAGTCGTCGACCCCGCAGGTCAGCGGGGACCCCTGAGGGCTCCCGTCGGCCCGCCGCGTCAGCAGGATCGCGCGGTGGCGGGGTCGTACGAAGTCCAGCAGCTCGTCCAGCGTGACGGCGGTGTTGGTCGCGATGTTCGGTGCCATGGGGGCAGCCTAGGGGGCGGACCGGCCCGCACAGAGTGACCCCGCCGGGGGTGCTACGCCTGCGGCAGCGACTCGCCCTGCACCGCCTGGATGTCCAGCTCCACCTTCAGCGTCGTGCCGATCGCGGCGATGCCCGCCTGGATCACCTGGTTGTAGTTCATGGCGAAGTCCTCGCGGCGCAGTTCCGTCGTCGCGCGGAAGGCCGCGCGGGTGCCGCCCCACGGGTCGGAGCCGGTGCCGAGGTAGGCGAGGTCCAGATCCACGGGGCGTACGACGCCGTGCAGGGTCAGTTCGCCGTGGACCCTCCAGCGGTCCGAGCCCGCCGCGGTCAGGCCGGTCGAGCGGTAGGTGATCTCCGGGTACCGCTCGATGTCCAGGAAATCGGCCGACCGCAGGTGGGTGTCGCGCATGCCGTTGCCCGTGTCGATGGACTCGGCGCGGATGACGGCGTCGACGCGGGACTTCTCCACCTCGTCCGGGGCGATCTCGATGCGCCCGGAGAACTCCGTGAACCGGCCGTGCACGCTGGAGATCCCGAGATGCTGCGCGACCGCGCCCACCGAGGAGTGGGCCGGGTCGATCGTCCACGGGCCGGGCGGCGGCAGCTCGGTACCGCCCTGCCGGGCGAGCGTCACCGTCCCGATCTCGGCCCGCCCGCTCGCCGTGACGATCGCGGTGGACGCGGCGGGCGCGTACCCGACCGCGGTCACGATCACGGTGTAGGCGCCGGGCGCCAGCGCGGTCGTGTCCCGTACGACCCCGTCCCCGTCGGCCTCGGCCCGCAGCACCTGCGTACCGGTCATATCGGTCACGGTGACGACCGCGTGCGACACGGCCCATCCGTCCCGCGTACGGATCCGTGCGGTCAGTCCCATCGTGTGGTCTCCCTCGAAATCCTTGAATGTCCCCGTAGAGGGGTCAAAAAAGTCCGGCTCACGGGGGCGCACCTCCGCTCAGAGCGCGCCCCCACGAGCCGGGGTCTCCTTACTCGCCCGGGTGGGCCAGTTCGACGTCGTGGTCGTCGACGACGCCGCCGGACACGGTCAGCGCGGTGGCCACCGGCGGGTAGCCCGTCGCGATGACGGTGTACTCGCCGCTGTCCAGGTCGGTGAAGGCGTACGCCCCGTCCGTGCCGGTCGTGGCCGTGCCGACCACATTGCCCGCAGCGTCCACCAGCGTCACGCGGGCGTCCGCGAGGGGGCCGTGCGGAGCCCGTACGACGCCCTGGACCTGGGCGCCGGCGTCGAGCTCGACCTCGATCCGGGTGACCCCGGTGCCGCCCACCTCGACGGGCAGGGCCCGCGGCCGGAAGCCGGCGGCGTTCACCGCGACCGTGACGGAGCCCGGCACCATCTCGGTGAAGGAGAAGTCGCCCTGCTCGCCGGTGGTCCCGGTGGCCAGCAGGTCACCGCGCACGTCGGTGACGATCACCATCGCGTCCTTGACCGGCCGCGCGGTCCCGGCGGCCCGGACGACACCGCTCAGACCGCTGGTGCCGCTGAGCAGGATGTCGTACGCCACCGGCTCCGTGTTCACGACGATCGTCGAGGCCTGCGGCTGGAAGCCGTCGGCGGAGGCGATCAGGACGTACGAACCCGCGCCCGGCGCGTCCACCGCGTAGGAACCGTCGGCCTGGGCGACCGAGCGGCCCAGCTGCCGTCCCCCGAGGGAGATCAGCGTGACGGCGGCCTGCGGGACCGGCGCGCTCTCGGCGCCGCGGACGAAGCCGCGGACCGGGACGCCGCCGGACGACGCGGACTCACCCGGCGTGGCCACTGTGGCGACCGCGGCCAGCTTCTGCGTGCCCTCGGGACCGGCCGGGACGGACGAGGCGGCGGCCCAGCTCGGGACCGTTTCCTCGACGGGGGTGGAAGCCTCGGCGGTGGCCGTCGGCGCCTTCTGCGGCTCGGACTCGGACGACGCGGCCTGTGCCAGTGCACCCGACGTCTTCAACGGGACCTCCTTGATGAACAGGGTGATCGCGAAGGCGAGGAACGCCATACCGGCCGCGATCAGGAAGACGTCCGCGATGCCGTGGCCGTACGCGCTCTCCATGACCGTGCGCAGCGGCGCGGGCAGCTTGTCCATGTCTGGGATGGAGCCGCCGGAACCCGAACCCGAGGCGAGGTGCGCGTACTTGGGGCCGAGGTCGGTGAGGCCGTCCTGGACGTAGTGCGTGATCCGGTTGGCCATGACCGCGCCGAGCGCGGACACACCCACCGCACCGCCGAGGGACCGGAAGAAAGTGACCGTCGAGCTGGCCGAGCCCAGATCGGTGGGCGCCACCTGGTTCTGCGTGCACAGCACCAGGTTCTGCATCATCATGCCGACGCCGAGGCCCAGCAGCGCCATGAAGACGGCCACCTTCCAGTAGGCCGTGTCGTAGCGGATCGTGCCCAGCAGACCCAGGCCGGCCGTCACCAGGACGCCACCGGTGACCAGCCAGGCCTTCCACTTGCCGGTCCGGGTGATGATCTGGCCGGAGACGGTGGAGGAGATGAACAGACCGCCGATCATCGGGATCGTCAGCACACCCGACATCGTCGGGGACTTGTCCCGCGCCAGCTGGAAGTACTGGGCGAAGAAGACCGTGCCGGCGAACATCGCGACACCCACGAAGAGCGAGGCGAGCGACGAGAGGGTGATGGTGCGGTTGCGGAAGAGGCGCAGCGGGATGATCGGCTCGCTGGCCCTGGACTCGACGAGAACGAAGATCGCGCCGAGGACGATCGCGCCGGCCACCATCGTGTACGACTGCCACGACAGCCAGTCGTACTTGTCACCGGCGAAGGTGATCCAGACCAGCAGCAGGCTGACCGCGGCGGAGATGAAGAACGCGCCGGCCCAGTCGACCTTCACGTCCCGCTTCACCACGGGCAGGTGCAAGGTCTTCTGCAGCACGATCAGGGCGATGATCGCGAAGGGCACGCCGACGTAGAAGCACCAGCGCCAGCCGAGCCACGAGGTGTCGGTGATGACGCCGCCGAGCAGCGGGCCACCGACGGTGGCGACGGCGAAGTTGGCACCGAGGTAGCCGGAGTAACGGCCGCGCTCACGCGGCGAGATCATCGCGGCCATGACGATCTGCGCCAGTGCGGACAGACCGCCGCTGCCGATGCCCTGGACGACACGGCAGGCGATGAGCATGCCGGGGTTCTGCGACAGACCCGCGGCCATCGAGCCGAGGACGAAGATGACCAGGGCTATCTGGACGAGCGCCTTCTTGCTGTACAGGTCCGCGAGCTTGCCCCACAGCGGGGTGGTCGCGGTCATGGCCAGCAGCGAGGCGGTGACGACCCAGGTGTAGGCCGACTGGCCACCGCCGAGGTCACCGATGATGTGCGGCAGCGCGTTGGAGACGATCGTGGACGACAGGATCGCCACGAACATGCCGAGCAGCAGCCCGGAGAGGGCCTTCATGATCTGTTGGTGCGTCATCGGAGCACCGTCCGGGGAGCCTCCCCCGTGCTTGGCGTGAGCCCGCACACCGGCTGGTGTGGTCGTTGCCATGGGCTTCCTTTTCTACGTTTCTTATGCGGGTGTACGGGTGGTCTGGTCAGCAACGGACTCCGCGGGTGCGACCTGCTCGGGCCGGGGTGTGGAGCGGCAGTCGCCGAAGCTCTCCCGCAGCCGTGCCATGAGCTGGATGAGCAGGGCGACGTCCTCGTCGCTCCAGTCGCTCAGCCGCTCGGCGAGCAGCTCGGTGACGCGCCGGCTCAGCTCGTCGAGCTGGGCACAGCCGGGATCCGTCAGGCGCAGGATGCGGGAGCGTTTGTCCGCCGGGTCGGGGAAGCGTTCGATCCAGCCGCGGTCCGCGACGTGGGCGACATGGCGGCTGGTGACCGACATGTCGACGGAGAGCAGCTCGGCGAGCTTGCTCATGCGCATGTCGCCGTGGCGGCCGAGCAGTGTCAGTACGGCGGCGGAGCCGCCCGGGCAGTCGGGCGGCAGGATCCGCCCGAGGTCCCTCTTCACGGCTCCGATGGCGCTGAGCTGGCGTGCCAGCTCCTCGTACTGCGCCCGCGCGGCCATCATGCCTCCCAGTTTCGTTGCTTGAGGCAACCATAAAGAGAGTTGGTTGCTACAGGCAAATAAAACAGAACTGGGCGGACTAAAAACTTGGCAAAGGCAAGTATTGGCGAACGTAAACATGCAGATGGATGGGGGCGGGGCGGGTGGCATCGGCTGGTCCGGTGCTCGAGGGTGAAGCCGCCCGGGCCGAAGCGGGCCTGGCAGTGGTGGCCCCGGTGGGTGAGCCCCACCGGGGGGTGCCCACGCGATGCGGCGTCAACGAGGAGCCCGCACTTGGGCAGTTCCCGTGTATTCGCTAGGGTCTCGGGCCATGGCTAACACCCAGGGACCCCAGGGCAACTACGACCCCGCGGGCAACACCCAGATGTTCCGCGCCTTCGTCGACGAGGCCCCGCAGGGCGGCCCGCAGCAGCAGGCTTCGACCGGCCCCCGCATCGGCCTGATCGTCGGTGTTCTCGCCGCCGTCGTGATCGTCGCGGCGGTCGCCTGGCTCGCGCTGAAGTAAGAAAGAGTGGCGTCGCCCGGCTCACACCGACATGGCGTGGGCGGGGCGAGGCCTCATGTCCACTGGACGGACACGTCCCGCGTTTGGATGCGCACGCCCGACGGCGCGTGCCAGGCGTCGAAGCGTGCCGCCCAGATCTTCGTCGTCGGCGCCCCGCAGGCGATCACCGCCGGCGGCACTTCGGTGGACCCGATCGTCGCCCGGTCGATTCCGGGTGCCCCGAAGGTCGCCGTGCCCGAACGCGCCGCACTGCCTGCGGTGTCGTGAAGGGCGACGTCCGCCTCTATCGCCACTGCTGATCCGTGGCCGCGGGGCACCGGCTCACCCTGTCGAGCAGGGCCGGGCCACCGAGTGGCGTACGAAGGGAAGTTGCCGCCGAAACCACGTGCGTCCGCCCGGACGTACGAAGGCCGTCGAGGTGTCGACCACGACCCCTCGACGGCTTTCGCAACCACGACACTCGAATCGTTGCGCCCGTGTATCGGACGCCCGGTCACGACAGATCCTCCGAGTGAACTGAACTGCTTCGCAGGCCCGTTGGCCCGTCCGGCGGCTCAGTCGGAGATCAGGCCCTCCCTCAACTGGGCCAGCGTGCGGGTCAGTAGCCGGGAGACGTGCATCTGCGAAATGCCGACCTCCTCGCCGATCTGCGACTGCGTCATGTTGGCGAAGAAGCGCAGCATGATGATCTGCCGCTCGCGCGGCGGGAGTTTGGCCATGAGTGGCTTGAGGGACTCGCGGTACTCCACGCCCTCCAGCGCGCTGTCCTCGTACCCGAGCCGGTCCGCGAGCGAACCCTCGTTGCCGTCGTCCTCGGGAGCCGGGGAGTCCAGAGAGGATGCCGTGTACGCGTTGCCGACCGCGAGGCCGTCGACCACGTCCTCCTCCGACACGCCCAGCACGGAGGCGAGTTCGGGGACCGTCGGGGAGCGGTCCAGCTTCTGGGACAGCTCGTCGCTGGCCTTGGTGAGGGCCAGACGCAGCTCCTGGAGGCGGCGCGGCACCCGTACCGACCACGACGTGTCCCGGAAGAAGCGCTTGATCTCACCGACGACCGTCGGCATCGCGAACGTCGGGAATTCGACGCCCCGTTCGCAGTCGAAGCGGTCGATCGCCTTGATCAGCCCGATCGTGCCGACCTGGACGATGTCCTCCATCGGTTCATTGCGGCTGCGGAAGCGGGCGGCCGCGTAGCGCACGAGCGGGAGGTTCAGCTCGATCAGCGTGTCCCGGACGTAGGCGCGCTCCGGGCTGTTCTCGTCGAGTGCGGCCAGTCGCAGGAAGAGGGAGCGGGACAGGGTGCGGGTGTCGATGGCTTCGGAGGACGGGAGGGCCGGAGCCTCTGGAGCCGGAGGGATCTCGGCGCTCGGGAGGTCCTGAGGGGCCTGAAGGCCCGGAAGCACGTCGGTGGCGGAGTCGCTCTGCGTGAGCGTGAGCACCTTCGAGCTGCCCTGGTCTGCGGACATGCCACCCCCTTTGGGTCGCGGGACGGTCGCGGCGGACGCTCCCGTCGGAGGAACGCAGCCTCCACCTGAATACCGGCCGCGAGGCTGCGGCAAACGCGCTTCCGGAAGGATGTCACATGTCGGCAACGCGCTGTAGTGACATGTCGACACAAGAGAGCCGAATGCGCCCTGGTTGGAGGGGGTCTGATGGTCTTTCAGTGGAGAACTGCCGGGAAAAGCTGTCGCGGGTGATTCGCTCGCGTGAGTTATGCGTCGATCCTGTTTGCGGATCGAAGTCGCGCGAAGCTTCTGGCGAGGAGCCTTGACACATGCATCTGTGAGACGCCCAGTTCGGCGCTGATCTGTGACTGGGTCAGGTTGCTGTAGTAACGCAGCAGCAGGATCCGCTGCTCCCGCTCGGGCAGTTGGACGAGCAGATGCCGTACGAGGTCGCGGTGCTCGACTCCGTCGAGCGCGGGATCCTCGTAGCCGAGCCGGTCGAGCAGGCCCGGCAGCCCGTCGCCCTCCTGGGCCGCTTCCAGCGAGGTGGCGTGGTACGAGCGGCCCGCCTCGATGCAGGACAGCACCTCCTCCTCGGTGATGCGCAGCCGTTCGGCGATCTCGGCGGTGGTGGGGGAGCGTCCGTGCGCGGTGGTCAGGTCCTCCGTGGCGCTGTTGACCTGCACCCACAGTTCATGCAGCCGCCGCGGGACGTGGACGGTGCGGACGTTGTCGCGGAAGTAGCGCTTGATCTCGCCGACGACGGTCGGCATCGCGAAGGTCGGGAACTGCACGCCGCGGTCGGGGTCGAAGCGGTCGATGGCGTTGATCAGGCCGATGGTGCCGACCTGGACGACGTCTTCCATGGGCTCGTTGCGGGAGCGGAAGCGGGCGGCCGCGTAGCGCACGAGCGGGAGATTCGCCTCGATGAGCGCCCCGCGTACGCGGCAGTGCTCCGGCGTGCCCGGCTCCAGCTCCTTGAGTTGGGTGAAGAGCACCTGTGTGAGAGCCCGGGTGTCGGCGCCACGGCGCTTCCGGGAGGCGTCCTGAGAGGTGTCCGCGGAGGCGCCCTGAGAGGTGTCCGCGGGGGCGCCCTGAGGGGTGTCCGCGGGGGCGCCCTGAGGGGCGTTCGAAGAGGCGGTGGCCGGAGCGGATGCCTGGGGCTGTGCGGGAGCCGTGGCGGAGGCCTGGGGTCCGTCGGGAGCCGGGGCCGGAGCCTCGTCCTGGGGCGGCGCACTACTGGCCGACACGGTCAACGCCACCTCTTCATCCGTCCACACATCCGTCAATGCACCGCCAAAAGCGGTCATAGCATCACAAGAGATGGACACAGTGTGCAAGTACCGCATAACCCCGTGTTGAAAGAGAGTTGGGGCCTATGACATAGGGGAGCCCCCCACCGGTCCGGTGGAGGGCTCTTCGGGCGGTGTCGCCCGGAATCGGTGCGCGGTGTCGCTCAGATTTCGTAATCGGCGATCACCCATGTGGCGAACTCACGCCACAGCGCGACACCCGCCTGGTGCTTCGGGTGCTCGATGTACCGCCCCAGCGCCGCCGCATCGTCGACCGCCGAGTTGATCGCGAAGTCGTACGCGATGGGCCGGTCGCTGATGTTCCAGGCGCACTCCCAGAATCGCAGCTCGTCGATCTGGTCGCCGAGGGCCTGGAAGGCGCGTACGCCCTCCACCACGCGCGGGTCGTCGCGCTGGACGCCCTCGTTGAGCTTGAAGAGGACCAGGTGGCGGATCACGGGCGCTCCCAGAGGTGTGGCGACAGCCGCCCGGCCGCGGGGAGTCTCACTTGGCTCCGTCGGCGACCCACGACATGAAGTGGCCGATGGCCTTGGCGGCACTCGAAATGCCCTCGAACCCTATCTGCACGTAGCCGGCGGCCTTGGCCGGGTCGGTGATGATTATGTAGAGCACGAAGACGACGATCACGTACAGCGCGATCTTCTTTCCCTGTACCGCCACCGCGGCCTCCCCCCGTCTTCTGTGCCCCGCGGGGCCTGGTTCGCCGGCGGCGAGTGTAACCCGCCCAGGTGTTCGGGGACTCGCAAATGATCACGTATGCACCATGTCCTCATGCGGTGCGTCCCTTTATGGCCTCCAGGGGTCCCTCCTCGGCCCCTAGGGACCAATGGCCCAACGGCCGGGGCCATTCGTCCGCCCGCCGGCGCGGGCGCAGGCGGCAGGATGGGGCTGCCCACCGGATCTGGCAGGAGTCGGGGGGTCGGGGAGAGGCCCCCACTGCGGGGTCCGCGCCGCGGGCTTGCCCAAGGCGCGGCGCGGGCTTGGGGTCCTCTCCCCACCGGGGAGGCGGTGTGTTCCCCCGCGTCTGCCTCCCCATCGGTCGCGCCGTTCCCCGTGGCTTCCTCTGTGGCGGACAGGAACCCGGTGAATCGGCGGCGCAGGGTGGTGCGTACTATCCGACGCACCACCCTGCGCCGCCGGCGCGGGCACATATGCCGAACGCACGAAGGGCCCCGTCTTGTGACGGGGCCCTTCTTCAGCGGTAGCGGAGGGATTTGAACCCTCGGTGACTTGCGCCACACTCGCTTTCGAGGCGAGCTCCTTCGGCCGCTCGGACACGCTACCGAGGGAGACCCTACCCCAAGGTGGGCCGTGCTCCGAAATCCGTTTCCGGGGATCGCCCGGGGTCGGGGGCTCAGCGGTTGCGGAAGAAGTCCGTGAGGAGCCGGGCGCACTCGTCGGCGAGCACTCCTTCGATCACCTCCGGGCGGTGGTTGAGGCGCCGGTCGCGTACCAGGTCCCACAACGACCCGGCGGCGCCGGCCTTCTCGTCGCGCGCGCCGTAGACCACCCGGTCCACCCGGGACTGCTGCAGCGCGCCCGCGCACATCGTGCAGGGCTCCAGGGTGACGACGAGCGTGCAGCCGGACAGCCGCCACTCGCCGAGTGCCGTTGCGGCCCGGCGGAGCGCGAGGACCTCCGCGTGGGCCGTCGGGTCGCCCGTCGCCTCGCGCTCGTTGTGGCCGGTGGCGAGCACCGAGCCGTCCGCGGACAGCACCACGGCGCCGACCGGCACATCACCGCCCTTGGTGGCGCGACCGGCCTCGTCCAGGGCGAGCCGCATCGCGGCCCGCCACCGGTCGCGTACCGGATCAGCGGTCGGTGTCCTGTCTTCGATCACCTGGCGCACCTAGCGGACGGTCTCCAGGACGTCCGAGGCACCCAGGGCGTCGGCGATCGCGGTGAGGGCGTCTTCGGGGTCCAGAGTGCGCAGCTGCTTCTCGTCGACACCGAGGTCGTCGAGGATCTCGCTGTCGCCCACGGGGCCGTGCGGCACGGCGGTGTCCGCTTCCGCACCGTCCTCGTCGTCGGCGCTCTCGGGCTCACCGTCTTCCGTGCCGTCCAGGTCGAGGGAGTCCAGGTCGGTGTCGTCGTCGCTGGGCTCCCTTCCGAGCAGTTCGTCCGTGAGCAGGATCTCGCCGTACGAGCTGCGGGCTGCGGCCGCGGCGTCCGAGACGTAGATACGAGGGTCGTCCTCGCCGTCCACGCGGACGAGTCCGAACCACGCGTCCTCCTGCTCGATGAGCACGAGCACCGTGTCGTCGTCGACCGAGGTGTCGCGGGCCAGGTCGGTCAGATCCGACAGGGTCTCCACATCATCGAGCTCTGTGTCGCTCGCTTCCCACCCGTCTTCGGTGCGCGCGAGCAGTGCGGCGAAGTACACCGTGACTCTCCCACTGGTCAGAGGCGTGCCGGTTGGGGGTCCCCCCGGCGGAGGTTGTGGGCGGGGAGTGCTTCTCCGAGCCCCACCCACCCGGAATCGTGGCAGAAACAAGGCGTTCAAGGGATGTCTTCGGCTCCCTGTGTCTGGCCGTTTTGATCGCGGATACTCCGATCAAGGCACTCCACTCACCAGCGCACTCATTGCCGCCATCAGCGGATCGTACGCGGCCCGGGGCCGTGTGGTCGTACAACCACCCCGGACGGCCGCGTCGCTACCAGCGGAAGGTGCGCATACGCATGGCGCGGCGCAGGCGCGCGACCTTGGCCCGGCGGGGCTGGACGCGGGCGCGCAGCTCCCGTGCCTCCGCGAGTTCACGCAGGAACCGGGCCCGGCGCCGCATGCGCTCGGCGTCTGTCTCCCGCGCTTCGCGGTCCTCGTGGGACTCCCGGTCCGGCATAGGCACACCACTCCATTGCATCCCTCTCACTTTCCCTCCGATGGGGGGTAGGAAGCCAGAGAGGGGTCGGATCCTGGACGAACCGGTTCCGCGCGGGGTGGTGGTGCCCTGCTCCTACGGGCGGCGCGGCGAGTGTGCGGGGCCCGGCTAGTGTGGGGGCATGCGTCTCCATGTTGTCGACCACCCCCTCGTCGCCCACAAGCTCACCACGCTGCGCGACCAGCGCACCGACTCCGCGACCTTCCGTCGGCTCGCCGACGAGCTCGTCACCCTGCTCGCCTACGAGGCCACGCGGGACGTGCGCACCGAGCAGGTCGACATCGCGACGCCGGTCGCCCGGACCGCAGGCGTCAAGCTCTCCCATCCGCGCCCGCTGGTCGTGCCGATCCTGCGCGCCGGCCTCGGCATGCTCGACGGCATGGTCCGGCTGCTGCCGACCGCCGAGGTCGGCTTCCTGGGCATGATCCGCAACGAGGAGACGCTCCAGGCCTCCACGTACGCGACGCGCATGCCGGAGGACCTCTCGGGTCGCCAGGTGTACGTCCTGGACCCGATGCTCGCGACCGGCGGCACGCTCGTCGCGGCGATCCAGGAGCTGATCAAGCGTGGCGCGGACGACGTGACCGCGGTGGTCCTGCTCGCCGCCCCGGAGGGTGTCGAGGTCATGGAGCGCGAACTGGCGGGCACACCGGTCACGGTCGTGACGGCCGCCGTGGACGAGCGCCTCGACGAGAACGGCTACATCGTGCCGGGCCTGGGGGACGCGGGGGACCGGCTGTACGGAGCGGCGGAGTAAGTCGCGTTCGGGGCGGGGTGCGGTTCTCGTACGACGACCGCACCTGCGCCCTCAGACCGCGCAGGAGGGCCTCAGCAGCTCTTCTTGCCGCCCTTGCCCGCCGACGGGGACGGGGACGGTGACGACCCGGTCAGCGTCGCCAGGGCCTTGTCCGCGTCCGCCTTGCTTGTCAGCGACGTGAACCTGTCGCCCAGGACCAGGTCGACGGCGGTGTTCGTGCGGGTGTCCGTGCGGCGGTCGGCGGTCGCGAGCTGGGTGCCCAGGACCGGCAGCGAGGTGCCGAGGGAAGCCTTGGGGCCGATCAGTAGCCCGACGCCCGTGACCTTCTTGTCGTACTCCTGCGTCGCGTTGCCCACGTCGCCGATGCGGAAGCCGCGCTTCTGCAGTTCGTCCGCAGTCTCCTTGGCCAGGCCCGAGCGGGGCGTGGCGTTGAGGACGTTGACGGTGATCTGGGCGGGCGCGGGCAGTGCCCTGGCGGCGGTCGTGGGCGCCGCGCTCGGCTTAGCGCAGTTCACCTTCGAGCCGGCCGCCGAGGTCTTGCCGCCACCCGTGAAGACGTCGATGAGCTGCAGGGTCCCCCAGCCGGCCAGTCCGAGCGCGGCCACGGACGCGACGATCGCGAACACGAGCCTGCTGCGGCGCCGGGGTCGGCGCATCCGCGGGTACTTGTCCCCCGTGATCCGGTACTGGCCGCCCATGCCGGGAGGAGTCAGCATGCTCATGGGCGCAGCGTAGTGCGCCCTGGCTGCAATGCCTACTAAATGATCTTTGGCTGCGGCTCAGTCCAACCCGAAAGGACCAAAGGGCCCCACGGACGGGCCCATGTCCGGTGAACCGGGTCCGGGAGAGGTCAGCCGAGTTCGAGGACCCTCGCGTGCAGGACCTGCCGCTGCTGAAGCGCTGCGCGGACCGCACGGTGGAGGCCGTCCTCCAGGTACAGGTCGCCCTGCCACTTCACGACGTGCGCGAAGAGGTCGCCGTAGAACGTCGAGTCCTCGGCGAGCAGGGTCTCCAGGTCCAGTTGCTGCTTGGTCGTCACGAGCTGATCGAGGCGGACCGGGCGCGGCGCGACGTCCGCCCACTGCCGGGTGCTTTCCCGGCCGTGGTCGGGGTACGGCCGGCCGTTTCCGATGCGCTTGAAGATCACACGGAAAGCCTACCGGCCAAGACGTTCCGGGCGCAGCCATGGCGACGGAGTGCGAGGCCGGAAAACACGCGGTAATTGGGGGCGAAGCGGGATAGGTTGCCGCGGAATGTGCGACGGCGGGACCGTATCGAGGGCCGTCGCCCCGAGCGCGCGGAGCGTTTCCGCGTCCGGCTGCCGTCGTACGCGCCGATCCGCAAGATCACCCGTTCGGTTGCCGGGCGAGGCGGGGCGATCGGCGGGGGAGGGCGGCTGCCCGGTGCGGGGCAGCCGTCGTGCGCTGCGCGCTACTCGCGGTCCCCGTCCCGCGGGAGGGCCGGAAGGGCTTCCTCCGGGGTCTCGTGTTCGGGCTCGGTTTTCGGTTTCGGTCGTGGCTTCGCACTGCGTGCGGCCTCGGCCCGCAGCAGGGCGAGCAGGACCGCGTACGGATCGCTCGGCATGTCGGTGTCCTCGTGTCGCTGCGAGAGGTGGCGTTCGTGGAGCCGGACCTGTCAGCACAGGAGGACGACGGTGCGCAGGGCGTACAGCGCGGAGGAGCACGGCGCGGGTCCCGGGGCGGGCAGGAGGAGGCCGTCCGGCGGGGACGGCGGCCAGGCGTCGAGCCGCGGCACCGGCCGCGGCGGCGCGAGGGTCCGGTGGCCCGAAAGGCCCGCGGGACGCAGCGCGGTGGCGAGCGCGTCGTGCTCCGCGTCGCACGCCTGAGCCGTGGACACCGCGAAGGACCCGTCCTCCACCGCCTCCGCGTGCGTGCCGGCCGCGAGCAACAGCGCGACGAGCACTGAAAGCACCCGCAGCCAGGCGTACCGACGAGCGGTGCGGGGGTGCTGCGGGGCGGGGCTCACGAGAGGGCATGTGCCCGCCACGCACGCACCGTTCAGCGTGTCGACACCGAGAATCGCTCTCTCGAGCTACCTGTGGGGCGCGAAATTGACGTGGTGCACCGGTTCACGCCGTACGCGGGATCCGCTGCGCACGGCCGTGGAGCCGGAGCGCCGTGACGATCTCGACGATGGCGACCGCGACCAGCCACCAGCCGGCGACCAGGGTGAGCACGGCGATCGAGGTGAACGGCGAGGTGATCAGCACGATCCCCGCGATGAAGGTGACGACGCCGAGGAAGGCCTGCCAGCCGCGCGAGGGCATGGCGGGGTCGTGGGCGGCGGCCAGGGTGTGGGTGATCCCGCGGATCAGCCAGCCGATGCCGATCCACAACGCGAGCAGCAGGATCGACTCCAACTGGCCCCGGAAGCAGAACAGGCCCAACAGGATCGACAGGGCACCGCTGATGAAGGCCAGGACACGCAGCGAGGTCGCCTTGTGCGTGCCGAAGGCGGCCGCCAACTGGAGCACACCGCTGATGATGAGGTAGATGCCGAAGATGACCCCGGCGACGAGCAGGGACGGGCCCGGCCAGGCCAGGACCACGATCCCCAGGATCAGGGAGGCGACGCCGGTGGCCAGGACGACCTGCCAGGCGGTGCGGGAGAGGGTGTGCAGGAACCCCTCGAAGGGTGGCTCCATGTCGCCCGGGTGCGGGGTGGGCGCGTGCGTGTCACGCGCGGCATGGACGCGGCGGTCGTCGTATTCCGGCCCCCAGGAGGAGCCGCTCGGTGCGTCGGTCATGATCCATGCTTGGACCGGGCACGGGCGCCCCGCCACCTCGGGCGGTCCACCCGGCTGACGGCTGCCGGCCAGCGGCCTTGGTGCCTTCGCCACGGCTGAGGGCACGGACCGTGCCGCACGAGGTGGTACCGCGAGCCGTGTCTAACCGGTTTCCGTCAGCCGGGAACCCGCCGACGTGCGGCGATAGAGCACCGCTCGCCCGGACCGGGCGCGGGCGACGAGACCCGCCTGGTGCAGCACGCCCAGGTGGTACGACACCGTGGCAGGGCTGAGGAAGTGGCCTGCCGCGAGCTGTGCGGTGGACGTCGGTCGCGCCAGCGCCGCGAGCAGCCCTGCGCGGGTGGGGCCGAGCAGTCTGGCCAGCTCGGCGGTGGGGGCGGTCGGCGCCGTGGCCCTGTCACGCGCGGGGTAGGCCAGCAACGGCGGCCTCCGTTCGCCCTGCACCGGGTCCACGGCCACGCCCGGCCCCGGCGCCACCAGCGACGGCACCATGACCACCAGGGGCACGTCCAGCCTCACCGTGAACCGGCTCTCGACGCGCAGCGTGCCGTCGGCCCACCGGATGCCGGGGTGCAGCGAGTTGAAGAGTGCGGCCGCGCCGCGCCGGGCCAGCACACCGGCGCACCGGTCGACCTCCGATTCCAGGGCGGTCCTCGCGGCCTCCCAGTGCGGGGCGAAGGCCAGGTCCCAGTAGCGCCGCAGTTCTTCTGCGGCCTGCCGGGCGACATGTCCACCACCCCGGGCCATCGCCCGCCGCACCTCCGGGAGCAGCTCCGATCCGGCCAGGCCGTTGCACGGGCGGCCGTCGCGCAAAGCCCTCAGCTCGCTCAGGACACGCTCGGGCGGGGTGGACCGGACCCGCTCCAGTTCCTCCTCGACGGTGGGAGCCGACCCGGACGGGTGCGGATTGAGGAAATCCGGCACGTAGCCGCCGCCGTCCAGGGCCAGCTCGGACAGCAGCGGCAGCCGTGCCCGGCGCAGCACGCGCCGGGCACGCGCGACCCACGGATCGGCGTTCGAGCCCTGGCGCAGGCCCCACGGGAGCAGCGTCGCCGAGACCTCGTGCAACGGCGAGATCGCGAAGCGGGAGCAGGCCAACCCTGTGGCGTCCATGGTGAGTTCGATCATGGCCCCCGCTGCCTCTCGTCCGTGATGCCTTCGAACCTGCTCGAATCGTGGCACGGAAGCTCGCCTTGGCGGGCATGCTCGGCCAGTCTGGTGGCCCACGGGGACGAGGGTGCGCTCGGGCGCGAGGGATGCGGGGGGCTGCGGGGGATGTGGGGAACACGGAGGGGCCGGAAGGTACGGGGGATGCCAAGGCCCGGAGTGCCGGCGGCGCTCGCACTGGCCGCCGCCGGCGTGCTGACGCTGTCGTGTACGTCGACGGCGCAGGACCGGGCAGCCGCGGCGCCGGCCGGGGGGAGCGGGGGACTCTCCGGTGCCGCGGCCTGCCCGGGCCTGGACGGCTTCAGCTGCGCCATGCTCACGGTCCCGCTCGCCCACGGCGGCGGCGTGCCGGGTCGGCTGCGCCTGAAGGTCGCGATGGCGGACAACACAAAGGCCCCGAAGGGCGTACTGCTGTTCCTGACGGGCGGTCCGGGGCAGCCGGGTGTGCCCTTCGTGGAACGGATGAGCCAGCGGTTGGCTCCGGTGCTGAAGGACTACCGCCTCGTCATGATCGACCAGCGCGGCACCGGCGCGGGCGCGCTGCAATGCCCGCAGTTGCAGCAGGAGATGGGGTCGTCCGATCTCACGCCGCCCACCACGCGGGCGGTGACGGACTGCGCCGCGGACATCGGCCCGGACCGCCGTTTCTACGGTACCGGTGACACGGTCGCCGACCTGGAGCTGCTGCGCCGGGCACTGGGCGTGCGGACGATGACGCTCGACGGCGTCTCGTACGGCACGTACACCGCCGAACGGTACGCCCTGGCGTACCCGCAGCACGTGGCGCGGCTGGTGCTGGACTCGGTGGTGCCGCAGACCGGATACGACCCGATGGACCGTGCCGCCCTGCGCGCGGCGCCGCGCGTGCTGACGGCGGCCTGCGAGGCGACCGGCTGCACCACGGACCCGGCGGCGGATCTGGCCGAGGTGGTGCGCAGGTACGACAACGGGGTCGACGTGATCGATGCCCTGACCACCTGGGAGTTCGTGGACCCGGACTACGCGGCGATGATCGGCGCCCTGCATACGGCGGCGGGCGGCGACCCCGGGCCGCTGCGGGGCCTGATCGCGGGCGTACGGCAGGGAAGCGCGGCGAGCGCGGAGGAGCTGAGCCAGGGATTGCACGCCTCGACGCTGTGCCTGGACGGGCGCTATCCGTGGGGCAGGTCGGACACCCCGGTGGCGGGGCGGCGGGCGGCGCTGGAGAAGGCGGGCGCGGAGCTGACACCGGCCGACTACGGCCCCTTCGACGCGGCCACGGCGACGGGCCTCGGTTCGATGCTCGGCTGTCTGCACTGGCCGCGTACGCCGGTGCCGCCGCTGCCGCCGGAGCACCGCCGGCTTCCGGGTGTACCGGTACTGCTGCTCGGCGGGGACCGGGACCTGTCGACGCCGCTGGAATGGCTGTACGACCAGAAGAAGCTGACACCGCGGGCCCGGGTCGTGGTGGTGCCGGGTGCGGCGCACTCGGTGCAGAGCAGGGCCGACGGCACGGGCCGTCAGGCGGTGTTCGACTTCCTCTCGGAGCGCTGATCGGGAGCCGCCCGGAGCCGGCGGAAAACCAACTGCGACGGAAAGTGGAAGGGAACACGACGAGGGCCCCGACCGGTGAACCGGTCGGGGCCCTCGTCTGCCCTGCTGGGCGGCTGCGGAGGATACGAGATTCGAACTCGTGAGGGGTTGCCCCCAATACGCTTTTCAACTGTTCGTCCGGCTGTCCGCTGGCGGTCACGTGCGTCCTGACCTGTGGCTGAGCGGCCCGCAGGCTTGGCTTCGAACGGCGCTGGACGGGGGTGAATGCAACCAGAACTGCAACCATCGCCACTTGGTTGGGTCGGTTGCCTGAACCCCTTCCGCGACCACCGACGAGTGGTGCCGCTGGATCACCTGGCGCGGTACGCCCGTAGGAACGCCGCAACGCCGCCTGTGATCAAGCGGTTGGTCTCCTCCTTCGGTAGCGGGAGGACACCGTAGTGCGAGAGCTGCACGATCGAGTGTGAGGTCAGGGTCATGAAGTGAGCACCCGCCATGGCGGCGTCGCCGTGCACATCGATCAGGCCTGCAGTGGCGAGGCCTGCCATAGCGTCGGCGAGCGCGTGGCCGACCGGGCCCGGTCCGGCGTCCTTCCACGCCTCCAGCGCCTCGGGCGGCACGTGGTCGGCCTCGGCGTGGATGTGGCGGACGAGCGCAAAGTGGTCCGGATAGTCGGCCATCAGTCCGACGAACATGCGGGCCAGGGCGACGAGGTCGCGCTCCAGGTCGTCCGGTTGCGGCGGGTGTTCCGGGTCCAGCAGGGCGTGCATCCGGGTGAGTTGGGCGTCCCGCACCTCGCCCGATGTCCAAGTGACGACGGTGCGGAAGAGCTCCGCCTTGCCGCCCGGGAAGTGGTTGTAGAGCGTGCGCGTCGAGACGCCGGCCGCAGCGGCGAGCGCATCGACCGAGGCGCGCGTGTAGCCCTCGCGGCCGAAGACCGCGCAGGCCGCGCCCGCGATGGCGAGCTGCTTCGCCAGCTTCCGGGGCGGGACTTCGCGTCGCGCCCTCTCCAGCCGGGCATCGTTGCCGCTGCCCACATGTGCCTCCTTGCTATCTACAACGAGCGTTGCATTTCTAACAACGAACGTTGCATTTTTAACAACGCACGTTGTACTTTACCGGAGTGGGGGCCGCAGCGGGCGGCCGACCCGCCCAACGAGGGGATATCGCCATGCCTGCCACCGAAGCCGCGCCCACGGCCATCGCCGCTTACGAGGATGCGCCGCTCCGCGTCGCCGTCATCGTCGGCAGCGTTCGCGAGGGCCGCGGGGGCCGTGCCGTCACTGACTGGTTCCTCGGCACCGCCGCGGGCCACGCCGGCCTGGAACTGGATGTCATCGACCTCGTGGACGTCCAACTACCGCTCGTCATGCCCGGCTGGGGCAGCACGCCGAGCCCGGAGGCCGTCGCCGCGCTGGCAGACGTCACACCGCGTCTGGCCGCCGCCGACGCCTTCGTCATCGTCACCCCCGAGTACAACCACAGCTTCCCGGCCGCACTGAAGAACCTCATCGACTGGCACCGCGGGCAGTGGCACGCCAAGCCGGTCGGCTTCGTCTCCTATGGCGGACTCGGCGGGGGCCTGCGTGCCGTCGAGCAGCTCCGACTGGTCTTCGCCGAGCTGCACGCCATGACGGTGCGCGACTCCGTCAGCTTGCACGGGCCGTGGTCGGGCCTCGCGGAAAACGGTTCGCCGCGCGACACGGCCGTGTGCGAGGGCGCGGCCAAGGGCATGCTCGGCCAGCTGGTCTGGTGGGGGCGGGCGCTGCGGGTGGCTCGCGCGACCCTGCCCTACGAGGGCTGAAGGGGGAGCGGGAGATGGCCGTGACACAGACCGTGGGAGGGGCAGTCGAGTCATCGCCGGAGGAGCGCCGGACCGCGCCCACGGCGCTCAACCGAGCGATCGTCGTCGTGATCACCGGCTCCGTGATGTCGGTGCTCGACATGACGATCGTCAACGTCGCGCTGCGCAGCCTCTCCGAGGCGTTCCGCGCCCCGCTTGCGACGATCCAGTGGACCGCGACCGCGTACACGCTTGCGCTCGCCGCCGTCATTCCGACTGCGGGATGGGCGATGGGACGGATCGGCGCCAAGCGCGCATACCTGACAGCCCTCGCGCTGTTCACGCTTGGGTCGCTGCTCGCTGCGTGCGCGTGGGATGCGGGGAGCCTGATCGCGTTCCGCGCGGTGCAGGGGCTCGGCGGTGGGCTGCTCATGCCCGTCGGTATGGCGATGGTGATGCGCGCCGCAGACCGTGCGCGGCTTGGGCGGGCGATGGCGCTGCTCGGGCTGCCCGTTCTCGTCGGGCCGGCCGCCGGGCCGATGTTGGGCGGCTGGCTGATCGACACCGCGTCCTGGCGCTGGATCTTCCTCATCAACCTGCCCCTGGGCGCGGCAGCGTTGGCGCTCGCCGCAACGCTGCTACGGCCCGACGCGCCGGGCGGCACCTCATCGGGCCCCAAGCTCGACGTCCCGGGCCTGCTGATGTTCTCGCCGGGCCTCGCGCTGCTGCTGTTCGGGCTGACTCGGGGCGGAGAGCGCGGTGGCTTCGCCTCGCCCGGCGCGCTCGTCCCCACCCTTGCCGGTGCCGTACTCGTCGCCGCCTTCGTGCGGCGCGCGCTGATGGTCCGTGAGCCGCTGCTCGACCTGTGGCTGCTGCGCGACCGCACGTTCGCAGTCGGGATCGGCACGCTCGCGCTGTTCACATGTGGCTACTTCGGATCGATGCTGCTCGGGCCGATGTACTGGCAGCAGGTGCGGGGCATGAGCGCGACGGCGGCGGGAGCGCTGGGCGCGCCGGTAGCGCTCACTGTCGGGGCGACGATGCAGATCGCCGCGCGGCGCATCGACAAGGCGTCGCCGCGGCGGCTGATCCCGGCCGGGATCGCGGTGGGAGCGCTCGGGATGGCGCTGACGGCGGTTCAGGTCGGAACGGATGGGGTGGCGGCCTGGCGGGTCGTCTGCTCGGCGATGGTCATGGGCGTCGGCTCCGGGATGGTGCTGATGCCGACGATGGCGACCGCCAGCCGCGACCTGCCGAAGGACCGAATGGCCGCGGCGAGCACCGCGTTGAGCATCAACTCGCAGCTGTGGGCGTCGATGGGGACGGCACTCATCTCCGTGGTGCTGGGCTCGGCGGGCGCGGACCCGGCGGGGTTCCGGATCGCGTACGCGGTCGCGGCGGCCGTGCTCGCGCTGGCGCTGCTGCCCGCGTCACTGCTCCCGCACCGGCGGTCGTAACCGGCCGGCCACGAGTACGTCGTCGGCCGCACTGATCACCTCTCGTCACTTCACCACTGAGCGGAGACGAGATGACTCACCCGATCGAGCACCGGTCCTGGGGCCCGCAGGCTCGTCGGCACGGCTTGGATGACCGGACTCGCCTGCGCGCTGCGCCGCGACGGCGTCGATCCGGGCGAGGCTGGCCTGACTGTGGGAACGTCCGCAGGGGCGATCGACGTCTTTGCGAGCGAGCGGTCCGAGCCAGCGCTACGGCGGGACGGAACTGCGGAACGGCGGAATGCCGAAGGCCCCGACTGCACAGCTTGGGTTCTAGGAGTCGTCGCAACACCCCAGTTCAAGGGGTGCGATGGAGTTCGAGATCCGCAAGGTGCGGACGGTGGCGCAAGGCCGTAAGAAGCTGGTCCGTGAGCGGGAGGAATACTTCCGGCTCATGGACCAGGGCCTGACCTGCGGCTGAGTGGGGCTGAACGTAGGTGGTGAACGGCAGCCGACCGGCGGCTTCACGCTTCCCCGCATGCCGTTCCAGCGCTCCCGCGGCCCGATGCGGATCACCGCCGTAGAACGCGCCGCCGCCTTTGCGGCGCTGGGATGCCCGCCGTGGGAGCTCGGGCTGTGCGCCAGCTGCGGCCAGCTGATGCGGCGCTACGGCCGGAACGCCGCCATGAACTGCAACGTGTGCCGGGCCGTTCTCAACGGGCGATAACCGGAACTGCAACCACGGAACGACGAAGGTCCCGACCGCACTGCGGTCGGGACCTTCGTTTCGGCTGGTCAGCCGTGGCGGAGGATACGAGATTCGAACTCGTGAGGGGTTGCCCCCAACACGCTTTCCAAGCGTGCGCCCTAGGCCTCTAGGCGAATCCTCCGCCGGAAACATTACATGACGTTGGGGAGTGCTAGCGAACTCGTTCGGGCCCCGGCGATCGGGTAGGCTGGGGGTCAGCCCCTCACGCGGCGCTATCTGACTGAACTCCCCCAGGGCCGGAAGGCAGCAAGGGTAGGTCGGCTCTGGCGGGTGCGTGGGGGGTCTTGTGCGTTCCGGGGGGAGAGCGCCGGGGAAGGGATGCGGGGCCGCAGCTCGAGCGGGGAGCTTTGTCGGCGGGCGCCTATAACCTCGTATGTGTGTCGTCTCTCGCGTTGTACCGCCGCTATCGCCCGGAGTCGTTCGCCGAGGTCATCGGGCAGGAGCATGTCACTGACCCGCTGCAGCAGGCGCTGCGGAACAACCGGGTCAACCACGCGTACCTGTTCAGCGGTCCGCGCGGCTGTGGAAAGACGACCAGCGCGCGGATTCTGGCCCGGTGCCTGAACTGCGAGAAGGGGCCGACGCCGACGCCGTGCGGCGAGTGCCAGTCCTGTCGGGACCTGGCCAGGAACGGGCCGGGGTCCATCGACGTCATCGAGATCGACGCAGCATCGCACGGTGGTGTCGACGACGCCCGTGACCTGCGGGAGAAGGCCTTCTTCGGGCCTGCGAGCAGCCGGTACAAGATCTACATCATCGACGAGGCCCACATGGTCACGTCGGCCGGTTTCAACGCGCTGCTCAAGGTCGTCGAGGAACCGCCCGAGCACCTCAAGTTCATCTTCGCCACCACCGAGCCCGAGAAGGTCATCGGGACCATCCGGTCGCGTACGCACCACTACCCCTTCCGTCTCGTGCCGCCGGGGACCCTTCGGGACTACCTCGCCGAGGTGTGTCAGAAGGAGGACATCCCCGTCGAGGACGGGGTGCTGCCGCTCGTCGTGCGCGCGGGCGCGGGATCCGTGCGTGACTCGATGTCCGTCATGGACCAGCTGCTGGCGGGCGCGGGCGCCGAGGGTGTGACGTACGCCATGGCCACCTCGCTGCTCGGGTACACGGACGGGTCGCTGCTCGACTCCGTCGTCGAGTCCTTCGCGTCCGGCGACGGGGCCGCCGCCTTCGAGGTCGTGGACCGGATCATCGAGGGGGGCAACGACCCTCGGCGGTTCGTCGCCGACCTGCTGGAGCGGCTGCGGGACCTCGTGATCCTGGCCGCCGTGCCCGACGCCGTGGAGAAGGGGCTCATCGACGCCCCCGCCGACGTACTGGAGCGGATGCAGGCCCAGGCGGGCGTCTTCGGTCCGGCCGAACTGAGCCGCGCCGCCGATCTCGTCAACGAGGGGCTCACCGAGATGCGCGGGGCCACCTCTCCCCGGCTCCAGCTCGAGCTGATCTGCGCGCGCGTACTGCTCCCCGCCGCGTACGGCGACGAGCGGTCCGTCATGGCCCGGCTCGACCGGCTGGAGCGGGGCGTCAGCTTCTCGGGCGGCGGTGCGGGCCCCGCCATGGGGTACGTGCCGGGGCCCGAGGCGCACGGAGGGATGGCCGGGGCGCCGGTGCCGCAGGGGGCGGCGCCCGTTCCGCCCGGTGGCGGTGTCGCGGCGGCCCGGGCCGCGGTGCGCGCCAGTGGGGCATCCGGTCCGGGAGGTCACGAGGGTGAGACGGCGCCCGTTCCGGAACCGCCTGAGACCGCTCCGGCTGCCCCGGCTCCCGCCGCCCCCGCGGCCGCTGAGCCGCAGGCTGCCCCTGCTCCCGCCGCTCCGGGTGCCTGGCCCACCGCTGCCGCCGCGGGCGGTGGCCGGAGGCCCGGCGGGTGGCCCACGGCCGCGCCCGCGGGTGGGGGGCGACCCCCGGCTGCTCCCGCGCAGCCGGCCGCACCCGTGCCGGCCGCACCCGTGCCGGCCGCACCCGTGCCGGCCGCACCCGTGCCGGCTGCCGCTGCCGCACCGGCGGCCGGCGGGCTCGACCCCCGCATGCTCTGGCCGAACATCCTGGAGGCCGTCAAGAATCGCCGCCGCTTCACCTGGATCCTCCTGAGTCAGAACGCTCAGGTGGCGGGCTTCGACGGTACGACGCTGCAACTCGGCTTCGTGAACGCGGGCGCGCGGGACAACTTCGCGAGCAGCGGCAGCGAGGACGTCTTGCGGCAGGCACTGGCCGAGCAGTTCAACGTGCAGTGGAAGATCGAGGCGATCGTCGACCCGTCCGGTGGCTCGGCCGCGCCGGCCGCCGCGGGCTCCGGATCCGGGGGCGGCGGTTTCAACTCGGGAGCGAGCGGCGGATACGGCGGCGCACCCGCCGCGCAGCGCCCCGCACGCCAGCAGTCCGCCCCGGTAGCGCGTCCTGCCGCCCCGGCGGAGCCGGCTCCCTCGCCGGCACCGGTGGCGCCGACGGCACCCGCCGGGCCTCCCGCCCCGGAGCGACACGTGGTCGCCCCCGAGGACGACATGCCGGCGGACGACGACCCCGACCTCGACGAGTCGGCCCTCTCGGGCCATGAACTGATCGTCCGGGAACTGGGGGCGACGGTGGTGGAGGAGTTCTCGAACGAGTAGGGCGCCCAGGGCGAGCGAAAAGGACAAGGGGAAGCGGCGGAACGGGTAAGGGCGAGGGCTCGGAGGACGGCGGGCCCCCCTTTTCCCGGATCCGCTCGGGACGAACTCCCGGCCCGCTTGGGACGAACCCACAAATCCCCGCCCCGCTCCGCTTCAGTGGCCCGCACAAAGCCGTCGGGCTGCGCCCGTTAGGCTGACCCCGTGAAGGTTCTCGTCATCGGTAGTGGTGCCCGCGAGCACGCCCTGTGCCGTTGTCTCTCGCTCGACCCCGACGTCACCGCGCTGCACTGCGCCCCCGGAAACGCGGGGATTGCCGAGGTGGCCCAACTGCATCGGATCGACGCTCTCGACGGAGAGGCCGTGGCCGCGCTGGCCACCGACCTCGGCGTCGAGCTGGTCGTCGTGGGCCCGGAGGCGCCGCTCGTCGCGGGTGTCGCCGACGCCGTGCGCGAGGTGGGGATCCCGGTCTTCGGCCCCTCCCAGGAGGCCGCACAACTGGAAGGCTCCAAGGCCTTCGCCAAGGACGTGATGGCGGCCGCGGGCGTACCCACCGCCCGTTCGTACGTCTGCACGACCGTCCAGGAGGTCGAGGAGGCGCTCGATGCCTTCGGCGCCCCGTACGTCGTGAAGGACGACGGCCTCGCCGCCGGCAAGGGCGTCGTCGTCACCACGGACCTGGAGGCCGCGAAGGCGCATGCGGCCGACTGCGAGCGCGTCGTCATCGAGGAGTTCCTCGACGGACCCGAGGTGTCCCTGTTCGCCGTCACCGACGGCGAGACGGTCCTCCCCCTTCAGCCGGCCCAGGACTTCAAGCGCGCCCTGGACGGTGACGAGGGGCCGAACACCGGTGGCATGGGCGCGTACTCGCCGTTGCCGTGGGCCGACCCGAAGCTGGTCGAGGAGGTCCTGCGGACCGTTCTGCAGCCCACCGTCGACGAGATGCGCCGCCGCGGCACCCCGTTCTCCGGGCTGCTGTACGCGGGGTTGGCGATCACCTCGCGCGGTGTGCGGGTCATCGAGTTCAACGCCCGGTTCGGAGACCCCGAGACCCAGGTCGTCCTCGCCCGTCTGAAGACCCCGCTCGCCGGTGTACTGCTGGCCGCCGCCAAGGGCACCCTCGCCGACCTCGAGGCCCTGCGCTGGAGCGACGACGCGGCGGTCACCGTGGTCGTGGCCTCGCACAACTACCCCGGCACCCCGCGCACCGGCGACCCGATCACCGGGCTCGACGAAGTGGCGGCCCAGGACGCCCCGTTCGCGTACGTCCTGCACGCCGGTACCCGGAGCGAGGGCGGCGCGGTCGTGAGCGCGGGCGGACGTGTGCTGTCGGTCACGGCGACCGGCGCGGATCTGGCCGAGGCGCGCCGTCGGGCGTACAGGGCCGTCGGCCGCATCGGGCTCGACGGATCCCAGCACCGTACGGACATCGCGGCGAAGGCCGCGGAAGCCGCAGTCTGAGCGCCCGGGCGCAGCACGGGCCGATGCCGTAGCGCGGCCCGAAGACCCCATGGGCCCCGCATCCGTCTCGGGATTCGGGGCCCTTGCCATGAGCGGGCCATGAGTAGGCCATGGGTCGGCCACGAGCAGGGGCCTGAGCAATCGAGGGGCTGATCCTTGCCCTGCTCCTTGCCCTGCGTCATCCACCTTTCCCCAAAGCCATTCCATCGAGTGACCGGTGCCCCATCCTGCTGACGATGGCCGGAGCCCCAACTAGGGTGCGGCGCAGGCGTTCCGGCACTTGGCCCACCGGCATTGCGATGTCAGTGACGGATGCCACAGTGGGGGAGTGAGCAACGCACGGGCATCCGGCGGCGATTTCCGTGACGGAGACCGTCACGGCGTGTGTCGCGCCAAACAGAGGCGGGACAGAGGGGGTGACGGCCGGTCGTGATCGGTATAGGTGTGGAGGCGGGCGCGCAGGCCGCGCGTTCCCGGGCCCTCGCCGTGCTGCGGGTCCGCAGCAGGGCACTGGCCGTTGCCCTGCTGCCCGCAGCGGTTGCTGTGGTGCTGTTCGTCGGCGGCTCCACCGGTCACATCAGCGGTGCGCACTGGGCGACCGTGCGCTGGATCGTGGCCGCTGTCGCCGCGGTCGTCCTGCTCTCCGCCGCCGGTGTCGCCCTCGTCGTCGCCCGCGCCCGCCCGGCCATCAGTCCTACGGTCCCGATCGCCGAGGACACGGCCCCCGATCTGTACCGCATGGTCCGGGACCTGGCCGACCGCCTCGACGTCCCCGCCCCCTCCGCGATAGCACTCACCCCGGACTGCGACAGCTGGCTGGAGGATCGCGCCCACCCCGCGCACAACCCGCCGCCTTCCGCGTCCGCGCACGAGATACCGGGTGTTCGGGGGATACGCGGCCTGTCGGCACCCCGGCACCACCACGCCCCGACCGCGCCCGTGCTCGTCATCGGCTCACCGTTCCTGTGGTGGATGCGAGTGGGCGAGTTGCGCGCGGTCCTCGCCCCGGTCGTCGCCGGTACGGGACCGTCGGCGCACCCGGACATAGCGGCGGCGCGTCGTTTCGTGCGGGGGTTGGACGCGGCCGTGGCCGTGACGTCGGCGCCTGCGCACGGACCCCTGACCCGTATGGTGCTGGCCGGTGTCGGCTGGGTGACCCGTCTGCTGCTGCGGAGCTGTCGCGGGCACGCGGCGGAGATGGAGCGGGGCGTGGCCGCGGCTGCGGCCGAGCATGCACAGGCTGTGGACTACGGTCTGCGGATCGTCGCCCAGGAACAGGTCGGCCTGGCGTACGCGGGCTGGGACCGGCTCCTGACCCGGGTCGCGCTGCCGGCCTGGCGGATGGGCCGCTGGCCGTCACGCCTGGATGCGGGCGTGGTCGCGGCGCTTACGGAACTTTCGCGCCGGGACCGACTGGCCGAGGCCTTCGCCTCCCGCCTGGGTGAGCGGCCGGCCTGCGATCTGCTGGAAGAACCCGGCGTCGTGGACGAGGCCGCGTCGCTGCTCGCGGCCCGACTCTTCCACGGCGGCCCGGCCCGGCCCGGCCGCAACTGGGCCCCGGTGGACTGGCAGGAGTACCCGGACGAGGTCGTCGACCGCACATGGCGCATGGATGCGGCCCGCCTGTACCGCGTTCTGGACGCCCTGGGCGTCCACCACGTCACGGACACGACCACACCCGACGCGGACGGGCCGACCCTGGACCGGGTACTGGAGTACCTGACGGTCCGGGTGGACGGGGGTGAGGGCGGAAAGGGGCCGGGCACCGCACGCGTGAGGGGTGCAGGGTGGGCCGAGCAGGCCGGACAGGTGCAGCGGCGCGGGAGGACCGAGCCGGTCGGGCCGAACGAGCGGGCCGAGAGGGCTTCCGGTGGTGCGGCGATACCCGAGACCGCGGGAACGCCAGGCGACGAGGGCGCGTCCGACGGCCCACGCGGCCTCGCGGGTGAAGGCGCACCGGAGGGCGTACAAGCCCCGGGCGCCGGAAGGAGGGCGGATGGCGATCGAGCCCCGGGCGGCGAACGCGAGCCCGACTCTCTACGTGCCCCGCGGGACGACAATGCCTCCGGCGAGAAGGCTCTCCACAGTGCCGCGGAGGCATCCGCCCCCGGAGATGTGCCGCCAGGCGACACGACCACCTCTGACGACGGAGGCACACCGCAGGAGGCGACAACTCCCCACGATGGAGGCGCGGAAGGGGAGACGGCAGCCCCTGACGCCGGAGGTGCCACGAGTGACGCATGCGTCCTCGATGGCGACGGCGGCCGGGCGGACGTGTTCCCCCCCGACGACGAGGGCCTCGTCGCCAGTGGGCGGACCGCTGCTCTCCTCGCCGGGCTCAGTGCCGCGGTGGCGCGGGAGGAGGCGGGCGCCGGGGCGATACCGAGCGGCGGGGGCGCCGGGCAGCCGGCGGGCCCGGACCGGGCGTTGTGGGACGACGGGACGCTGCCGCTGTTCCCGCTCCAGCCGCCCCGCACGGGCCGTGAACTGCTCGTCGACCACGTCACCGCGATGGTGTGCTGCGCCGCGATGGACACGGCGGGAGCGGCGCCGGGCCTCGACTGGCTGGACGGCCCGTCCCTCCTGGTCAAGGGCGAGCGCATGGTCGACCTGGCGCCCCGAGTCCTCACCCTCGTCGAGGAGGGCGACCCGGTCCCGCTGCGGACCTGGCTCGTCCACCTGGGCATACGCCCGGAGAAGCCGGTCCGGTTGGTCTGACCCCGGGGGCCGGGTACGCCGGCCGGGCCACCCCCTCACCGGGCCCCTCGGCCTCATCGCATCCCTCGTCTGCACCGTGACAACGGCCCGCCCGGATCCCACCCGGCCCGCACCGGCCCCGCGCACCCCGGACCAGGCCCCGTCAGGACCCCCGCCCGGCCTGCATCGGCCCCACGGAACCCGGTGCTCCGACCAGATGCCGTCATCCGCACCCGAAGTGTCCAGAGGCGGTCATCACCCTTCCCACCTGCGGAAACGCCCCACACGGCACGACCGCAACCCCTACCGCTGGCCGGAGCCCCCTATTCCGGTCACGTCAATTCACGACGAACGGTGACGGAGTGGGTGCGTAATGTGATGTGCTGGGACCGATCGAGCGCAAGCAACGGGCTTACGAGGGCTCACGGGGGACGAGGGAGGGGACATCGTATGGGCTCGGAGCACGTCCATCGCTGGGAGTCGGGCGCTCTCGCGCATGCCGTGACGGACCCCTTCGGCCAGGGTCCGGTTCCCTGGCTGCGGGGCAGTGAGACGTATTTCGACGACACGGGCCACGTGGTCCCCTGGTACGTGGATCCGACGCCGCCCGCCATCCCGTCCCAGGCCAAGGGAGCACGCATCCCGGCCCCGCGCACCAGCGGCCCGCGCTCCGCCGACGACGTCCACGGCCAGATCAAGGGCTTCACCTCCGCCGGCGCGGTCGCCCCCGGCGAGGCCATCGACTTCCACGTCACGGTCGACCCGCCCCAGGAGTTCGGCGTCGATGTCTACCGGATCGGGCACTACGGCGGCGACGGGGCATCCAAGATCACCACCAGCCCCCGCCTCTCCGGCATCGTCCAGCCGCCCCCGCTCACCGCCGACCGCACGGTCTCCTGCCACCACTGGTGGCTCTCCTGGCGACTGCAGATCCCGTCGTACTGGAGCATCGGCGCCTACGTGGCGGTCCTCACCACCGCTGACGGGTACCGCTCCCACGTCCCCTTCACCGTCCGCGACGCCCGCCCGGCGGACCTGCTCCTGCTGCTCCCCGACATCACATGGCAGGCGTACAACCTCTACCCGGAGGACGGCCACACGGGCGCCAGCCTGTACCACGCCTGGGACGACAACGGCCGGCTGCTCGGCGAGGCCGACGCCGCGACCACGGTCTCCTTCGACCGCCCCTACGCCGGAGCGGGCCTGCCCCTGCACGTCGGCCACGCCTACGACTTCATCCGCTGGGCCGAGCGCTACGGCTACGACCTCGCCTACGCCGACGCCCGCGATCTGCATGCCGGCCGTGTCGACCCCACCCGCTACCGAGGCCTCGTCTTCCCGGGCCATGACGAGTACTGGTCGACGCAGATGCGCCGCACCGTGGAACTCGCCCGCGAACACGGCACCTCGCTCGTCTTCCTCTCCGCCAACACCATGTACTGGCAAGTGGAGTTGGGCCCGTCCCCGTCCGGCGTCCCCGACCGGCTGCTCACCTGCCGCAAGCGCCGCGGCCCAGGAAAGCCGACGCTGTGGCGGGAAATCGACCGTCCCGAGCAGGAGATGATCGGGATCCAGTACGCGGGCCGGGTGCCCGAACCGAACCCCCTCGTCGTCCGCAACGCCGGCCACTGGCTGTGGGAGGCGACCGGCGCCCACGAGGGCGACGAGCTGCAGGGAATGGTGGCCGGGGAGGCCGACCGCTACTTCCCGCGCGCTCCGCTGCCCGAGCACCTGGGCCGCATCCTCCTCGCCCACTCTCCGTACCGGGACGGCGAGGGCGTCCTGCGCCACCAGGAGACCTCCCTCTACCGGGCTCCCTCCGGCGCCCTGGTCTTCGCGTCCGGAACGTTCGCCTGGTCCCCCGCACTGGATCGCCCCGGCCACGTGGACGCTCGGGTCCAGCAGGCCACCGCGAACCTGCTGGACCGCATCTGCAAACGGGACTGACCCCTCTCTTCCCGGCCCCCCGGGTCCGGCTCGGCATCCGCATACGGGAGAATCGAGCCAGTTGGAGAGAACCACGGGGAGGAACCGTGTCCGGATTCGTAGAAAAGCCCGAGCCCGTCCAGGTGCCGGGTCTGGTGCATCTGCACACCGGGAAGGTGCGCGAGCTGTACCAGAACGAGGCGGGCGACCTCGTGATGGTCGCCAGCGACCGCATGTCCGCATTCGACTGGGTGCTGCCGACCGAGATCCCGGACAAGGGCCGGATCCTCACCCAGCTCTCGCTCTGGTGGTTCGACCGACTCGCCGACCTGGTCCCGAGCCACGTCCTGAGCACCGAACTTCCGCCCGGCGCGCCCGCCGACTGGGCCGGCCGCACTCTCGTCTGCAAGTCCCTGCGGATGGTTCCCGTGGAGTGCGTGGCCCGCGGCTATCTCACCGGCTCGGGACTCGCCGAGTACCGCACGTCCCGCACCGTCTGCGGCCTTGCCCTCCCCGAGGGCCTGGTCGACGGCTCGGAGCTGCCCGCGCCGATCTTCACCCCCGCCACCAAGGCCGCGGTCGGCGAGCACGACGAGAACGTCTCCTACGAGGAGGTCGCCCACCAGGTCGGCGCCGAGACCGCCGCCCAGCTGCGGCAGGTGACCCTCGCCGTCTACGGCCGGGCCCGCGACATCGCCCGCGAGCGCGGGATCATCCTCGCGGACACCAAGTTCGAGTTCGGCTACGACGGCGACACCCTCATCCTCGCTGACGAGGTGCTCACCCCGGACTCCTCCCGCTTCTGGCCGGCGGACCAGTGGGAGCCGGGCCGCCCCCAGCCATCGTTCGACAAGCAGTTCGTACGGAACTGGCTCACTTCACCGGCCTCCGGCTGGGACCGCGCGAGCGAGCAGCCTCCGCCTCCGCTGCCGTCGGAGGTCGTGGAGGGGACCCGGGCGAAGTATGTGGAGGCGTACGAGCGACTGACGGGCGTCAGCTGGTCGTAGCCGGGGACGTCCCCCGGGGTCCGGCGACCGGCCGGGTCCCGGGCGCCCACGGGGCCCCTGCCCGGACATGCCGAAGGCCCCGGTCGTCATGACCGGGGCCTTCGGCATCTGGAGCGGACGACGAGGCTCGAACTCGCGACCTCAACCTTGGCAAGGTTGCGCTCTACCAACTGAGCTACGTCCGCACTGCGCGGTGCGCGAGAGCAACTATACCCAACCTCGCTCGCGCGCGAGGCGTACTGCCGCATGCCGGTTGTCCGCACCCAGCTTGGTCACCGCCGACGACAGGTAGTTCCGTACGGTTCCCGGGGACAGCGCGGCCCGCTCGGCGATCTCCGTGACGGGCGCTCCGTCGGTGGCCAGCTCCAGCACCTCGGCCTCGCGTGCGGTCAGCGGCGAGTCCCCGGCGGAGATCGCGTCGGCGGCCAACTCCGGGTCGATGTAGCGGTTTCCGGCGTGCACGGTGCGGATGATCTCGGCGAGCCGCTGGGCGCTGACGGTCTTCGGGACGAACCCGCGTACCCCCGCCGCAAGCGCCCGCTTCAGATGCCCGGGCCGCCCGTGACCGGTGACGATCAGCACCCGGCAGCCGGGGAGTTCGGTGCGCAGGGATGTGGCGACCTTCACACCGTCCGCGCCGGGCATCTGCAGATCCAGTACGGCGACGTCGGGCGCGTGCGCCCGCGCCATGGCCAGTGCCTCCGGTCCGCTGGCCGCCTCCGCGACGACCAGCAGGTCGTTCTCCAGCGAGAGCAACGCGGCGAGCGCACCGCGAATGAGGTGCTCGTCGTCGGCCAGCAGCAGCCGTATGGGTGGGGGAGACGTCGTCATAGGGTGACCTCGTTCAAGGGGGCGGGCTCGCTCGTCGGGCGGGTGGCTCGCGGTAGCGCGTCGGGTGCCGACAACGGCACCTCGGCGGTCAGCCGGAACCGGCCGCGCTCCGCCGGCCCGGCGCGCAGCGTGCCGCCGAGTTCCGAGAGCCGTTCGTGCAGCCCGGCGAGCCCGGAACCCGGCAGGTTGCCGGTGGGGGTCTCGGGCACCCCGTCGTTCTCCACGGACAGCTCGGCCTGGTTTCCGGTCACGCTCAGGGACACGGTGCACTGCCGGGCGTCGCCGTGCCGCAGGATGTTCGTGGCGGCCTCCCGGACCACCCAGCCGAGGGCGGACTGCACCGGGGTGGGCAGGCCGGTGGCCGAGCCGGTGACTGTGCAGTCGATGCCTGCGGCAGCCAGTACGCCCTGGGCACCGGCGAGTTCGGCGCCGAGGTCGGCTTCACGGTAGCCGCGGACCACGGCGCGCACCTCGCGCTGTGACTCCTGCGCCAGCCGCTGTACCTCGATCATCTGCTCCACGGCCTCGGGCCGCCCGCGTCGGCCCAGCTGCACCGCCAGCTCGGCCTTCAATGCGATGACGGCGAGGTTGCGTCCCAGTACATCGTGCAGGTCCCGCCCGAACCGCAATCGCTCCTCGGCGACGGCGAGCCGGGCCTCGACCTCGCGGGCCCGTTCGGATTCCCACAGCACCGACAGGGTCCAAGCGCCGCAGCGAGAAGCGAGCAGCGACAAGCCCACCGCGAAGGCGGCCACGACACCGGTCATCAGGACGTCGCCGAGCGTCCCTCGGGCGAGCCAGGCTGCCGCCATGAGGACCACCGTCAGGACGGCGGACCGCCGCAGGACCACGGGCACCGGCGTCACCATCCCGTACACCAGGCCGAACGGCAACAGAGCGGCGCCGAGCGCCAGCCGCGCCGTCCACGGGGCGAAGCCACCGATGGCGGTCAGCACCAGTGGCAGGACGAGCGCGGGGACCAGCAGGGCGACGGTCATGCCCAGCGCGCGTGCGGGCAGGGGGCTGCGGTGCAGGTAGTGGTCGAGCGCGCGCCGCATGAGCTGGTTGGCGGCCACGCACTGCAGCCCACCGACGACCAGCAGCAGCCCGCCGAGGGCCAGCGGCAGTGGCCGGTGGCGCAGCTCTCCGGCCACGGGCAGCGCCAGCCACGTGAGCGAGAACACCCAGACCGTGGCGCGCCACGTGATGATGCTCTGCAACTCGACTCGTTCGGCCTTGCTGCGTTCACGCCAGTGGCGCCGCTGCCACCTCCTTATCCCACCGAACACCGTCGCCCTCTTCCTTGCTGTCCCCTGCGCGGTCAGCGCCGCGGTTCCCAACGGAACCACCGCCGTACAGCAAACACGGTCACTCCCGCCCAGGCCAGAGCGATGACCAGGGCCCGTTGGGCCTCGTACGCGCTCAGTTCACCGGTCCAGCCGCCGCGGACCAGGGTGATCACCGGCGACAGCGGGAGCAGTGCGCACCCGGCGGCCAGACGATCGGGCAGCAGCTGGAGCGGGACCATGATCCCCGAGCCCATCGCAGAGACCATCACCAGCGGGAGGGAGGTGACCTGCGCGCTCTCGGTGGTCCTGGTCCAGGCCGCGGTCACCGCCGCGAGACCGCCGCACAGGACCAGACCCAACAACACTCCGGCGACCGCGAGGTGGGGAGCGTGCGGGGCCGGTACGTCGAGCAGTGCCGTGCACGCGGCCACCAGGATCAGCGTCTGTGTCAGCCCTGTGAAGACGGCCGGCAGCGCGGACCCGGCGAGGATCTCCGTATCGCGCAGCTCGCCGGTGCGCAGCCGCTTGAGGACGAGCTGCTCACGTCGGGTGACGAACACGCCGACGAGTGTGGAGTACACGGCGAACAGCAGCGAGAAGCCGATCGCGGCGGGGAGCATGACCAGCCCGATGGTGAGTCCGGCGTCCTCCAGATTCATGTCCTTGGCCGCCGTGTGCACGCTGAAAGGCAGCAGGAACGGCACGACCACGGCCGCGACCAGCGTGCCCTTGCTCCGCGTGAACAGGATCAGTTCGGCCCGGGCGAGCGCGGCCATGCGGCCCAGAGGAGTGGTGGCGCCGCTGCTGCGGGTGGCCGGAGCGGTGGTGCGTGTGCTGCTCATGCCGCGTGCTCCTTCTGACGTGCCGTGGAGGCCTCGCGGGCGATCCCGAGGAACGCCTCCTCCAGCGAGGCCGATCGCGCGTCCAGTTCGCGCAGTTCCACCCCGGCGTGCCGGGCCCACAGCAACAGTTCCGTAGCCGTCCGCTGCAGTTCGCGCGTGCGCAGCCGTACGACCCGGGCGTCCAGCTCGTGGTCGCACACACCCAGTTCGGGGAGCGGTGGCAGGTCTCCCAGGGCGTACCCCTCGGGCAGCCGGAACGAGATCCGGGACGGTTGCGCGGCGGTCACCTCGGCCGGGGTGCCGGTGGCGGCAATGCGCCCCTCGTGCAGGATCGCGAGCCGGTCCGCAAGGCTTTCGGCCTCCTCCAGGTAGTGCGTGGTGAGCAGCACGGTCGTCCCGGCATCGCGCAGCGCTCGCACCAACTCCCAGGTGTCCCGGCGTCCTTCGGCGTCCAGACCGGTCGTCGGCTCATCCAGGAACAGCACCTCGGGGTCGCCGAGTAGCGCGAGCGCCAGGTCCAGGCGGCGCCGCTCACCGCCCGACAGCTGCTTGACCCGTACATCCGTCCGCCGTTCGAGACCGACCAGCGCCAGCACTTCGCGGGGCGGCCGTGCCCCGCTCACGCAGCCCGCCCACATCCGCGCGGTCTCGGCGACGGTCAGCTCGGACGGGAAGCCGCCCTCCTGCAGCATCACCCCGGTGCGTGGCCGTATCGCGGCCCTTCCCCAAGGTTTCGACTTCGCTCGACCAGGGGGGACTCCGGTGGCGTAGGGGTCGTGGCCCAGCACCCGCACCCGCCCTCCGGCCGGTGCCGCCAGTCCCTCCAGTAGCTCGACCGTCGAGGTCTTGCCCGCGCCGTTGGTGCCCAGCAGGGCGAAGACCTCGCCGCGTTTCACGTGAAACGTGATCCCGCGTACGGCCTCGAACCCGCCCTCGTACACGCGCCGTAGGTCTGTGACCTCTATCACGTGCTCGTGTTCTGTCATCGTGCCCATGGCTGTCATGGATTCAGCGTCCCGGGCGCCGGAGCCCGGCTGCAGTGCGCGGTGTCATCGCTCGGCATGACAAATGTCAGACGCTCGACGGGCACCAGAAAGGCCCCGGTCCACTGGACCGGGGCCTTTCTTTCTGAGCGGACGACGAGGCTCGAACTCGCGACCTCAACCTTGGCAAGGTTGCGCTCTACCAACTGAGCTACGTCCGCATTGCCTCCGACCGGCTCTCACCGATCGGTGCGAGCACCAGCCTACCTGATCCACAAGGATGGTCGGACCGATGCCATGGAGCGGGTGACAGGAATTGCACACTGCGCCTCCCCCTTGGAAAGGGGGTGTTCTGCTACTGAACTACACCCGCGTGTCCCTTGGGGTTTCGGCCTTTCGGCCTTGCCCCTCGGCGTGCTCCAGACTCTATCTGATCACCAGGGGGGCAATGCAAGTCGGCTGCGGGCGAGGGCCGATGAGGGTGTGAGCGGGTGGCGGCGGGCGGCCGGGGAGTGCGCTTGCGGGGGTGCCCATGGCGAGACGCTCCGGGCGTCCGGGGCCAGGGGTCGACAGCCGATGGGACTGCAGCGGGGGCGGCTGGATGCCGCCACCCGGGCAGAGGGTGGGCCCGGTCGGGTCTGCCGGGTCCGCCCGAACGTGTCAGTGCGCCTGCGCGAACGCCTCGTACACCTTCTTGGGGATGCGGCCCCGAGGCGGTACGTCCATGTTGTGGGAGCGAGCCCAGGCGCGGACGGCAGCCGGGTCGGGCGTCAATGCCGTGTGCGTGTACGCCTTCCCGGACTTCGCCTTCTTGCGGCCGGCCTCGACGTACGGCGCCAGCACCTTACGCAGTTTCTTGGCGTTGGCTTGATTGAGGTCGATCTCGTACGACTTGCCGTCCAGTCCGAAGACGATCGTTTCCGCCGCTTCTGAGCCGTCGATGTCGTCAAAGAGAGTGACTACGACACGCTGCGCCACGAATATCGGTCCCTTCGTGCGGCACCTTCGCGACCACCCTCCGCGACGTGCGCAGACGTCAGGGAGATGTCGGAGAGATGTCGACTGTCCGGCAGTAATTGAGCGAAGTATCGGCTATTGCCTTTTCCTTTGTACAGTGCCTGGCATTGCGCTGTGAAGACCGATGGAATGCCTCCGCGTGTCCGCACGCATTGCCCTCCCGTGTCTTCTGCGGTTTTTCCAAGGATTTTCCGTGCACATCCCGCGGTCACTGTCGGACCGTGATGGAAGTCACGTAGGATCCTACGAATCTACGCGAGTAGAAATTTTGTACGGGTAGTCTGAAGGGACCTGCTCAGCACCACACATCGGGAGTGCCAGTGGCACGCGTCGTAGTCGACGTCATGCTCAAGCCGGAGATCCTCGACCCGCAGGGCCAGGCGGTGCAGCGCGCACTGCCGCGGCTCGGATTCGAGGGCATCTCCGATGTACGTCAGGGAAAGCGATTCGAACTCCAGGTGGACGGGCCGGTTGACGACGCCGCGCTCGCCCGCATCCACGATCTCGCGGAATCCTTCCTCGCCAACACCGTGATCGAGGACTTCACCGTCAAGGTGGAGGAAGTGGCGGAGGCCGCGAAGTGACCGCTCGTATTGGCGTCGTCACTTTCCCGGGCAGTCTGGACGACCGCGACACCCAGCGCGCGATCCGCCTCGCGGGCGCCGAACCGGTCGCTCTCTGGCACAAGGACAAGGACCTCCAGCAGGTCGACGCCGTCGTGCTGCCGGGCGGCTTCTCGTACGGCGACTATCTGCGCGCCGGTGCCATCTCCCGCTTCTCGCCGGTGATGGAGACCGTCATCGAGCAGGCGAAGGCCGGTCTGCCGGTCCTCGGTATCTGCAATGGCTTCCAGGTCCTCACCGAGGCCCATCTCCTCCCGGGCGCGATGCTCGGCAACAACCACCTCCACTTCATCTGCCGCGACCAGAAGCTGCGGGTGGAGAACGCGGAGACCTCCTGGACCAGCGACTACGAGAGCGGCCAGGAGATCCACATCCCGCTGAAGAACATGGACGGCCGCTACGTCGCCGACGAGTACACGCTCGACAAGCTGGAGGCCGAGGGCCGGGTGGTGTTCCGCTACCTCGACTTCAACCCCAACGGCTCGCTCCGCGACATCGCCGGCATCACCAACGAGGCCGGTAACGTCGTCGGCCTCATGCCGCACCCCGAGCACGCCGTCGAGCCGCTGATCGGTACGGGCCGTACCGACGGCCTCCCGTTCTTCACCTCGATCCTCAAGAAGCTGGTGGGCGCATGAGCCGGACGCCTCTGGACACGGTCGAACACGCGACCGCGACCCCCGACGTCGAGCTGCCCTGGGCCGAACTCGGCCTGAAGAAAGACGAGTACGAGCGGATCGTCGAGATCCTGGGCCGCCGCCCCACCGGCGCCGAGCTCGCCATGTACTCGGTCATGTGGTCCGAGCACTGCTCGTACAAGTCCTCCAAGGTCCACCTCCGCCAGTTCGGCGAGAAGGCCCCCGAGTCCGACGCCCTGCTCGTGGGCATCGGCGAGAACGCCGGTGTCGTGGACGTCGGTCAGGGGTACGCGGTCACCTTCAAGGTCGAGTCGCACAACCACCCCTCGTACGTCGAGCCCTACCAGGGCGCGGCCACGGGCGTCGGCGGCATCGTGCGCGACATCATCGCGATGGGCGCTCGGCCGGTCGCCGTCGTCGACCCCCTTCGCTTCGGCGCGGCCGACCACCCGGACACCAAGCGTGTGCTGCCCGGCGTCGTCGCCGGCATCGGCGGCTACGGCAACTGCCTCGGCCTGCCCAACATCGGCGGCGAGGTCGTCTTCGACGCCTGCTACCAGGGCAACCCGCTGGTCAACGCCGGTGCCATCGGTGTGATGCGGCACGAGGACATCCACCTCGCGAAGGCGTCCGGCGCGGGCAACAAGGTCATCCTGTACGGGGCCCGGACCGGCGGTGACGGCATCGGCGGCGCGTCGATCCTGGCCTCCGAGACCTTCGACGACGCGAAGCCCTCCAAGCGCCCCGCCGTTCAGGTCGGCGACCCCTTCCAGGAGAAGCTCCTCATCGAGTGCACCCTGGAGGCCTTCCGGGAGAAGCTGGTCGTCGGCATCCAGGACCTGGGCGCGGCCGGCCTGTCGTGTGCCACCTCCGAACTGGCCTCCAACGGCTCCGGCGGCATGCGCGTGACGCTGGACGACGTACCGCTGCGCGACTCGACGCTCTCGCCCGAGGAGATCCTCATGAGCGAGTCGCAGGAACGGATGTGCGCGGTCGTCGAGCCGGAGAAGGTCGACCGGTTCCTGGAGATCTGCGCCAAGTGGGACGTCATCGCCACGGTCATCGGCGAGGTGACTGACGGCGACCGACTGGAGATCTACTGGCACGGCGGGAAGATCGTCGACGTCGACCCGCGGACGGTCGCCCACGAGGGGCCGGTGTACGAGCGCCCGTACGCCCGTCCGCAGTGGCAGGACGAACTCCAGGCGGATGACGCGAACAAGCTGCCGCGTCCGGCCACCGCCGAGGAGCTCAAGGAGCAGGTTCTCAAGCTCGTCGGTTCCCCCAACCAGGCATCGAAGTCCTGGATCACCTCGCAGTACGACCACTTCGTACAGGGCAACACGGTCCTTGCCCAGCCCGAGGACTCCGGGATGATCCGTATCGACGAGACGTCCGGGCTCGGTGTCGCCATCGCCACCGACGGCAACGGCCGCTATGCGAAGCTCGACCCGTACGCGGGCGCGCAGCTCGCGCTCGCCGAGGCGTACCGCAATGTGGCCACCACCGGCGCCAAGCCGCTGGCCGTCTCCGACTGCCTGAACTTCGGCTCGCCCGAGGACCCGGCCGTCATGTGGCAGTTCGCGGAGGCGGTCCGCGGACTCGCCGACGCCTGCCTGCAGCTCGGCACCCCGGTGACCGGCGGCAATGTCTCCCTCTACAACCAGACGGGCGACGCCGCCATCCACCCGACGCCGGTGGTCGCGGTCCTCGGCGTGATCGACGACGTGGCCCGGCGCACCCCGGTCGCCTTCCAGGAGCACGGCCAGTTGCTCTACCTTCTCGGCGACACCCGTGAGGAGTTCGGTGGTTCGGCCTGGTCGCAGGTCGTCCACGACCACCTCGGCGGTCTGCCCCCGCGGGTCGACCTGGAACGTGAGCGCCTGCTCGGCGAGATCCTGATCTCGGCCTCCCGCGACGGCATGATCGACTCCGCGCACGACCTGTCCGACGGTGGCCTGATCCAGGCCGTGGTCGAGTCGGCGCTGCTCGGCGGGAAGGGCGCGCGGCTGATCGTGCCGGACGGCCTCGACGCCTTCACCTTCCTCTTCTCCGAGTCGGCCGGCCGCGCGATCGTCGCCGTGCCGCGCTCCGAGGAGGTCCGCTTCAACGACATGTGCGGTGCACGCGGCCTGCCGGCCACCCGCGTCGGTGTCGTCGACGGGGAAACGGTCGAGGTGCAGGGCAAGTTCGCGCTGACCCTGGAGGAGCTGCGCAAGGTCCACGAGGAGACCATGCCGGCGCTGCTGGCGTGACCACACCCGTGAGGGGCCCCGTCCGGGACATGGGGCGGGGCCCTTCTCGTACGGCCTGATACGGCTCATGCGGCCTCATACGGCCGCGGGTTCCTCGACGGGCTTCGCCTCCACCGGTCGCGTCCTCGGCAGCCGCAGGGCGAGCAGCAGGCACAGCGCCATGACCACGGCCCCGCACAGGAACACCGTGTCGAGCGCGGAGACGTACGCCGTCACGCCCGCGACGCGGTCCGCTCCGCGCAGGGCGACCAGGGAGCCGACGTCGCCGGGGCCGTCGTAGAGGCGGTTGAGCAGGGTGCCGAACAGGGTGGCGCCGAGGGCTCCGCCGAGGGTTTGGAAGAAGCGGATCGCGGTGGTGGCGACTCCGAGCTGGTGACGCGGGGCTGTCTGCTGCACCAACTGGATCAGCTGGCCGAGGAGTTGGCCGAAACCGAGGCCGACGAGCAGCAGGGCCGACCTCAGCTGCCACAGGGAGGTGTGGGGGCCGGTGGCGGCCAGCAACAGATAGGCGGCCGTGCCGACCGCGGAACCGCTGATCACGAACGTCCGCTCGGACCAGCCGCGTTCGGTGAGCCGCCCGGTGGCGATGCCGACAGCCGTGATGCCTGCCGCCATGGGGATCAGATACAGGCCGGCGGAGGAGCTGGAGATGCCGCGGACGAGCTGGAGGTAGACCAGTACGTAGTAGATGGCGCCCATCATGGCCGCGCCCGTCAGCCCCTGGATCGCGAAGCCCAGGCGCAGTTCGCGGATACGGAAGAGCGAGGGCGGCAGGATGGGCTCGGCGGCGGTGAACTGGCGGCGCAGGAAGAGCCCGAGAGCGCAGGCGAAGGCCAGTGCCAGGCTGATGACCTGCGGGGACGTCCATGCGTACTGCTTGCCGCCCCACTCGGTGACCAGCAGCAGCGCGGTGGAGAACGCGGCGGCGAGCACGGCGCCGGTGAAGTCGACCGAGCGGCCAGTGGCAGGGCGGGGGAGCTTCAGCACGACCACCGCGGTGGCCAGGGCGGCGATGCCGAGCGGCACATTGACGTAGAACGCCCAGCGCCAGCCGGCGTGGTCGGCGAGGAAGCCGCCGAGCCAGGGGCCCGCGGCCATACCGCCGCCCGCGACGATCCCGCCGGTGCCGGCGCCCTTGTTCTTCTTAGCGCCGGGCCCCGCGAGCTGGGCGATGACGACCATCGTCACGCTCATCAACCCGCCCGCGCCGATGCCCTGTACGGCCCGCGAGGCGATCAGCCAGCCGATCGAAGGGGCCGCACCGCACAGGGCCGAGCCGCCCAGGAAGGCGCCCAGGGCGCCGAGGAAGACAGGCTTGGCGCCGAGGGTGTCGCAGAGCCTGCCGTAGAGCGGGAGCATCGCGGCGGACGCCAGGGAGAAGGCGCTGACCAGCCACGGGATCTTGTCGATGCCGTGCGCGGGGTCGAGGTCGCGGACGATCGGCACGGTGGCCGCCGACACGATCTGCGTGTCCAGGACGGCCAGGACGATCGTCACGAGGCAGGCGAGTATGCCGAGTTTGCGTTGGGTGTCGGTCATGGGCAGCACCATCCCCGAATTCATGTACCGAGTCAATATTTAATCACGGAGTAAGGTTCATCCGAGTCGAAAATTCGCCTTGGTACAGTGGTGCCATGGCTGCTGAGGCGATGGGGCTGCGCGAGCGCAAGAAGCGGCAGACGGCGTTGCGGATCTACCGGACCGCGATCGCCCTGTTCGCGGAGAAGGGCTTCGAGGCCGTCTCGGTCCAGGAGATCGCCGATGCCGCCGAGGTCTCCAAGATGACCGTCTTCAACTACTTCGGCTCGAAAGAAGACTTGGTCTTCCGGCCCATGGTCGAGCACTTCTCGGACGCCGCCCGCGCCGTACGCGAGCGCGCGCCTGGCGAGTCGGCGGTGGACGCCGTACGACGGCAGTTCATGGAGATGATCAAGGGGCGCGACCCGTCGATCGGCCTGCATGGTGAGCCGACCCGCCGGATCCGCGAGGTCATCATGGCGACACCGGCGCTGAAGGAACGCGCCTATGTCGAGTCCGAGAAGGGCGCGCGCGCACTGGCCGACCTGCTCGCCGAGGAGACCGGCGACGCCACACTCGCTCTGATCGCCGCCGCCACGCTGACCGCCGCCCGTAACGCCCTTGTCGAGGAGCACTTCCGCCGCATCGTCGGCGGCGAGACCGCCGACCAGGTCGCCGCGGACGCCGCCGAACGCGCCCACCGCGCCTTCGACCTGGTCGCAAAGGGTCTGCACGGATACGCGGTCAAGGCCTAGGCTCACCGCCATGCCCGCGGCCAAGAAGCGCACCCGAACCTACGACCCGGTGAAGACCCGCACGGCGGTCCTCGCTCAGCTCGGCAACGTACGGGACGCCGTACGCACCCTGACGCCCGGGCAACTCGCCCTCCCCACGCGGCTGGAGGGCTGGGCGGTGCGGGAGCTGGTCGCGCACATCGGGATGGCCGTCACGGCCGTCGGCCGGTCCCTCGACCTGCCGGAGCCGGTGCGGCAGGACGCCTCGCTCCTCGACTGGCCGTTCGCCACCTCCGCCAGCTCCTCGGCCATCGACGACTTCACCCGACGGCTCGCCCAGGACCACCCCGACCTCGACGCCTATCTCGCACAGGTCGAGCAGATCCTGATCCGGCAGCTCGACACGCATCCCGGCACCCGGCTGCTCGCCACCAACGCCGGGGCCCTGCCGCTGGCCGACTACCTCGTCACCCGCACCGTCGAACTCGTCGTCCACACCGACGATCTCAACGCCGCTGTTCCGGGCCTGGACATCCCCCAGGACCGTCAGGCACTCGCCGCCGCCACGCGGCTCCTGGCCGACGCGCTCGCGATGGAGGCACCCGGCGCATCGACCGAGGTGCGCATCCCGCCGTACGCCGTCGTGCAGTGCGTCGAGGGCCCCCGGCACACCCGTGGCACCCCGCCCAACGTCGTCGAGACCGACCCGCTGACCTGGATCCGGCTGGCCACCGGACGGACGGCGTGGCAGGAGGCCGTGGCGGACGCCAAGGTCAGTGCGAGCGGGGAACGGGCCGACCTCGGGGCACTGCTGCCGCTCATGGCGTGAGGCGGATCCGCGGGACGCCCGTCCGCGCGCAGGGTGTGCGACGTCTCACTCGCATCCACTTCGCAGGAATCCACCGCGCCTGCCGACGCCGCGTCCACGCACCCGATCGATCCTCGCGCACCCAAACTGACCTGCGAAAACGCTGTACACATGGCAACGGTTGCAGGCGAGAGACCCGGGACTTAAACCCATCCCCAATTCGGACCAGTGGTCGGCCTCGAATACACTCGGGGGCGTGCCACGTGGTGACGGTCGACTCAATCACGACCTGCTCCCCGGTGAGAAAGGCCCCCAGGACGCGTGTGGCGTCTTCGGTGTCTGGGCTCCGGGTGAAGAGGTCGCAAAGCTCACGTACTTCGGGCTCTACGCCCTCCAACATCGGGGTCAGGAATCCGCGGGTATCGCGGTCAGTAATGGCTCCCAGATCCTCGTCTTCAAGGACATGGGACTGGTCTCCCAGGTCTTCGACGAGACCTCGCTCGGTTCGCTCCAAGGTCATATCGCGGTCGGTCACGCCCGCTACTCGACCACCGGCGCCTCCGTGTGGGAGAACGCCCAGCCGACATTCCGCGCCACGGCGCACGGCTCCATCGCTCTCGGCCACAACGGCAACCTCGTCAACACGGCGCAGCTCGCCGGGATGGTCGCCGATCTCCCCAAGGAGACCGGCCGTGCCACACAGGTGGCCGCGACGAACGACACGGACCTCGTCACCGCCCTCCTGGCCGGCCAGGTCGACGACGACGGCAAGCCGTTGACCGTCGAGGAAGCGGCCCCCGCGGTGTTGCCGCAGGTCAAGGGCGCCTTCTCGCTTGTCTTCATGGACGAGCAGACCTTGTACGCGGCCCGGGACCCCCAGGGCATCCGCCCGCTGGTCCTCGGTCGCCTGGAGCGCGGCTGGGTCGTCGCCTCCGAGACCGCCGCGCTCGACATCACGGGCGCCAGCTTCGTCCGCGAGATCGAGCCGGGCGAGTTCATCGCCATCGACGAGAACGGGCTGCGGTCGTCGCGCTTCGCGGATGCGAAGCCCCGTGGCTGTGTCTTCGAGTATGTGTACCTGGCTCGCCCCGATACCGACATCGCCGGACGCAACGTCTACCTCTCCCGCGTCGAGATGGGCCGCCGCCTCGCCAAGGAGGCCCCTGTCGAGGCCGACCTGGTGATACCGACCCCGGAGTCCGGTACCCCGGCCGCCGTCGGCTACGCGGAGGAGAGCGGCATCCCGTTCGGTGCCGGCCTGGTGAAGAACGCGTACGTCGGGCGCACCTTCATCCAGCCCTCGCAGACGATCCGCCAGCTCGGCATCCGCCTGAAGCTGAACCCGCTGAAGGACGTCATCAAGGGCAAGCGCCTGGTCGTCGTCGATGACTCGATCGTGCGTGGTAACACCCAGCGGGCGCTGGTGCGGATGCTGCGCGAGGCGGGCGCCGCCGAGGTCCACATCCGGATCTCCTCCCCGCCGGTGAAGTGGCCGTGCTTCTTCGGCATCGACTTCGCCACCCGCGCCGAGCTGATCGCCAACGGCATGACGGTCGAGGAGATCGGCACCTCGTTGGGCGCCGACTCCCTGGCGTACATCTCCCTCGACGGGATGATCGAGGCGACCGCCATCGCCAAGCCGAATCTGTGCCGCGCCTGCTTCGACGGCGAGTACCCGATGGAGCTGCCGGACCCTGAGCTGCTGGGCAAGCAGCTCCTGGAGACCGAGCTGGCGGCCGGTCCGGCCGCCACGGCCGCCGCCGACGCCATCCGTCGCCCGTGAGCCCGTCCCACCAACCTGAAAGATCCCAGACCATGTCTACTGCGTTCGATCAGTCGACTCCGTCGACGGGGACCTCCGGTGCTTCCTATGCTGCGGCAGGCGTCGACATCGAAGCGGGCGACCGCGCGGTGGAGCTGATGAAGGAGTGGGTGAAGAAGACGCAGCGGCCCGAGGTCCTCGGTGGCCTCGGCGGCTTCGCCGGCCTCTTCGACGCCTCCGCCCTCAAGCGCTACGAGCGCCCGCTGCTCGCGTCCGCCACCGACGGGGTCGGCACCAAGGTCGACATCGCGCGCCGGATGGGCGTCTACGACACCATCGGCCATGACCTGGTCGCCATGGTCATGGACGACATCGTGGTGTGCGGCGCCGAGCCGCTGTTCATGACCGACTACATCTGCGTCGGCAAGGTCCACCCGGAGCGCGTCGCGGCGATCGTGAAGGGCATCGCCGAGGGCTGCGTGCTGGCCGGATGTGCCCTGGTCGGCGGCGAGACGGCCGAACACCCCGGTCTCCTCGGTCCGGACGACTTCGACGTCGCGGGCGCCGGTACGGGCGTCGTGGAGGCCGACCGGCTCCTCGGCGCGGAGCGCATCCGCAAGGGTGACGTGGCGATCGCCATGGCCGCCTCCGGTCTTCACTCGAACGGGTACTCGCTCGTCCGCCACGTCCTTCTCGACCGGGCGAAGCTCGGCCTCGACCAGCATGTGGAGGAACTGGGCCGCAGCCTCGGCGAGGAACTGCTGGAGCCCACGAAGATCTACTCGCTGGACTGCCTGGCTCTCACCCGCACCGCCGAGGTGCACGCATTCAGCCACATCACCGGCGGCGGGCTCGCGGCCAACCTGGCGCGGGTGATCCCGGACGACCTGCACGCGGTCGTCGACCGCTCGACCTGGACCCCGGCGCCGGTCTTCGACCTCGTCGGGAAAACAGGGGACGTCGAGCGCCTCGAGCTGGAGAAGACCCTGAACATGGGCGTCGGCATGATCGCCATCGTCCCCGAGCAGTCGGCGGACGTCGCGCTCGCCACTCTGGCCGACCGCGGCGTGGACGCATGGGTCGCCGGCGAGATCACCGACCGGGGTGACCACGAGACGGGCGCGGCCCTGATCGGCGACTACGCGAGCTGAGTCCCCGGTGGACAGCACAGAACCCGGTCCGTGGCCGAGCCACGGACCGGGCGGGAATTCAGTGCAAGGTCAAGCGCCGCGACGTTGCTGCGAGGACTGGTCGTCCTCGTCCTCCTCGTCGTCGCCGTACAGGTCGGCGTACCGTGCGTACAGGTCGTCGTCTTGCTCATCGCTCTCGAATTGGTCGCCGTTCGGCGACGTGTTCGACGGCGATGCGCCCAGCTCCTCAGCCAGGCGTGAGAGATCCGTCCCACCGCTGTTGTACTTCAGCTGGCGGGCGACCTTCGTCTGCTTGGCCTTGGCCCGGCCGCGCCCCATGGCTCGACCCCCTCAACGACGGGGCTCGACGGCCCCAGAGTCTTGACACGCGTTCATGATCCGGAACGGGCTCTCCTCGGAGAGACCGGTCCGTAGGGCTTCCACGGTACCTGAGCCCACGCCCATACGGTACGTCGCCCGTGGGTGGGCGTGTGCCCAGGACCGGCGAGGCGCCCCGTCCTCGCTGGTCACGGCCGATTTTAACCACTAATTGGCGGGCGACCCGCCGATAAGAGTGAGAGTTCTCTCCAAGCTCCTACCGGCGGGTACCGGTCAAACCTCCGTGGGGCGTGCTCCCGCCCTCGCCTCCGCCATCCGCTGCTCGGCGATCCGGTCGGCCGCGGCGGCCGGCGGAATACCGTCTTCCTTCGCACGTGCGAATATGGCCAGCGTGGTGTCGAAGATCTTCGCCGCCTTCGCCCGGCACCGGTCGAAGTCGAAGCCGTGCAGCTCGTCGGCGACCTGGATGACACCGCCGGCGTTGACGACGTAGTCCGGCGCGTACAGGATCCGGCGGTCGGCGAGGTCCTTCTCCACGCCCGGGTGCGCGAGCTGGTTGTTGGCGGCGCCGCACACCACCTTCGCCGTCAGCACCGGCACCGAGTCGTCGTTCAGGGCCCCGCCCAGCGCGCAGGGGGCGTAGATGTCCAGCCCCTCGGTGCGGATCAGGGAGTCGGTATCGGCGGCCACGGTGACCTCGGGGTGCTCGTCGGTGACCCGGCGTACGGCGTCCGGCCGCACATCGGTGATCACGACCTCGGCGCCGTCCTTCAGCAGGTGCCCGACCAGGTAGTACCCGACCTTGCCGACGCCGGCGACGCCGACCTTGCGACCCCGCAGCGTCGGGTCGCCCCACAGGTGCTGGGCCGAGGCCCGCATGCCCTGGAAGACGCCGTAGGCGGTGAGCACGGAGGAGTCGCCCGCGCCGCCGTTCTCCGGGGAGCGCCCGGTGGTCCAGGAGCACGCCCGGGCCACGACGTCCATGTCCGCCACGTAGGTGCCGACGTCGCACGCAGTCACGTACCGCCCGCCGAGCGAGGCCACGAAACGGCCGTACGCCAGCAGCAGCTCCTCTGTCTTGATCCGCTCGGGGTCGCCGATGATCACGGCCTTGCCCCCGCCATGGTCGAGGCCGGCCATGGCGTTCTTGTACGACATCCCGCGCGCGAGGTTCAGGGCGTCGGCGACGGCTTCTTCCTCGGTCGCGTACGGGTAGAAGCGTGTGCCGCCGAGGGCGGGGCCCAGGGCGGTGGAGTGGATCGCAATGACGGCCTTGAGGCCACTGGCCCGGTCCTGGCAGAGCACGACCTGCTCATGGCCCCCCTGTTCCGAGTGGAACAGGGTGTGCAGGACGCCGTCGGTTACGTCGGTCACGGTGGTGACTCCCGGTTGAGTAGCGGCGGTTGGGGCGGGCCCCGTACGGGTGGCGGGCCCCGTGGGCATGAGCGTAGAACGTGAAGGTGCCCGCCAGCCGTGCAGTGCTCAGGATCACCCCCCCTTGGAGTATGCCGAGTACGCCGCGGCGGGTTCGTGGGACGATTTGCCATGGTTTTCCGCCCCGCCCGGGCCGCACCCGGACGGGTTTCGGGTGAGCTCCGATGGGGAGGGAGCAGGCGTGCCCAAGGTGTCCTCGGTGATCGTCCCGTACGCGTCCTACTTGCGCGTGTACGAGCCGCTGGCCGCCTTCCCGGAACCGGAGCGCAGCCACTGGGAGCGGTACGCCCGGCGCCCCGACCGTCCCTCGTACCAGGACGAACTGCGTCGCTCCCTGGCCGACTTGCTGCCCACCCCGCCGGTTGCGGTGCCGGTGCACGAGAGCAGTGAAGCCTTCGTGAGCGAGGTGGAGGGGGTGCTGTGCGTCTGCCCGTGGCGCACCCGGCTGCGCGGCTGGCAGGCGCTGGGCGAGCTGGCGCAGGAACTGCCCGAGCCGGTTCTGGACGCGGTCCTGCCGCCCGTGGTGCGCCGCCAGGCAGCCCAGGACTACGAGCGCTGGCTGGCCGGCAACCCGGACGCCCGCCCGTGGATCCGCACCGCGACCTGGCAGGTGCCGCTGAACTGGTTCGTGCTCGTCTCCGACGAAGAGCGGCGGTACGACAAGAGGTCCGGCGAGACCCCTCCGATGCTGCGCTACCGCACGCCCATGGTGCAGGCGCGGCGGCGCACCGCACGGGCACTGCGGACGCTCCGGGACACGATCGACGACGGGCCGCTCATCGACGGTCTGGTGGAGGTGGGCCGCTGGCTGGAGGAGTTCCATCCGCGGTCGCTGGTCGAACTGGACTACGGCGGACTCGTGCACGTCCTGCCGGCCGCGGAGCTGGACGGGGACCACTCGGCCGCGGATGTCGCCGAGGGCATCGACGCCCTGCGGCACGGGGACGGGGCCGCGGCCGGGGAGGCGTACGGACGGTTGGTGGAGCGCTGGCGGGCCGTACGGGACCGTCGGTCGGCGAACTGAGTCCGGGACCTCGGCGCACCGGTGCGCGAATTGTGACCCGTGAGACATGATGAAGTGATAAGTCTTGGCCCATGGTTGACGCACCGCAGACCCGCACGGGGACGTAGGCCCCGATCCGGGCTTATGCCTCAAGCGTGACGGACCGCACTTACAGGGACCTTGCGCCTTACGGTTCTCCTCGTGCCAAAATAGGACAAGGAGTCCGGGGGAGGTTCCCTCTGTCCACTCATGGTCGGAAACTCTGCGTTGCGTGCTTTGGGGGGTCTGGTGCCTCCTGATCGCCCTGTGACTGATCGTCACAGTGGCGTGACTGTCCGCTATGGCATGGTCCATCGGCTTCCGTCGCTGATGAACACCTGGGAGGGCAATTCCATCGGTTTGGCCGACGCGGCTGGACAGATGGTGTAGTTGTAGTGCCGAGGACAAGCCGTTCGTCCTATAACCGACTCGACTCGCGTCCGCCATTTCGGGCAACGCGGGTCAAGGTGCAGAATTTAGAGGAAAGAACCGAGAAGGTTCGGTTCTCCCGAGGAGGCCGCTCATGACCGCTCGCACCCCTGATGCCGAGCCGCTGCTGACCCCGGCTGAGGTCGCCACGATGTTCCGCGTCGACCCTAAGACGGTCACGCGGTGGGCGAAGGCCGGCAAGCTCACGTCGATCCGCACGCTCGGTGGGCACCGCCGCTACCGCGAGGCCGAGGTCCGCGCACTGCTCGCGGGCATTCCGCAGCAGCGCAGCGAGGCCTGAACAACTACATAACCGGACATAGCGAAGGTCCCCCAGCCTGTCGCGACGTCCACACCACAGCTCCAACCGACGCGGGTTCTGCCCCAACAGGACCCACGCCCGAGGTCAACAGAGGCACGACAAGGGTGCGTCGTCGATCGCGCTGGACTCCGCCGAGTCCAGCGCGATCTTTTTTGTGCCCTGATCGCGCCATGCGGGCCGTTCCGTGAGCGGCCCTGTCGGAGTCTGGGGAGGGGTGTCGGATCTGCTGTACAGGGCCTTGGAAGGGGGTGCAATTGCACATATTAAATTGACTAGTTGTAGGAGGGGCGTAAGTTCCACGGTTCCCAAAACTTGTGCGGTGACACCCGTCACATGGCGAGGTTCTTGTTGTGCTCGCGGTGTCTTTGCTAGAGGAACACGCCTGTATGGGGCGGGTGTTGGGCCGACGGGTGCGCACCAGAGGCGCTTGCGGCGGAGGCCGTGTGGCCCCCGGAGTGATGGTTCGTGCGTGGTGGAGGCGCTGAGGGCCTCGCTCACGTTGTGGAGGGGTTGGAGGGGTTCTCGTCCTCGGAGGCCGTCTGGGGGCTCTCCTCGTCGTGCTGAGCGGGTTCCAACGCCAGGCGCAGCAGTCGGTGGCAGACCGGGCAGCGCGGGGTCAGATGGCGATACCCGGAAGCGGCGGCTAGATGGGCGCGGAGCAGAGCACGTGTCTCATGCCGAACGGACGTCGCCATACGCCACCTCCTGGGCCCGGGGGTCGAAGACCCTGGCCTTCCGGGGTACCGGTGGAAAGTGACGCCGTCAAGTCACGCGGCGCCCCCCGTGAAGGCCGCCGGTGAGGGGAGTGGCGGATATGGGGCACGGGGAGGGCCGGGGCGAGGGTGGTCGTGTCTGATTGCGGTCGTGCCAGGCGCCGCCTTCGTCTCGACAGGGCGTGCATGGGGGCATGAAGAAGCCCCGCACCTTCGAGGTGCGGGGCTCTGTTGCGGTCCTGACGGGATTTGAACCCGCGGCCTCCACCTTGACAGGGTGGCGAGCACTCCAAACTGCTCCACAGGACCAGGCTTCGCGGCGCTTGTTGTGCGTTGCGCTGCGAGAAGAGACTGTACAGGAGGGTGAGCCCCTGGGTCGAACTCACCCAACGTGCACCGGCCGTTACTCAGTGGGCCGTCACGGTGCGGCCGCGTCGATCGCCTTCACGATGCGCTTGTCGGAGACCGGGTACGCCGTGCCCAGCGCATGCGCGAAGTAGCTGACGCGCAGTTCCTCGATCATCCAGCGGATGTCCAGGACCGAGGAGGGGACGGGTCGGCCCTGCGGAAGCTGCTCCAGCAGCCACGCGTACTCGTCCTGCATCTCGTGGACCTTCTCCATGCGCGTGGTGTCCCGCTGGACGTTCGTCGGCATCTGCTGCAGGCGGCGGTCCGCGGCGATCAGGTAGCGCATCAGGTCGGGGAGGCGCCGTACCCCCGCCGCGGTGATGAAGCCGGGCTTCACGAGGGCGTCCAGTTGCGCCCGCACGTCCGCCAGGTTCGGCAGCAGGGCGGGGCTGCGTACGGCCTTCAGCCGGCGTTCACAGGACTGCCAGGCGGCTAGCACCTGCTGCACCTGCCCTACCGTGCGGACCGTCGCGTCGACGATCTCCGCGCGCACCTTGTCATACAGCTTCCGGTACGACTCCTCGTCCCAGGCCGGCCCCCCGAAGTCCGCGATCAGCCGGTCGGCGGCCGCCATCGCACAGTCGTCGAACAGGGCCTGGATCGAGCCGTGCGGGTTCGCGGACAGACCGAGCTTCTGGGTGTTCGTCAGCTTCTCGGACGCGAACTTCGCCGGGTTCACCGGGATGTTCCGCAGGATCAGGCGCCGCGTGCCCTTCCACATCGCCTGCGCCTGCTCCTCCTCCGTGTCGAAGAGGCGTACGGAGACCGTGTCGCCGTCGTCGACCAGCGCCGGATACGCCTTCACCGGCTCGCCGGCGCGACGGGTCTCGAAGACACGGGTCAGCGCGCCGATCGACCAGTCTGTGAGGCCCGTACGCTCCAGGGACTCCCCGCCCCGCCGCTCGGCCGTGGCCGCCGCGGCCTGCGAGAGGGCCTTGCGCGCCTTCGGCTTCAGCAGGAGCTTCAGGGCTTCGAGGTCCTTGTCCTCGGCGAGCTTGCGGCGCCGCTCATCGACGATCCGGAACGTTATTTTGAGGTGGTCCGGCACCTTCGCCCAGTCGAAGTCCGCCGCCTCGAACGGCACGCCGACCATCCGCCGCAGCTCCCGCGCCATCGCCACCGTCAGCGGTTCCTGGAGGGGCTGTGCTCGATCGCGCCCCTCCGGGGCCACCGCCTTCTCCAGGAACGCCGTCGCGTAGTTCGGCGCCGGGACGTAGTTGCGGCGGATGGGCTTGGGCAGGGACCGGATCAGCTCGGTGACCAGTTCTTCCCGCAGCCCCGGGATCTGCCAGTCGAAGCCCTCGTCCGTGACCTGGTTGAGGACCTGCAGCGGGATGTGGACCGTCACGCCGTCCGCGTCCGCGCCGGGCTCGAACTGGTAGGTGACCTTGAACTTCAGACGGCCCTGCCGCCACGAGTCCGGGTAGTCGTCCTTGGTGACCGCGCCCGCCTTCTCGTTGATGAGCATCTCGCGCTCGAAGTCGAGGAAGTCGGGCTGCTCGTGGTGCTTGTGCTTCCACCAGGAGTCGAAGTGGGCGCCGGAGACGACGTGTTCGGGCACCCGCTGGTCGTAGAAGTCGAACAGCGTCTCGTCGTCGACCAGGATGTCCCGGCGCCGGGCGCGGTGTTCCAGCTCCTCGACCTCGGTGAGGAGCCTGCGGTTCGCGGCGAAGAACTTGTGGTGCGTGCGCCAGTCACCCTCGACGAGTGCGTTGCGGATGAACAGTTCACGGCTCGTATCCGGGTCGACGCGGCCGTAGTTCACCTTCCGCTGGGCGACGATCGGAACGCCGTACAGCGTGACCTTCTCGTACGCCATCACGGCCGCCTGGTCCTTCTCCCAGTGCGGCTCGCTGTACGTCCGCTTCAGGAGGTGGCCGGCGAGCGGCTCCACCCACTCGGGCTCGATCTTCGCGTTGACGCGCGCCCACAGGCGGGAGGTCTCCACGAGCTCGGCGGACATCACGAAGCGCGGGGGCTTCCTGAACAGGGACGAGCCCGGGAAGATCGCGAACTTGGCGCTGCGGGCGCCCAGGTACTCGTTGCGTCCGCCGTCCTTGCGGGCGCCGGGACCGGAGTCCTTGGACTCCTTCACGTCCTTCAGCCCGATGTGCGAGAGCAGACCGGCGAGGAGCGAGATGTGCAGGTGGTCGGCCGGGGCGTCCTGGTCGTTCAGGTGCATGCCCATCTGCTTGGCGACCGTGCGCAGCTGCGTGTAGATGTCCTGCCATTCGCGGATGCGCAGGAAGTTCAGGTACTCCTGCTTGCACATCCGGCGGAACGACGACGAGCCGCGCTCCTTCTGCTGCTCGCGGATGTAGCGCCACAGATTGAGGTAGGCGAGGAAGTCGCTCGTCTCGTCCTTGAAGCGGGCGTGCTGCTGGTCGGCCTGGGCCTGTTTGTCGGTGGGGCGCTCGCGCGGGTCCTGGATGGACAGCGCGGCGGCGACGACCATGACCTCGCGGACGCAGCCGTTGCGCTCCGCCTCCAGGACCATCCGCGCGAGGCGCGGGTCGACGGGCAGCTGGGCGAGCTTGCGGCCGGTGTCCGTGAGCCGCTTGCGCGGGTCCTTCTCCGCCGGGTCCAGCGCGCCCAGTTCCTGGAGGAGCTGGACGCCGTCGCGGATGTTGCGGTGGTCCGGCGGGTCGATGAAGGGGAACTTCTCGATGTCGCCGAGGCCGGCCGCGGTCATCTGGAGGATGACGGAGGCGAGGTTCGTACGGAGGATCTCGGCATCCGTGAACTCGGGCCGGGCCTCGAAGTCCTCCTCGCTGTACAGGCGGACGCAGATACCGTCCGACGTACGGCCGCAGCGTCCCTTGCGCTGGTTGGCACTCGCCTGGGAGACCGGTTCGATGGGCAGGCGCTGGACCTTGGTGCGGTGGCTGTAGCGCGAGATGCGGGCGAAGCCGGGGTCGATGACGTACTTGATGCCAGGGACGGTCAGGGAGGTCTCGGCCACGTTCGTGGCCAGGACGATCCTGCGGCCCGTGTGCTGCTGGAAGACGCGGTGCTGCTCGGCGTGGGAGAGCCGGGCGTACAGCGGCAGGATCTCGGTGAACCTGTACTGCTTCTTGTTCAGGGCGTCGGCCGTGTCCCGGATCTCCCGTTCACCGGAGAGGAAGACGAGGATGTCGCCCTTGCCCTCGCCCATGAGTTCCTCGACGGCGTCCGTGATCGCGGTGATCTGGTCGCGGTCGGCGTCGTCGCCGTTCTCTTCGAGGAGCGGGCGGTAGCGCACCTCGACGGGGTAGGTGCGCCCGCTGACCTCGACGATCGGCGCGTCGCCGAAGTGCCGGGAGAAGCGCTCGGGGTCGATCGTGGCCGAGGTGATGACGACCTTGAGGTCCGGGCGCTTGGGCAGGAGCTGGGCGAGGTAGCCGAGCAGGAAGTCGATGTTGAGGGACCGCTCGTGGGCCTCGTCGATGATGATCGTGTCGTAGGCGCGCAGCTCGCGGTCCGTCTGGATCTCGGCGAGCAGGATGCCGTCCGTCATCAGCTTGATGAAGGTGGCGTCGGGGTTCACCTGGTCGGTGAAGCGGACCTTCCAGCCGACGGCCTCGCCGAGGGGTGTGTCGAGCTCCTCGGCGACGCGCTCGGCGACCGTGCGGGCGGCGATGCGGCGGGGCTGGGTGTGGCCGATCATGCCGCGAACACCGCGGCCGAGTTCGAGACAGATCTTGGGGATCTGGGTGGTCTTGCCGGAGCCGGTCTCGCCGGCCACGATCACGACCTGGTGGTCGCGTATGGCGTCGGCGATCGCGTCCTTCTTCTGGCTGACGGGGAGCTGTTCGGGGTACGTGATGGCCGGGACGCGGGCGCTGCGACCGGCGATCCTGCTCTCGGCCTTGGCGACCTCCGCCTCGATCTCGGCGAGTACGGCGGTCCGGGCCTCGGGCTTGCGGATCTTGCGCGCGCCTTCGAGCCTGCGCCCGAGGCGGTGCGCGTCGCGCAGGGACAGCTCGGTCAGGCGGGGGGCGAGGGTGCCGAGGGCGGGATGCGTAGACATACGCGGTCCAGGATCTCACCTTGGCGAAATTCCTGGCTAACGATTTGCCTCCGGCGGTTCGGCGGCTTGCGCGCGGCGGTCGGTTCGGCCGGGGGCCGGCTCTTGTTCCCCGGGAAGCGCCCAGTGGCTCAGCTGCTGCTCGGCTGCTGAGGGACCGGAGGTGCGGGCTGCTCGCGGGGTGCTCTCTCCTGGGTCATCGACGTGGCGGTGTTGGAGACGGCCTTGATGCCCAGGTACGCGGTGGTCATGCTGCTGATGGCGGTGAAGGCAGCGGTGAGTACGCCGACGATCACCGACTTGTCGCCGTCCAGGCGCCAGACGCCGAAGATCACCACCCCGGCGATCGCGAGGTTGCTCATGACCACCGCGAGTAAGCCGTAGCGAGCCCGGTCCCTCTCCACCTGGACGGCCCCGGCGATTTTTGTCTGGTCCCGGCGCATGATTCCCCCATCCGTACGGTTGCGTCGACTCGCCAGAACGTAGTGCCCGGGAGGGGGCATGCCAAACGGGGGCTGGACCCAGACATGACGAAAGCCCCATCCCGACAGGATGAGGCTTTCGGCAGCGGTGGCTGGGGCCGGGGTCGAACCGGCGACCTTCCGCTTTTCAGGCCGCGCCCCGGCGGGGCGGGGCCTGTTCGTACGGGCCGCACGTGATTCGGCCAGCCGTGCTTGTCCGCTGCTGTTGGCGTACGGGTCGGTGGACGCCAACAGCAGCGTGATCTCTGTCGGCTGCGGTTGTGCGCTGCTGTTGTGGGGTCGGTGTTGCCCGTCGAAACCACCTGGCATCGCCCACCCGGTCGATGCCGCCCAGACTTGGGTCGCGATGTGGTCGGGAAAGATGCCGACGTAGGTGCTGAACAGCAGCACGCAGGCCGGCGCCCTGGCAGTGACGCCGTTTGCGAACGCCCGCCGCTCTCTCCGTACTTCGGATGCCATATCCTCCACCGGCGAGCGGTGCCGGGGGGCATCGCCCAGGGTCTCTCAGGGGGGAGCCACCGTGCTTGTACTGTCATTCCTGCTCGTTCTCACCGCCGTGGTGATGTACTTCGTCGCCCGTGCCCAGAACTCGTCCCGGCTTCGGCTGGGTGCCGTCGCCGCACTGCTCGGCAGCATGCTCTGTGGCATCGCCAGCAGCGTGTACGTCGTCAGCGCCTACGAGGTCGGCGTGCCGGTGACGTTCGGCAAAGTGGGTGCGCCCATGACGTCCGGGATGCATCTGAAAGCGCCATTCACCGATGTCACGCGCTTCTCGACCCGTCCGGTCGACCTCAACCTCTCCGACAAGGACGTCGTCGAGGTGCGGTCCTCCCAGGGGGGCGTGATGTACGTGGAGGTGACCGTGAAGTGGGCGGTCATACCGAACAAGGCGGGGGAGCTGTACCGGCTGGCAGGGAGCGAGGAGGCCATTCAGCAGCGACTGGTCTTCCCGGACAGCCGGGAGATCGTCCGGAACGTCTTCGCCCGCTACTCCAGCGAGCAGGGCTACGCCTCGGCCCGGGAGAAGATCAACGCGGAGATCGACAAGTTGATCAAGGAGCGACTCGCGCCCCGCGGTATCGACATCACCGCCGTGAACCTGCGCAACGTCAAGCCTTCGGACGCCCTCCAGAAGCAGATCGACCGCAAGATCCAGCAGAAGGAGGCCACCGAGCGGGCCGCCGAGGCGACCCGCACGGCGGAAGAGGAGTCCAAGCGCCGCAAGATCGAGGCCGAGGGCATCGCCCGCGCCAACAAGATCCTCAACGACTCCCTGACCGACAAGGTTCTGATGAACCAGTGCATCGACTCGTACCGGGAAGCGGCCAAGGAGAACCCGGTCTACGCCGTGCCCTGCGGCTCGGGCAACGGCACCCCGGTCATCGTGGACGGCAGCGGCCGGAAGTGATTCCTCTTGCCTGCTGAGCCGGCGCATCGCGCTCGGCCCGCACAGGCACGCCGGTGAACCTCGCCGGAGCCGGGGCCCGGCGGCCGGACAGGGCCCCGCCGTGGAAGGCGGGGCCGATGGTGTCGCAGGGGCTGCACAGCGCTTTCTCCGAAGCATCACAGCGCTGCTGCAACAGCTGGCTCGGCGGCGGGGTTCCTGTTCACGCTCGCTGGCGGCGCGCGGGTCGGCGCTCGTCGCTTCACGGCCGCAACGGCCGGACCAGGAGCCCCGGATCAGGAACTGACGCAGGCCGCGAGGCGCTCGCGAGCGCTCGCTTCGCTGGACGAGCAGCGGAAGGCACTCCGGAAGCTGGGCGACACCCTCTCCTGAGAGCCGTTGGCGCACCGGTTGGCGTAGCCGACACGAAAACACCCCCTCCGAGAGATCTCAGAGGGGGTGTTTGCCCTGATAGGGCGGCGGTGGCTGGGGCCGGGGTCGAACCGGCGACCTTCCGCTTTTCAGGCGGACGCTCGTACCAACTGAGCTACCCAGCCACGAGGTTTCATACGAAACCTCAGCGGTCCTGACGGGATTTGAACCCGCGGCCTCCACCTTGACAGGGTGGCGAGCACTCCAAACTGCTCCACAGGACCAAGCGTTGTGTACGACAGTGTCGCACACGATCATGCGTGCCCCCAACGGGATTCGAACCCGTGCTACCGCCTTGAAAGGGCGGCGTCCTAGGCCGCTAGACGATGAGGGCTATCGGCCCGCCTGGGCGCTTCTCAGCGCGTCGGGGACGTGAGAAGCATATGGGATGGGAGGAGGGTTCGCCAAAACGGTTAAGAGGGAGCCCGGCGGGTGGGTCGGACGGGCGCCGGATCGGTTCCGGGGGTGGTGGCCGGGGGCGCGGTGCTCGGAGGTGCGGCGCCGGGGTCGGGTGCGCGCCCGGCTGGTTCTCCTTGGGCAGGTGGCGGGTCACCTCCGCCGTCGTCAGGCCCAGCCCGCCGAGCCTGATCTCGTCCCAGGCCTGGAGGCGGCGGGTGTCCCGGTCCAGGTAGAGGATCGAGGCCTCGATGGGGTCCGGGTACCGGCCCTCGACCGCGCGCAGCCCGCTGCCGCCCGTCGAGCCCTCGACGCGCAGCCGGGTGCCGTACCGCATGATCTCCATCTTTTCCTGGTGCAGATGGCCGGCCAGGGCCAGGGGCGCCTCGCCGTCCGTCTGGCGGGCGGCCGTCGGTTCGTGGGTGATCGCGATGTCGACGGGTGTTCCGGCGGCCTTCTGGTCGCGCAGGGCGGAGGCCAGACGCGCGCCCGCCAGCTCTTCGGCGCGCTCGCCGCCGGGTGCGACCGAGCGGTCGGGGGTGAACTGTGGGTCACCGGTCCCGGCGAAGCGCAGGCCTGCGACGGTGATCGCCCTGCTGTCGTCCAGGACGTGGACGTTCTTCATGCGCTCCAGGTAGCGCTGGGTGGTGAGGGAGTCGTGGTTGCCGCGGACCCAGACGTACGGGGCGCCCAGGTCCTTGATCGGGTCGAGGAAGCCGTTCTCCGCCGCCGTCCCGTGGTCCATGGTGTCGCCCGAGTCGACGATCACAGCGACGCGGTACTGCTGCACCAGTGACGCGATGATCTTCCAGCTTGCCGGGTTGAGGTGGATGTCGGAGACGTGCAGGACCCGGATCGTCGTCGGGTCGGGCTCGTACGCGGGGAGGGTGGACGTGGCGTCGTACAGCTTGGTCACGTTCGTCACCAGGCGCGCCAACTCCTTCTGGTAGACATCGAATTCGGTGACGATGCTGCGCGCGTTGCCGACCAGGGAGGGGGCGGAGGAGAGCAGGCCGGAGAACCGCGGTTCAAGGACCGACTTGGGATTCCAGGTGGCGTACGCCGTCGCGCCCGAGGCGCTGAGGAGTGCGAGGGCCAGGCCGCCCGCGGTCAGCGCCCGGCGCGGGCGCCGGTAGACCGCGAGGCCGAGCGCGGTGGCGCCGGAGACCGCCGCCACGCAGGAACGTACGGCGAGTTCGAGCGTGCCGTGCTCGACGTCGTGGGCGACCTCCCGCTGGAGGCCGGAGATCCGCTCGGGGTGGTCGACGAGCGCCTGGGCGCGGATCGGGTCGAGCTGGTCGACGTTGACGTCGAGGCGGACGGGGGCCCGGTGGCTGTCCAGCTCCAGGGCGCCCAGCGGGGAGACGTTGATCTTTGTGCCGCCGGTGAGAGAGGGGCGCAGGGTCATGGTGGTGTTCATGGGGCCCACCGGGGCGCGTACGTTGCCCACGGCCAGCAGGCCGAGCCAGGCACCCAGGAGTACGACGCCGACCATGCCGAGTGCACTGAGCCATGGGTGGGGCTGGGGGGCGAGCTCGGTGGCAGGGGGCAGGCGGAGCGAGCGGTAGCGCCGGGCGAGGTTACCCGACGCCCTTCGCGGGCGGTGCGGGGCTGAGGCGACGCGGGCCATTGGCCCCGTATGCCCAGTTCCGGGCATGGATATGCGGGACGGTTCGCGACTCTTCCGCGGGCGTGCCGTACCGGACAATGGACCTGTGCTGGAGATGACGCGCGAGGAGTTCGAGGAACTGGTCGCCGAGGCGCTCGACCGGATCCCGCCGGAGCTGACGCGGCTGATGGACAACGTGGCGGTGTTCGTCGAGGACGAGCCGCCCGCCGATGATCCCGACCTGCTCGGGCTCTACGAGGGGACTCCGCTGACGGAGCGCGGGGAGTGGTACGCGGGGGTGCTGCCGGACCGGATCACGATCTACATGGGTCCGACGCTGCGCATGTGCGAGACGCACGAGGACGTGGTGGCGGAGACCGAGGTGACCGTGGTGCATGAGATCGCTCATCACTTCGGGATCGACGACGCCCGGTTGCATGAGCTCGGGTACGGGTGACGTCGGATACCCGGACGGGTGACGCTCTCTTCGCGGGGCGCGTGTCCTCTTGCGGGCGGCGGGAGTTGGACAGGAGGACTTCTCGACCCTTCCCCGAGCTCTCGGCCGCTGCCCCGCTCTCGACTTCGCTCGAGCGGGGGAGCCCCATGAACAGGGGAGACCCTCTATCGGAGGTGGCTGCCCGTGCCTGCCTGTTACCTATCCGTCCGGCTGGCCGCCACGGTGATGGCTGTAGCCGCGACCGCCGGCTGCATGAGCGTGGGGGACGACGCGGGCAGTCCCACGCCTGCGCACTCGGCGGGGCGGCGCGGCGGGGCCGCACCGGACGGAGGGCCGACGGCGAGCGGCGGCGACGGCAAGGGTGCGGGCGGGGTGGCGGTCAAAGGGGGCTCCTCCAAGCCGGGCGCGTCCGCGTCCGGGACTTCCGCGGCACCCTCCGCGTCGGCGCCCAGGAGCGCTACCGGGAGCCGGGGCCCCGGGCCGACCACCAGGGGGGAGGCCTCGAAGAGCGGCAACGGCAATGGCAGCGACAGGGCGGTGCCGCCCGTGCCGACGAAGGTCGAGCCGAGTCCCACCCGGACCTCGGCGGAGCCGTCGCCGACGCAGGAGCCGGATCCGTCGCCGTCCCCGACGACCGCGGAGCCGTCGTCCTCGGCACATGAGCGGACCGCGCAGTTGGTGGAGCGGGAGCCGGCGCCCCGGGCGGGGTATCCGGCGGCATAGCCGTCGAGCGGGCGGCCCTGTGGTGAGACTCACCCGGGGCGTACGGTTATTGGTTTGCACTCGCCCCGTGCGGGTGCGTATGGTGGTAGATCGTTTGATCCCATTTGCCCGGCGCCATCAAGACGCGCCGCGTGTGGCGCGTACTCTCCCTTGCCGTGGCCGGACCGCATAGAGGCGGTCGATTGCGACTTTCACGGAGTTTGGGCGCGTGCCGTGAACTCCGGAAGGTTCGCATTTCGCATGTCTGTTTCCAGCACTGACCACATCGGCCTGCCCGAGGGCGGGGAGGGCGAGGACCAGTCCGCCGCCCCCGAGCTCACTTTCGCCGACCTCGGCCTGCCCGAGGGTGTCGTCCGCAAGCTCGCCCAGAACGGTGTCACCGTACCCTTCCCGATCCAGGCGGCGACCATCCCGGACGCCCTGGCCGGCAAGGACATCCTCGGCCGCGGCCGGACGGGATCGGGCAAGACGCTCTCCTTCGGACTGCCGACCCTGGCCACCCTGGCCGGCGGGCGCACCGAGAAGAAGAGGCCGCGGGCCGTGATCCTCACGCCCACCCGTGAGCTGGCCATGCAGGTCGCGGACGCGCTGCAGCCGTATGGCGATGTGGTCGGGCTGAAGATGAAGGTCGTGTGCGGCGGCACCTCCATGGGCAACCAGATCTACGCCCTGGAGCGCGGCGTGGACATCCTGGTCGCCACCCCCGGCCGGCTGCGCGACATCATCAACCGCGGTGCCTGCTCCCTCGAGGACGTACAGATCGCCGTGCTCGACGAGGCCGACCAGATGTCCGACCTGGGCTTCCTGCCCGAGGTCACCGAGCTGCTCGACCAGGTGCCGGCCGGCGGCCAGCGCATGCTCTTCTCCGCGACCATGGAGAACGAGATCCAGACGCTCGTCGACCGCTACCTGAACGAGCCGGTGAGCCACGAGGTCGACGCCGCCCAGGGCGCCGTGACGACCATGTCGCACCACATCCTCGTGGTGAAGCCCAAGGACAAGGCGCCCGTCACCGCCGCCATCGCCTCCCGCAAGGGGCGGACCATCATCTTCGTCCGTACGCAGCTCGGTGCCGACCGCGTCGCCGAGCAGCTGCGCGACGCCGGGGCGAAGGCGGACGCGCTGCACGGCGGCATGACCCAGGGCGCGCGCACCCGGACGCTGGCCGACTTCAAGGACGGGTACGTGAACGTGCTCGTCGCGACGGACGTCGCGGCCCGCGGTATCCACGTCGACGGGATCGACCTCGTGCTCAACGTGGACCCCGCCGGGGACCACAAGGACTATCTGCACCGCGCCGGCCGTACGGCTCGCGCGGGCCGTACGGGCACGGTCGTGTCGCTCGCGCTGCCGCACCAGCGGCGGCAGATCTTCCGCCTGATGGAGGACGCGGGCGTCGACGCCTCGCGCCACATCATCCAGGGCGGGGCCGCGTTCGACCCCGAGGTCGCCGAGATCACCGGTGCCCGGTCCATGACCGAGGTCCAGGCCGAGTCCGCCGGTAACGCCGCACAGCAGGCCGAGCGCGAAGTCGCCCACCTCACCAAGCAGTTGGAGCGTGCCACGCGGCGCGCGGCCGAGCTGCGCGAGGAGGCCGACCGGCTGGTCGCCCGGTCCGCCCGGGAGCGGGGCGAGGACCCGGAGGCGGCGGTCGCGGCCGCGGCGGAGGCTTCCGCCGGGGCGACGGAGGCCGTTCAGGCACCGGACACCGAGGTCTCCGTGCCGGCGCAGCCGACCGCTCAGGACGCCGAGCGGGTCCAGCGGGCCGAGCGCGAGGAGCGTACGGACGGTCCGTCGTCGTACGAGCGTCGTGAGCGCCGGGACGAGCGGGGCGGCTTCGGCCGGGACCGCGACCGTGGCTTCGGTGGCCGGGACCGGGATCGTGACCGTGGGTTCGAGCGTCGGGACGGCGAGCGTGGTGGGCGTTCGTTCGAGCGGCGTGACGACCGTGGCGGGTTCCGTCGTGACGGTGACCGCGACCGCCGCCCCTTCGACCGTGACCGTGACCGTGGCTTCGACCGTGACCGTGGTTTCGGTGGCCGGGATCGTGACCGTGGGTTCGAGCGTCGGGACGGCGAGCGTGGTGGGCGTTCGTTCGAGCGGCGTGACGACCGCGGTGGGTTCCGTCGTGACGGTGACAGCGACCGCCGCCCCTTCGACCGCGACCGCCGGGACGGCGAGCGTGGTGGGCGTTCGTTCGAGCGGCGTGACGACCGCGGCGGGTTCCGTCGTGACGGTGACCGGCGTTCGTTCGACCGGCGTGACGACCGTGGCGGCCACCGCGGCGGCGACCGCCCGTTCAACCGGGACCGCCAGGGCGACCGCCCGGGCTTCCGCTCCGGCGCCCACGACCGCCCCTACGGCCGTCGTGACGACCACCGCGGTACCGGCTCGTTCGGCCGCCGCGAGGACAAGCCGCGCTGGAAGCGCAACGGCTGACACCCGGTCACCGCACTTCGAAGGGCCCGCACGACTCCGGTCGTGCGGGCCCTTCCGCGTTCGCCGCCGAGGTCGGCCGCGGACTGGGCCTGGTCTGCGGTCGCGAAACGGAGCGTCGCCGCACCTGAACCAAAGGGACTGGGTGGATGCGACCCGTGACCGTCCTGTCGTAGGGGGGCAGTCGGGAGCGCGACGAGGTGTGAACGACCGAGTACACACACCCGGCCGTTCACGGCCGAGAAGGTGACGGGCTGGTTCAACGTGCTGGGCCAGGTGGCGGTGACGGCGGGCGTCGACTTCGGCGCCGCGTCCTTCCCGGGCGCCTGCCTCAACCTCCAGTTGGAGACGCACGACGCGTCCACGGCGGGCCCGAAGGGCATCGTCCGCTCCATCTGGACGTCCTGGACCGCGGGGTTCGTCCTCCTTCTCGGCTTCACCTTCGCGTTCCAGTCCTACGACAAGGAGCTCGCGTCCCCGACCGGCGCGCCGCCCGCGCAGATCCTGCTGGATGCCCTCGGCGCGACCGCCGGCAAGCTGCTGCTGCTCGTGGTGATCGGGGCGCAGCTGTTCTGCGGGATGGCGTCGGTGACGGCCAACAGCCGCATGATCTACGCCTTTTCCCGCGATGGCGCGTTGCCCTTCTCCCATGTGTGGCACCCGGTCAGCCCGCGCACGCGCACGCCCGGGGCGGCGGTCTGGCTGGCGGCACTGGGCGCCCTGGCCCTGGGCCTGCCGTACCTGATCAACAGCACGGCGTACGCGGCCGTGACGTCGATCGCGGTGATCGGCCTCTACATTGCCTACGTCATTTTGACTCTGCTGCGGGTACGCCGGGGCGGGCCTTCGAGCGCGGGCCCTGGCACCTGGGCCGCTGGTCGCAGCCGGCCGGGATCGTGTCGGTGACGTGGGTAGGGGTGATCACGGTCCTCTTCATGCTTCCGCAGGTCTCCCCCGTCACCTGGCAGTCCTTCGACTACGCCCCGGTCGCCGTCCTGGTCGTCCTCGGCTTCGCCGCGACCTGGTGGCTGGCCTCGGCCCGCCACTGGTTCCTCGACCCCGACCACGGACGTACCCTCAGCCGAGAGACCGCCCGCGCAGGGGCCCCCGACCCGTCCGATCCGTAACATTCCAGCCGTGCGCACGGCTCCTGTCCGCCCTCGTACGGCCCACCCGCACGGCGCACTTCCGGCCCGGCTCTCCGATACCCGATCGGAGTCCCGGCCTCCTCCGGCTATGCTCGGGGAGGCAACATCGCCTGGGCCCTTAGCTCAATTGGCAGAGCAGTGGACTTTTAATCCATTGGTTGTGGGTTCGAGTCCCACAGGGCCTACGGACAGCAGGCGGGCTATACGCCCTCTGACCTGCTACGCAGCGCTCGGGTCGGCTTCGGTCGGCTCGGGCGCTGCTTCGTTTTCGGGCCCGTGCGTGAGCGATGCGTGAGCGGATGTACCCGTGACCTGCGGATCGGCGGCGGCCAGGGCGGACGATCCGGTGGCTGCCGGACGCGACTGTGGGATCAGTTTCGCTGCCTTCTCGGCGATTTCACGGTCCAGCTCAGGGAGAAGGCTCGTGTACGTGTCCGAGGTCAGCGTGATGGTGGAGTGCCGGAGCGTTTCCTTCACCGTGTGGATGTCACCGCCGCCTCCGTGCGTGAGCGTCGCGGCCACATGGCGCAGGTCCCGCAAGGTGATGGGCGGCAGGTCGTTCGTGGCGAGGACGCGGCGGAAAGTCTCCGAGACCGTCTCGGGGTGGAGCCAGGAGCCGTCTTCCTTGGCTGTCGAGCGCGATCGTGTTCGCGCTGCCGTCCGTCTTCGGTTCGGACTCGTAGGGGTCCCAGCCGTCCACCACGATCTCCTTGGCGGGCGTGATGAGGCCGGCGCCGAGGTCGATCTCGTGCCAGTCCTGGCCGACGGCTTCACCTCGACGGAGGCCGCGGGTACCCATGAGGTGGAAGATCGCGTAGAGGCGGTCGCCCTCGGCTGCGTCGAGGAAGGCGCCGAACTGCTGGGGTGTCCACACCATCACCGGGCCGGGGATCTCGCCCGTCTCGCGCCAGCGTCGGACACGTTCCTCGGTCCACAGGAGGGGCTTCGGGCGTTTGCCGGATTCCAACTCGACATGGGACGCCGGGTTGAAGGTGATGAGCTGCTGGGCGATGGCGGAGTTCAGCGCCGCGCGCAGAGTGCTCGCCTGACGGGTGGCCGGGCCGGTGATCTTGCGAAACGGCTTCATCTCGGTGAGCTTGGCCCGTTCGACGGCGAGCAGCTTCCGCTCAGCTCCGACGGGGCGGCCGGGCTTGCTCGGCTTGCAGCGGGCGATCTGCTCACGGCGGGCTTTGTTCTCGGCCGAGATCACCTCGTTCTCGTCGGCGATCGCGTCGAACATCTCTACGAGGTGGCCCACGTTGAGGCGGTCGAGGCGTACGTGGCCGATGCGTGGCTTCAGGTGGACGCGGATGTGGGAGTCGTAGCCGTTGAGGGTGGTCTTGCGACGCTTCTTCGCAGCGAACCACCCGTCGAGCCACTCACCGACGGTGAGGCTGCCACGGAGAGCCAGGCCGGCCCTCAGGCGACGTCGTGTCTCCTCGATGGCCAGTAGCGGGGCCTTCTCGGTCGAGACCTCCTCCAGCATGTCGACGAGGCGCTGGAGGCTGTCGGGGTCGTCCTTGTCCGCCGCCTTGGCACGCTGGCGCTCGGCTTCTTCCCTCTCGGCGCGGCTGGTGGCCGTCTTGGCCCTGAGGCAGCGGGGATGACTGTCAGTGCCTCCCTCTACGATGCGTCAGCGAGCATCCATTGGGAGGGCGGAGCGGCATGCCGAAGCGCGTGTTCGTCAGTTTCGACTACGACTACGACAAGACTCTGAAGGACTTCTTGGTTGGGCAGGCCAAGAACCCCGACTCGCCCTTCGAGATCCACGACTGGTCGATCAAGGAGGCGTCCCCCGATTGGAGAGCCAAGGCCCGTGTCAGGATCCGGGCGTCGGACATTGTCATCGTCATCTGCGGTGAACACACGGACAACGCTGTCGGGGTGGGAATAGAGCTCAAGATCGCCCAGGAAGAGGAGACCGACTACTTCCTGCTCAACGGGTACAGCGGCAAGACCGGCAGGAAGCCGACCACGGCGAAGGCCACAGACAAGGTCTACGAATGGACCTGGAAGAACCTCAAGCTCCTCGTCGGAGGGGCCCGGTGACCACGCCTTCCGAGCCGAACCAGCGGCCGGAGTTACTCGACATCTACAAGCTCGCCGTGGAGATGGCCGACCGTGTCTCCGCACGCCGAGGAACCGCCAACTCCTTCTTCCTGTCAGTGCAGACCGCACTCGTGACCTTGGTCGGCTTCGGCATCCCGAAGCTTTCCGAATCTCCTTGGTGGGTGTCGTCGGCCGTGGCCCTGGCTGGCATTACTCTGTCTGCCGCCTGGTGGATGCAACTTCGAAGCTACCGGGACCTCAACACCGCGAAGTTCAAGGTCATCAACGAACTTGAGGAACGTCTCCCCGTCAAGATCTTCGCTGACGAATGGGAGGCCCTGAAGACAGATCCGATTCCCGACTGGCGCAAGCGTTACGCAGAGCTAGGCACGTCCGAGCGCATCGTCCCCCTGGTGTTCGCCGTTGCGCACCTGATTCTGTTTGTGGGCACACTGACCGTGTGACCTACCTTGATCCCCTCGCCAACCTGATCCGAGCCTGCCTCCCCCCTGCTGCTGAGCCTCCTGCGGACTCTGACGACCTCTTCCGCATCTATGCCGTGCTACTGCTGGCCAAGGGGGAGCAGGTCACCGACGAAGACGTCCACAATGCCTGGTCCGCCTGGATGCAGTCGGTAGACAGCACTCATGAGGCACTGCTTCCCTTCCGCGATCTTGATCCGGAGACGTGTGCCTTCGATACCCCGTACACAGAGGCCATCCGCGCAGCAGCTCGTCGGCCGCGCTGCGATACGGATTGAGGGGCATGAGCTGACCGCGGCGGGAGGCCCGGGGCGGGCTCGGCGACCTGCCGTCGCTGGATGGCCGTGGTGTCATCCTCTAACCGGCCGGGCGGCGTGAACGTGCAGTTCAGCGGCCCTGCACGCGTGAGCGGCGGATGCGTTAGGAGCCGTCAGGCGTTGTACTGGCGGTGTTCTCTGCGGTGCGCTTGAGGACGGGCAGTATCTGGCGCCTGTGAACCTTGCGGACCCTGCCTTGCAGCGTCAGGGCCCAAACAGCGGTGGGGTCGGCTCGTGTGAAGGTTGGCTGCCAGGATGAGGAGAAGTGGATGAGCCCTTGGAGGCCGATCCATTTGGTCGGGGTGTCAGGGTCGCGCAGAGCCGGGTATTCAGGAAAGGGCGGAGCCGTCACGGGCAAGTCCCCGCTGTCCCGGAGTTCCTTTGCGCGATTCTCGAAGCTCTTGGGAACGGCCTCCCGGAAGCGTTCGTACCCTGCCTCGTCCGACAACACGAGGACCAGCAACCGCTCGGGCGGCAGTAGCCGGACGACCTCTGTGAGTTCCCACAGCGTTCCGGGCCCGGTCCCGGCGACGAGGATGACGAGGCGGGCTCGCTTGACGAGGTCGCTGACGACGGGCTTCCAGTTGTTCAAGGGCAGATAGAACCGGTGGGCACCAGGCAGCGGCAGACGCTCACCTGGTTGCCCAACGGCAACAATACGACCGAACCTGCGCCGGAAGGTCCAGACCAGAACCTCTTCGCGCGTGCGACTGACGGGGGTCTCAAGCCTGCGGCGAAGGCTGCGTGTCGACGCCGACTTCACTCCGTAGAGGAACTTGTCATCCTCGAAGGGGCGGAGGAACAGCGTGAACGCCCTATCCGGAAGTTCCACTGGATCCTTGATTACGCGTGCCGTATGCCGTCTCCCGTACCGTGACAGACGCGCGCCCATGAACACGGCCATGAGCCCTGCTGCGATCATCAAGATCCCGATCAGCCAGGTGTGCGGCGTCGACGTGCCGTAGACGGAAGGCGCCCGTAAGTGGCCGGCTCCACCCAACGAGGCCAGCATCCCAGCTAACCGCAGGAAGCAGCCCATGCCACGGGCGCCGCATCCCACCGCAGGCACGCGTCGCTGCTCGTGGACAAAAGAGTCCTGTGGCTCTTGCTCCATGACTGCCAACACGTTAGCCGTCAAGGCAAGTTGGTGGAGTTCGTATCGGCAGATCGAGCAGCCCAAGTTCGTCGGGAGCCTGCGGGAGGCAGGCTGGGGCCGAGCCGCGCTCAGTTGAGGGTGATGCCGAACAGGTCGTGAAGGGCGTCGGTGCCGGGCGGGGGTACCCGGAGGGCGAGGCCGGCGCCGATGGGTTCGAGCCAGCCCGTGTTCGTCGCGTGCGCGCGTCTCGGCGCTGCTGCCCCAGCGCCCGAAGCCTCTCGAAGCTCAAGACGGCCTCCGCGCAGGAGCTGGCCGAGGCGGCGCTGACGATGACGTCGGTGGAGTGGCAGAAGGTCTACCTGCCGTAAAGCCTGGCCGCAGCCGAGCATCCATCGGAGCAGGTTAACGGCATGTCCTGCGTGAGCGATGCGTGAGCGGACGGTTCAGCAAGAGGTGTCATGGAGCGGACCGCACATCACAGGCCGCGCGGCCTGACCGGGTGGTTCCGAACCTCGAAGGACCGTCCGGAACCACCCGGCAAGCCTTGGCCAGGACTTTTAATCCATTGGTTGTGGGTTCGAGTCCCACAGGGCCTACGGTTCGCAGGCGGGCTATACGCCCTCTGACCTGCGACGCGGCGTCCGGGTCGGCTTCGGTCGGCCCGGACGCCGCGTCGTTCGGCCCCTGCGCGAGTGGGTGTGCGCCAGTGGCGCACGGTCCCTCGCCCGGGTGGGCGGCGCGCAGGGCGCTACTCGCTCCTCAGCGCCGCCGCGGTCCTCGCCTTCGCCGCCCACCCCGCGGGCAGCAGCGCTCCCGCCGTGGTGATCACCAGGCCGCCCAGCACCAGACCGGTCAGTACCGGCAGCGAGTACACCGCCATGTCCGTCGCCGGGATCGCGGTGCCCGCCGTGTGGCCCATCACCGGCACCACCCACGTGTGCAGGGCCACACCGACCGGCACGCCGGCCGCTGCGGCAACCGGCCCCCGCCGCGGATGCGCGCAGGCCGAGCCGCGGGTCAGCGCGCCGGCAGCTCGGTGAGCGGCAGGGTGTGCCGGGTATGGACCGCCTTCGCGCGGAGATAGCGAACGTTGTGGGCCGTGGTGAAGACGCCTGTGGGGACGCGCTCGGTGACCGTGAGGCCCAGGGCGCGGAGCTGGGAGGCCTTGTCGGGGTTGTTGGAGAGCAGGTCCAGGGTGTCGATGCCGAGGACGCGGAGCATCTGGGCGGCGGCCGTGTAGTCGCGGGCGTCCTCCGGCAGACCGAGCGCGGCGTTCGCCTCGTACGTGTCCAGGCCCTGGTCCTGGAGGGCGTAGGCGTCGAGCTTGTTGTAGAGGCCGATGCCGCGGCCCTCCTGGCGGAGGTAGAGCAGGACGCCGCCCCGGTCGGCGATGCGTTCCACCGCCTCGCGCAGCTGGGGACCGCAGTCGCAGCGGGCCGAGCCGAGGACGTCGCCGGTCAGGCACTCGGAGTGCAGCCGCACCAGCGGCGCGCGGTCGGCGGCGGGCTCGCCGAGGACCACCGCCACGTGCTCCAGGCCGTCGGTGAGGCCGTGGAAGGTGACCAGGTCGGACGTGACCGTGTAGCCGTCGCCGAAGCGGAGCGGGACCGTCACCCGGGTGCGGACCGTGGCGGTGGGGAGGCCGGTCGTGTCACTGCCGTCGGCGGCGGCACCGGATGCCGCGGCGTCGTGGGGGTCGCACATGTCGGTCGTCCTTCACCGGGCCGGCGGGTAGCGGTTGCGGAGGATGCGCCCCATGCTCCGGAGCTTCGGAAGATTTGTAGCGCGCCTCGGTCGGAGACTGTAATCAACCGCCTGAGCCCGCCCGGATCCCGGCCTGCAGACCCTGATCACCGCAGTCCCCCCGGAGCCCGACCACTGGAGCGCGCCCCCATGGCCCATCCCTACGTCCTGTTGTCCGCCGCCGTCTCCCTCGACGGTTTCCTGGACGACGCCGGCCCCGAGCGGCTCCTGCTGTCCGGGCCGGAGGACTTCGACCGGGTCGACGAGGTACGGGCGGGCAGCGACGCGATCCTCGTCGGCGCGGGCACGCTGCGCACCGACAACCCGCGCCTGCTGGTCGGCTCCGCCGAGCGGCGCGCGGCCCGGACCGCCGCCGGGCTGCCGGAGTATCCGCTGAAGGCCACGGTCAGCGCGTCCGGAGACCTGGACCCCGGTGCCCGCTTCTGGCACACGGGCGGCGCGAAGATCGTCTATACGACGGACAGGGGCGCGCAGCGGCTGCACGGGCTGCTGCCGGCGGACGTGGAGGTAGCCGCGCTGGGCCCCGAGGTGGAGTGGCGGGCCGTGCTCGCGCACCTCGGGGACGCCAAGGGCGTACGGCGGCTGATGGTCGAGGGCGGCGGGCGCGTGCACACGCAGCTGCTCCAGCAGGGCCTCGCGGACGAGCTGCAACTCGTGGTGGCGCCGCTGTTCGTGGGGGACACGGACGCGCCGCGGATGTTCGGGCCCGGCGCGTACCCGCCGGGACGGATGCGGCTGGTGGAGACGCGGCCGGTCGGGGATGTCGTGCTGATGCGGTACGTCCCCACGGCGCCCGGCACCGGGAGGCAGGCCTGTGCCGCGGACCGGCGGTGGATGGAGACGGCCTGCGAGCTGGCGGTGCAGTGTCCGCCCTCCCGCACGGCGTTCAGCGTCGGGGCGGTGATCGTCGCGGCCGACGGGACGGAGCTGGCACGGGCGCACTCGCGGGAGGGCGGCGATCCCGTGGTCCACGCGGAGGAGGCGGCGCTGGCGAAGCTCGACCCGGCGGACCCCCGGTTGGCCACCGCCACGGTGTACAGCAGCCTGGAGCCGTGCGCCCGCCGCGCCTCCCGGCCCGCGCCCTGCGCCCGGCTGATCCTCGACGCCGGGGTGCGGCGGGTGGTCACGGCGTGGCGCGAGCCGGACACGTTCGTGACGGCGGCCGACGGGAGCGGGGTGCTGGCCGCGGAGGGGGCGGACGTGGTGGTCCTGCCGGAGTACGAGCAGCGGGCGAAGGCCCCGAATACCCATCTGCTGCCCCCGCCCGGCCACTCCTGACGGCCCCGGCACGGCGCTGCCGGGACCCCGTGGGCGGCCGGGAAGCGCTGGTGGAGGGTGGTGGGGTGAAACCCGTGCACAGAGTGTCCCGCGCATGGCGTACACTGGAATCACCGACGCGGGGTGGAGCAGCTCGGTAGCTCGCTGGGCTCATAACCCAGAGGTCGCAGGTTCAAATCCTGTCCCCGCTACTGATGGCCGAGGGCCGGAGTCCGAAAGGATTCCGGCCCTCGGTGCATTCCCCTGGCCCCGGTGCACGACCACCGGTTCTCCCGTCGTACGTGCGCCGGACCGCAGCGGCCGCAGCCCGCCTTCCTTGATCCCGCCACCTCGCCGGCCGTCCGCACCCTTCCCGGGCCGGGCGCCCTGTCGGCCGCCGCCACGGACGGCGTGACCCTGCCCGGCGCCCACCGCGCCCGGCATCTTTCATCGTTGTCACGTGGCGTGAGCGAACGACGCCACTCCGCATAACAATTGACGTACCGTCAAACACGGTGAGGTGGCTGAGGTGTGGTCAACTCGCCCACTTTCCACCGTTCATGAGGTGAAAGTCCTGGCCAAGGGCGTCGACGATCTGTCCGAGCGACTTGGAATACAGCCCTCGCGTCTATTAACGTTCGATAACGCAGCGCGGTCGTCCCAGCCGTCACAAGAGGCGGCTCCGCGTGCGTATGCCGAATCCCGTGAGGGAACCGGGGAACCACCATCTTGGGGTGAATCGAGCGGATGCCGCCGTGGAGGCACGGCCGGTATACGCGCGTAGGAGACCTTCCTGCTCCGAACCCGTCAGCTAACCCGGTAGGCGAGACGGAAGGAAAGGAGTGCGCCCACGTGGCGTCCAACCGGCCTGCCCAGAGTTCCTCGTTCGCTCCCCGTACCGACGAAGGTCCGTGGGAGGAGTGGAGCCCCACGGAGGAATCCGTCCGTCCCGTCCGCGGCAGGCACCGCGTCGGCAAGCAGCGCGGGGGCGGCCTCGCGCGCAGCTCCACCGTTCTGGGTGTCGGCGTGATAGCCGCCGTCGGCGCGGGCGGCATGGCCAGCGCGCAGAGCGGCAAGCCGCCGGTTTCCATCTCCCTGCCGGACCTGTCCTCGGTCACGCACTCCGCCAAGGCCTTTATCGGCGAGGACAGCGAAACCCCCAAGGGCTCCGCCACCGTCCTCAGCGACGCCGGCCTGACCACCACCGACGCCACCTCGGGTGCCACGGACGCGGGCGAGGCGCTGCGCGCCCGGATCATGCAGCAGGCCGAGTCCCAGCAGGACCAGGTCGACCAGGAGGCCGCCCGGACCGCGGAGGCGGCCGCAGCGCAGAAGGCCGCCGAGGTTGCGGCCCAGGCGCAGGAAGAAGCGAAGGCCAAGGTCGCCGCCGAGAAGAAGAAGGCGGAGGAGGCCAAGAAGAGAGCCGAGGAGAAGGCCAAGGAGGAGGCCAGGAAGAAGGCCGAGGAGGCGCGGCTTGCCGCACTGGCCAAGCAGTACTCCCTGCCGACTTCCTCGTACACCCTGACCTCGCACTTCGGCGTCCCCGGCACCATGTGGGCCTCGGGCCACCACACCGGCCTCGACTTCGCCGCGCCCACGGGCACGCTCCTCAAGGCGATCCACACCGGCACCATCACCGAGGCGGGCTGGGCCGGCGCGTACGGCTACCGCACGGTCCTCACTCTCGACGACGGCACCGAGCTGTGGTACTGCCACCAGTCCTCGATCGGCGTCAGCGCCGGCCAGAAGGTCAACACGGGTGACGTCATCGGGCGTGTGGGTGCGACCGGCAACGTGACCGGGCCGCATCTGCACCTGGAGGTCCACACGAGCGGCGGCGACACGGTCGACCCGCTGGCGTGGCTGCAGAACAAGGGCATCAACCCCTGAGAGCAGGGGCCCCGAGACCCTGACACGTAACGCACCTCCGATCCCCGGCGGTCCTGACGGCGACCCCCCGACGTCAGGGCTGCCGGTCAGGTGTTCCCGGACCGGAAACGCGTGAGTCCGCTTGTTTACGGGAACTTTGCGGCCACCCCGGAAGGCACAGCTCCGGTTCGGGTGTTGACCTTGGGTATGACTTCTCTTCGCAAGCTCGGTTCTTCGGACCTCGAGGTCTTCCCGCTCTCCCTCGGCGGCAATGTCTTCGGCTGGACCGCCGACGAGGCGCAGTCCTTCGCCGTGCTCGACGCGTACGCGGCGGCGGGCGGCAACTTCGTCGACACGGCCGACGTGTACTCGGCATGGGCTCCCGGCAACAAGGGCGGCGAGTCCGAGACCATCATCGGCAACTGGGTGAAGGCGCGCGGCAACCGCTCCGACGTCGTCATCGCCACCAAGGTCGGCCAGCACCCCGACCACCAGGGGCTCACCGCCGACACCATCAAGGCCGCGGCCGACGCGTCCCTGCGCCGCCTGGGCAGCGACTACATCGACCTTTACTACACGCACTTCGACCGGCCGGAAATTCCGGTCGAGGAGATCATCGGCGCGCTCGACGACCTGGTGAAGGCGGGCAAGGTGCGCGCCATCGGCGCCTCCAACATCTCCGCAGAGCGCCTTCAGGAGTCCCTGGAGTTCTCCGACCGAGAGGGCCTGGCGCGGTACGCGGCGCTGCAGCCGCACTACAACCTGGTCTCCCGTGACACGTACGAGGGGGAGCTGCGAGACGTCGCCTCCCGCGCCGGCCTGGCGGCCGTCCCGTACTACGCCCTCGCGTCCGGGTTCCTGACCGGAAAGTACCGGCCGGGCGCCACGGTGGACTCGGCGCGGGCGGAGGGCGCGGGCAAGCACCTGGAGACGGAGCGCGGACGGCGTGTCCTGGCGGCCCTCGACGAGGTCGCGCAGGCGCGGGGCGCGCAGCTCGCGACGGTGGCCCTGGCATGGCTGGCGGCCCGGCCGACGGTCGTGGCACCGATCGCCTCCGCCCGCACGGTGGAGCAGCTGCCGGCACTGCTGGCGGTGCGGGACCTGGCGCTGACGGACGAGGAGTTGAAGCTCCTCACGGAGGCGTCCGCGTAGCGGGATCGCCCTTCGCCACGACGGTGATCGGCCGTGGCGGCCGAATCCGGCGGCGCCGAACCGGCCTCAGCCCTGTGCGCGATACGGGTTGTACCCGGGATACGGCGCCGTCGGCCCGTGCGTCGACGGCCCGTACCCCGCCTGCCCGTGCCCCGCCTGCCCGTGCCCCGCCTGCCCGTATGCCGTCGGTCCATACGGCGGCGCCCCGTACACCGGTATGTGCCCGTATCCCGGCCACACCGGCGGTGCCATCCTCGGGAGAGCCGTCCGTGCCGCGTACGCCAGCGCGGGCCGTGCCACCTCTCGCCGTGCCCACAGCCCGGAGAGCAGCTCCCGTTCCCGTACGACGAAATCGGCCCCCGCGCGACCCCGGCGCCCCTGGCGGCGCAGGAACGCCAGCGACGTCGCGTACGCCTCGTACTCCGCGACCGAGCGCGCCGCCGCCTTCCCGAAGTGGTGACCCGCGTACTCCCGGGCCAGCCGACGCGCCCGCAGGGAGCCGAGGACGAACGGCTCCGCCTGCCCCAGCCATCCCGCGGCCACATACGGCGGCAGCTCCTCCCGCACGGTCCGCAGCTCCCGCTGCCGTGTCCAGATGACCAGCCAGGTCAGCAGCCCGAACGCGGGCACCATGAACGACGCGTACACCCCGAAGAACCCGTACTTGCCGAACGTCGACGACCCGTTCCACAGGGCGTGCATGCCCATCGCCAGCAGCAGTCCGACCAGCGGAACCAGAACCCGGCGCGCGTGCCGGCGCTCCCCCGAGAGCGCGGCGACGCCGAAACCGATGCCGGTGAGCACGGTGAACAGCGGATGCGCGAAGGGCGACATCACCACGCGGACGAAGAACGTTGCGGCCGTCACGGACGCCAGCCCGTGCCCCCCGCTCAGCTGGTCCGTACCGAAGGCCGTGCCCAGGTAGAGGATGTTCTCGGTGAAGGCGAAGCCGGTCGCGGTGACCCCGGCTATCACCACCCCGTCGACGATCCCGGTGAAGTCCCTTCTGCGGAAGAGGAAGACCAGCAGCACGGCCGCGGCCTTCGCCGACTCCTCGACGACGGGCGCTATGACGGTCGCGCCGAGCGTGTCGGCACCGCTCGGATCGGCGGTCGCGGTCGCTATCCATCGGGTCGCGAAACTGTTCGCGACGATGGCTATGAGCGCGGCCGCGCACGCGCCCCACGCGAAGGCGAAGAGCAGATTGCGCCAGGGGCCCGGCTCGACCCGGTCCAGCCACCGGAACGCGGCGACGAGCAGCGGCACGGGCAGGACCGCGAGGCCCAGCCCGACCAGGAACCCCTCGGTGCCGGTCTGCTGCCGAACGAGGGCGAGGATGACGAGCCCGGAGAGCGCGAGGAGCGTGATCAGCGCCCCGTACCGCACCCACCGCCGCTGCCACCAGTGCGCGTGGCCGGGCGTGTTCCCGCCGGCGTCGCCTTCGGGGTGCGTCGGATACGGGGGACAGATGGCCACGGCATCGACCCTAACGAGACAGGGGCGCCGCCCGCGATGGTGCCCGGTGGGTACGTGGGGCGCTCAGTCGCCGGCGGAAGGCCCGCCCCGGTGCGGTACGCGGCGGAACAGCAGGTCGTTCACGACATGACCCTTGTCCAGTCCCTGGCCTTCGAAACGGGTCAGCGGCCGGAACTCGGGCCGTGGCGCGTAACCGCCGTCCGGCTGGGTGTTCTCGAAGTCCGGGTGCGCGGTGAGCACCTCGAGCATCTGCTCGGCGTACGGCTCCCAGTCCGTCGCGCAGTGCACCAGCGCGCCCGGCCTGAGGCGGCTCGCGGCCAGCGCGAGGAACTCGGGCTGGATGAGCCGCCGCTTGTGGTGGCGCTTCTTGGGCCAGGGGTCGGGGAAGTAGACGCGCAGTCCGTCGAGACTGTCCGGTGCGAGCATCTCCCGCAGCAGGATGATCGCGTCTCCGTTTCCGACGCGGATGTTGGCCAGTCGGTTCCGGTCCGCGAGGGTCAGCAGATTGCCCTGGCCCGGGGTGTGCACGTCGACCGCGAGGATGTTGGTGTCCGGGGCGTCGGCGGCCATCCGCGCGGTGGCCTCGCCCATGCCGAACCCGATCTCCAGGACGACGGGGTTGGTGTTCCCGAACAGCTCGGAAAGATCCACGATCCGCTGCCCGTCGATGTCCAGCCCCCAGGTGGGCCACAGCCGCTGCAGGGCGTCCGCCTGCCCGGCCGTCACCCGGCTGCGCCGCGGCTGAAAACTCCGGATCCGCCGTTCGAAGTGCGACCCGGCGGGATCGGCCTTCGGCCCGTCGGGGAACCGCGGCTCCCCCTTGGCCCGGGCGCCGCGGACGGACGCGGCGGGGGTACGCGGGGGCCGACCGGCGAGGGCGGCCTCGGGGTCTTCGGTGGCGAAGTCAAGGGAGTCAGACACAGTGGCATCAATTTTACGGGGCCGCCGCCCGCGGCCGGTCCGCCGCGGGGCCGGAGGGCCTCAGTTCCGGTCCAGCACCGCCAGCGCCCTCCGCGCCACCTCCCGGCCGATCGGCAGCGAAGCCGTGGCGGCGGGCGACGGCGCGTTCAGCACGTGCACCGCACGCGGTCCCTCGCGGATCAGGAAGTCGTCCACCAGCGTCCCGTCCCGCAGCACGGCCTGCGCCCGCACCCCCGCGGGGGCCCGCACGAGGTCCTGCGGCCCGACCGCCGGCAACAGCCTGCGCACCGCCTCCGTGAACGCCCCCTTGGACACCGACCGCCGCAGCTCCCCGGCTCCGTACCGCCAGTGCCGCCGCGCTATGCGCCACGAACCCGGCCATGCCACCGTCGCGCCCAGCTCCCGAGGCCGGAGGACTCCCCAGGCGTACCCCTCGCGCGCCAGCGCCGGCACCGCGTTCGGGCCGATGTGCACCTCCCCGTCGATCCCCCGCGTCAGATGCACCCCGAGGAACGGGAACGCCGGATCCGGCACCGGATACACCAGCCCCCGCACCAGACCGGGCCGCGCCAGGGAGTAGTACTCGCCGCGGAACGGCACGATCCGCATGCCCGGGTCGTCCCCGGTCAGCCGGGCCACCTCGTCGCAGTGCAACCCGGCGCAGTTCACCAGCACACGGGCGCGCAGGACCGCTTCGTCGCCGGTCAGCACGGCGACCCCGAGCGTGGGGCGCCGGTCGATCCGCACCACCTCGGTCCCGTACCGGATCTCCGCCCCCGAGGCCTCGGCGAGCTGCCGGGCGACCGCCACGAAATCGCAGATCCCCGTGGTCCCGACCTGTATGGCCGCGAGTCCACGGACCTCCGGCTCGTACTCCGTGATCTGGGCCGGGCCCAGTTCCCGCACCGGAATGCCGTTCTCCCGGCCGCGCTGCACGAGTGCGTGCAGCCGGGGGAGCTCCTCCCGGTCCGTCGCGACGATCAGCTTGCCGGTGACGGCGTGGGGGATGTCGTACTCCGCGCAGAACTTGACCATCTCGGCGGCGCCGCGCACCGCGTAACGCGCCTTGAGCGAACCGGGGCGGTAGTAGATCCCGCTGTGGATGACCCCGCTGTTGCGCCCCGTCTGGTGGCGGGCCGGGCCGGGCTCCTTCTCCAGGACCGTCACCCGCCTGCCCGGCGCGGCACGCGAGATCGCATACGCCGTCGACAGGCCGACGATTCCGCCGCCGACCACCAGCACGTCGCAGTCGTACGCGATCCTGGGCACCTGCTCCACCTCCCGGTTTCGATAGTGCACTGTGCCACTGACAATGCCGTCAAACCCGGGAGGCGCCGACGCTCAGGCCGGAGCCATCAGCAGCGGCCGTGCGCGTTCCCGCAACTCCGCCACGCGCGGTTCGTCGCCGTACGGCTCCAGCCGGTGCAGAAGATCCCGTACGTACTCGGTGGTCCGCGCCGACGATATGCGTCCGGCGACCTCCACGGCCCGCACGCCCTGCTCGCACGCCGCGTCCAGATTGCCCGACTCCAGTTCGGCGACCGCGGACACCACCAGGCGCAGCCCGTGGGAGCGTACGAACTCCTCCGTGGGGCGGGACAGGGCCTGCTCGGTGAAGCGGCGGACCTGGCGCGGGGCCTTGAGGTCGCGGTAGCACTCGGCGGCGTCGGCCGCGAAGCGGTCGTAGGAGTAGAAACCGAGCCAGGACGGGTCGTTGTCGCCGTCACGGGACCGCTCCAGCCAGCCTTCGGCGTCCTTCAGGGCCGCGCCGGCCGCCTGGGCGTCACCCGCGCGGGCGTGCGCGCGGGCCTCGACGAGCCGGAAGAAGCTCATGGTGCGCGCGGTGGCCAGGCCACGGTTGCGCTCCAGGGCGGCCTGCGCGAGGTCGACGCCCTCGTCGCCGAAGCCGCGGTAGGTCGCCTGGAGCGACATGGTGGCCAGGACATAGCCCCCCAGGGGCACGTCGGCGGCGGCGCGCGCGAGGCGCAGCGCCTGGATGTAGTAGCGCTGGGCGGCCTCCTGCTGTCCCGTGTCGAAGGCCATCCAGCCGGCCAGGCGCGTCAGTTCGGCACTCGCGCCGAACAGCGCCCGGCCCACCTCGTCCGAGTAGGAGCCGAGCAGCAGCGGCGCCGCCTCCACCCGTAAGCACTCGGGGACCATCGACGAACGCCAGTCGCCGCCCCCGTACTTGGAGTCCCATCGCCTGGCGTCCTGCGCGGCCTCGCGGAGCTTCTGGACATCGCTGTGGCCGACTTTCAGCGGTGCTCCGGACCCGTCTGCGGGGCCGGGTTCGCGCGCCACCGAACTGTCGGCCGGGGTGATCAGCCAGCGGGAGGCAGGGGTCGCATAGGCGCTCACCGCGAACGATCCGGCCAGCGACTGCCAGATACCGCCGCTGCCGGCCCGGCGCCCGGCGAGGTCGAGACGGTACAGCTCGGTCGCCGACTTCACCGCCTGTGCCACGTCCCGGGGGAAGGCGAGGCCCACTTCCGGTGCGGGATCCGCGTCCGCCAGACCGATCTCGTGGAGCGGTACGGGACGGCCGAGCTTCTGCCCGATGGCCGCGGCGATGAGGTGCGGGGCGGCGCCCTGCGGCACCATGCCCTTCGACACCCAGCGCGCCACCGAGGTCTTGTCGTAGCGAAGAGTCAACCCCCGCTGAGCGCCAAGGTCGTTGACGCGACGGGCGAGTCCTGCGTTGCTGATTCCCGCGAGGGCGAGAACGGCGCCGAGCTTTTCGTTCGGCCCGCGTTGCTCCCTGGACATGCGTCACCCCTCGACACAGACGGCTGCCGCGGCGATGGCATGACCGCGCGGCATTCGTAAACCCAGCGTAGTTCGCCGGATCCCTTGCGTTAAGGGGCGTAAATCCGGATGGCGGGATTGCGGCCCGTATCTCTGTACGGAGTGTCGTCACGTGCTCCCGCTGTGTGGCCGTGCGCCTGTCCGTGCGCTCTTCTCCGGCCATACGGGGCGCGGTTCCCTGGGGGGTGCGTGGGTCGGCCCGCTGTACTGGATCCAGTGGGCTGGGGGACACCGCCGCCTCCATCCCCGCGGGCGGCGGACCGGTCCGGGAGGCGAACTCCGCCTCCCGGACCGTGCGTTGCGCAGGGCCTGTACGGAGCGTGTCCAAGTCCGCTCCTCCCCAGCCGATTTGGCCGAAAGCTGACGGTGGATTTCGGAACCGATCAAGGCTCCGACCACGCCTCTTGAGGGCGTGAAGAGGGTTCTGGGGGAGCGCATCGAGGGCGCATTCGCATCGCCGCATCCCCCGACCGCTGCGCCCGGCAGGGAGTTCACCGGCTCACGGGCATCCTCGCAGGGGCGCGTTGCAGGGCGCGCAAGCAGTGGCGCACGGCCTCCGGGGCGCATTCTTCGTGGCAGCATGGGGGCCGTTCATACGGTGCACTGGTTGTCCACAGCCTGTGGAGGCGTCGATGCGGTGGTTGGTGGGATGGAGCAGCACCGCCGCGGGGGCCGCCGAGCCCGGCGCCGGCGGGGCCACCGGATACGACGGCGAGACCGTGCACCCGGTGGGCTCCCAACTGCTGTGGGGCGACCCCGATCCGCTGTGGGCGGTCGGCGACTGGCGTCCCGACGAGGTACGCGTCGTCAAAGCCGACGCACAGACCCAGATCGCGGTCCTCGGCATGTGCGGGGCGTCCGACGAGGAACTGCGCGTCGGTCTGTTCGCGGCCCGGGGAGGGGCACTTCGCCATCTGACGGCCTGGCCCGGCAGCTACACCGCCGTCGTCCGGGTGGGGCGCAGGATCACGGTGTGCGGCGATCTGGCGGGTGCGCGGCCAGTGTTCTACACCCCCTGGGCGGGCGGCACGGCCTATGCGACGGCCGCGCTTCCGCTCGCCGACCTGATCGAGGCCAACCTGGACTTCGGGTATCTGGCAGCCCTCCTCGCTGCCCCCGATGTACCGGCCGCGGTGCACGACTCGACCCCGTACGACGGCGTCCACCGCATTCCGCCGGGGCACGCGCTCATCCTGCGCACGGGAGCACGTGAGATCGCCGGGTACGAACCGGTGGCCTCCCTCGCGGTCGCGGCACCGCCGGCGGATCCCGCCGCCGCGGTGGACGCGGTGCGCGACGCTCTCGTCGGCGCCGTCCGCGCGCGTCTGTCGGCGCCGCGGCACGTACCGGGCGTGGACATCGACCCGGGGCCGGTCCCCGGGATGGGGCCGGCGGAACGGCGTGCCGCGCGCGGGATGCCGGTCCCGGGGATCGGAGCCGACCTCTCCGGAGGGCCGGCCTCGGGCACGCTCGCGCTGCTCGCGGCCGGGCTTCCCGGAACGCCCGGAACGATCCTGGGCCACGGCACCGGAGCCGGCGAACGCCTGCTGGCCGTCACCTTCAACGACCTCGCCGTGGGAGGGCGCGAGGCCGAGGTGGAACGGGCCGGCGCACTGGCAGCCAACCCCCGTCTGCACCACGTGGTGGTGGCCGGCGGCGAGGAGGTGCTCCCGTATGCCGACCTGGAGGTCCCGCTGACGGACGAGCCGGGCTCGTCCCTGGTGACGGCGGCCAGACACCGCGCGCGCCTGGCGTCGGGCAGCGCGGACCACTTCACGGGCCATGGCGCGCGCCAGGTCCTGGACGCGCACCCCGCCCGCCTCGCCGACCTCCTGATGGACCGCAAGCGACGCCATCTCGTGCGCCCTGTGGCCGCGTTGACGAAGGCCGACGGCTCGGTGCTGGTCCCCGCGCGCGTGTACGGCGCGGCACGGAAACTGGCCCGCACGCCGTACCGGGCCGGGGTCGACGGACTCGCCGACCGGCTGATGCGGCAGAGGTTCGAGGAGCCCGGGGGTGCCGTCGGGGCGTCGCTCGCCGCGCTCACCTGGGCCAGACCGGGGCCGGCGGCGCGCTGGCTGACCGGTGAGGCCCTCGCTGAAGTATCAGTTCGTCTCCAAGGGGCCGTAGGCCGGGCGGGGGTCGGTCCCGGGCAGCGCCCGGGCGACTTCCGTGCGCGGGCGGCCCTCGCCCGGCACGCCGCGGACCTCCGGATCCTTGAACAGGCGTCCGAGATCCGCTCCCAGCGGCTGCACGCGCCCTTCCTGGACAACCAGGTCGTCCGCGCCTGCCGGGCGCTTCCCGAGGCGCTGCGGGTGCAGCCGGGGGCGCGGGCCGCGATCCTGCGCACGGTCCTGGAGGGGGCGGGCGTCGGCGGTCTGCCCCCGGGCTGGGGCACCCCCTCGCACGGCTCCTCGGCCGCCGTGGCCCGTGCGGGCCTGCGGACGGCCGCGGACTCACTGATCGCCCTGTTCGGCACACCGCTGCTGGCGGAGGCGGGCCTGGTCGAGGCCCGGGTGGTCCGCAAGGCGGTCCGGGCCGTCGCGGAGGGCGCACCGCTCCCGCTGGACGGCCTCGCGGACCTGGTCTCCGTCGAACTGTGGCTGCGCCGTCTGCTGGCCCGCCGGGGCACCTGCTGGGCCGGAACACCCGCACGAGCGCGCGCGGTACCGGCGGGGATCTCCGCGCGGGGCCGGGCGCTGGGCGCCGGGGCATAACGCTTCGCCGGGGGGCGGCCGGAGACGGTCCGGCGCCACTTCCGACAGCCCCGCCCTTGCCGCCCTCAGTGACCGCGGCGCCACGGCCCGCCCCGAGACCCTCCGCCGGCGGCGATCCGCACCCGCACGGAGGCCGCCCTGCGCCTCCGCCGCGCCATGGACGCCGCACCCCAGCTGACGGAACCGGCCCGGGCACCCTCCGCGTCCGATGGACCCGCCGCCGCGGAGGGTCCCCGGGTCTCGGATACCCGCCCGCCTTACGCCGGGCGTGACCGCAGGCCCTCCAGGAGGATGTCGAGCAGCCGGGCCGAGGCGGCTGCCTGCTGCGCGGCGTCCGGCAGCAAGGGCGCGGTCGTCGCGATCACCAGCAGTACGTCCGCCACGGTCACGTCCGCCCGCAGTTCACCCGCCGCGCGTGCCCGCTCCACCAGCTGCCCGACGACCTCCAGCAGCGTCGCAGCGCCCGCGTCGTCAGGCTCCGGTCGCTGCTCGACCAGCCGCAGTTCGGCACCGGGCTGGGACCGCTGCTGCGGCACTCGTGCCTCGTGTGCCGGCGTCGCGTGGGGCTCCTCGGATCCCTCCTCGACGACCCCCACCCGCAGCACCTGCGGCGGCAGCAGCCGTCCCGCGCCCGATGCCACCGACATCCGCAGGAAGCGGGAGAGCGCCGACCACGGCTCGTCCTCCTGGCCGAGCGCGGCCCGGGCCTGTTCGGTCAGCCGGGAGGTCTCCTCCTCGGCTATCCGCCGCACCAGGACGTCCTTGCTCGGGAAGCGCCGGTACACGGTGCCGACGCCGACCCTCGCGCGCCGCGCCACGTCCTCCATCGGCGCTCCGTACCCCAGCTCGCCGAAGACCTCTCGTGCCGCGCGCAGTACGTGTTCCAGATTGCGCTGTGCGTCCACGCGCAGCGGCGTCGTCCGCGGGCCGTCCCCGCGTCCGTCCTCCGCTGCCGCGCCCATCGCGCCGGCCGATGCCACGGCGGACGCGGATGACCACTGAGAGTCCTGAATGTGCATAAGCGATCCCCCGGTAATGACGTCTCCCCCCGGAGACACTTCCCGTCATCGGAAGCCGGAGCGTGTGGAAAGCGTCGTTGCGCGACCGGGCCCGCCCGTCGCGGACCAGCCGAACGCATCCCCCTGCACCCCGTCGACACACGAACATAGTTGAGCCGGAGTCAATTCAGAAGGGGCAGGTTCCGCACGGAGCGCCCCCCGATCGGAGTACGAGCTGTCCACCTCCTGATCACGCCCCCTGCCGCCACCCCGTGCACACCCGCTGACCTGCACTCCTTCCCTGTCCCCCGGTACAGCGGCCCACCCCAGCCGCCACCTTCGCCCAGTCACACAATTTGCCGAGCCTGTGGACAAACTTGAGCGACGGGTGCGTCATGGGATGGTGACGGCTGCGATCCATCGGGCGATGGCCCCCGAACCCCGCAAGTGCGTACGCGTCTTGATCGTCGGCGGCGGCTACGTGGGGCTGTACACGGCCCTGCGCCTGCAGCGGAAGTTGAAGGCGGAACTCAGGAAGGGCGAGGCCGAGATCGTGGTGGTCTCGCCCGATCCGTACATGACGTACCAACCGTTCCTGCCCGAGGCGGCGGCCGGCGCCATCTCGCCGCGCCATGTGATCGTCCCCCTGCGCCGGGTCCTGGAAGGCTGCCAGGTCCTCGTCGGCGAGGTCGCCTCCATCGACCACGCCAAGCGCACCGCCACCGTCTCCACGCTCGCCACCGAGGAGACCGGAAGCAGGGAACGACTCTCCTACGACGAACTCGTCCTGGCGCCCGGCTCCATCTCGCGCACCCTCCCGATCCCCGGTCTCGCCGAGCACGGCATCGGTTTCAAGACCGTCGAGGAGGCCATCGGCCTGCGCAACCACGTCATCGAGCAGATGGACATCGCCTCCTCCACCCGTGACCCCGCGATCCGCGAAGCGGCCCTCACCTTCGTCTTCGTGGGCGGTGGCTTCGCCGGCGTGGAGGCGCTCGGCGAACTGGAGGACATGGCCCGCTACGCCGCGCGCTACTACCACAACGTCACACCCGAGGACATGAAGTGGATCCTCGTGGAGGCCTCCGACCGCATCCTGCCCGAGGTCGGCGAGGAGATGGGCAGGTACACCGTCACCGAGCTGCGCCGTCGCAACATCGACGTGCGCCTTCACACCCGCCTCGAGTCGTGCGCCGACCGGATCGCCGTCCTGTCCGACGGCGCACGCTTCCGGACGCGTACGGTCGTGTGGACCGCCGGGGTGAAACCGCACCCGGTCCTCGCGGCCACCGACCTGCCGCTGAACGGGCGTGGACGCCTGCGGTGCACCCCCCAGTTGAGCGTGGACGGCGTCACGCACGCGTGGGCCGCGGGAGACGCGGCCGCCGTCCCCGACGTCACCGCCGAGGAGTCCGGCAAGGAGACCGCCCCCAACGCCCAGCACGCCGTCCGCCAGGCCAGGGTCCTCGGCGACAACATCGTGCACGCGCTGCGCGACGAACCCCTGGAGACGTACGCGCACAAGTACGTCGGTTCGGTCGCGTCCCTGGGGTTGCACAAGGGCGTCGCGCACGTCTACGGACGCAAGGTGAAGGGCTACCCTGCCTGGTTCATGCACCGCGTGTACCACCTCAGCCGGGTACCGACCTTCAACCGCAAGGCCCGTGTGTTGGCCGAATGGACCCTGGCGGGACTGTTCAAGAGGGAGGTCGTCTCTCTCGGATCGCTCGAACATCCCCGTGCGGAGTTCGAACTCGCGGCCGGTGGAAAGCCTTCAGGAGACCCGAAGGGGTCGTCCTGACCGAATGCAGGAACTCCGCCGGATGCACAGGCGTCTGACGGATGTCGGTCCGGTCGGCCAGACTGGTCCACGACCCTGGGCGGGCCGACCCCCGCCCCGGTGCATCCACAAGGCTTTCCCACTGCGGCACACCCCGGGGGCAGGCCCCGGACCCCCGACCGGCCCCGGAGCCGGCCGGAGACGACAACGACGAGGCAAGGAATCGGTGAACTTCACGCGCTGGAGCGCCCGGCTCCCCGGAACGCAGCGCCGCGCCGCAGCGCGGACCGAACAGGCGGTCACCGCGGACCGGCGGGGGGAAGGCTCCGTACCCGCGGCCCGTGGCGAACGGCTCACCGACGACACGCCGAGCGTGCCCGCCGTCGACGAACTCCCGGTACGCGAGGTCCTCGACCGCGTCCCCGCCCTCGTCGCCCTGGTGCACGGCCCCGAGCACCGCATCGCGTACGTGAACGACGCCTATGTGGTGGCCTTCGGTGCCCGCCCGGTCGGCGAACCCGCGCGCGAGGCACTGCCCGAGCTGGACGAACTCGGCCTCCTCCCCCTCCTCGACCAGGTGCTGCGCAGTTCCAGGCCGCGCACGGTCAAGTCCCGCAAGGCGCCCGGCGGCCGTTCGTACACGTTCACGTGCACACCGGTGGACATGCCCGACGACACGGCCGGGGGTGTGCTCGTCTTCGCCGCCGACGTCACCGACCACGCCGAGGCCGCTGAACGGCTGCGCGCCAGCGAGCGCGAACAGCGCGAGACCGCGGTGACCCTCCAGCGATCCCTGCTGCCCCAGGAGCTGGAGCAGCCCGACGACCTGCGTATCGCCGCCACCTACCAGCCCGGAGGCACGGAGGCCGCGGTCGGCGGCGACTGGTACGACGTGATCACCCTCGGTGGGGGCCGCACGGCCCTGGTCATCGGCGACGTGATGGGCAGGGGCGTACGGGCGGCCGCGGTGATGGGCCAGCTCCGCACGGCCGTCCGTGCCTACGCCCGCCTCGACCTTCCCCCGCACGAGGTCCTCCAGCTCCTCGACGGCCTCGCCACGGAGATCGATGCCAACCAGATCGCGACCTGCGTGTACGCCGTCCACGACCCGAACGAGGGCCGGCTGGTGTACGCGTCCGCGGGCCACCTCCCGATCCTGGTGTGCGACGAGAACGGCAACGTCCTGCGCGCCGATGAACCCACCGGACCGCCGCTCGGCACCGGCGGCTGGGTGCACACGTCGGGCTCGGTGCCGCTGGGGCCCGGCTCCACCGCGGTCCTCTACACGGACGGCCTGGTCGAGCGCCGGGACGCCGACCTGGACGAGGGCATCGCCGCCCTGGAGAGCGCGCTTGCCGGTGCCACGGGCACGCCGCAGGTGATGTGCGACCGCCTGCTCCGCTCCGCGGGCGTCACCGCGGGGCACGACGACGACGTGGCGGTCCTGGTCCTCCAGCATCCGGCACGCCCAGGCCCGGACGGCGACCTCTTCCGCAACGCGGCCCTGGAACTGCTCGGCGGGGTGGAGGCGGCTCCCCGCGCGCGTGCGTTCGCCTCCGGCGTCCTGACGAGCTGGCGGTTCCCGACGGATCTGCACGATCTGGGGGTGCTGGCGACGAGCGAGCTGGTCGCGAACTCGTTGCAGCACGGGACACCACCGATGAGGCTGCGCCTGCGGCGCACGGACCGGCGCCTGATCATCGAGGTGACGGACGGGGACGACCACCTGCCCCGCCGCCGCCATGCGGAGCCGGCGGACGAGGCGGGGCGGGGGATCGCGATCGTGGCGACCATCGCCTCCAACTGGGGGTCGCGGCGGACACCGGGAGGCGGCAAGGCGGTGTGGTGCGAGTTCACGCTGCCGCGGTCAGCCGGCTGACGGGGCATGAGGTTTCCGGGGGCTGTGCCCCCGGAAGTCCGATCGCCCCGAAGAGCCTCGTCGTCACACGCCGGACGGGCTGATCTCCGCCGGGTCCGGCAGACCGGCCGTCCCCTGCGTCACCACCCGGCTCTTGGCCGACGACGGATGGTCCTGCGCCGGCGTGAGGTGCCGCCCGAGCCTGAGTGCCAGGACCGTGATGCCCAGCGAGCACAGCAGGAACGTCACGACATACGGGCCGGGCAGGGACGCGGCCAGGGGACCGCCGATGGCCGGGCCCACCGCGAGGGCGAGCTGCTTCACCAGGGCGAAGGCCGAGTTGTACTGGCCCGCCATCCCCGCCGGCGCCAGATCCGCGACCAGCGGAGCGACCGTCGGCGACAGCATCGCCTCGCCGAGACCGAAGAGCCCGTACGTCGAGATGAATGCCGCGGTCGCCATGGTCCGGCTGCCGTGCCCCAGCCCCGCGTACGCCGCGGCCGCCCAGGCGACGGCCCAGATGAGCCCCACGGCAGCGATCACCCGGGACCGCTTCTTCCGCTCCACGAACCGAAGCACCGCGAACTGCGCGACGACGATCACTGCCGTGTTGGCCGCCAGCGCCGTACCCAGCGTGGACGTCGAGATCCCGGCCGCTTCGACGCCGTAGGCGCTCAGCCCCGACTCGAACTGCCCGTAGCAGGCGAAGAACAGCACGAAGCCCAGCACACACAACTGCACCATCGCCCGGTTGCCCAGCAACTGCTTCCAGCCGGTCCCGCCGCCCTGGGGCGCGGCGTCCCCGATCTTCGGAGCGCGCGGCGTCTGCACGGTCGACATGACCACGACGAGCAGCAGGAACATCGCCGCCTCGATCGCGAACAGCAGCGTGAAGGATGCGGGGCGTGAGGTGTCGACGAGATGGCCGCCGATCAGCCCGCCGACACCGAGGCCCAGGTTCTGCAGGAAGAACTGCATGGCGAACGCCCGCGACCGCGTCTCGGCCGTCGAGCAGTCCACGATCATCGTGGCCAGCGCCGGCTGCATCACGGCCTGCCCGGCGCCGAGCAGCGCCGCAGACAGCAGCGCGGTCTGCGCGCTGCTCGCGAGCCCCAGGCTCAGCGCGCCGACGGCTGCGGTGACCAGCGAGGCGAGCAGCACCGGAAGCGGGCCGCGCCGGACGATGGTCCGCCCGGCGAACGGCAGCACGACCAGCGCGGCCACGGCGAAGACGGCGAGTACGAGACCCGCTGTCACGGCACCGAGATCCCGCACCTGCGCCACATAGACGTACAGATACGGGACGGTGAAGCCGAGGCCGAACGCGCTGAGTGCGTTGCCCACATGAATCCGGCGCATCGCTGCGCCCATTGCCCTGGTCACGTTCACCTGCCTTAGGAAGAGGGGCCGCCGGGGCCGGGCGTGACGTCCTACCCCTGAAGCGGTTAACCCTGAAGACTTCGAAGCTAAAGTTAGATCCTAAACAGTACACCTTGAAGGACTTCAACGCCAAGCGAGCGCATGCCATACTGCGGCCATGGGCGACACATACGGCGTCAGCGAGCCGACCCTCGAAGAACAGATCGCCGCCTACCAGCGCGAGTTCCGGGACCTGGACCCCCAGGTCGAGAAGATCGTTTCGGCTCTGTCCCGTCTCAACCGCCGTATGAACGTCGCCTACGGCCGCCAGACCGCCGCGCTCGGCATCAGCAACGCCGAGTGGGAGGTGCTCAAGGCGCTGGTCCTGTCGGGCGCCCCCTACCGCATGGGGCCGGGCGAGCTGGCCAAGCGGCTCGGTCTGACGCCGGCCGCGATGACCCATCGCATCGACCGCATGGTGAGTGAAGGACTGGTCACCCGGGAGCGCGACGAGGCCAACCGTGTCCGTGTGATCGTCGAGCTGACCGCCGAGGGCCGCGAGAAGTGGCTGGAGGCCATGCGTCTGGCCACGGTGTTCGAGGAGGACCTCCTCCAGGACCTTGCCCCGCAGGAGCGCGTCGTCCTGGGTGAGGCACTGACGCGCTTGCTGCGCCGAGTGGAGCATGCCCAGCCGGACGCGGGTGGCCGGCTCAGCGACCTCGACTGACGCCCTCGGCGGTTTGCCGGCACGTCACCCTGGGAAGGCTTGACAGTCCACCCGCCGATCCGTAAAGTTCTCCGGGTTGTCACGGAGCCGTACTGGTTCTGCGGCAGCAGATCTGCCGCAGTAGCGGCAACCAAGCCACTCAGCATGATCACCCAACCGGGCTGAATTCGGCATGCTCGAATTCAATTCGATTCGGTTTTCGGCGACCCCAGATCCACTCGATTGGGAATCGCGGAAGAGATCCGCTAAGGTTTGGGACGTCGGAACGGCCCAACAGCCGGGAAGACAAGCCCCGCTGACCGGGAATCAGGCCCGAAAGGATCTGATAGAGTCAGAACCGCCGGAAAGGGAAACGCGAGAGCGGGAAC